>CAXUNR010000035.1:0-41045 GCA_964252655.1 uncultured Acidobacteriaceae bacterium
CCGCTCGTCACCACCTGCATCTCGCGGATCACGTCCAGCCCAAAGGAGGTCTGCACCAGCCCCGCCGCATCGTCGTTGGCGGAAAGCCCGTCCACGATGAAGCTGTTCGAGAAGTTCCTCTGGCTGTTCACCGAGATCCCCTGCCCACCCACCGCCGAGGTCTCCGCAAACAACTGGTTGGCCGCCGTATTGGTCGGCGACACCCCCGGCACCAGCAGCGCCAGGTCCAGAAAATTGCGCCCATTGAACGGCAGATTCGCCACCTCGTTTTGTGAGATGGTGTCGGCAATCTGGCTGCGGTCGGTCTCGAGCACCGGAGGCTGCGCCTCCACCGTCATGGTCTCCGCGGCACCCGCCACCAGCGTCACCGGCACATCAAACGCCGCGCCAATCGTCAGCGCAATCGAGCGCCGCGCATCCGCAAAGCCCTTCGCTTTGACGGTCAGCTCGTACTCGCCCACCTGCAGATACGCAAAGCGAAACCGCCCCGCCTCGTCGGAGCGCATCTTCACCTCGGCATTGGTCGCCACCGCCCGCGCGGTCACCTCCGCGTCCCGCACCAGCGCTCCCGAAGCATCGGTTACGCGTCCAGCCAGCGAAGCATGATCGACCGTCTCCTGCGCGCCCACTCCCGACGCCAGACACACCCCTGCAAAGACCACCAAACCCATCTTTTGATACACTCGTCCTCCCCGGACAACACCCACGCCTCGATAAGGCCTGGGGTTCATCAGCGCATGGAACGGCCAGAAATCGAAGCGGCAGCCAATCACGTCGTCATTCTGGCAAAGCCAGAATCCGTATTGCTTGTGTTTGGCAAGTTCGCGAGGGAATCGCCAAGACACCCGCCAGAGATCCAAAGACCTGTCTAGGAGAGAACGGCTGCCGGCGGCCCACGTTTGTGCCGCGCCCGGTCAAGCGCGATCCGCGCCCGCGCCTCAGCCTGTCGCCGAACGCCCGGATGCGTCACCACTTCACCGAAGATCAGCGCCGCAGCCAGCATTCCTACGCGCTTGCTATAGCTGGGAGCCACGCTCCGCGGACACATCGGACACCGGTTCGGAGCTGTCCACCGCGGAATTCCGTCTGTCGTCCTCGCCAGCATGCAATGATGCTGGCCACTTTTTCGGCAGCACAGTGCCAGCCGAGTCTCCGGATCTTCCCCCAGAGCCGCTAGAGGCGCAAGCAGCGGCAGAAAGAAGGCCAGCAGCAGAGTGATGGACAGAAGGCGGCGCACAGGTTTAGCAAGAATGCTATCACCTACACCGGATCTCAGATCTGGTGCCGCTTCCGCACCACCCAGGTCGTCATGCATCGGTAGTCCTGCACCACGGTCGTCTTTAGTGGATCGACCATCACCCCATCCATCTGGCGCGTCATGTCGAGCAGTGCCGCCTCGTCTACCAGGAACCACTCTGACCCGTCCCGAGTCCGGAATACCTGCCCATGCACCCGCTCAAATTCCATCCCGATCCGCGACCCTAGCCGGCAAAACAGCAGTCCACCCGGCCGCAGCACTCTCCAAAGCTCCGTGACCATCGCCAGAAAGTGAGGCTCATCGCGCGCGAAATGCAGCACCGAGTTGCAAATCACCACGTCGGCAAACCCGTCCGGCAAGGGCATTTTCTCGATCGCACCTGTGATGAAGTTTCCGGCCGGCAGGCGCGGCGCAAGCTCCGCCGCCAAAGCCCGCACATGCTCCACCCCTGCCGCATCGGCGTCGAGCGCAAACACCTCGCAACCTTCGCGCAGCAGGTACACCAAGTTGCGCCCAAAGCCGCATCCGGCGTCGAGCACTCGCATTTCCGGCGCAATGTTCCCGCGCAGAATCTGGTCGAATACGTAAATGTCAATCTGCCCAAACTGATCCTGAAGCGTCATCGGACGGTTTTGGCCATCAGTCTTTCGACGACTAGCGGAGGCACCAACGCCGTCACATCTCCACCCAGCCGAAACACGCCCTTGATGAGCCGCGAACTGACATAGGTATATTTCTCGGCCGGCATCATGAAGAGCGTTTCGAGTTCGGGGTCGAGCTTGCGATTCATCATCGCCATTTGGAACTCATACTCGTAGTCAGAAATCGCCCGAATACCACGTAATACCGCCTTGGCACCCTGCTGCCTTGCAAAGTCGACCAGCAAGCCATCGAACGTCGTCACCGAAACGTTTGGGAATACCTCTACCGCTTCAGTGATCATCTCCAGCCGCTCCGGTACCGAGAACAGCGGGGTTCCTTTCTCCGAGTTCCGTAGGATAGCGACCACGAGTTGATCGACAATTTTTGCGCCACGGGCGATCAGATCCAGATGGCCGTTGGTCAGCGGATCGAAGGTTCCCGGATAAACTGCCTTCACGGTGTGCATGCCCCAAAGCATATCGCGTCGCGATCATCCCGGGCGTTGGTCTTGGCTAAGCCTTCTTCCCCTTGATCAAAGTGACAACCGTTTCCGGTCCGTACTCGGGAACCGGTGGCACCGGGACGTTCGCCGCCACGATTCCCATTTTCTTGCGCAGTTCCGCGTCAATGCGACCGAAGATCTCGCGATTTTCTTTAAGGAATGTTCGTACGTTCTCACGTCCCTGCCCGATGCGCTCGCCCTGAAAGCTATACCAGGCACCGCTCTTATCGACGATATTGTGCAACACAGCGAGATCCAGCGTGTCGCCCTCACGCGAGATGCCCTCGCCATACAGGATGTCAAATTCGGCATCGCGAAAGGGCGCCGCTACCTTGTTCTTCACAATCTTGACCTTGGTCCGCGAACCTACGACAACATCGCCTTCCTTGACCGCGCCGATGCGCCGAATATCAATGCGGACGGAAGCATAGAACTTGAGCGCGCGGCCACCGGTTGTGGTCTCGGGATTGCCGAACATCACGCCGATTTTGTCGCGAATCTGGTTGATGAAGATGAGCGAAGTCCGCGACTTCGAAACGGTTCCGGTCAGCTTGCGCAGAGCTTGCGACATTAACCGCGCCTGCAGACCCATGTGCGAGTCGCCCATTTCGCCGTCGAGCTCTGCCTTCGGCACCAGCGCTGCCACTGAGTCGACCACCAGTACGTCGATGGCTCCCGAGCGCACCAGCGCCTCGACAATCTCGAGCGCCTGCTCGCCATAATCGGGCTGAGACACCAGCAGGTTGTCCACATCTACGCCCAGCTTGCGCGCATAGTTCGGGTCAAGTGCATGCTCGGCGTCTACGAACGCCGCCAGGCCGCCATTCTTTTGGGCCTCGGCAATGATCTGAAGCGTGATGGTCGTCTTACCAGAAGACTCCGGCCCGAAGATCTCGATGACGCGCCCACGGGGTACGCCTCCGACACCCAAAGCCGCGTCGAACGAGATCGATCCGGTCGAGATTACCGAAATTGGAACGATCGCCTCTTTCGACCCGAGCCGCATGATCGAGCCCTTGCCAAACTGCTTCTCCAGCTGTGAGAGTGCCGCGTCGATTGCTTTATTACGGTCGTCCGCCAAGTGTTCCCCCGCCTTTACCCGTTAGTACCCAGACTGATATTACCGCAGCAATGCTTGAGATAGCAAAGAAAAGGCGAAGACTGCGCTACTACTTCTGTGGGACTAGCGCTTCAACAAGTCTACCGGCCTATGTACATTCTCGATGCGAAACAGAGGAGCGAGCCCGGGATACTGCTTCCGCACCGCCTCAAACATCTCCCACGCGACCCGCCGATAGCTGTAATGGCCGGCGACACCCGAGCGCAGCTCCGCGATGTACACCGCTTCCGTCACATCCATTTTGAACATTGCCCGGCAGCGCGTGGCGAGAGGAAGACAATACTGTGCCGACTGCGCAGCCTCCTCCGCTAACCCGTCCCGCAGCGTGCGATACGCCGCGAACGCCCGCTCCATCGCCTCCCGGTATGTCTCGCTCAGCCCGGCCTCTTCGAGCGTCGGCTGCCCCGGCGCCTGCGGTGTCTCGTACCCGTGGGCGTCGGTAAATCCCTGCAGCAGCTGGGTGCAACGGCGATGCCGATGCATGTCTCGGAATCCGCCGATATCCATCAGAATGTCGAACTTGAGCGCCGCCCCTGCACGAAACCCGCGTACGAGCTCGTCATGCCGTCCGCGCGCCATCGTTCCGAGCTGGATGAGTTCGGCCCGTCGCGGTCCATCCAGCCCAGCGACCGCATCCCGAAGCTGCCGATAGGAGTAGTGGCAATGCGGATAGACGAGCGATGTGGCGAGCTCGACTTCGAGCGGCTCCTCACCGTCGATCAGATCCACCAACGGTGCTGGTGCGATCGCTTGTCCACGCATGAGCTCTGCCGCAGCCTGCGTCAGCTGCGTGCGCGTTTCGCGCTCATACTCGTTGGCCACTGCGTATTTGACCAGCGTGGGAGCAGCCTTGACGGGCCTTAGCAGCAAATCCTCGAGCACAGCCGGCCGCGTTCCGCTCTCAGCTTTCAGCTCGTCGAGTACGGCTCTCGCCGCGTCATGCTGCGGATTCCAGGTGGGTTCGGCTGCCGCTGTGCGGAGCCTCTCTCCCAGCCGGCGTACCTCCTGAAACTCACTGGTCAGCAGCCGCGCCACCTGCGTCTCGAGCGTCCGCGCATTGACAATCTGGCCGAGCGACGTATTCGTTGCCAGTGGCAGCAGATACCGGGCCACGTCGAAGGCCCGCGCCTTCAGGGTCCGATCGTACGCGTCCTGCTTCATGGTCTCGGGCCTGGCCACCGTTGCGGTAAGGGTGCGCAGCATGCCCTGGCTGACCTCGTCGTAGCCGCGAAACAGCAGCTCCACCGCCTCCCGGAACAAGCCCGTCTGTCCTTCCAAATCCGGCGTGTACCATCCCGACCGCCGAAAGTCCTGGTAGCGGGTGGAGCGCTCCTGCCCGTCCCAGCGCTGTTCATCCACCAGCACGATCGCCGCCAGCAGACTTAGCTGCTCGATGGCCATGGGGATGTGCGCCAGATCCGCAATCGACCGGTGGCCATATTGAAAGTAGAAGGTATTCAGAAACTGCTCGGCTTTTTGTGCGCTGATCTCCTGCAACGACTCGCGCAGGGTAAGCGACGACCGCGAGTACTTCGCCATCGCGTATGCCAGCACCTCAGGATCGGCCCCATGAATGGCATAGACATCGGTCTCGCCCGGCTTACGTTCTTCGCTACTCATCGTTCCCAGCGTATCCTAGTGGGATTGCTCATTGAACGAAGGAGTTTTAGATTGCCCTCTCTTACAGGCCGAATCGCTCTGGTTACCGGAGCCTCGCAAGGTATCGGCCGCGCAATCGCGCTACGTCTCGCCGCTGAGGGCGCACAGGTGGCCCTCGCTGCCCGCAGTCTGGCCAGACTGGAAGAGGTTTCCGGCGAGATGGCGGTTACGGGCGCTGTCGGAAGACCGTTTCCGCTCGATCTTGCCAATGAAACCTCCATCAAGGCATGCGCCAAAGACGTCCTCGCCCATTTCGGCAAAGTCGATATTCTGGTCAACAATGCCGGCATCACCCGCGATATGCTGGCCCTGCGCATGAAGCGGCCGGACTGGGACGACGTCCTCGCCACCAATCTGACGGGGGTCTTCCTGATGACCCAGGCCTGCATGGGGTCCATGATCAAAAGCCGTTGGGGCCGGATCATCAATGTTACTTCGATCGTCGGCGAGGTCGGCCAGGCCGGCCAGTCGAACTATTCGGCTTCGAAAGCGGGTTTGATCGGCCTGACAAAGTCTTTGGCTCGCGAGCTTGCCAGCCGCACCATTACGGTAAATGCGATCGCCCCGGGCTACATTGACACGGCCATGACCGCGGTCCTGACCGACGAGCAGAAGTCTGCGATGACGGTCCATATTCCGCTGGCCCGGGCAGGCACGGCGGCCGATGTCGCCGCCGCCGTCGCCTTTCTCGCCTCTGAGGACGCCAGCTACATTACCGGACACACGCTTGATGTAAACGGAGGAATGTACATGGGTTGAACGCTGCTCGTTGCCTGTGTTCCGGCTCTCTCCTGAACCTGGGCTGGTACGGAAATTTATCGTCCAGCCAACTTAAGGCTTGCCTGCCGCGTGGGCGAAGGGTACTTTACGGCAATGGCTGACATGCGCATTGTTCTTCCGGTACCGGCAAATCCCCCGATGAAGTCGATCTCCAACAACATCGGCAGCACGATTCGGGAGTACCGCCTGCAGAAGGGCATGTCCCAGGGAGACATCGAAAAACGCACCGGCCTGCTGCGTTGCTACCTGTCGCGCGTTGAGAATGGACACACGGTCCCATCGCTTGAGACGCTGCAGAAGATTGCGGGCGCGCTCGACCTGCAGCTCTCGCAATTCTTTGTAGAAAATCCGGTCAGCCGCGAGATCTCTCCCCTCAATCTGAGCGAAGAGCAGATTCGCTTCCTGACGCAGGTGCAGCGCTACTCCGCCAATTTGTCTGAGAGCGATCGCCGTCTGCTGCTGGCGATGGTGCGGAAATTTGCTTCAAGCGCCTTGAGCTAAGAGAACGGTTGCTCTTGGACGAACCCGCTAGCGGGAGGCGGCGCGGGCGATCAGGGTAGCGGAGTAGGCGGCGCCAAAGCCGTTGTCTATATTGACGACCGTAACGTTCGGGGAGCACGAGTTGAGCATGCCGAGCAGCGCGGCGAGACCGCCAAAGGAAGCTCCGTAGCCGACTGAGGTGGGGACGGCGATGACGGGGACGGCGACCAGCCCGCCGACTACCGAGGGCAGCGCGCCTTCCATACCCGCGCAGACGATGACGACATTCGCCTCAAGCAGCTGGGCGCGGACCGCGAGCAGCCGATGTAGGCCCGCGACGCCGACGTCATACAGGCGGGTGACGCGGGCGCCAAAGAGCGCGGCGGTCACCGCGGCTTCTTCCGCAACGGGAAGATCACTGGTCCCCGCGCAGAGAACGGCGATGTGCCCCCGGAAGGGCGTAGAGGCATCTGCGAGATGCAGGGTGATGCAACGCGCCTGCTCGTGCCAGACGGCTTCGGGAGTGCGGGCGTGGACGACGGCAAAATGATCGCCGGTGGCGCGCGTCGCAAGAACTTTTGCGGGAGAAGCAAGGGACCCGGCCGCTGCCATGTGGGCGAAGATTTCAGCGGTCTGCTCAGGAGTTTTGCCCGCGGCGTAGATGACTTCGGGGAGGCCGGTGCGGAGCTCGCGGTGGTGATCGATGCGAACCTCCGGGATGTCGGAGGATGCGGCGCCGAGCGACTCGTAAGGCAGATTGGCCAGGCGGGTGGAGGCCTGGTCGGGAGTCAAAGTGCCTCGTTGGACTTCGTGGAGGACGTCCAGGATGAACTTGGGTGTCATGCTTTGAGCGCGAAGTAGGCAGCGGTGGCGGCTTGTTGGACAAGCTTGACGGGAACGCTGTGGTCGGAGGCGGCGGCGCGGCAGTCCTCGAACTCGGGGGCGGCGTTCAACTCTTCGCCGCGCAACGTGCCGGTCTTGATGCGGATCTCGCCAAACGGGGTTTGTACAGGCGTGTGCCGGCGATCGAGGCGGATGCGCTGTTGACGCGTGATGCGCAGGCCGAGAGTGCTGGTTTCCGTGAGCAGAAGGCGCTCGAGGACGGACTGATGTTCTTCGTCGCAGAGCAGAGTAATCAAAGTGCCGGGGCGGCCCTTCTTCATCAGGACAGGAGTGAGCATAACGTCAAGGGCGCCGAGTTGAAGTGCTCGCTCGGCGACGTGGGCGAGCAGTTGCGGGGAGAGATCGTCTAAGGCGGTTTCGAGAAGGGTGACGGTCTGGATGGAGTTCGAGGATCCCACATCAGACGATGAGACCATTTGAGATGGGGCGCCCGGATCAGTCTGCGAGAAACTTTCGCCTACGCATAGGCGGAGAACGTTAGGGAAGTCCTTTGGATTGCGGGAACCGGCACCATAGCCGATGCGGTCAACCTGCATGGCGGGTTGAGCGCCGAAGATCGGATTGAGAGCTTTGATCAGAGCGGCGCCGGTGGGCGTCACAAGCTCTTTCTGGATGTGGGCGCTATAGGTGGGCATGCCGCGCAGCAGGTCCGCTGTGGCGGGTGAGGGGACGGGAAAAGTGCCGTGGGCGCAGACGACCATACCTCCACCCACGTTGAGCGGAGAGCTGTGCCAGGCGCCGATGTTCAGGTGCACAATGCCGGCTGCGGCAGCGACAATATCCACGATGGCATCGACTGCGCCAACTTCGTGGAAGTGAATGTCATCGATCGGCACGTTGTGGATTTTGGCTTCGGCCGCGCCGAGAAGCTCGAAGGCGTGGATGGCGAGAGACTTGACGGGGCCGGCGAGGGGGGAAGCCTGGATCAGCGAACGGATGACGGTGAGCGAGCGGCCGTGGGTGTGCGTCTCGCCGGACTCGTGGCTGTGCTCCGGCTCGTGGCTGAGAACCGCCTCGTGAGCGTGTGAGTGGCCCGTTCTATGAAGGTGCTGCGTCAGCGGCTGGTGCGTATGCTCGTGGCCGTGCGGGTTCTGATGCTCGATGTGCGAGCGGCTGTGCGGAACCTCCGGTTCTGCGGGGGTGCCGTGTTCAAAAACGGTAACTTTCCTCGAGGAGATTCCGGAGCGGTCAACTGTCGCGACGGATAAAGAGGCACCAAGATGGAGAGCGTTTGTAGCATCCTCCAGGACGGCGAACGGTACGCCGGCATCGAGCAGGGCTCCGAGGAGCATGTCACCGGAGATGCCGGCGAAACAGTCGAGATAGGCAACACGCATGGGATCACCAGACTAAAACTGCAGAGGTTGGTGAAGAGCTGATTATTGCTCTTTATAGTTACGCATTAGGCCGCCGTCGATCACGTAGGTGCTGCCAGTGATGTAAGCGGCATCCTCCGAGGCGAGAAAGGCAACGAGACCCGCGACCTCTTCCGCGGTTCCCATGCGGCCGAGCGGAATATTGTTCAGCAAGGCGTCAAGCTGCTGTTTGTTGGCCATCATCTTTTTGTTGATCGGCGTCTCGATGGCTCCGGGGGCGACGTTATTGACCGTGATTTGGGCCGGACCGAGCTCCATGGCGAGATCGCGCATAAGCATGCGGATGCCCCCCTTGGCCGCGCAATACGTGGAGAAGTGCGGGAAGACCATATCTTCGTGAACGGAAGAGATATTAATGACGCGGCCTGGTTTTTTGAGTGCGAGGAGCTTCTGCACGAAGCGCTGCGTAATAAAGAAAGCACCCTTCAGGTTTGTGCCGAGAACGAGATCGTAATCGGCCTCGGTGACATCCTGGAAGTCAGCTCCGCGCTCGACCCCGGCGTTGTTGACGAGGATGTCGCAGCTGCCCAGCTGAGCGTAAGCCTGCTCGACGAGATTCTGCACGTCGGAGGTCTTCGTGACGTCGGCCTGGACAGTGATGGCTTTGCCACCGGCGGCTTCAATCTTGGATTTGGTCTCGTCTGCCCCGTCGGGGTGCGAGTTATAGTCGACGACAACGGCCGCGCCCTCCGAGCCGAGACGGATGGCGATGGACTGGCCGATACCGGAAGAGGAACCGGTAACGAGGGCGACTTTGCCGGTGAAGCGGGGCATGAGAACTCCTTGATGTCTGGAAGGTAGATGCGAGAGGGACAAGGAAGGAAGCGCAAAAGGGTGCGCAAAGGCCGCTAAGGAACAACGGAAGCTCGACGGGCACGGAAAAAGGCGGTGAGCATACCACTGCATTCTTCGGCGAGCAGGCCGCCGGCGACCTCAACGCGGTGGTTAAGCCGGGGATGGTTGAGGACTTCAAGAACCGAGCCGCAGGCGCCGGCCTTCGAGTCGGGCGCGGCATAGACGAGCCGGCGGAGACGGGCGTGGAGAATGGCGGAGGCGCACATGGCGCAGGGCTCGAGCGTGACGTAAAGGGTGCAGTCGAGCAGGCGGTAGTTGGCGAGGGCGCGGCCGCCGGCGCGCAGGGCAACGATTTCGGCGTGGGCAGAGGGGTCGGAGTCGCGGATGACGCGGTTGGCGCCGGTGGCAAGAATTTGCTGATCGCGGACGAGAATAGCGCCAACGGGGACCTCGCCGGCAGCCTGGGCGCTGAGGGCCTCGGCGATCGCGGTGCGCAGGAAGAGTTCGTCTGCCTGGAGCTGCTCCTCACGGCCCGCTTCGAGGGTCATGACGCGCCGGCGTTGTCGGCGAGGATTTGGGCTCGGGTGCGGGGCTGGGACTCCGGGCCGAAGAAGCGCTCGATCTCCTTGGCAAGCGCGAGAAGCTTGGGCCGGCGGCTAGCGAGGGCGTCGGGCGAGAGGGCGAATGCCTGCTGCCAGATGCGTTCCATGGTGGGAAAAACGTTGGCGATGACGATGTCCGCGGTAGGCACTCCTTGGAGGGAGTTCAGGATGGCCTGTTCCTCGGGTTCGTACTCGTCCGCGGGTGCGCCGTCCGCCAGGTGGCCTTCGGGATCGGCGGTGCGGACGAGCTCCTGAATGGAAGGAAGGTCAGGCGGCGGGGGCCAGGGGCGGGAGTCGGGCGCAGACATGGCTTGATTGTAGAGGGATGGAAGTGGTGTGTGCGGGCCGGGCAGCGTCCAGACGGGCCGCGGCTTCTCATGCAGGATGGAAGTGTGCGTGACAGAAGAGGAAGTACGGCCGGCAGCGGGGGTGGCGGAAGCAACGGTCGAAGGCAAGCTGTGGCGGCCGCGGCGCGTCTTGATTACACCGGAGGCCTACGCGCTCGAACATGGGCGCGTGATGTTGGCGCGGGCGGAGAGCTTCGGCGCGGAGGTGATACGGCTCAAAAGCAATCGGCTGATGGGGCTCGGAGCGGAGGATGAGCGCAAGGCCTATGCGCTGGCGAAGACTTCGTTTGCTATCGTTGTCTCGCCGCCGGGGCAGAGGAAGTTGCAGCCGATTCCACCCTCGGCCGACTGGCAGTTCCACGTGGCGCAAGGATGCCCGGCGCACTGCCAGTACTGCTACTTGGCGGGTAGCCTAAGCGGGCCGCCGATCACGCGGGCCTACGCAAATCTTCCGGAGATCCTCGAGGGGCTGCGGAGTTATGTGGGGCTGGGTGGGGTGACCTCAAAGTCGGCCGAGCGGATGGGTGAGGGAACGACGTTTGAGGCTTCCTGCTACACGGATCCGCTGGGGATAGAGCATTTGACGGGAGCGCTCGAGGCGGCAATCAGCTTCTTCGGCAGCTGGGAGGCGCCGGTCCAATTGCGGTTTACGACCAAATTTGACGGGGTGGGGCGGCTGCTGGCGCTCGAGCATCGCGGGCGCACGCGGGTGCGCTTCTCCGTCAATGCAGCGAGCGTGGCGCGCAACTTCGAGGGTGGTACGGCCAACGTGACGGAGCGACTACGAGCCATGCGGGCGATGGCGCTGGCGGGCTACCCGGTGGGGCTGACGATCGCGCCGATCATGCCGATGGAGGGCTGGCAGGCGGAGTACTCGGCGCTGCTGGAGGCGGTAGCGTCGGCGCTCGACGGGATCGACGGCGTGGATCTAACGGCGGAATTGATCACGCACCGCTTTACGCCGGGGTCGAAGGAGGTGCTACTGGGCTGGTACCCGAAGACGACGCTCGATTTAGACGAAGGCGGCCGGACGCAGAAGCGGAACAAGTTTGGCGGATTCAAGTATGTGTATCCAAAGGACCCGATGGCGGAAATGAAGGCGTGGTTCTATGGCGCGATCGGAGAGGTGCTGCCGAGCTGCCGGGTGCTGTACTGGACGTAAACTTTGAATCAAAGTGCTGAATGGAAGGACATACTTTGGCAAATAGGCTGCGCTGAGAAGCTGGCCAAGGTGTGCCTAGTTTGCACGTCCAACCCAAGCACACTGTACGGATCCAGTAAGGCTGGAAGCTAGGATTAGATACGTTTAGGCCAAAAAACTCAGAATACCTGTTTAGAAGGCAGTTGCCGTAAGTCTCTGAGTGAGAGAGCTATCCACCCTTGACGCTGTAAGTGCGAAGCTAGTCGTCCATCTTCAGTTAGAAGTAACATCTCTGAGTTGAGAGAGGCGAGAGCAGCGTCGGTAAGACCGAAGCTTCTAAATTCAGCTCGCCTGCTGAGTTCTTGTGACGGCATGATCCTTTCATCCAAGATTGTGAGGAGTATGGCGAGTTGGTGGAAGATAGCGTGGCGTGTTTGGCCCGTCGCTGAGCCAGCCAGGTTACTTACCTCTGTCAATACGTGGGGTGTCGTACAAATCGTCGGAAAAGAAGCCAAGAAGCGCTGTAAGAGACGGAAATCAGCAGCGGTCATGCCGTTTAAACGCTTTTGATCAGTAATCGCTTTCTGATTCCAGAGGCCTACGACAAGAAGCAAGAGCAGGTTGGAATCAACAAGTACGCTGGGTCGGGTAGGCACTAGTTGTACGTCGGATTTCGGATTGCGACGAGATCGCCATTCCCAACTTCGATCTGCACTAATTTGTCGACATATGGATAGAACACGTTTGTGATATCGCTCTTAGCATCAGGGTTTTTTGCACGGAAGGTGACATTCCAAACGGATCCGTCTTGTGAGCGCTCAAACTCCATGATCTCCGGTTGAAGCTCGACGAAGCGAGGCATGACCTTTTTTAAATAGATGTTCGCCATCTTTACTGCCTCATCTACGTCTACCATCGTGGGCTAGCCTCTGAGCATATTATGCGGGTTGCTGCTGGGTCAGGCAATGCAATGTACCGAGGCCCCAGACGAGATCGACGGCGTGGATGCCTACGACTTCGCGGTCGGGGAAGCAGGCGGCGATCGTGTTTAATGCGTGGCGGTCATTTGGGTCGTTGAAGGTGGGAACCAGCACCCGCTCGTTGGCGATATAAAAGTTGGCATAGCTGGCGGGAAGACGCTCTCCCGCAAAGGTTACCGGTGAGGGCATAGGCAAGGTGACGATCTTAAACGCTTTGCCATCAAGGTTCCGCGCCGCGTGCAGGCGCTCCAGATTCTCGGCCAGCGGCAGATGGTTTTCGTCAGCCGTGTTGCGTTCGATGGCGGTAAGAATCTTGTCCGGTCCGACAAAGCGGGTGATGTCGTCGACGTGGCCATGGGTATCGTCTCCGGCGCACCCGCGATGCAGCCAGAGGGTCTGCTCGATGCCGAGGTGCTCGCGGAAGGCCTGTTCCAGCTGCTCTTTTGACACTCCGGGATTGCGCTGCTGTACGTTGGAGAGGAGGCACTCTTCCGTGGTGATCAGCAGGCCGGCTCCGTTGACGTCGATGCTGCCGCCTTCGAGCACCAGGCGCTCGTCCCCGGTCGGCGTGGAGACCGAAGGCCGGCGTTCCGGCATCGCGTGAAGTTCCGCGACGCGCTGCGGAATGAGGTCGTCGTTGTGCCAGTTGGTGTACTTGGCCCAGGCATTAAAGCGCCAGTTTGTCACCGAGAGTTGGCCGGCTGCATCTCTGGTAAAGATGGGCCCGGAGTCGCGCAGCCAGACGCGGTCGGTAGGCCAGAGATGGAAGTGCGTACGTGCAAGATTGGCTCCGTTGCGCCTCAGGATCGAGGTGACACGACGTTCGGCGGCCTCATCGTTGACGAGGACGTGGACGTCTTCGATGGCGGAAAGATGGCGCACAATCTCGGCGTAGACCCATGGAATCGTCTGAAATTTACCGGGCCAGTCCTCGTGATTGTGGGGCCAGGCGATCCAGGTGGCGGCGTGCGGTTCCCACTCGGCGGGCATGCGGAAGGCGGGCGTGGAGACGGAAGACATGAGCTATTCTCGCGCAGATTTCGGTTTCGCCGGCACAGGCGGATAACATGCAGAGATGGATGTCCACCTGAGAAAGTGCACGGTTGCGGACGCTTTGGCTCTAGCCGTGATTGGATCAGCGACGCTGCTCGACGCCTATGCCGGCTTTCTTCCAGGCAAGTCATTGCTGGCGCATTGCGAGAAGCTGCACGTGCCGAGAGTCTACGAAGCAGAACTTACACAGCCGGGAGTGTACGCGTGGTTGGCAGAGATCGAGCCAGGCGCAGCCCCGATTGGCTACGCGCTGCTGACGCCGCCGGAGTTTCCTCCGGAGCTTTTAAGAGCCGGCGATCTGGAGCTTCGGCGCATTTATGTGCTTTCGCGTTTTCATGGGGGCGGGGCAGGAAAACGCTTGATGGAGACGGCCATTGCCTATGCCCGAGACGCCGGCGCGCCGCACCTACTGCTGGGGCTGCATCCGGAGAACCATCGCGCCATGGCGTTTTATCGCAAGCACGGCTTTGAGCAGATTGGCACGCGACAATTTTACTTAGGGCAAACACCCTTTACAGACCCGGTGATGCGGCTAGTTTTGTAGGAGCTTTCTTAGCTCAAGAGAACGCTCCTTAAAAGCAGCGACTAGTTCAGATAACTTACAAATACCGATTGCGGGACCTAGAGTTTATAGATTGGAAATAGTTAAGAAATCTCCGGAATACCGACCTGCATATCCGCCACAAGTAGGTAACGGAACTTACTCCTCCCGGCAAATTATAGTTACAGCGTTTCGTCCAAGCGGACAGCCTGTAATTTATCTTGAAACTCCTGATCGGCGGCAGTGCGCTGGATGCGAAGTTGCGCCAGCTGCTGGTTGAGGGAGGTGAGGCGGTCCTCCTGGGCGTTGAGCTCGCCGGTGTAGCGCGAGAGCAGGGCTCTTTCTTCGGGGCTGCCCTTCAGGGCTTTCATGTTCTCGCGGAGCCGGGTCTGGTCTGCGTTGATGGAAGCAATCTCGGCTTCGCGGGCGCGAATCTGATCGTCGAGGGCGAGGACGGCGTGGTGGGCGTCGAAGACGGGCTGCAGGGCGGCCATGGTGGCGGAGGTCGCCTTGGCATTGCGCAGCAGCAGGAGGAGTTGGTCTTCAGTGCGGTCGATCAGGCGGATGAACTCAAAGTCGGTGTGCCGCTCGGCTACATGAAGGTGCGCGGTCTGGGCGGAGGGAACGAGGAGGCGGAAGCGGTAAGCGGTCGGGGTGGTCTCTGCCGGTTTCACTTCTGAGGTGAGCTCCCAGCCCTGCCGGACAGGGTCGAGGATGACGGTGCGGGGTTCGGGGGGGGCGTTGCGGACGTCGTAGGTGAGTTCGGCCACGTCGGTCGAGGTTTCGGTGAGGACGCCTTTGCTGATCTGGAGGCGGTTGACGCGGCGATTGTTGCTGAAGGCGGACTCGGTGACGCGTACGGCCTGGTCGGCGGCGTAGGAGAGCAGGCGTTTTTCGCCGGGGTGGATGGGGTCGAGGAGGCCTTCTCCGCCGAAATTGCCGTTTTCTACGATGGCGAAGGAGCCTCGGTCGAGGGTGAGGGTGGAGGCGTTGGTGAGCCAGAGGGCGCGGAGGGCGGTGGGCTGGCGCTGCGACCAGAGGGTGACGCGCTCGATAGGGAGTTTGGTTTGGAGGATGGGGACGAGGGCGGACTCGTTCTTGCGGATGGTGATGGGGTCGGTGAGGGTGTACTCGAAGAAGTCGTCGAAGGCGGAGGTGGTGGCGTTGCCGCCGTAAGACTGATTGGCAGCCTGTTCGTAGGCGGAGCCACCGATGTGCATGACGCCGCCGCCTATGTTGCCGCCGACTCCGGGGCCTATGCCGCTGCCGGAACCGGAACCAAGACTGCGACCGGCCATTGCGAACACTTTACTATTCATGGGCAAAGGGGCTCCGGGGCCGCCGCTTGCCATGTCCGCGATAGGCGGAGCACCATCTACCTTGATCATCTCGATCTGTTTGGGAATATTCGTCGGTGCGGAGAGCGCGTCTGTTGCGTCGCCGGACTCATGGATCTGGGGAGTGAGCTGGGCTTCGGCAGGGAGGGGGCTTTCGGGGCGGCGGGCGTAGTACGGGGTGGACAAGGGCTGGAGAAAGGACTGCGGTGCTCCGGCGATGAGGTCGAGGTGGACGTTGATCCAGTCCGAGCCGGTGGTGTTGTCGACGACGGACCAGCCCTGGAGGGTGGCGGTCTGGTCGGACTTGCTATCGGTGAAGAGGATGCGGTAGGTGGACTTCCAGACCGGGACCTCGGAGATGTAGGAGACGCGAAGCTCGCGGGCGCCGGTTCCTCGGTCGAGCAGGGTGAGGTGGCGGAGGCCCTGGTTGCGAGTGCTGGCGAGGAGCTCAAGATAGCGGGTGACGTCGGTGTGGAGGGCGGTGTCGAGGAGGCGGACGGAGGTCGTGGGGGTGAGCTCGAAGGTACGGACCGTGCCGGAGTCGGAGACTACGGTGAGGAAGCGGCGGGTGCCTGTCTCGTCGGTGGAGCTGTCGGGGTTCTTGCGGATCTGGGCGCGGAGGTCGATGGCGAGGAGGCGTCCGGTGATCGAGAGGCCGGGGCCGGTGACCTCCACTCGGGCTCCGCGAATGCTGTTGTAGAAGTCGACGTCGGAGGGGTCGGTGGAGAGGGCGAGAGGGAGAGTCTTGAGCTGCTGGTCGAGGGGGGTGGTGGAGTTGTAGCCGGCTCCGGAGATGCGGCCGCCGGAGAGGTCGAGAGCGGTGAGGGATTGGAGGACGTCGTTGAGTTGGGCGGAGGTGAAGTCGATGGTGACGGACTGGTCTCCGGTGACGCGGCCGGCGTGCTCGAAGAAGCCGACGCCATTCTTGTACAGGGCGACGCGAGTAATGGGAAGCTGCGTAGTGTTCGCTGCCGGGTTGGATGTGGCGGCGGGATGGCGCGCCTGGGCAAAGGCGGGGGTGAGGAAGACCAGCGTGGCAAGGGGGGCTAGAGGGCGCAAGGAATCTTCTCCAGAGGGGCTGTGTGCTTAGACCGTAGAAGTAGGAAATTTGTTCCCCATGAAAGTGGGCGAGCACACAGGTAGAGTGGAGAGTGGAGGGCGGGATGCCGGAAGGCGACACAATCTATCGATCGGCGCGGGCCATGCAGCGTGCGATTGGAGGCAAGGTTTGCACGGGATTTGAGACCGGGCTGGCCCCGTTGGCGCGAGTGAATGATGAAGCTCCGGTGGCGGGGCGACTGGTCGAAAAGGTAGAGGCTCGCGGCAAGTGGCTGCTGGTGCATTTCTCCGGCGACCTCATCCTGGTGACGCATATGCTGATGAGCGGATCCTGGCACCTGTACCGGACAGGCGAGAAGTGGTGGATGGGCCGGGACCGGATGCGGGCGGTGATCCGGACCGCGGACTGGCAGGCGATTGCGTTCAATGTGCCGGTAGCGGAGCTCCATACGGCGCGGTCGCTCGAGCGATACTCGCAGATTCCGAAGCTTGGGGTCGATCTGTTAGGCGAGGAGTACACGCGGGAGGCCGGTGTGGCCCGGCTGAAGGCGTATGGCGCGGAGCACCCGGAGGCGGAGATCGCGGTGGTGCTCTTGAACCAGCGGGTGCTCGCCGGACTGGGCAATGTGTACAAAAGTGAAGTAGCGTTTGCGGCGGGGGTGAATCCGTTTCGGGCCATGGCGACAGTGACGGAGCGGGAGCTCGAGACGATGGCGGAGGTCTCGGGTAAGTGGCTGAAGGTGAACGTGTTGGACGGAGCCGGAGACGGGATCGTGACGTACTCGGGTAACCGGCGGACGACGGGGTCGAGCGACCGCAGCGAGCGGCTGTGGGTATACGGGCGCCAAGGCCAAGAGTGCCGCAGGTGTGGAGCGCTGGTCGAGATGCGGAAGCAGGGGGAGCAGGCGCGATCGACGTACTGGTGCCCGGGGTGCCAGCCTTGGGTGGCCGCGGCGGGGCAGGCAGAGGAGGCTCCGGTCGGCCGAAAGGTCAAGCTGCTGGGTGGCAGGCGGCGGACGGGGTGTTAGGAGTAGGATAAGCGCATAAACTATGGGGGTTGTTCGAAAGCCAGGTCTCAGAGGCGAGACCCGAGGCACCCGGACCCTTGGTTCATTTAGGGGGATGTAGGTGATGACCAAGGGGCTGAGGGTGTGGGGGCTGTAGTTGGACCGCTTGGGCTTCAATGTCGATGGCGCGAACGTTGTGGCGGGATGCGCGGTACTCCATGTCGGCGTGCTGACTGTCTCAACATATCTTCATAGATCGAAAGTCAGCGATTCTAAGAGAGCGACTCAATGATCAGGAGAGTACAATCAGCCGCAAGAGTTGCTATGCAGCACCAGAGGCCAACTCAATGCGTTTTTGTTTTGCTCTTGTAAGTTTGTTGTTATGCGGGACCGCTGTTGCGCAAGATGTCACGCTGCAAATCTTGCAGCAGCAGCAAATAGTACAGATGCAGCAGCAACAATTGCAGCTGCAGTTCACGCAGCAACAGATCGCTTTGATCAACCAGCAGCAGTTAGCCATGGGAGCCGACGCTAGTCTGGCGGGTTACCGTGTCGGGGTGCGTGCTCCAAGCCTGAGACAAAAGCCGGGACCAGAGCCAGGAACCGTTGTTGTGAGCATGGAAGACCGATCCCGTGGTGCCTCCATCTTTTACACAACAGACGGTTGGACTCCAACGGCAGCTACCGACCGCTACGTAGGGCCAATTACTCTACGGAGCAAACTCACAGTGCGAGCAATCGCCATCGCGCCCGGCGGCCTGCGGAGTTATGTGTCTGTTCTTCCTGTTGCGCTGCCGGCCGGTACGTCTACCAACCAAGTACCCGCTACAAGGCAAGTGCAGAAGCTTTCTTCGGGAATAGAGCTGCCCCTGAAATTTTCAGCACAGGTCTCCTCGCGCGGGACAAAAGTGGGTGATGTATTGCCCGTCTCTCTTGCAGAAAATCTGTTTGTTGGCGGCGAGTTGGTCGCGCCGAAAGGTTCGCCTGTTCAAGCCGTGATTACACACGTAGACAATTCTCATCTCGCAGGTTTGCCTAGCGTTCTCAGCTTTTCAGCACAGGCTCTTCGTCTAAAAGATGGCACATCAGTCTCTCTTCTGGGAGTGGAAACAATAGAAGGGGTTGATCACACGAAGAAAGCTATGATCGCCGCGATTATTCCCCTAGGTAGTTAAACGATTCGTGGTGGAGATGCAATTATCCCCGCAGGAACAACCTTCGAAGCGAAGGTCAAGACGCTCTCTGATGCATCTGCAAACCTAGGCTCAACGCGGTAATCAAGATGCTGTTTGATCGCAAGCACTTGAACGAGGCAAATTTCTGTGTTCCGCAATTTGTTTGTGTAAGCTGGTTCAGCTCACAGGTCCGCACCGTCGTCTCAGCATCACCGTAGGCTGCGCCGCTCCGCCGCAGCAGCAGGACTAATCCCCACCCAGCAGCACGCAGATTGTGATGCTGATGCCCGCGTCTACGAGGAAGCTGCTCGTTACGCCGCGCCGGTCCGAGCCTCTGCCGTCCAGCAGTCCTATATAGTTACCCGACAGGTTGACGGCTGCCGTGAGCACCGTGACTCGCGTAGCAGCAAGAGGGTTCTCCTGGCCGATCATTCCGAAGGTGATGGCGTTGCCCGCCGCAAAGGCCAGCGCCTGATATTCGTTCTCCTGGGTCATAGCAAGGGCGAACGTCGCCGGTGTGTGCGGCAGCAAAAACAGGCTCAGCGTAAACAGACCCGCCTGCAATGCCAATTGCCAGATAAAGCGGTCGCAGCGCCAGCTTTCTCGCGAGCGGCGGCAGCAACTGGCTACCCACCACGCCCGCGCCCGAGGCGGCAAGCACGGAGAAAGTCAACGCATACGTGTGGCGGCTGAAGCGCACATCGAGCAGCGGCGAAAACAGAAAAACAAAGAACCCAGGCGAAAGAATCACAGCGATGATCGCGGCAATGCGTCCGCCGGAAACGCCTTGCGCCGCCAGCATCTCCGGCAGCGTAATCACGGAGAAGCCGCCTATAAAGCCAAACGTAGCGTTGGTTAGCCCCATCAGCCACACCGGGGGCAGCCTGCGCGAAAGGACACTTTGGAGGTCGGCAAACGAAGCTCCTCGATCGTGCTGCTGTCGCTTGAAGTGTTGCCATTTTGTCACAGGTGCGAAGGCATACCGCCACAGAATCTTCCGGCCTGAGCTAAGCTTTTCTTTCAAGCCCAGCAAACGGAGCGAGCGTATGGGAACTCTGATCCAACACGGCACGGTGATTAGCGCCGACGCGACGATACAGGCCGACGTGCTCGTTGAAGGCGAGACGATCGCCGCGGTCGGTCGCAATCTTTCTCCTGCGGGCCACACGCTCGTCGACGCCACGGGGCTGCTCGTGATGCCAGGCGGGATCGATGTGCACACGCATCTCGACATGCCGTTTGGTGGGACGACGTCGGCCGATGATTACCTGACCGGCACACGTGCCGCGGCCATTGGCGGGACTACCACGGTGATTGATTTTGCGCTGCAGTCGCGCGGGCACACGCTGGCCGAAGCGCTTGCGACGTGGGATCAGAAGGCCGAAGGCAAAGCTTGCATCGACTATGCGCTGCACATGGCCATCACGGATCTAAATCCAACTGGGCAGCCGCACAACGAAACGCTCGCCGAGATGGAGCAGATGGTCGCCCGCGGGATCACCAGCTTCAAGCTCTTCATGGCCTATCCCGGCGTGCTGATGATCGACGACGGGCTGATGTTTCAGGTGATGCAGAAGGCCGCCTCGCTGGGCGCGCTTTGCCTAATCCACGCGGAGAACGGCGCCGCGATCGATGTGGTGGTCGCGCAGGCTCTGGCCGAGGGCAAGACCGCGCCGCACTTCCATGCGCTCACCCGCTCGACGCAGGCTGAGGCCGAGGCCACGCACCGGGCGATCGCGCTCGCGGAGATGGCGGGGGCGACGGTGTACATCGTACATCTTTCGAACTCCGATGCGCTGCGCGAGCTGAAGCATGCGCAGCAACGTGGGCTTCCTGCGCTGGCTGAGACGTGCACGCAATATCTTGTGCTGTCGCTGGAGGAGCAGATGCCAGGCAGGAGCTTTGAGGAGGCAAAGTATGTCTTCACGCCGCCGCTGCGTGCAAAGGCCAACCACGCTCCGCTGTGGCAGGCGCTTGCCGATGGCACTCTCTCTGTGGTCTCAACCGACCACTGCCCCTTCCGCTTCGCCGATCAGAAGTCGCTGGGACGTGATGATTTCAGCAAGATTCCGAACGGCGGTCCGGGCATTGAGAACCGAATGCAGCTGCTCTGGCACCACGGCGTCAACGCCGGCCTGCTGACGCCGGAGCGGTTCGTGGCGTTGACGGCGACGGAGCCCGCGCGCATCTTTGGCATGGAGAGAAAAGGCGTGATTGCCGCGGGCAAAGACGCGGACCTGCTGCTGTGGGATCCGGCGGCGGAGTACACCATCCGTGCCGCGACCCAGGCCATGAACACCGATTACAGCATGTTTGAAGGCTGGCAGGTGAAGGGCAATGTCAGTTGTGTTTACGCGCGCGGAGAGCTTGTGGTGAGCGGTGGCGCGTTCGTCGGCACGCCCGGCCGGGGACGCTTTCTGCATCGCCGGGCCAACGCAGGAGAGCTGCTTTGATCGAGACCGCAACTCCACACGACCTACGGCTTTACAACGAAGATCTCGCCCCCACCACGCCCGCGCAACGCACCTGGGGCACGTACAACTACATCGCGCTGTGGTTCTCGATGTCGATGGAGGTGACGACCTACATGCTGGCGAGTTCGCTGATTGCGGGCGGCATGAACTGGTGGGAGGCGGTGCTGACGATCCTGCTCGGCAACCTGATTGTGCTTGTTCCGATGCTGCTGAACGCGCATGCGGGCACGCGTTACGGCATTCCGTTTCCGGTGTTTGTGCGGGCGAGCTTTGGCGTGCGTGGGGCGAACATTCCCGCTACGCTGCGGGCTGTTGTGGCGTGCGGATGGTTCGGGATTCAGAGCTGGATTGGTGGCCAGTCAATCGCGGCGATGGTGGGGGTGCTGTCGCCTGCACACGCTGGCTCGCAGGCGGTACTGTGGACGTGCTTTCTGGGCTTCTGGCTGCTCAACATGGTGGTGGTGTGGCGCGGCGTTGAGTCGATCCGCTTCCTTCAAAGCTTTTCTGCGCCCTTCCTGCTCGTCATGTCGCTCATCCTGCTTGCCTACATGACCCATCGCGCCGGCGGCTTCGGGCCGATGCTGGCCGCGCCCTCGAAGTTCGCAACGACTGGCGCGTTCCTGCACTTTTTCTTCCCCATGCTGACGGCGATGGTCGGCTACTGGGCCACGCTCTCGCTCAACATTCCTGACTTCACCCGCTATGCCAAGAGCCAGGACGCGCAAATTCTTGGCCAGGCCTTCGGCTTGCCGGTGGCGATGACGCTCTACAGCTTCATCGGCATTGCGTGCACCTCGGCCTCAACCGTCGTCTTCGGCGAGCCTATCTGGTCGCCGATCACGCTGCTCGGCCGCTTTCACCAGCCCGCGATTGCGTTTGTCGCGCTGATTTCGATTCTGATTGCGACGCTCAATGTGAACATCGGCGCCAACGTTGTCAGCCCTTCGAACGACTTCTCCAATCTCGCGCCGAGGTATATCAGTTTTCGTACCGGAGGCCTCATCACGGGTTTTCTCGGCCTGGCCATGATGCCGTGGCGGCTGATGGCGAGCTTCGGCAGCTATATCTTCGGCTGGCTGGTAGGCTACTCCGGCCTGCTCGGCCCCGTCGCCGGCATCATGGTCGCGGACTACTTCCTCCTCCGCCACCGAGAGCTCGACGTGCCCGCCCTCTACCGCCGCAACGGCCTCTACGAGTACACGGAGGGCTTCAACCCAAAGGCAATTCTTGCGCTGGTTGTCGGCGTGTTCTTCTCGCTGATCGGATTGTTCGTGCCTGCGCTGCGCTTTCTGTATGACTACGCCTGGTTCGTGGGCTTTTTCTTCTCGGCCGGCACTTATTTAGTCTTCACGCAAAAAGCCAGTAACGTAGCGATAGCACCATGAAAGGATTCCAATTGGTCACCATTGAAATGAACTACGAAGGAGACCTGCACTGCCGCGCCGTGCATGAGCCCTCTTCCACCGCCCTCGCCACCGACGCTCCCAAGGACAACCAGGGCCGCGGCGAAAGCTTCTCCCCCACCGACCTCGTCGCCACCGCGCTCGGCACCTGCATCCTCACTACCATGGGCATCGTCGCCCGCAATCACGGCATCGACATGACCGGCGCGACCGCCGTCGTCGCGAAGGAAATGAGCGCCGTGCCCACGCGCAGGATCGGCAGCCTCGCCACAAAGATCCGCATGCCCCACGACCTCGCAGACGAGCATAAGCAACGCCTTGAGCGCGCCGCCCATACCTGCCCCGTCCACAAAAGCCTCCACCCCGACGTGCACGCGCCCATCGACTTCACCTGGGGCTAACGAATGACTGAACTGCCCGCAAACAAAACTCAGGGTGCCCCAACTCAGACAGTCTCACCGTCTGAGGTGGGGAAGCTCGCCGCTGGGTCAATCTCCAACCCGCTCTTGTTGACGGACCAGCTACTTGCCCCAAGAAAGCTCACCCACGCCCAGGCCAGGATGGAGCATCTGCTTTACTGGAGCAGCAAGACCGTTGCTGAGCGCCTCGAAGCTTCATGGGCATTGACGAAGAGGATGTATCTCATGCGCGGCATCGACATTGATGAACTCAAAGCAGATCTCACTCCTCGCCGCGTTTCTCGCCGGCCACGTTGATTACGTCGTCGTGGGTGGAGTCGCCGTGAACGCACATGGCTACATCCGCGCCACCAACGACCTTGACCTTTTCATCCGGCCGACGGAAGATAACGCCCGCGCTGCTTTTGAAGCCCTCTGCGGACTGGGTGTTCCGCTCGACGGCTACGATGCCTCCGACTTGCTCGATGACGAAGAAAATCTCCGCTTCGGCCCGCAGGAAGACCACGTCGACATTCTTGCCTCGATCGGCGAGATGCGGTTCGATCAGGTGTGGCGCAACCGGCTGGAAAAGGAGATTGCTGGTCTCCTGGTTCCATTTATTTCGAAGGCAGACCTCATCGAGAACAAGCGGCAGACCGGGCGCCTGAGGGACCTTGCCGATGTCGAAGAGCTTTCACTCATCCCGGAGATAGACTTCCCCTGATAGCCGCGTAAACTAAGGCATCTCCACCGTTTGAAAGGTGCCCATGCCCCCGCTCACCTCCGCCGAAGTCGTCGACATCACTCGCCGCACCAACTACGGCACCTGGCGCTTCCAGAGGTCGTGGAATCCCATCCACATCGTCGACGCCAAGGACTGCACTATCACCGACGGCAACGGCAAGGAGTACCTCGACTTCAGCTCGCAGCTGATGTGCTCGAATCTCGGCCACAAGAATCCCGCAGTCATCGCGAGCATCGCGAAGCAAGCGGAAGAACTCGCCTACGCCATGCCCGGCTACGCGACTACCGCGCGCGCGGAGCTCTCGCAGCTTCTGCTCGAAGTGCTGCCCGCCGGCCTGAGCCACTTCTTCTACACCACCAGCGGCACCGACGCCAACGAGGCCGCCTTCAAGATCGCCCGCATGTACACCGGCAAATCGAAGATCCTTTCGCGCTACAAGAGCTATCACGGGTCTACCTCGGGGAGCATTGCGGCCACCGGAGACCCGCGCCGCTGGGCCATGGAGCCGGTCGGTGGCAAGCAGCAGGGAACCATCTTCGGCCCTGAAGTGAACTGCTATCGCTGCCCCATCCGCCACACTTACCCGGGCTGCAACATCGCCTGCGCGGACTATCTGGAGCACATGATCCGCAACGAGTCCGACGTCGCCGCCATCATCGTCGAGCCCATCGTCGGCACCAATGGCGTCATCGTTCCGCCCAACGAATACATGCCCAAGCTGCGCCGCATCTGCGACGAGACCGGCACGCTGCTCATCGCCGACGAGGTCATGTCCGGCTGGGGTCGCTCCGGCAAGTGGTTCGCCATGGAGCACTGGGGCGTCACGCCCGACATCCTTACGACGGCAAAGGGCATCACCGGCGCTTACGTCCCACTCGGCCTCTGCGCCACCAACGAGAAGATCGCCGTCTATTTTCAGGACCACTACTTCTCGCACGGCCACACCTATGAAGCCCATCCGATGACGCTTGCCCCCGCGGTCGCGGCCATTCACGAGATGCAGCGGCTCGGCCTGGTGGAGCGCGCTGCCGAGCTTGCGCCCTACGTCGAAGCCAAGCTGCAGGCGCTCAAGGCAAAGCACCCCTCGATCGGGGACGTGCGTGGCAAGGGCCTCTTCTGGGCGGTCGAGCTGGTCAAGGATCGCCTCGGCAAGCAGCCCTTCAACACCTATACGGATAAGGTCTCCGGCACACCGCTCGTCGTCGATCAGATCGCTGCCAAATGTATGGCCGACGGCGTCATCCTGCAGGCCTGGGTCTCGCACTTCGTGATCGCGCCTCCGCTGATCGTTACGCTCGCAGAGATCGACCGCGGCATCGACACGCTCGACCGTCATCTTGCAATCGCCGATACGCTGCTCGAAACCCACTCCGAACCCGCGCCGGAGCTCGTCTCTGCCTCCAGCATCACCTCCGACAGCTAAGACCTTTTCAAGCCTGCGCACACTTCGAAAGTTGTAGTAAGTTGCAGTGTCAAAGTTGTAGTAGTTGTAGTGCTCCTCAGTTCATTCCGTAAAACGTTCCCACTATTACGCGCAAGTCCATCTTTCTCTCCTCGGATTCTGCCTGTACAGTGGGATTCGTAACTCTTCGGGGTCTCTGCAAAACGACGCATCCCGACACGTCGCAACCGAAAGGCAGCCCATGAATCGCGTTTCCACTCTTTTTGCCTGCACCACGCTGGCTCTTCCGCTCGCGCTCTCCGCGCAGGCACCGTCCGGCCCCGCGGCTGAGGCTCAGGCGTCTTATAACCGTCTCAAGCCCAACATCCTCAAAGCCGCCGAAAAGATGCCGGAAGCCGATTTCCAGTTCAGGCCAACCCCCGAGATTCGCACCTACGCCCGCATCGTGAATCACATCACCGAGGCACAGTTCCACACCTGCACCACGCTCAACGGCGGCAAGTTCGACCCCAAGTCGGTTCCTTCCGACACCGCCGATAAAGCCACCGTGATTGCCGGCCTCAAAGCCTCCTTCGACGAGTGTGACAAAGCGTACGACGCATTGAGGGACGGCTCCCTCACGGAGGTCCTCGCGATGGGACAGAACAAGCGTTCGCGCATCGGCCTTGCTTGGGGAAACATCTCGCACGATAACGAACAGTACGCCGAACTCTCGACCTATCTCCGCCTGAAGAATCTAGTTCCCCCCACTGCGGAGAAGTAGTTCATCGCTTTTTTGGAGATAAGTTCCTTTGCTCGAAGAAGGAGTATTCGATGGTGCAGTGCCAGCTTGGAAGCCAGGCCGTTTCCGCGATCGGTCTAGGCTGTATGGGAATGTCCGGCATGTATGGTTCGACCGACGATGCGGAATCGGTGCGGGCAATTCATGCGGCAATCGCGGGCGGCGTGACGCTGATCGATACCGGCGACTTCTATGGGATGGGGCACAATGAGCTGCTGATCGGACGGGCGTTGCGGGAGCTCGGGCCGGCGGCTCGAGAAAAGATCGTTCTCAGCGTCAAGTTTGGCGCGATGCGCACACCCTCCGGCGCCTGGTCGGGTTTTGAAGGACGTCCTGCGGCGGTAAAGAACTTTCTCGCGTACTCGCTTGTGCGGTTGGGTGTGCGCGAGATCGATATCTACCGGCCGGCACGGCTGGACGACAAGATTCCGATCGAGGAGATGATGGGCGGCGTGGCCGACATGATCAAGCAGGGCTTTGTGCGGCAGGCCGGGCTCTCCGAGGTTAGCGTCGAAACCGCGCGGCGTGCGCAGACCGTTACCCCGATTACCGATGTGCAATTGGAGTACGGCCTGCCGACGCGCGGCATGGAAGCGAAGGTGCTCCCGGGACTGAGCGCGCTGGGCATCGGCGTTACAGCTTATGGTGTCCTTGGCCGCGGACTGCTGACCGGAGCTCTACCCATCGAGAAGTCAGATTTCCGTCGATTCCTGCCGCGTTTCACAGGCGCAAACCTCACGAAAAACCAGACGCTCGCCGCCGCCTTGCGCGAGATAGCGGCCGGGCGTGGAGTGTCGCCGGTCCAGATGGCGCTTGCCTGGGTGCTCAGCCGGGGAGAGCAGATCGTGCCGATCCTGGGTGCGCGCACGGTCAAGCAGGTGGAAGAGATGCTCGGAGCAATCGAGTTGAAGTTAGGTGAGGAAGAGTTGCAGGCGCTTGAGCAGGCCGTGCCGGCGAGTGAAATCGCAGGCACACGCTACGACAAGCAAGCGATGACTCATCTGGACAGCGAACGGTAAGATCGAGCAGCGCTGCCTTTAGCGATCCCTTAGGACGCTCTGAGCGACCAATTCCCACAGACCGATTCAAATCCCTACCGGATTCGGCAGCACCTTCGGAAGGCAATGAAGATTCTCAAGGTTTTGTGGCCTGCAGCTCAGGTGAGGGAAGACCCCAAAGGTTTGTGGGTTGCTAGAGCCAGCGGGGGCATGCTTGATGATGATGCCACCAAGAACCGCGTTCGGAAAACTGAACGGCTAGCCTGCTAACCACCTAACCTGTTACATACGCGAAAGCCCACCCCACTGCTATTTCAGGAGCGGACAGCTGCTTAGATGTTTAGCCATTTAGATTGCCAAATACATAGAAGCCCACCCCACGGCCTTTTTGACACCCCAAAGCGCTTTATTCGTTCCGCGTGCAGGTTCAGTTACCTAGGGCGCGTCAGAAGTGGGCTTCCGCGTAGAGGCTGAGTCGCTGCAGATGTCGATTTCCCTGTGTGTGGCTGCTGCGGCCGTCAGGAAGGTGGCTTCCGCGTAGAACGGAGCTAAAAGACCGATAAGGGACAAGTTTTGGGACATCCACGATCTGGTGCCGTCCACTAAACGCCGAGGTAGGTGGGCTTCCGCGTATACCGCGCGTGTGGTAGGTGGGCTTCCGCGTATATCCACATAAGGTGAGGATTTCATTTTATATAGGTGGGTTTCCGAATACGCGATTGTGGGCTTCCGGGTATCGAATAGTGGGCCTTCGCGTAAAGAGTAGTGGGCTTCCGTGTCTCAAAAAGTAGGCTTCCGCGTCACACTATATAAGAAAACATGAGAACGTAAGAACAAGAGAAATATAAGAAAGCAGGAGTAGGGCCTGTGGCCCCTGCGGAAATGTTCATAACGAACAAACCTACTCTTTCTGGCGTTCAGGGAACGAAAGAAGATTTGAAACGTGCTCTTCGGAATGAGTTTTCGGGTTTCCTTCCTCATACTCGCGTTGTAAATGCAGGTACTCTCCGTAGCACTCAGACAAGAGCCAACGTGGAGTAGTGCGAGATCATTTGGAGTGATTCGGTCTCAGCAAGGGCCTGTAGAACGTCCTCATCAGGACAGCCCTTCCTGTCTGGATTTGGAAATGACTCCAGTAGATAGTCCTTAATCAGCTCACAATTCACTGCCTATCCCTCTCGTTTTACGAAATTTCCCGCTTCAAACCTTTTCCCGGCTTTGTGCCGCGCGCCATTCACCGCGATCGAAACCCGATCCTTCATGCGCTGCATCGCCTTCGCCGCAGTGAAATAGTTCACATAAGTAACGTTGCAATGGCAGTGGTGGATTCCTCATTTTGCAACAGACGAGGATAGCGCGATCCCGTTCGCTCAGACCAGGAAGAATCTGCTTAAATAGAACCTCACGCTCTGTTTGATCTGTAAAGGATTCGGTCACGCCAGCAACCTCTTCAAGGTCGGGTCCAATACCTCTTAGCTTAGCCCGCCCTGGGCCTGTGCGTAGCCAGTCGCGGACTCTGCCTCACAGTGCTACATATGCGTACCGCTTGGGAACTGAATTGCCTCTCCACGTTCATCAATTGCTGTAGCTATCTCCTCAGGCCAATCTGCGATCAATGCCAGATCGAACTGCGGATAATCCAGCACTACACGTTTGTATGCTGCCTGGCAGGCCGCGTGGATCTCGGCACTAAGAATTTCTCCGCTGCTGTCAATCAGGTGTAGATGAGCCCGCTGCATATTTTCTCAACATTCTTATGCAAGGGCATCAAAAAACCTCCCGCTCAACACGCTTATAAGTAGAAGCCCAATCTACACCTTCTGTTCGCCTTGAACAAGCAGCCAACAGAAGGAGCGAGGAGCAAAAAATATGGCTCTGTTGCATTAACTCCTGACAGGCGCGATCGGGCTCGGCGTTTGGTTTTGAGGTTATGCTGCGATGCCGAAGAGTGAGTTGACGAAGCGTACTTCGTTCTTTGCTCCACGTTTGCAGGTGAGGCAGTGACCACGTCGGATCATGCGCATGATCTCGAAGCCTTTGATGGTTGCGGTGGGCAGACTTCATGGTCTGGAACCCTCGGGTCGGATGGATCACCTGCTTGAGCGCACCATGGTCCGCTTCGATGATGTTGTTCAGGTACTTCGACGTCCGATGCCTTGTGCTTGTCGAGAGCTTGCCTTCACGTTTTAGTCGCTCGATGGCTTCTGGATAGGACCGCAGCTTGTCGGTGGTGATGAAGGAAGGTGGCCAGTCCCGCATGGTTGTCAGCGCTTTGCTTAGAAAACGGTGTGCCGCACATGGGTTTCGGCTGCTCCAGCAGCATAAAGTCGATCAAAATGCCATGCTTGTCGACAGCGCGGTACAGGTACTTCTACCGGCCGCCGACCCTGATGTAGGTCTCATCGACTCGCCACGAGGTTGAACCGTAACCTTGGAACCGCCGAGCTCGCTTCTCAAGCTCGGGCGCGTAACAATGAATCCAGCGCATGATGGAGGTCGGGTCCACTTCCACGCCGCGCTCCTGCATCATCTCGGCCAGATCCCGATAGCTGATCCCATCCTTGCAATACCAACGAACGCAAAGAAGGAGGATCGCAACCGGGAAACGACGACGCTTGAACATGATGCCATCCTAGCCTCAAAGCCGCTCACACCAGGTAATGCAACAGAGCCGTTTCATGAGGTTCTGGGCTGAGGCGCGGCTTATTCCGAAGAGTCGCTCACTCTCCTGGCGAGACCAGGTTCCGTTCGGGAGCGAGCGGCGCGCTCACGAATCGGATGAACGTCTCTGGACCATTTCACAGGTCTGGCCAACGAAACGCCTCCGATACGAGACTTTCAGTGTAATGGGGTTACTGGTACACCTGCCACTAACTAGCAATCGGAACTGTGACGATTACCCACGACAATGCCAATTGTAGATGGGAACTACTTGCTACAACGAAAACGCCGCCCGAAGGCGGCGTTCAACTACCCGGAGCACATATCGAACTGAGTTGCCTCAGGCGACAGGGGTTCACCCGCGTATACAGGAACATACTAGCATCAGGACACCCGAAAGGAAGCTTTGGCGAACTTTGACTACAGTAGGGAGAACCTCGGGGAGCTCGAACGGACTCTCTCGGCCGATAGGCTGGCACCCTACCGCGACGTCACTCAAGGAGACCTGGAGCGGGCGATCCGGCTGTACGAACAAAACGTCGCTTTGTCGGAGAGTCTCTACGGCATCCTGCAGGGCTTAGAGGTCGCGCTGCGCAACTCGATCCACCTCAGGCTTGCGGCAGATCTTCAAACACTGTCCTGGTACGATCTGCTCCATCTTCAACCGGAGCAGGCAGCGATGCTTCGCAGGGCTAAGCAATCGTTAGAGAGGGAAGGGAAGCCGCTCGAACCCGGCCGCCTGGTCGCCGAGCTCGCCTTCGGCTTTGTACCGGCTTAACCAGCGCGAAGTATGAAGCTCTCTGGCGCGATCATCTCTACAAGATCGTTCCCCGTCGGCCGGTGCAGCGCGCCGAAGTGCATGATCGCTTGAACAGTATTCGGAAGCTACGCAACCGGGTGGCGCATCATGAACCGATTCTCTTCAGCGGCCAGTTGGAGCGTTATGCGAACCAGATCTTCGACACACTTGCCTGGCTGAGCCCGATGACGGCGCGCTGGGTGCGGTCAAATGCCAGCTTCGCCGAACGGTTTGAGACATACCGGAGCCGGTTTCCGGAACTTGCGGGAGGCTGGCGATGAGCATGGCATTCATCCCGCTGCCGGGCCTGGATGAGCCGGTCGATCCCCGTCTGCTGGAGTTGAAGCGGATGGTGCTCGACTCGGTAGTCTCGGCTAACTCGAAGCGGAACTACGCCCAGGCGCTCGACGGGTTGTTTCTCTTCGCTGCGGGCCGGCCACTCACGCGTGCGCTCCTGATGGCGTGGAGGGCGACGATGAAAGACCAGGCACCTTCGACGGTCAACGTTCGCCTCTCAGCCGTACGCAAGATGGTCGCCGAAGCCCGAAGGAACGGGATGCTCGGCGCGGAAGAAGCGGCACATCTGACGGACATCCCCAACCTTCGTCAGCAGGGAACACGGCTGGGAAACTGGCTCACCAAGGAGCAGGCAAGGGAACTGCTGATGGTTCCGGCCCGCAACACGCTGAAGGGCAAGCGCGATTACGCCATCCTCGCGCTCCTGGTCGTTGCGGACTGAGACGAAGGGAACTGGCCGGGCTCGATGTCGAAGATATCCAGCTGCGCGAAAACCGTTGGGTGATCGCTGACCTCCGCGGCAAAGGCAACCGCATCCGGACCGTCGCGGTGCCGGTCTGGGAAGAACGGGATCAACGTCTGGCTGACGGCGGCACGGATTGAAGAAGGGAGGCTCTTCAGGTCGGTGAAGAAGGGCGGCAAGAAGATCGGGAAGAGCCTCGGCGACTGGGCCGTCTGGGCCATCGTCGAGCAGGCAGCCAAAGAGATCGGCATCGAGCGCTTCGGTGCTCACGACCTGCGCCGGACCTGCGCAAAGTTGTGCCGCAAGGCAGGCGGTGATCTGGAACAGATCAAGTTTCTGTTGGGGCACTCCTCGATCCAGACCACCGAGCGTTATCTCGGCTCGGAGCAGGACATCGCTGTCGCGGTGAACGACTCACTGGAACTGTGAGAAGCTGCCGAATCGGTGGTGATTGGCAGCACAGCTTCTCCTCCGCGTTCCAGGCCTGAACGCTGCGTACGCTCCCAGATATTCGCGTTGCTGCTAGCCGCGCTGAATCACTGGTGATCACGCCACGTATGGAGATTGACGCGCGTGTAACCTTTCTCACAGTCCTGCTTCACGGCTTGCGTCAGGCCCCCGAAGCAGGTGGGATCGCCTGTGCTCCACTGAAGCTGCGAAACAACGCTACAATACGATCAGCGGCATCGGGCGCATAGAACATCTCTGTGTTGGCCATTGTGTCTGCCGTGATGCGCTGCATCCGAGCAAACATCTCCGCCTCATAGGTCGCAATCGCGTCAGAGGAAGACTTTTCGCGAAGCAGGAGTTTCGACAATACCAGTGCGTCAAGCAAGGCCATGTTTACACCTTCGCCTGCGTACGGTGGCATTACGTGCGCTGCATCGCCGATCAACGTGACATTCGGTTTTGGCTCCCAGTGCTGGTTTGCGGGACAAACGAGGAGAGGACGCCAGACCATCGACACGGCTTGCCTAAAGAGCGGATTCCATAGTTCACTCCATCCCTTGAAGTTCGCTTGGAACCACGCCACTCGCTCGTCCGGTCCTTTAACATTGTCGAAACCCTGCCTTGCGATACCGTCCTGCGTTTTCAATCCCGCATAGACCAGCACGCTCTCGTCAGGCTTGGTTCCCATGCCGATCGTTCTTTCGCCTCCAAGAGCGATTAATGCTGCTCCGCCGAGAAGATCCCATCATTCGGAGATCGTCTCCTTTGCCGCAGGAACCAGTGCCTCTACAAGCGATACCCCGACATACTCCGGCCGGATGGGAGTGACTACCTCACGCAATCGTGAGTTTGCGCCGTCGCTGCCGATGGCAACGTCGGCCAGCTCTGTTTTTCCTCCTGCAAAATGTAACTGAATCTGATCACCCTGCATTTCTGCCGACTCGAGCTTGCAGTCCCATTCCACCGTGCCGGGATGAAGCGAGTCGAGCAGAAGATCGCGCAACGGACCACGCTCGATCTCCGGCCGCTTCCCGGCACCCGACATGTGGCGGGGGTGATCGTGAAGGACCCTTCCGTGTGCATCGGTCAGACGAAGGCGATCGAGATCCGGCCGGTGGTTGGCCCACAATGCATCGATCAGGTCTGCAGCTTCCAGCGCAGCCAGTCCAGAGTCTTCGTGAAGGTCTAACGCGCTGCCCTGGACCCGCGCACTGCGGCTTTGATCTCGCTCATATACCGCAACCTGCGCACCACTTTGCTGCAACAGGCGTGCCAGCGTGAGGCCGCCTGGCCCACCGCCAACAACGGCGATCTTCTTTCCATCGACGGCATTCACTATTAGCTTCAATCGTAATACTCTCCCCCATTAGGTAAGCAATCGTCACGTAACGGCTTCATTATGGCCAATCGTCGGGCCGAGCTGCTCCATCCAACCTGCGGGAATGCAGACCTCCGCTTGTGCGACATCCCGGGAATACTCCGGCGTCGATGAGCGCATTGGCGATCTAACTCGCGAAGCTATGGCGTCCGGCACGGGTTACTAGACAACACAGACCGGATGATCAGTCTACGAAGCACCCCAATGACGAGAAGCGGTGCGTCCCCCACGGAGCGTGCTCCGCTCTCACAGCACTTCGATCTTAGAACTCGCACGCAATGGTGGAACGTGAAAAGGTTGCGTGCCGCGTTGTCCGTTCCGGTGGATTCTACAAAGACGGTCCTTGGATCGTTCTTGACGACCAGTTCACAGGCGTGGAGAGCACTCGCCTCGAAATCGTCGGCACCGCCTGCAAGCAGCTGCCAACCGCTAATCTCCTTTCCCAGGATTCGGACTGGACCGGCGTTCGGGAAATCGTCGCGGAGGCTCTCCTGAAACTCGGTACGAATGGTAATCCAAACACCATTTGGAGTGCCCGGCTTGAAAGGTGCCAGTGGATAAGAGAGACACTGGACAAGGAGAGCATATGGGACGAGGGATGAAGTACCAGCCTGAGCAGGTAGTGAACCTGCTGCGGCAGATCGAAGTGGCCGTAGCGAACGGGAAGACGACGGCTTTGGCGTGTAAGGAAGCCGGGATCGTGGAGCAGACCTACTTCCGCTGGCGTAAGGAGTACGGCGGGTTGCAGGTGGACCAGGCGAAGCGGCTGAAGGAGTTGGAGCAGGAGAACTCCAAGCTGAAGCGTCTGGTTGCGAACTTGAGCCTGGACAACCTTGTGTTGAAGGACTTCGCCTCGGGAAACTTCTAAGCCCTGAGCGACGACGGATCGCAGCAGCTCATGCACAGGGCAGGCATGGGGTGACGGAGCGCAGGGCGTGCCGGCTGGCCAACCAGCCGCGCGGCACGTAGCGCTACCGTGCGATCCGGCGGGAAGACGAAGATGCGCTCACGCAGGCGGTCATCCAGCTTGCCAGCCAGTACGGCCGTTACGGGTATCGCCGGATTACGGCGTTGCTGAAGCGAGCCGGCTGGCGGGTCGGTAAGGATCGCGTGGAGCGTATCTGGCGTCGCGAGGGGCTGAAGGTACCGCAGAAGCAGAAGCCACGTGGCCGGCTGTGGCTCAACGATGGATCGTGCGTGCGGCTAAGACCGGAGCGGCGGAACCATGTATGGAGCTACGACTTCGTCAGCGCTCGGACGCATGATGGCCGCAGCGTACGGCTTCTCAACCTGATCGACGAACACACGCGCGAGAGCTTGCTGGTGCGTGCCGAACGCCGCTGGTCCAGCGCCAGGGTCATCTCTGCGCTGGCCGATGTGATGGTGATGAAGGGCGTGCCGGAACATCTTCGGTTCGACAACGGGCCAGAGTTCGTCGCGAAGGATCTACGGAAATGGCTGGCCAAAACAGGAGCAAAGACGTTGTACATCGAACCCGGTTCGCCGTGGGAGAACGGCTACTGTGAAAGCTTCAACTCCAAACTGCGGGACGAGTTCTTGAACGGTGAGATCTTCTACTCGATGAAAGAACTGCGCGTGCTGGCCGAACGCTGGCGCGTCCACTACAACACCATCCGACCACACTCCTCGCTCGGTTACAGATCACCGGCACCCCAGGCGTGGCTGACAGACAACATGGGGCATGGAGAAGTGGAAAGCAAACTACGCTTCCCACTTCCCCACACCCCCGACGGCGGTTACTGGAACTCAGAAATAGCTGCGCTACACTAACTCATCCAACGGCACAAAAGATCGGGCACTCCACGCCGCCGGGAGGTTACTGTTCCTACAGGACCATTTCCACGAACACGTTAAAGGCGTGCAACACACGCTTAAGTCGCTCAATAAAGTGGCGGACGATTTCAAGAACTCATGGACATCGACCCTCTATCGAACCGTTGAAGTTCTTGATGTCCCCACGTTCGCGATCATCTGGAGCCATCCTGTCCGGAGGAACTCTGAGGAGAAGACGAGGCATTTCATTACCTCTGAGTCATTCGACATTCTGTTTCCGAGCTTCGACGAAGCCGAAGCGCTTGAGGTATCCGCACCTACGGTAAGTACAGCACGCGCGGTCCGCTCGGAGAGAGCTCCTTTGCTCTTGCGGACGCGAGTGGAGAACGATGGGAGTTCACGATCGAATCATTCGCACTTCCTTACGGCGACGTTCTGACGCTAGCGAGTCTCCTCCGAAAATTGCCCCTCCAAATTGGAGTGATAGGCCAAGCAGAAAGTAATCTGCGTCCCTTGAGCTGACGATCAGCTCCCAAATCGCTCTCCAAGTTTAGAACAAATCGCCAACCCATTTATCGAGGATGATCAGTAACGAAAGTCGCATTAGCACCAGTAACCGGGAGTGATGGCCTCGGTTCGCGTAAACGGCGTTTGAAAGGTACGCGTGGGGACGCGGGATTCGGATCGCCAGATTGAGACAGTGGTCGTTTGCTCTGCCAACGATACCCCACCCTCGACGATGAGGCTGTCGAAGGGGGCAACCGGGTTATGGCCGCGTGGAGCGGTGTGGGCGGGTCGAGCGAAATGCGGGGATCTCTCCGCTGCGCGAACGATGAGACCGTTCGCTTCGGTCGAGACCTTAGGGTGGGGTGATCGGCGGGAAACAGGCAACAGCAACGGCCAATATGGGGATTTCGGCTTCACCAGAATGACGACGGGGGAGGCTTTAGGGCGGATTAGCAGATGGTGTAGAGGACAGACAACGACAAGGGCAACCGCAGATTTCCTTCGGGAATGACAACAAAGAGCGGCAGGACTCGACGCCAATGGCTACCTTGCTCTAAACGGCTGGCAGTGTTTAGACGGCTGTGGGGTTAGGCAGTGAGAAGCGAGGGTAGGGCGGCGGCGATGGCTTCGGCTACGCCGTCGGCGTGGTGGGGAGAGGTGATGTGCCAGCCGCGGGCGGGGGCTTGGGCTAAAAGGTCGGCGGGGGCGTTGCCCATCAGGACGGGGAAGCCGGCGATCTCGAGCATGGAGACGTCGTTCCAGTTGTCGCCGATGGCCATGATCTCGGCGGGGGAGATGCCGCGGGCGCGGGCGAGGTGCAGGAGGGCGGAGCCCTTGGAGCAGCCGGCGGGAAGGATGTCGACGATGGAGAGATCGCGGTCGGGGTACTCGGTGCGGTTGAGGGAGATCTGGCCGTTCTCGCGGCTGTCGCCTACGGCTACGACGCGGGGGTCCTCGAGCATCCGGGCTTCGGCGCGGCGCATGCGCTCGACCGTGCCGCAGAGCATCATCTGGATGGGGGCGTCGGCGCGGAGGGCGTCCTCGATGGGCTGAACGTGGGAGATGAAAGGCATGTTGGTGATCATCCAGCGGTCGATGCTGGCGTGGAGCTCGGCGAAGTTTTCGACGACGAGGGCGCCGCGGGTGTCCTGACCTTCGGGGGTGACCTTGTCGAAGGTGATGACGAGGGCGTTGCGGAACTCGCCGAGGTGACCGCAGAGCCAGAGGGCGGAGTCGAGGGTCATTAAGGTGCGCTCGATGAGCTCCGAGCCGAAGGTGCGGACGACGGCGCCGTTGGAGCTGACGAGGAGGGTGTCGGGGTGGAGACCGAGGTCGCGGAGGACGGGCAGGGCGTAGGAGTGGCGGCGGCCGGTGGCGATGGCGACGGTGATGCCGGCGTGCTCTGCGGCGCGGAGGGCGGCAAGGTTGCGCTCGCCGACGCGACCGTCCGTGCCGAGCAGGGTGCCGTCGAGGTCCAGGGCGATCATGCGGGGCTGGGGTGAGGGCATGCCTCGATTCTCTCACTCGGGCTTCGATACGATAGAAGAATGCCCAAGATTGCGTATCTCGAATCCGTTCGCAGCCACAACCATGTATCCGCCGACACTCCGCAAACGCTCGACCCAGATACGGCCGAGAGCCTGTACGTTCGCTATGACATGGAGGAGCTGAAGCGAACCGCGCACCGGGACGCGCCGGCACGGTATGCGGCGGAGTCGGCGGCTTCGCTGGGAATGTGGCGGTACAAGGATGTGCTGCCGGACGTGACGCCGGTGACGCTGGGCGAGGGCTGGACGCCGATGATCCGGTCCAAGCGGCATGCGGGGCTGTACATCAAGGAAGAGGGCAACAATCCGACGGGGAGCTTCAAGGCCCGGGGGCTGGCGATGGCGGTGACGATGGCCAAGCACTATGGGCTGGAGCATCTGGCGGTGCCTTCGGCGGGCAATGCGGCGGGGGCGCTGGCGGCGTACTGCGCGGCGGCGGGGATCGCGGCGCACATCTACATGCCGAAAGATGTGCCGTTTGCGAACTATCTCGAAGGCGTGATCTATGGGGCGGATGTGCACATGGTGGATGGGCTGATCTCGGACTGTGCGCGGATGGTGGGCGAGGAGATTAAGGCGCAGAAGGCCGCTGGGACGCCGGCCAACCAGGTTTGGTTCGACATATCGACGTTGAAGGAGCCGTTCCGGGTCGAGGGCAAGAAGACGATGGGGTATGAGCTGGTGGAGCAGCTGGGCTGGACGTATCCGGAGGCGGTGTTTTACCCGACGGGCGGCGGGGTGGGGCTGATCGGGATGTGGAAGGCGTTTGACGAGATGGAGGAGCTGGGCTGGGTAGAGAGGGGATCGAAGCGGCCGAAGATGTATGCGCTGCAGAGCTCGGGGTGCGCGCCGATTGTGCGGGCGTTTGACGAGGGAAAGCCAGCCAGCCAGTTCTTTGAGCAGGCGTCGACGTTTGCGGCGGGGCTGCGGGTGCCGAAGCCGTATGGGGACGCGATCATCCTGGACATTGTGCGGGAGTCGGGTGGGGAGGCGATCGCTTCGACGGACGAGGAGATCCTGGCGAGCATCCTCGACTATGCCAAGAACGAGGGGCTGTTTTTGAGCCCGGAGGGTGCGGCGGCGACGGCGGCGTATGAGCGTTTGCTGGTCTCGGGGGAGCTGAAGCCGACGGACCGGGTCGTGCTGTTCAACACGGGTGCGGGGTTGAAGTATACGGATATGACGGCGGAGGCGATGCATCTGAAGCGGCCGGGTACACTGCCGACGAGTATGCCGGTGGGTGGGATTATTACGCCGGTGTAGGTTGACTGACTAAAGCTCGACGGCTGCGGGGATGGTGTCGACGATGTGAGTTTTGGAGTGCGTGGTGAGGGTGAGGGCGGCGGCAAGGATGAGCGCCCCTCCGGCCCAGGCGCTGGGGCCAAGATAGTCGTGCAGGACGAGGACGCCGAGGAGGGAGCCCATCAGCGGCTCCATGTTAAGCAGCACGCCGGCTTGGGAGGCGGGGACCTGGGTCATGCCCCAATTCCAGAGCAGGGTGGAGGTGGAGGTGCAAAGGACGCCGCTGCCGACGAGCGCCCACCAGGCCGGGGCAGAGATGTGCGCGACCGGCGGCCAGCCAAAGCCGAGCAGGACGATCGGGACCAGCATGAGCGTGCCGGCAAACCCTCCGTACGCGGTGATGACGAGGGCGGAGTGGCGCTGCATGAGGTGCTTGTTCAGCAGGATCCAGAAGAGAGCGATCGCGAGGGAGAAGACGACGAGCAGATCGCCGGCGAGCGAGGGGCCTCCGGTGTGGGTGACGGTGCGGTGGCCGCCGAGGGCGATCAGGGCGGCTCCGGTGGTGGAGCCGGCAAGAGCGATCCAGCCGACCGAGTCCATGCGCTCGTGCGCGAAGAGGGCGGCGCCCACGGCGAGGATGACGGGCATGGTGCCGACCATGAGCGAGGCGTGGCTGACGGTCGTTAGGGACAAGCCGTAGAACTGGATGAGGAACTGCAGCGGCACGCCGAGAAACGAGCCGACGAGGAGCAGACGCCACTCGCGGTGGTTAAGGCGCGGCTTGTGGGTGAAGAGCACGGGCAGGAAGGCGAGCGAGGCGAAGAAGAAGCGGTAGAAGACCATGGCGCCGACGTTCATCTCGGCAAGGGCAATTTTGCCGAAGAAGAAGCCGCAGCCCCAGAAGGAGCTGGCGAGGGCGCAAGCGGCGAAGCCCAGGCTGCGATGCTTCTGCGATGGCGTGGTCATCCTTTCACTGTCGCACAAGGAATCCGCAGCCGGTGGCTTACCAGACGCGGCAGCTCTTCGCAGGGACCATGGGCGCGCCTTGCTTGCAGGAAAACGCTCCGGCGAAGCCCGGCTGGTTGACGAGCGGGCCGTCGACGCGGAAGTGGTTGGGGGCATGCGGGTCGGTTTGGGCGCGCAGGCGTAGGCTCTCCGGCCGATCGTTGCTGCACCAGTTCTGGGCATAGGCGATGTAGAAGCGCTGTGGGCCGGTGTAGCCATCCGTCTTCGCGCCGACGTCCTCATGGTTCTGTTTGGCGCGGTCGAGGTAGGCCATGTAGGCCAGGAGCAGACCTCCGTTGTCCGCGGTGTTTTCGCCCAGGGTGAGCTTGCCGTTGACGTGGACATCATCCACGGCCACGAACTTACCGTATTCGGTTGAGAGGCAATCGGTTTTGGCTTCGAACTTCTTTGTGTCTTCAGGCGTCCACCAGTCGCTCAGGTTTCCCTTGGCGTCGAACTTCTTGCCTTCGTCGTCGAAGCCGTGCGTGAGCTCGTGGCCGATGACGGCTCCGATGTGGCCGTAGTTGACGGCGTCGCCGGACTTTGGGTCGTAGAAGGCGGGCTGGAGGATGCCGGCGGGGAAGTTGATGTCATTCATGCTGGAGTCGTAGTAGGCGTTGACGGTGGGTGGTGCCATGGCCCACTCGGTGTGATCGACGGGTTTGCCGATTTTGTTGAGTTGACGGTCCGTTTCGAAGGCGTTGGCGCGGAGGGCGTCGGTGACGGCGTCGTCGGGCGTGATGGCGAGGGCAGAGTAGTCGCGCCAGTGGTCGGGGTAGCCGATCTTGTTAGCGACGGCGTGGAGCTTCTCGATGGCGCGGAGTTTGGTGGCGGGGCTCATCCAATCGAGCTGGTTGAGGTCGGCCTCCATGGCGCGCTCGATGTCGCCGACCATCTGCAGCACTTTGGCCTTGCTGTCTCCGGCGAAGTACTGCTGAACATAGACCTGGCCGAGCGCTTCGCCAAGCGCACCGTCGACGGAGCTGCTGCAGCGCTTCCACTGGGGTTGCTGCTGCTCGGTGCCGCTGAGCTTGCGGCCGTAGAAGTCGAAGTTCTCGCTATCGAAGCGTTGGGGTAGGTGCGAGGCGACGGTGGTGAGCAGAGAGTAGCGGAAGTAGGCGCGGACGGTTTCGATGTCGGTGGAGCGGACGAGGCGGATGAGCGCGGGGAGGTAGCCGGGGACGGCGTCGTTGATCTCTGAAACGTAGGGGGAGTGGATGTTGTCTTCGAACTGGCCGAAGAGGCCCATGGGGAACTGGCTGGCGACCTGCGCGATGGGGACGAGGTGGTAGACCTTTTCCGGTTCGCGGCGCTCGGTGATACCGAGGCTGGCGTGGGCGAGTGCGGTCTCAAATTGCAGGATGTTGGCGGCGTCTTTTTGGGCCTGTGCGGGGGGCTCGCCGGCGAGGGAGAGCATGGCGGCGACGTGGGTGACGTAGTCCTTGCGGAGCTGCTCGTCTTTGGCTCCGGTGCGGGTGTAGTAGTCCTTTTCGGGCAGGCCGAGGCCTCCCTGGTCGACGAATGCGATTTGCTTGGAGGCGTCTTTGAAGTCCTGCTGCTCGCCATAGCTGAAGAGGACGTCGACGCCCATGCGCTGCAGGCGTCCGGTGAGGGCGGCGAGCGAGAGGAGGGACATGGAGTCGATTTGTTTGAGCAGCGGCTGGATGGGACGGAGGCCGTCTTTTTCGATGGCGGCAGTGTCCATGCAGGCGTGATAGAAGTCGCCGATTTTTTGTTCGTTGGGGGTGCGGGAGGGGCCTCCGGCGGCGGACTTCTCAAGGATGCCGCTCAGCTTCTGCGTGTTCACGTTATACAGGTTATAAAAGCCGTTCGTGCCGGCCTGGTCGGCGGGGATGGGATGGCTGGCGGTGTAGTTGCCGCAGGCGAACTGGTAGAAGTCCTGGCAGGGATCGGCTTTGGGGTCGATGGAGGTGAGATCGAAGG
>CAXUNR010000036.1:0-40044 GCA_964252655.1 uncultured Acidobacteriaceae bacterium
AGAAATAGCTGCGCTACACTAACTCATCCAACGGCACAAAAGACCGGGCACTCCAACTGGCCCCGAGAAGAAGCCCCCAAGAAGCAGTGTCAGAAGATTGGCCGATCACGATACCAAAAACCTTCGTTTGTGGTGACATTAGCTGGGCAAAGACCTGCAGAAACCATTTAGCTCTTGGCAATACGCGGCCCATAAATACTTGATCCAAGTCTCTGTACCAAAACAGATACTTGTGTCCACAGGACCGGTCGTTGCCTTATGCAAAGAGATACACCCTCGACACATCCGTCGACTAGGCTGCGCTCATGCCTCTCTCTCAAAACATTTCTTCCATGCGCTTGCATGGACTGGACACTCTGCGCTCTCTAGCCATTATTGTGGTCGTGCTCTACCACCTCAACATGCAAGCGATGCTTCCGTCCTTTATGGAGTCAGTAGCTAAGATCGGATGGATAGGAGTCGACCTTTTCTTCGTTCTGAGCGGGTTTCTTATCGGCTCTCAGCTTCTCAAGCCATACCTTGCTGGCGGAAAGCCCTCACTCAAGGATTTCTACAAACATCACGCATACCGTATCTTACCTGCTTTCTTGGTCATCTTGCTCCTCTATATAGGCGTGCCGCTATGGCGTGAAGCGCCCGGGCCGTGTGCTGTCTGGCAATACGCAAGCTTTACTTGGAATCTCCTGCTCCTTGGTTATCCGAAGGATCGCGCCTTTTCTCACGTTTGGTCGCTCTGCGTCGAAGAACACTTTTACCTAGTCTTCCCAATTGTGCTTTTTGTTCTAATGCGGAAGCCCTCAGGATTGAAGACAGCCCTTTTTTTGCTGTTCATCACTTTAGGCGGGGTTGCGCTACGAGCCTGGTTGCTTCGCTACGTTATTCAACCAGCGGATGACCAACAAGGCCTGTTGATGATGAAGTACGTCTATTACCCCACTTACTCGCGCCTCGACGGGTTGGTGATGGGTGTAAGCCTCGCCGTCATTCGCACGTTCAGGGTGCCTTGGTGGTCTCGATTCACGAGACATAGCGGACTTTTGGCGCTCCGTGGCTTTGCCTGTGTGTTAGGAGCACTCTGGCTCTGCGGCTTCGACTATCCTGCTCCTGATCTGCCACTCAGCATCCTCTTTGCGTTTCCAGTACTTGCATGTGGATTCGGTCTGCTTGTTGCGTCTGCAGTTTCTGAAGATGGCTTTCTGGCGGCGCGAGTTCCTGGGGCATCAACGCTCGCAGCGTTGGCTTTTAGCCTGTATCTGACACACAAGTCTGTCGCCCATGCAGTGCATCTCCTCCTGCCTGTGCTCACAGCACAAGCGGGATGGACATCGTCCAGCATCTACGCCGTGGCGTGTCTGTGTGTCGCATCCCTGCTCTATTTCGGGGTCGAACGTCCATTCATCGCCCTGCGCGTGAGGCGAAGTTCTACGCATGTAACCTCTAAAACGGAACGCTTACTAGCTAATTAACTTTGAGTATTCCAAGGCAATTCGTGGGGTGAAGCCTTTGCATAAGCTGACCAGAACCGTATACGTCTTTGTAGCCTTTAGCACATTGGCGATAGCCCTGTCCCAGGCCGCCGCTGGGCAATGCCACAACAGAGCAAACAATCCTCGCTATCTACAGATACAGGCCATAATGGCACGCCAATTCGCCGAGGGCTCGGGGACAGCTCTGTCGATGGGTATTGTGGAGCATGGCTGTCTGGCGAAGGTGGCCAATCTTGGCAAGATGGGGCCGAAGAGTTCTATGTCTCCAACGGAGAAGTCGATCTACCCCATCGCGTCAATCACGAAGCTCTTTTCGGGCATCATGCTTCTTCAGTTGGTGGAACGCGGGAAACTTCATCTTACCGACCCGGTACAGCAGTACGTACCCGAGCTGAGCAAGGTTCAAAATCCTTTTCCGTGGGCACCTCCCATCACTCTCATTCAACTAGCCACGATGACATCTGGCATCGCCGGAGACAATTGGGTAGATCCTGGCTTTTCCGATCAGTTTCCGTCTGACGACAACGATCCTACAACGTGGGATCAGCGCTTAGCGAAAGAGATCCCAAAGTCAAACTTCCATTTCGAGCCCGGTACGCAGCGGGAGTATTCGAACGAGGGATACCAGATTCTCGGCTTGGCACTGAGTCGCGCGGCAGATCAGCCTTTCGCAGACTACGTGACCAAGGAAATCCTGAAGCCACTTGGAATGATGGATTCATCGTTTTGGATTGGGCCGGACAACGTTGCCCGATTAGCCACAACAACTCATATGCCTGAGTTTCCATCCTGGCGAAAGAGCCCCGCGCTTCCTACAGGAAGCTTGTTTTCGACAGTAGAAGACTTAGCAAAATTGATGCGCTTCGAATTTGGCCTTGGACCTGAAACGGTTCTTTCGCATGCCAAGCTTCTGGAATCCTTCCGCCTAATAGTTCCTTCGGATGGTGATCTTCGCTACGGCGAAGGAGTTGGTTATGCGGCAATTCGGAGTGAGGACAGCGATCTGGTCGCATTAGGACACGGAGGTGAAACGTGGAACTACATTGCCTCGTTCGAATATGACCGTGCAAATCAGTCGGGAATCATCATTCTTACCTCTGACCACACAAACGCCTACAAGCCGCTTGTGAGGAAAGGTCTAAAGGTTTTAAACCCGAAAAGCTCGGGAGGAACGGGCATCAAGGCTACCGAAGTGCATTGACCGCCAGTGATATCGACTCACCGGCGATATCGCTGTCGAACATAACGTGTTCAGGAGTTCCACGCGAGCTGCGCTGCAGGAGACCGAGACGCCGTTGTCGGCAGCCAACGTTTGGAAAACCGCCACAAACGTTCATCTGTGGGGAGCTTGGAGTCGTGGCGAGGACGGTGGATTTCGCGAGCGAGTAGTCTTACCGAAGCGATGGCGGCAAACAGATCTTCTCTTGCGCCGCACTAAGCCTGCTACTAGGTCGGTTTTGGTGTGTAGACTAACTGCCCGCATATAGGAGATCAACGAGATAGGCAGAGGCGAACAACAAGACGACAAGCATCAATACCAGAATAGGGTGCTTTTTGAGTTGTTTCCAGATGTTGGTCCTAGCGCGGTTTATTTCGGGGAATCTCATCCCGCCATGCTCTCACGCTTCAAGGAGAGGCGCAACGGGACGAGGTCCCACCGCGCCAGGATCTATTCTCGCTCGCCCGTCTCTATGCTTTGCCGAATGATCGGCTGGTGTGTCGTCGGTGCTACGTTGTAGTCCGATCCCGGCATGGGCAGCTCAGGGGGAAAGGGTCTTGCCCGAAAGTGTTCCGCGATCTTCTGTTTGTCGCTGCGAAGAACGTACCAACCCTACATCCTTAGAAGCCTATACCGGAGCCGATCGTGCCTCTGCCACAGAAGCAGAAAGCCCCGACAGAAACCGGGGCTGTTTGCATCGGGCATTTGCCTCTAGGCGAAGCGCTTGCGAGCTACTCCTAGAATTCCTAAAACGCCGGTTCCAAGACATCCCCGGATCATGACTCCGGCTTACTGCGGATGAGTGGCACCTTCCGACCCGCGAGCAGGTTCATCAAAGAGCCATCTCCAGAAATTGCGTTGTCGGGGGCGGCCCCCGATCATATACATCCCCGTTGCTAGTCCGATTGCTTGTAGGACGGAACGGATGCTTTCAAACGATGCGACTATCTGCGGAAGGGCCGGCGAATGAACAAAAACAACAAGCTCGCAAAATCCCTGCACGATTGTAACCACGATTGAGGGAAGGAAATAGGCGAGCACAATCCAGGTGAAGCCGCGATCATGAGTTTCCCGATACTTCCTGCCAGCGACCAGACCCACCAGCAGGTAAACGGCTACTGTCAACCAGAAGAAGAGAACATGCATGATAGATTCCTCCGAACTAAAGTACATAGATGTGAAAACCTATATAAAAACAGCATTCCTGGATTATATGAAGTCGATCATCATGCTGTCACAAACCTTCGTTTGTGATCAAGGGCGAATCAGTCGGATTACTTCCCTTTATGCGCCTTGTGAATGCCTAAACTATCGGGGACGCCGCGTCGCTACAAGATCGCCCATGGCGGCGGCAGCAGGTGTACCAAGGCCGCGTAATCTTTCAATCACTGCCAAAGCGTCATCATTACTCCGGTTCTGGCTCACTTTCCACTTACCCTCGAATCGCGATATAGAAAGTTCAATGCCCACTATGCCCCTGCTTAGCTTCGAAATAAATTCAGCCGGAGCGTCAGCTACCTTCAGGGAATCTCCGCGATGACTTCGTTTGCGTTTGTCAAAGCGCAAAGATGTTCCAACAACCAGGCAGGATCTTCAACGGCTCGCACAGTTCCATATACATGAACGGCTACGTAGTTCCAGGTGGGTACTTCTTTGCCGTGGATGGCCTTCGAGGGATACCAGGATGCGGAGATATAGTGCTGCGAGCCAGTGAAGATTCCTAGGCTCTCCTGCGAGCCGTCAAAGTCTTCCCATTGAGTATTCGCCCGCGCAACGTGACCCCGAAGCATTCCCAGTCCTCCGTCTCCAGTATGAAGAACCATTGGAATATGAGAAGCGACTATCCCCGGCTCCGTCTGAGTGACTAGAGCACACAACGGATTCTCACGGATGAAGCTATGAAGGGTGAGAACGTCTTCTTCAGCATTAATCTTGGGTGTGTGCACATGCTCCTCCGACGTGACGACCTGAACAGTGTAGTCTTAAGATACGTGAAACGCCTTTGTGGAAAGGGGCCGTTCTACGCAACCAGAAACCTTCGTTTGTGAGGAGGCATTGGAACATTTCCCTGCCAGCCTCACATCTGTCAGAGCCAACCTTTGCCTCGGGCAATTCGTGCAGCCTCCGTGCGATTGTGAGCACCTACTTTCGAGATTGCTTCTGAAAGGTAGTTGCGAATTGTTCCTTCCGTGAGCCGGAGCGCTCTGGCTAACTCAGCGGTGCTCTCACCTTCGCCGGCACGTCGAAGCACTTCGCGCTCTCGCTCGGTGAGCGGCCCGGCATCGGCGGACCATGATTCTGCTGTCAGCCCAGGGTCAATGACCCGGTCGCCACGAGCCACGCATCTTACCGCCTCCGCCATCTCCATCGAGGGGCAATCCTTGAGCAGGTATCCGCTCGCACCCGCATCGAGTGCGCGCCGCAGGTAGCCAGGGCGGGCGAACGTGGTCAGAATCAGAACCCGTGTCGCCGGATACAGTTCCTTGACACGGGCCGCCAAGTCGAGCCCTGTCAGTTGAGGCATTTCGATGTCGGTGACCAGCACAGCAGGCAGATGGAGGCCTATCGCTCGCAAGGCCTCAGTCCCGTTGGCGGCGGATGCGACTACCTGAATGTCCGGTTCGATACCCAGCATCACGGTCAAGGAACTTCGCAGGATGCCTTGGTCCTCCGCGAGCACAATCTTGATTGGCTTTCCGGCGGAACTCATCAATGGCCCTTTTCCCCTTGGTCCTCGTGTTCAAACACGGGTAGCTCCGCGAGTACCCGCATGCCGCCCAGAGGGGAACCGAGGATGGACAGGCTGCCGTGCGCATTATGAAGTCGATCTCTCATCCCTTCGATTCCGTTACCATCCCCTCTTTTCTTTCCGAAACCGTCATCATCTATGGTCAGACTTACTAGCCGGCCTCTGGAAAGTTCTACCCTGCACTCTGTTGCATGGGCGTGACGAATAATGTTCGTAGTGGCCTCACGGAGAACGAAACAAAGCAGGTCGCTCACCGTTTGGGAAAGATCTGCAAGGTCCACCTTGGTTAGCAATTGAACGCCTGCACTTCCAAGCGCGTTTCGTGTTTTGCTCAATTCGGCCGTGAGTCCTCCGGCACGGTATCCCGTCACCGCAGACCGCACTTCGCGTAAAGCCTCGCGCGCCGTAGCTTCCACCTCTGCGATCTCTCGATGGGCGATCTCCGGTTGCAGCGAAAAGAGTCGGTTCGCCACATCGCTCTTGATGGCAATCACGGTCAGGGTGTGGCCGAGGAGGTCATGCAGGTCTCGTGCGATACGTTGGCGTTCCGCTTGCTGGGTGAGGTGCTCAATTTCCTCGTTCGCTTTCCGCAATTGCCCGCTGACGAACACCTGCCGGGCGAAAGAAAAATTGCTCAAACCGATCACCACCATAAAAAAAACAACGGATTGAGCGATGGAGAAGGGCAGGTGTAACAGCCATGTCTCCAAAAACAATCCCCCTGCCTGGGCAATCAGAATGGCTGCGAACCTGCGAAATGCAGAAAGTATGGTGCCCTGTCGGAGGAAGAAACTGCTGACCACCACGGCAAAGACAAACTCCCCACCGGCATTCGGATTGAAGGGATAGTAAAGATAGCCGAGCAGAAAAAGGGCAATAAGCCAAAAGCGTTGTTCACGTTCTTTTCCTTGCAAAACTCGGAGATACCCCGTTAGAAATGTCCCGTAAAACACGAGGAAGATCGCCCATACGGTAAAGGAGCGGCGATGCATGGGCTCCTCAAACCAGAAGACCGAATAGAGCAATGAACCCCAGCGGAGAAACCGCGTTTCATCACGGAGTATCCCAAGCACGTTTGCTCCTGAGGTTCTGTTCAGATCCACGGATTCAACTCTCCTGACTTTCCTATGATCGCGCGAGCCGGAGGAAGCTGGAACCGCACGTCATCATGGTTCGAAGATGATACCCGTCATGTTTCATGGCTGATATCTTCCACTGGTCCCTCCATGCGCCGCGCGCGATGATCCTGATATCAATCAAGGAGACGCGACATGCACCTCGACCCACTCTGGATAAAACTTTTTCTTTTTGTGCACGTGACCGCCGGCATGGTGTCCTTCGTTCTCGCCCCTGTGGCTTTAGCAACTGCGAAGGGCGGTAAGCAGCATCGCCGTGGGGCATCGTGATCTGTGTCGATGGGTGTCGTATCGTGTACGGCGTTGCCTATGGCTTTGTACCGTCCAGTTCTGTTTCTGGCGCTGGTCTCCGTCATCAGCGCGTATCTTGCCTTCTCCGGTTATCGTGTCCTAAAACTGAAAAATATGGCCAGCGGAGGCTCCGCTCAGCTGATCGACTGGGCGGCAGCGTGCATCGGGTTCCTCGCATCCGCTTCTCTTGTCACGGTAGGCTGGCTTCGTCCTGCAGCGGTACAGCATATGCAGATCGTAGCCATTGTGCTCGGCTGTCTTGGAATGCGTGGAACCGCCGCCGACATGGTCCTCTTCTACCGTAAGCCGACAGAAAAGATGTTCTGGTGGTACTCACATCTGGCAAAGTTCATCGGAAGCTACGTTGCAGCCTGGACAGCTTTTTCAACCGCGACGCTCAGTCATCTTTTCAAGCACGCTGGCATTATTCTGTGGCTCTGGCCTGCTGCGGTCGGTGTTCCCGCCATCATCTTGACCACCGCTTACTACAAGCGCAAATTCGCTTCGCGCAAGCATTCGCTGAGCACGAGCGAGCTCGCGCCAGTCTGAAGTTCAGGACGTCTCTGCATGTGAAAGTGAGTTAGTCTAACGCCGTTTGTGGCCGTTGCAACCTATCAAACACCTTCGTTTGTGGTGAGGGCTGGACTGCAGACGAGAAGCCGACTTGATGGTCACAGAGTAAATCCCTCTTCGAGGACCGTTGGTGTTTGGCATCCAATGGGAAGACGGCAGATCGCCAGAAATGGAGGAACGTGACGATGACAGGACAGCTGGCAGTCATTACCGGCGCTTCGAGTGGTATTGGGTATAACCTGGCAAAAGTTTTTGCAGAGAATGGATTCGATCTCGTGATCGCTTCGGCGGGAGAGCGGCTGGACAAGGCTGAAGTCGATTTCCAGGGCATGGGCGTGCAGGTAAAAGCGGTGCATGCCGATCTGGCCACCTACGACGGCGTGAAATTCCTTTGGCAACAGGTAGAAGCGCTTGGTCGTCCCGTGGACGCGATCTGTTTGAATGCAGGCGTCGGCTCCGGCGGGCTCTTTGTTGATACGGACCTTGACGCCGAGATCAATCTTGTCCGTCTCAATGTGGAAGGCACCCTACATCTGGCGAAATATGCTGTAAAGCACATGGTGGCCAAGGGCTCGGGAAAGATCCTGATCACGGCTTCCATCGTGAGCGAGATGGTCGCTCCTCGTGAGTTGGTGTACTCCGCATCGAAAGCTTTCGATCTTGCTTTTGCCAAAGGTCTTCGTGCGGAGTTGAAGGACACGGGCGTCACGGTCACCGCTCTCCAGCCCGGGCCGACGGACACCAACTTCTTTGACCGAGAGGGCCTTCACAATACATACGCGGGAACCAAGGGCAAAAAGGCTTCGGAGCCGTATGACGTGGCCCAGCAAGGCTTCAAAGCTCTCATGAAGGGCGACGACCATGTATACGTTGCAGATCTCCTCACCAAGGTAGAAGGTGCAATGATGGGTTTAGTTCCCGACGCGGTCCAAGCCATGATGCACGACAAGCAGGCAAAGCCTCTCGATGAGAGTTCGTCCTAAAGAGAGGGAGACTTGGGCCGTCCTGACTCCCGCCTCACGACGGGCTCCTTCGATGTCAGGGTGTCGAGGAACGGTTCTCCAAGATCCTCAAAGCCGAAGGCTGCACGGCCGTTCTATCGCATCCTAGATGAACGGGGTTAGCCTGCAATGACCGAAGTGGAAATCAGTGATGAGCAGATTGTGCCGATGGACGCGATCGCGAACGGCCTAAGCGGACTCAAGATTACGTTTGTGAACGTTTTCGGGCTGCGGCATGAGGATGGTAGTTGGACCTTGATCGATGCGGCCATTCCCTTTTCCGCAGGCCGCATCAAGAGCTGGGCTAAGAAAACATTTGAACGCCCGCCGAACGCGATTGTTCTGACCCATGGACACTTCGATCATGCAGGTGCTGCGAAAGAGCTTGCCGAGGAGTGGGATGTGTCTGTCTACGCGCATACGCTGGAGTTCCCTTACCTGACGGGCGAGAAGGAGTATCCAGCACCGGACTGGAAGGCGGGCGGGGGACTTATGCCCTTCATGTCACCGACTCTTCCACGCGGGCCAATTGATCTGGGTTCCAGATTGAAGGCGTTGCCGGGGGAAGGTACTGAGCTGAGCCTGGCAGAGATGCCAGGATGGAAGCTGATCCACACTCCCGGCCACACGCCGGGACACGTCAGCTTCTTCCGGGAGAGCGATGGGACGTTGCTGGTGGGTGATGCATTTTGCACCACCAAGCCGGAGAGCTTCTTTGCGGCCAACTTCTTTCAGCCAGCAGAACTGCATGGACCACCAAGCTACTTCACTTCAGACTGGGGCGCGGCAAAAGTAAGTGTGCGCAAGCTGGCGAGTCTGGAGCCTACAACCGTGGCACCAGGACATGGCAAACCACTGGCCGGACCCGAGGTGCCGAAGGCCCTGCATACGTTGGCAGAAGATTTCGAACGTATCGCAGTGCCAGAGGATGTGAGAGAAGGCACACAGGCGGGCGAGACGACACTTTAATCGCTCTTCCACCACATCTGAGGTCAACATGCAATCCATCCAAATCGGCAACAGGAAAGTAGCCCAGCTTGGCCAGGGCACCTGGAACATGGGCGATTCTCCTATGAAGAGAGCCGCCGAAATCGCAGCTCTTCGTCGTGGTCTCGAACTCGGCTTGTCTGTGATCGACACGGCCGAAATGTACGGCAATGGCCGGTCGGAACAGCTGGTCGGGGAAGCGATCGCCGACATGCGAGATCAGACCTACCTTGTCGTAAGGTGCTTCCATCGAACGCATCCACGCAGGGAACCGTGAGCGCGTGTGAAGCAAGTCTCAAGCGGCTTAGGGTGGAGACGTTGGATCTTTATCTGCTTCACTGGCCAGGCCGCTTCCCACTGGAAGAGACGGCTAAAGGCTTCGACCGCTTGCTCGACCAGGGCAAGATACAGGCCTGGGGCGTATCAAACTTCGATGTCTCTGGCATGCGAGAAGTTCGGTCACTGCAGGCCGGGAATTCTTGTATAGCCGATCAGGTCCTCTACAACCCGGAGTACCGCGGTATTGAGTTCGATCTTCTGCCCTGGTGTGACGAGCACCAGACAACAGTGATGGCCTACTCCCCCGTCGGACAGGGCGGCGATCTACTCCGTTCCACCGCACTCAGCAGAGTCGCCAGACGGCACGATGTCTCCCCTGCACAGATTGCTCTCGCCTGGGGCATGCGGCAGCCAGTCTTGAGCATTCCAAAGGCCGGCACCGTCCAACACGTCGAAGAGAATGTTGCTGCCACGCTCATTGAACTGACGCCCGATGATTTGGCGGACATCGATCGGGAGTTCGCTCCCCCAAAACATAAGCATGCGCTTGCTACTCTATGACGACAGGACCACGCGTTCGACAGGTGTCGCGATAGTCTCTTAGACCTTCGGCTGGCGCGGTGTCACAAATGCCATATCGGACCCTAGTGCTACGCTTTTCTGTGACTTTTCGTACGTAGCGTTGGGGTAAACCTCACCGAGACGGATCGGACGCGCTCAGGTCGACAGGGGCCTAATCACATGCAGGTTACGTTCGACACGAATGTTTGGAACAGAATGGTCTTCCCGGAAGATTGGTCCGAGGAGCCCAATTTCCCAGCACTCAAGGCACTCAAGCAAGCAGTACGGACACGTATGATCGAGGGTTTCATTTGCGAAAGCTTTGCAACATCCGAAGCGGTTCACAGGCGCAACCGCGCCAGATATTACGTTGAAAGCGTCCGAACGTCGTCGTGACGACCAACCTGCACGGGTCTGAAGCAATCGGAATGCAGATCAGTATTGATGCCAAGCACGAGCAGCATCCCGGCCTTGGTAGCCACTTCGAACTTGAACTCAACGAAGCGCTGGCAATGGAATGAAGTTGCTTTCCACCCCTTACATTGGATTAGCGATCCCCGGTCGGCTCCGCGATTACCCAGAGATTTATCTTGATAGGTGTTCGCCACTTCTGAGTACAACGAGCGATTTGGCGAGGTAGCAACAACCATCGCAACAAGAGGCATTGGTGAAGGTATTTTCGCCAGCCTTGTAGAAGACTTCGAGAGCCAACTGGACGGTCTGCGGCTCACCGGTATGTCGGATCGAGCTCTCATCTATGGTGTGTACGAATACGCAATTTCTTCTGGAGTGAAAAAGTTGCGACGGCAGATCGAAGGTGCCTTCTCCGAGGCAGCGGACGGTGACCTTGTTGCTGCTCACGTCGCAAGCGGTGCGAATTGTGCGTACCCATCTGCGAAGGTCTTGTCGTTCGCTTCGGGAAAAAGGAGCTTGCGCCAGTCTGCTGCCAGGTTCGTCAGAGCCGGGCTTTTGAGTGCGAGCTGCTCCGTGACCTCATCTCGCAACAGCCGGCAGAGTCGAGCGGTTGTGCCTGCCAGGTCCTTCGCGCTTCGAGGTGCAACCGGCTGCCACCTGAGGAAACTCTCAAACATTCCAGCCAAGCCAGGAGGAGCAGCGAGCTTGCTTCCAGAGCTCACAACATCCCCCATTAGCGTCAACACAGACCCAAATTAACTCGCCATTTTGCCAGAGGCTGAAGGCATTCCCGTCGGAGTAAAGCAGGTTGGGCAAGGACCGGAGCCGCGATGCACTTAGGCCTAAACTCTTCTTTCAGCCAAGTGACAACCTCCGCAACATTTCTAAGCTCCTCACTCCTCGGCAGCATCTCTCGTTTCTCTTGGGGCAGAGTCGAACCGTCGGTCCTTAGAACGAGTGATCGCTTTGTAAGCTGCTCAAAGTCGTGGAGAAGGTCCTCGCTAACTTCAGCGCCTGCCAAGAACTCGTTTATTCCGTGAGCCGGATCCAGCACATAGAAGGGCGGCATCCCGTAGCCTAAGGATGAGTAAGTGCTTGCATTGGAGAGTTTGCGGAGGCTTGCAAAATCGGCATCGGACGCCCTGCGAAACATCTTAAGGTCTTCTGGGGTTGCGAGTGTCACAGTCATGGGCAGCAATGAGGCGGGCTTGATACCGTGTCCAGAGATAGCAAAGTCCAACTGAACGATCCACGCGTTTTCCCCATCCCAAACCCACTCGAACAGAAAGCGACGGTGATCCTGTGAGGCCCATTGTGCGACTTGCCGCAACGCGACGCTAATTTGCAGAAATGACTTGCACATCAATGGGCTGAAATTTGGGTTCTTGCCACTTCGCCATGTCCGCACACCTATGGGGTGAGCTATCTGTTGGGCCGTTCCCTTTTCAACTTCAACAAGCCAGTCACGATTTTCCCGGCTCACACGTCGTTCATTTGAGAGCTGGCCCTGAGCATATGAAGCTGCTAGGTTTTGGACAATCCAGTGAATCTTTCCTTCAGTCTTCCCAGACGTTCTCTCGTGCAAAGCAAGTAGGATATCGGCCGCATCGTCCCACTCGGCCGCTTCAGATACAAGGGAGCCCCTGTCTGCAATAGTTTCAGTCTCGGCATTTGAACGGATGATGACCTTGTCTGTTCTAACGCCACCCCTCGCGGCCGCTTCAGCCAGCGCCACCTGAAGCTCAAGCGGGTTTGGAGACAGAGAAACCACGTCGAAGGACACCACAAAAAAGGGAGAGTCCACATCGCAGGAAGGGTTAGCAGACCGAAAGCTTTCTGTCCGACGGTCTCGCAGCTAACGTCGCTGGCCTGCACCTCATCGAGTCCAGCTGAAGTCAGGAGCATGACGCTGCGATTGGGAAGCTTGCGGCGTGGCTCTTGCCCATCCGTTGTGGGCCTCGACATCGCTCGTCTACTAACCACAGCTTTATCCTCAATTCAGCACTGGAATGAGACAATCATGCGAAAAGTACAGAACTTCTCGTCCAATTTTCGCTACACGAGCGGTATGGTTGAGACTGATACGGTGTGATTTCAATCCCTTATACAGGGTATTAATAAGAGGCACGTCGTCGTACGAGACCACCCATAGGCGCTTTAGCGCCAGCGCCCGATCTCTTACCAATTGATGATCACCTATTCCGTAAGAGTTCATGTACAAGGCTTTTCCCGCCCCAACATATGGTGGGTCCAGATACACTAGGCTGCGCCCATTCTTACGCAGCGTTCCGAGGAGCTTTTCAGCATCAAGGTTCGTGAGCTTGATTTGCTTGCGGCGCTCTTTGATCTTAGTGATGCGGCGAACGAGTTCGACCTTGTTAAACCGAGCATCGAGCTTCCAAGGGCCGACCTGCGCTTTGCCACCAATGACCCCGCCATTCAGTATTCCGGAGTGATTAGTGCGATTAAGATAGAACGTCGCGAATCCCAGGGAGAAGGTTCCCGAAGCTGTTCCGCAGCGATAAAGCTTCTTTTGTTTCTGCCACTCTCCAAGTGAGATGGGCGTACTGAGTATCGCTTCGCAAAAGCGGTCAGGTTCGTCAAGAATGGCGGTCCAGCAAGCATGGATAGCAGGATCAAGATCATTCAGCCAGATATTCGAAACCTTGTCCTCAAAAAGCAGCGATAGTGCAAGACTCCCTCCGCCCGCGTAGGGCTCAATATAACCAGGTGCGGACGCAAAGTTCTGCTCTAGGAGGGCATGGAAGAATTTGGAAAGCCGCCACTTGCCACCAGGATACCGAAGCGGTGAGGCGGTCCTCATGAAGTCGGACCAAGCGGTTTGGAGGGTTCCCCGGGCTTGACTTCCTTGGATTTTCCTTTGCCAAAAAGGGTTTCCGCAATCTCCGTCAGTTTGGCCACAGCGCTGTCTGAAGAGTAGCCGACGAGAAACGCGATACCGATGACGACAGAATGAGAGCGGACGGCTTGCGAATCAAAGACTTTTAGGATTCCCGAGGAGATGAGCGTCACGATCGCAAATGCAAACCCACCCGAAATGTGAGGCGTAAAGATACGCCAGAGCCTGCGATCGTAGTTCCATAGTTGGCGGGCAACTACGTGGTAGAGCCATTTAATCGCATAAAGCGTACCACCGAGAGTTCCTGCCATCCAAGCGAGGCCGTATGTCGTGAATGCTTCACCTCCCCCGGTGCCTAAACCCCTCCAAAGCATATGCGGGATTTGGCAAAGCAGGAGCAGCATGATTACCGGAGCAGCTGCCAGTAGCAGGCCTAAATAGATGGCCTCAACGCGGATGTGCGAGTTCGCATCAGCCGGATAGAGAGACTCCCACACGAGGAGCTTGCGGTTGTCTGTTGGGTCTGAACCGAATCCAGGATCGCCATTAGCATCGCTCATGCATGCTCACACTCGCCATGAGTCTGCAAAATTGCAGATCGAAGCTTTGCCGTCGTCTGCAGTGCGACCCCATGTCTAGGGTGTTCACGCCAGCTGAATTCATTCGGTTTCCCCAGATAGGCCGCTATTGCCTTGCGAAAGACCTGACTTCCAAAGTCCTCCGCCACCGCAATCACGCCAGGACAACCGTCTTGCTTCAAATACAGATAATCTAGGCCAGCTTCGTACGCTGCGGCTTGCTCTGCCCAATCCGCTGGCAACCACTCGGTACCCTCGGGAACGAGGGGCATTGCAAGAGCGAGCAGCGCACAAGCGATTGGCAGAACATGAGTATGCGCATGGTCCACTCCACAACCCGTTCCGTGCTTCACTGCGCTTGGACCGTGCTCGAAGATAACGAGAGGTTGGTCGAATTGCGCCCTGAGGAGCCGCTCTACGTCGTGTTGTAACGATTCTGCTTCAGCCCTGAGTCCGCTGGGTAACGCACCCATAGATAGGTAGTGTTGCTTGGGAACGAGCAGTGTCCACCCCTCCACAAGAGAGCCCAAGGAGGGTACGACCAGAAAGTTTTCAGACTCCAGTATCGGCTGGTTCCAAGAAGCACGAGCGGAACCTCCGTTGAGCTGAGAGCAAAATACACATGGATTCATCGCGCCTCCATCGCCAACTTCTTATATTATGCCATCCCACCCGCATGCTGTTTGTAGAACAATGCTGCCACTATAGCTCTGTGACGATGCGAAGCTGCAAAGAGGAGTTGACTTGGATTGGCGCAAGACCCACTCGCCTAGTACAGTTCCGGTACACCGGTCAGCTCTTCCAGAGAAGGGAAAATTCTCGTAAACTATGGTCGCTCAATTACTTGCGCCTATGCTGCCTTACGTTCGTTTCTCCTGTGTTATGTTGTACTTGCGGTGCTGCCGAGCAACTCAAAATCCGCCAAGGATAACCTCGTGGGGTTCGCCACCTCCTAGCACCGAAATAAAGATTCACACAACCGACTGTCGTTGTTAGCTAATTTCTGCGAGTGCCGCCGTAGCATTTTTACCGATTTTGCTATTTGGGTCCAGGCTTTCTGCTTTTTTCAGGTGGAGTGTCGCCGAAGCTTTATCTCCCGTTTTGCTATAGATCATTCCAAGGTGATATTGGATCGACGCGTTTTGGGGCGTAGTCTTCACCATATCTTCGAGCAAATCGCGCGCAGTCAGGAAGCGTCCCTTGTAGTAGTAAACCCAAGCGAGCGTGTCGGCCGTATCGGGAGAGTTGGGCGCTCCGCGTCGCGCCGTCTGCGCTAACTGTAAAGCCTCGTCCACGTTTTGTCCTGATTCCAACATGAGGTAGGCCAGGTTATTCGAGGCAAGAACCTGCTCCGGCTCAAGCTTCAGAGCCTGCCGGTAATAATCCTGGGCCTTTGTCTTGTCGCCTTTGCTCTCTTCAATTTGCGCAACGATTGACAGTGCCACGGCATCTTTCGGATGCTTTTCAATCCAGTGTTGCCAGAGCGTGATCGCCGCGTCCGGGTTTCCGAGTTGCGTGGAAGCCGCTGCCGCAGCCTGAATCGCCGCTTCGTCATTAGGATTCAGACTGAGTGCCTTTTGCGCGCTCGCAGACGCACCCTGCGGATCTTTCATGCCGTTCTCGAGCGCGGCAAGCTCCACGTAGAGCGGTTCATTCTGTGGGGTCTTGGCGATCTGCTGTTGCAGGCGCGTCTCCGCTTTTGCCGGCTGACCCGCAAGCATGTCCGCATTGAGAATCACGTTCAGCGCCGTGACGGAGTTTGGGTCTTTATTGAGGGCCCGCTCAGCCAAATCCGTAGCTTCAGGAAGCTTATGCGCCTGGAGCCTGAGCTGGGCAAGCTCAACCAGAGCCGGAACGTTCTCCGGGGATAGTTTTAGGGCTTGCTGAAAATCCGATTCTGCCTTCCCCGGATCATTCTGGTTTGCCTCAGCGGTTCCGCGCCAGAGATAAGCCGGCGCATAGTTGGGGCGAGCCCTGATGCTCTCGTCCGCAAGTTGTGCCAGCTGACTGTTGTCATGACGGACATTGGCGATGTCCGCTAGCCCCTCAAGTGCATTAGCGTCGGTTGGTCTGAGCTTGCTGGCGGTTTGATAGCTGGTCTGTGCCAGGTTCAGATCACCCTTGACACGCGCTGCCTTCGCCAAAGCAAGCTGGACCTCAAAGCTCTGCGGGAAGTCTTTCGCAGCCTTCTGCATCGTCTCCGTCGCAGCATCCACTTTGCCGGAGTCAAGCTGCAAAGACGCGTTTAAAATTTGCACTTCGGGTGTTCCGCCGTTGTTCTTGACCAGCTCCGCGATAACGGGAGTCGCTTTCTCGAACTCATGTCGAGTCAGAAGAATCTTTGCGTACACCACCTTGAGCGGAGCACTTTTTGGGTGGTCTGCGACCAACTTGGCGTAGGCCGCCTCTGACTCGCCGACTCTCCCCGTTTGCAAATAGAAGTCGTTGAGCATTGCAACTGCGATGTCAGAGTCGCTTAGATCTTCCGCAGTCTGATGAAGCGTCTGCTCAGCTCGCCCAGCATCGCGAGCCCTCAAGTAAAGGCGGGCCAAGCCCTCGCGCGCACGCAAATCCTTCGGTGCACTCTTGATCGCGTCCTGATACTGCTGTTCCGCTCCCGCACGATCCCCCCGTTTCTCCAGCAATGAAGCCAGGATGAGATGCGGGACCGGCTGGGCTGGGTCGAGCGCAACCGCCTTACGCAACTCGTCTTCGGTGGTCGCGGGTGTCTGGCCAGTCTGGGCCTGAATCAAGGCGAGCGTGGTATGAAAGCTGGATCGATTGGGATCGATCTCTAAAGCGTGCTGGATCTGCTCCAGAGCTCCCTTCGAGTCATTTTTGCGCTCGTCTACGGCGGCCATCAAGGCATAGGCATCCGCATTGTTTGGATTGCTGGCAAGGACTGCCTTGGCCTGATCTGCGGCTTTGTCCGGCACGCCCCCGGCCACCTGCAGATTGCCCAGATCGATCCTTGCTTGCAGGTTCTTCGGGGCTAAATCGACTGTGCGCAGGAGCTCGGTGTACCCTGCCATGACGCTGCCCATCTTCAGATAAGTCTTTCCCAATTCATAGTGGGCGTCGGCAAAGTTCCGGTCCACCTTCAGCGCATTGGCAAACTGGATTGTGGCTTCCTTGTACTTCTCATCCTTTTCGTAACGTTTGCCACTCTCCAAATACTTCTGCTTGCGGACGTTTGGATCGCGGTTACAGCCCGAAATCAGCATCAGGCACGTCAGCGCCGGGATCGAAAACGAACGGAAATACATGGAGGTTCTTTTCTGCATAGCTCACCTATCTCTTATCTGTTTCTTCGGCACAAACATATCTGTTTCTTCGGCACAAACACGTAAATCGACATACTTCTAAAGTGAAGGCTTAGTGCCACTTTAGTCCGGAACATAGGCCGGCAACAACGGGGAGGTCTCTTTCACGAAGCTGACGGCGCGATCATGAGCCTCTTGGCGGCTCTCTCCGGGACGCATCGTTGTAACTACGCGAACCAGCGCGGCATCCGTCCGGTTGTACCGGATAGAGTCCATCAGTGTGTAGAACTTGGCGGCATAGTCGCTGGCGATGCTTCGTCCGTGGGTGCGGTACCAGTAAAGCACCTCATCTTTCGAGGTGCCGTCCGAGATCACGTACTCTCCCACCCGAATCGTTTTGCCCAGGTCGTCGGTGATGTTTGTGGTTCCTGAAGATTCGAAGATCCATCCTGAACCGGGCAGACAATTTTGCGGTGAATGGATCGATTGTCCGGTCCGTTGAGTTGGGAAATAACCAATAAACAATCCAACCGATCCCGGACCGACGGTTGTCCCGGAACTCACAGGATTTGTTTCTGCATAAATCCGGTTTAGGAAGAAACCCTTGCCGAGCACGTCCAGAACATCCTGATGAATGGGAACGTCTGTACTGGACCAGAGGCCTATCTTATTGGGGAACTGGCTGAGCGGAGTGCTTTTGGGGACATGATCCTGATCACCACGCACATGGATGAGCGCCGCAGTTCCACTCAGGAGACAAACAACTGACCAGAACTGAGGAGAGGTCACGCGGAGACACCTGCTGCCGGTCCTGGCTTTGCTAGCGCCATCAAGCGATGGACCAGGTATAGACAAGTGAGTGAAACTAGAAAGATGAGCCAACCTGAGAACTCATGGAAGAAACCCATTGCTTTTTCTGGATCCCAGTACTGTACGCAGAGGCCCGTGCCAAAAATTCTGGCCGAGTTTGCAACGACCGCGATGGGAATGCTGGCCAAAGCCAGAATGACTCGCCGGGAGGTCTTCTGCTCGATGAAATACCCATAAATAACGGCGACCGTGAATAAACTCATTAACGAACGAATGCCGCTGCATGCCTCAGCTACCTCTAACTGCATGGCCGGTAGCTGAATAATGTTTCCCTCCTGCAGCACGGGAACGCCAGCCAACGGAAGCAGGCGGCTGGCCACATTTGAGGAAAGAAGCTGCAGGGGAAATGTGATGTGATTGAGAATCAAGGTCGGCAGGGGAATGCCGAGCAGCGCGACGAAAAGGACGAACCTAAGCTGGCCGAGCATCGTCCACCCGCACAGGCTCCAAAGGACACCGGCAGTGACCAGGAGAAAAGAAATCCGCGATAGAAAGAGGTCCGCGCCAAAGATTCCAATCATGAGAATAAACAGACCCGCGACGACCAGCCAGATTCCTTGCCATGTTGCCCGCATCGGGGTCTGCTGTAGCTGAGTGCGCTTGTCCCATACCAGGAATAGCACGAAGAACGGGATTAGCATGCCATGAGAGGAATCCGGAAACTGATACCAATCATGTGCCAGCTTATGGCCTATCCGCGCATAGAGGAGAACTGCGAGAGCGGCAAGAATCAAGCCTGCCAAGAGACCGGACCCGCCTGTGCCAGATCCTGGCACCGACCAACTTACTGATCGCGCCGCAACTGTCGTCTCTCCTCCTAAAAGGGTACCCGCAGCGGCAGAGACCGCACTCGACGATTGGAGGAGCGAGGCATTGGATGAGCTCCGAGGAAGGTAGTCAGAAATCACGACTCGATTTTATCCCTGTCCGGTTCAAAGGTCGACTCTGAAGTGGGACACATCCAGATTGTCCGATAGACTCGGTCTGCGTCGCTATGCCGCTTTGGTAGGCAACTCCTACCACTTTGGGTATGGGACGGATGACTTGGTTCGCATAGAATAGCCGAAGTCGGGCTGTGATCGACGGCAAACACAAGTAGGCGGGCCTGTCACAACAGACGTCACGCAAGTACAATCCGCGAGGTCTGCGAATTTCGTATACGAAATGCAGGTAAGCCATGAAATCTATTCTCTTGATCGTGTTCTTCTCTTCTTTATTCCCCGCTTGGTTGAGCGCGGTCGGCCAGCAGCCGGGCATAACGACTCCGGTACTCAGTGCCAGCCCGACGCCCGTGCCTGTTTCTCCGCCCCCCACTGAGGCGACCACCGCCGGTCCAACCTCTCCAAGCTACGTCATCGGCCCGCAGGACCTGATTCAGGTCACAGTGTGGAAAGAGCCGGCTCTTTCAGAAAGTCTTACGGTTCGCCCAGACGGTATGATCTCGATCCCGCTGCTAGGTGACATATCCGCCTCCGGAATGACTCCTACGCTGCTGAGCGCGGACCTGAGTAGCCGACTAAAGAAGTACATCAACGACCCCCTCGTGACCGTCACCGTGGTCACCGTAAACAGCAAGCGCGTCTTCCTGCTCGGCGAAGTCGGCCATGTTGGAAGTATGCCCCTGACTCCGGAGATGACGCCGCTGCAAGCCATTGCGGCCGCTGGAGGTTTGTCTCCATACGCCAATGCGAAACACATCTATATTCTGCGCACGGAGAACGGCAAACAAAGAAAGCTCTTCTTCGACTACAAGAAGGCAATCAAAACCGGAAATGAGCAAGGCATCGTCCTGGTACCGGGCGACACCATCGTGGTTCCATGAGAGAGCGCCTCTACCTCGGTCTGGCCGGTTCGTTCCTGCTCGGCTTCTTCTCCGTCGCGCAGGGGCAGGCTGTGCCTGCAGTCACACGCACGGGGGGAGACCTCGGCTTCCAGTTGCCTACCGTACAAGGTGCGCTTCAGTACTCACTCAGCGCGGCGGAGCTGCTGAATGTGGGCTACAACGGGACAGCTGACGATGCTCATGCATCCAGCATCTCCGGAAACGTCGCTTTCATCTCAAACGGCAGCAAGCACCCGCTCAGCGTGCTGTACTCCGGAGCGTATCTCTTTGCTGCTACCAATGAACCTTCAACGTTTGTGCAAAGCCTAACGGCTTCGCAGGTCTACAATTGGGAGAAGTGGAGCGCTGTCGCCTCGGACGCGATAAGCTACTCTCCGGAGTCGCCCAGCGTTGGGCTTTCGGGCATTCCCGGGCTTGGTGACCAAAATCTCTTTCCAGTCGTAGGTACGGGGCCGGCGAGCCAGGGTTTGCTCAGCGGCTACGCGCCACGGGTCACGAACTCAGCCTCGGGTACGCTTTCCCGTACGCTTACCGGAAGCACCTCTCTACAGGGAACCGGGACCTACTCGATCTTACGATTCGTCGGAGTGGATGCGAGCGAAGGCATCGACGACAATCAGCTTACGGTGGGAGGCGGCCTCAATCACCGCATTAACACACTTAACAATATAGGTGGGCAGGCCAGCTACTCACGCTACACGTTTAGCGGAACCTCGACCTCCGTTACCACTGAAACCGCCCTGCTTACTCTGAACCGTCAGCTCAGCCGGAAATATTCAATCACTTTAGGCGTAGGACCTCAGCGCACGGCCAGCTCTGACACTGCGCTCTATCCACCCTCGTTCGGGATCAGCGTAGACAGCTCGCTGACGTATACCGGCAGGACCTATCGCGGATTTATCACGTATTTTCGCGGAACCAGCAACGGAGCAGGCGTAGTCACCGGAGCGCTCACCAACACCATTACCGGCGGTGTTTCGCGGCGCTTCACCCGCAACATCCAAGGCACGGCCAGTGGCAGCTATTACAGTACGCAAACCCTTTTTCCAGCCATCTCCGGGCTTCCTTCCGGAAGCGCTTTGTTTCCGGCCACCAACATCAATTCGCTGATCGGCAGCGCGCAACTAAATTACCGGCTCAGCCAAGCCTTCACGGCCTTTGCAAGCTACGCCGCCCTGCACCAATTAACGCAAGGGGTTGCGGTCTCAACCATCGCCCTGAATGGTCTGAGCCAGACATTCGCCTTCGGCATCACCTACTCTCCTCTTGGCAGACGCTTCGGCCACAACGACTAAGGAGCAACTATGCTGGGTCACCGCGCTCTCAATCTCGACGACTATCTCTTTATTCTGAAGCGTCGTCTCTGGATCATCGCCATCCCGGCCTTTGTGCTGCCGATGCTTGCCTACGCGTTCAGCTTTACCATCCCATCGCAATATTTGTCGCAGACCCTTGTACTGATCGATCAGCAAAAGGTTCCGGGTGACTATGTCACCCCGGTCGTCTCCTCCGACCTGGATAGCCGCCTTGCCTCCATGCGTGAGCAAATCTTCAGCCGTTCGCGGATCCAGCCCATCATCGAGCGGTACAACCTCTATGGCGCGAACAAGATGAGCATGGACGACCGCATCGATCTAGTGCGTAAGGATATCGCCATCCAGCCTATCCACTCGCAGATCGCTCACTCCGGAGGTCTGCCGGGGTTCTTTATCTCCTTTACCGCGAACGATCCACATACCGCACAGCTGGTCTGCGGCGAGATCACCTCCCTCTTTCTAAGCGAGAACCTGAAGTCGCGGGAGGACTCGGCCGAGGGCACAACCGAGTTCCTCAAAGGCCAGCTCGCCGACGCAAAGAAGAGCTTGGACGAGCAGGATGCCAAGCTAGCGGCCTTTCAGCGCCAGTATGTCGGCAAGCTGCCCGGGGAGGAGACTAGCAGCGTGCAGATGCTCACCAGTCTGAATACGCAGCTTGAGGCCGCCACGCAGTCCCTAGCGCGAATGGAGCAGCAAAAGAGCTACGACGAATCCATGCTCGCCCAGTCAGTCAGCGCCCAGCCGACTTTAATTAGTCCGTCCGCTGCGGGACCTGCGTCTGCGCCCGTTGCTTCTCAGGCGCAGGAGCTTGAAATGCAGAAGCTGCTTGCGCAGGAAGCTGACCTGACCGCCCACTACACGGCTGACTATCCCGACGTGATTACCATCCGCCGCAATATTGCCGACCTGCGTAAAAAGATGGCAGTGGGACCCGCGCCCGTAACCTCCGTTGCGGGCCCTGCGCCGGCGCGTGTAGTTGAATCGGCGGCCACCCAGCAGATCCGCGCCCAAATTCGCGCACTCGACCTCGGCATCAACGATGCGCGCAGGGAGCAAGGCAGCATCCAGAATGCTGTCCGGGTCTATCAGGACCGCATCTCGTCCAGCCCGCAAGTGCAGGAAGAGTACAAGCAACTGACACGCGACTACTCCACCGCACAAACCTTCTATGACCGGCTACTCGGCGAGAAGAATAATGCCAAAATGGCAACCGATCTCGAGCGTCGCCAGGAGGGAGAACAGTTTCGCGTGATGGACCAGCCTAATCTTCCGGACTCGCCCAACTACCCCAAGCGTCCTATCTTCGTCATGGGAGGTCTAGCCGGGGGACTTGTCCTAGGCCTGCTCATCGTGGGAGTTCTCGAGTACCGCGATACCGCCTTGCGCACCGAGCGTGACGTCTGGGCCTTTACCAAACTTCCTACCCTGGCCATCATCGCTTTCACGAGCGAAGAGGTAGCCGTTCCCGGCACACCTAGAATTCGTAATTTTCTTCCTTGGAAAACGGCTTCAAAATAATACAGACTATGCGCACGTATAGGTCGACCTATGTATAAGAGCTTCTACCAGCTGCAGAGCAATCCGTTCGGCACCAGTCCCGATCCACGCTTTCTCTATATGATGCCGCACACCCGCGAGGCTCTGGCGTGCCTGGAGTACGGCATCTCTGCACACAAGGGGTTCATCGTGCTTACCGGCGAGGTCGGAACCGGAAAGACTACCCTGCTGCGCCGCGCACTCGCTTCCTTTGATCAAACACGGGTATACACCTCTTTTGTCTTCAACCCGCAACTGGAGACACTGGACTTCTTCGAGTTCGTCCTCAGCGACTTCGGCTTGACGCCGGAGAGCCGCACGAAATCGGGCATGCTGATTCAGCTCAACCGCTGGCTTATTGAACGCTACCGTAATCGTGAGACCTGCGTCATCGTGGTCGACGAAGCCCAGGGATTGTCGCTCGAGTTGCTCGAAGAGATCCGGCTGCTGACCAATCTTGAGACCTCGTCAGAGAAGCTGGTCCAGATTGTGCTCTCCGGTCAGCCGGAGTTTGAGGACAAGCTGCGGCTTCCGGCGCTGCGCCAGTTGCGGCAACGCGTCGCGCTCTGGAGCCGCACTCAGGCCATTACCCTTACGCAAACCTCCGCCTACATCGTCCAGCGACTCAGTGTAGCCGGTACGGACCGCAAGATCTTCTCAGACGACGCGGTCACGGCCGTACATCGTGCCAGCCGCGGCATACCGCGCGTCATCAACCTGATCTGCGAGCACGCTTTGATCGCCGGCTATGTGGATCAGCTCAACCAGATCTCGGAGTCCGTCATTCAGTCCGTAGCCAAAGACTTAGATCTCGAGACCCAGCCCTTCATCGTTGCTTCCTCCCAGGAGGGCTTCGGCGGCGGCCGTAACGTGCCTGACCGCGAGGGAACCACGGACAGTTCCGCCGCCTTCGCCACGCACGGAGAAAAATCAGGAGGCTACATCCGATGAGCAAGATCTACGAAGCGCTGCTGCGTGCTGAACGGGACCGCGCCGAGACGAGCACTGAGATCTTTGCGGACGAAGAAGCGACAGCCCTGCTCCCTGAAGAGCGGGCATCCACCCAATGGCAAAACGGCCAGATTACGGATCCGGTTATACAGCATCCCGCTTACAGGCCGGCAGGGACGAATGCTCAGCCCAGAAACTCCGCACGGCAAGTGCCGCAAGTCGTTCCCGGAGCTGTGCAAACAGTTCGATCTGGAGAGAATGTCGGCGTCGACCTCAACGAAATTCGTACCCGCATCTGGACTCCGCTCCTCCCACAGCTTCCGGCGCTTGAAGAACGGGGGAGCGGCGTCGAACAGTTCCGCAGCCTGCGCTCGCGTATGTTCGAGTTCCGCGACTTAAATAAGCTCAAGTCCATTCTTGTCAGCAGCGGCCTCCCGCAGGAGGGAAAGAGCTTTATTACGGCCAATCTCGCCATTTCCTTCAGCAAACACAAAGCCAGCCGTGTTCTGCTGATCGATGGAGACATGCGCCGCAGTTCGCTGCACAAGATGCTGGGAGCCCCGAATGACGTCGGACTTTCAGACTATCTCGCAGGCAAAGTCACGTTGCTCGAGATACTGCAGCGGGCTTCAACAAGCGAGGCGACCCTCCCCCCTGGCCTTGCTTCGCTTACCTTCATCTCCGGCGGTACCGAAGCCCAGAAAGCTGCCGATCTCTCCGGAAATCACCGTTTCGACCAGCTCATCGCAACCCTGTCGCCTCACTTTGACTGGATCGTGGTCGATTCTTCTCCGGTCAACCTGGTCGCAGACGGTGTCAATCTGGCCCGCGCCTGCGACGGCGTCCTGTTGATCGCTCGCGGAGGAGCCACCAAATACGAGACTGCCCAACGTGCGCTGCTGGAACTGAAGGCCTCCCGCATCCTGGGATTCGTGCTCAACGCAGTAAAACGGCCGCCAATCACGGGAGGCTATTACGGGTACGACAGCTACGACCCGCCCGAACGCGAGCCGGAGCCGAGCGCAAAATGATTCGTTTCCTGAACGTTTACTACCCCACGCGGACGGTGATCTTACCGGTCTGCGAGGCGGTCCTCGTGGCGAGCTGCTTTTTTATCGCTACGTTGATCGCCATGGGAACGGGTGACGCCTACATCGCGCTGAACTATGAACGAGGCTGGTGGGAGATTGGCGGAGTTACCGCCATCACACTGACGCTTTCCTACTATTTTGATCTCTACGAGCCGCAGCTTGTCTCCTCGCGCTTTGACGTCTTCTTTCGCGTATTGCTGGTGCTCGCCTTCGATTGCTTTATAGCTTCAGCGCTGATGTATTTTTTTCCCGAGGTGGGCATCGCGAAGAACGTACCGCTGATCGGCTTCCTTCTTCTTACCCTAGCGCTCATCGCTTGGCGTCGCGCCTACGACTGGATAGTGTGGCTTAGCTTCTTTCGGGAGCGGGTCTACGTCATCGGTTCGGGAGAGACGGCGCGGGCGACCGTCGAACTTCTGCGTACACGGCCCGATGTCGGCATGGAGGTCGTGGACTGGGAAGACATCCAGTACGAGCAAGCCATCCGACGGCAGTACTGGGTCAATCAACTCGAACGCATCTCCACAGCGCGTCCCGAAGTCCATCGCATTATTGTGGCCATGGACTTGCAACGTGGCGAATTGCCCGTACAAGAGTTGCTGGATCTGCGCTTTCGTGGCGTCATCATCGAAGAGGTAGGGAGCCTGCGTGAACGGCTTTCCGGAAAAATTCCTCTGGATGGTCTGCGACCAAGCCACTTTTTGTACGGTGAAGGTTTCCGCATCCGGCCTTCCCAGCAGTTCACGCGGCAGATTGTCTCCATTCTTGCTGCCGGAATCGGGCTGCTGCTCTTCGCACCCTTTTTTCCTTTCGTCGTGCTTGCCGTTCGTCTCTCCTCGCAAGGACCCATCTTCTTCAAACAGATCCGGGTCGGTGTCGGCGGACGTCCCTTCGCCGTGTATAAGTTCCGCACCATGCGCACCGATGCCGAGGCCTCGGGCGCCCGGTGGGCGACCAAGAACGATCCACGCGTGACCCCGATCGGCCGCTTCCTGCGCAAGACCCGTATAGACGAGGTTCCCCAACTCTGGAACGTGCTTAAGGGAGATATGGGCTTTGTGGGTCCACGTCCGGAGCGGCCGGAGTTCGTCCCGATGCTGGCCGAACAGCTGCCCTTCTACAACCTTCGTCACCTGATTCGGCCAGGCCTGACCGGATGGGCGCAGGTTCGTTACGGCTATGGAGCCACGCTCGCCGAAACCAAGGAGAAGCTCGAATACGACCTCTACTACATCAAGCACATGTCACTAGGTCTTGACCTGCTCATCATGTTCGAGACCATCAAAATCATCCTCCGTCGCCGAGGGGCCCAGTGAAACCCCTCTTCTGGGGTTCCCTCGCGCTTGTGCTGTATACGTACGCGGGCTATCCGCTCGCCATTGCTCTGCTCGCACGTCTGCGTCCGCGGCCTTGGCTGCGCGCACCATGGCCGGTCCACCGGTCCGCACCGGTCAGCATTGTAATGGCCGTACACAATGGCGCCGCGGTCCTTGCAGGGAAGCTTGACCAGCTGCTGGCCCTGTCACCCGACCTGGTACGTGAGTTGATCGTCGTCTCCGATGGCTCTACGGACGACACCGCCCTCCTGCTTGCGCACCGGCGGCATCCGCGTCTGCGCAGTATTCAGCTGGAGCTTCAGGTCGGCAAAGCAGCCGCGCTGAATCATGGCATGGCCGCTGCGCTCGGCGAGATCCTGTTGTTCATCGACATCCGCCCGCGTATGGGCGAAGGAGCACTCACGGCCCTTCTGTCAAACTTCGCGGATCCAAACGTTGGCTGCGTCGCCGGCGAGCTGCGCCTCTCATCTGAGGGGCATGAGGCGACCGCCTCCGCCGTCAGTGGTCTCTACTGGCGATACGAGCAATGGATTCGCAACTGCGAGGCCGCGTGGGACTCCCCTGTTGGAGTCTATGGCGGCTTTTATGCTATTCGCCGTTCACTGGCCTCGAACTACCCGCCCGGCATCATCCTCGATGATATGTTCCAGCCGCTCTCCATCCTCCGCAAGGGTTATCGGAGCGTACTTGATCGCACCGCCCTGGTCACCGACACGTGGCCCGGCAAGACTACCGGCGAGTACACCCGTAAGGTGCGTACGCTCGCAGGCAATTTTCAGCTGCTCTCGGCTGCCCCGTGGCTTCTGACTCCAAAGAACCGCGTTCTCTGGCAGCTTGTCTCGCACAAGCTGCTGCGCCTGAGTGTTCCCTACTGCTTTGCGGTCCTACTTGTTACCTCCTTCTTTCTCGGACTGAACTCGACCGCCTTCACCTGCTTCGCCGCACTGCAGATCGCTTTCTGGCTCATGGCTTTGGCCGCGCTCCGTATCCGTATTCCCCTTCTGAATCGACTCGCGACGCCCGCCAGCGCGTTGCTGGTCCTTAATGCTGCAGCAGTCGGCGGCTTGTACAAATTCCTCTTCACCCGGGGCCCCCTTTGGAAGATCTGGTCGGCCACTCCCGTCTCCCAGCAACAGCACCCCTAAGCAAATATGTTTACGTCCGCACATACAGCTTTCTATACTCCGCCTCCATGTGCTCAAGGGTGAACTCCGCCTGATAGGCTCGGCGGCCACACTCCCCCAACTGAGCCCGCAGGTGTGGCTCTTCGGCAAGGCGAACGATCTGCTCAGCCATCGCCCGCCAATCGCCAATCGGAGCCAACAAACCACACTGAGCCAACCGCACCACCTCCGCCATCCCTCCTACATCCGTCACCAGCACAGGAACTCCCACCGACATCGCCTGCAACAGAGACATCGGCAGACCTTCTGAGACTGAGGACATGGCGAACACATCCGCCGCCTTGTAGAACTGCGCCGTCTTCATTTGCCGGCCCCAAAAGCGTACTGCCGTGGTGACGTTCAGTTCCGCAGAAAGCGCTTCAAGCTCGCCCCGGACCGGACCATCGCCCACAATCCACAACTCTAGATCCCGGATCTGCTGCCGCGCCAAAGCGAAGGCCCGGATCAATGTCCCTAGATCCTTAATTGCGGCCAGGCGGCCCAGGAAGACCAATGTAACGCCGTGCTTCTCTAATGGCTCTACACCTATCGGTTCAATCGGTGCAGCCCCGTTATAGACCCGCACCGTGCGGCTCTTACGCGCAAGTGGCGCACCCCGCAAATTAACACACGTCGCCTCACAAATTCCCACCACCCAGTCACAAAAATAGGAGAGCAGGCTGAACTTAATTTCGGCCATCGTGTCATACGGAGGAGCCACCAGGCTGTGCCGTGTCGCGATCACGCTACGTACCCCTGCCAGCCGCGCATTCATAGCCGCCTGGAGCGTAGGGGCCGGATTATGGCAGTGCACCACGTCTGGACGCAGGGCTCGAAAATGCCGGAAGTATCGCAGCATGGTCAGCGCGGGAGATGCCTCGCCCGGCACATAAATGGAAAATCCGTCTGCCAGCAGCTCCTGTCCCAAGACGCCTAGCGAAGAATACGCGCACACGGAAACCTGATGGCCGTTGGCCCGCTGCATTCGGCAAAGTTGCGCAACCAGTACCTCCGCCCCGCCAAGTTCCAGGCTATACACGATATGAACAATCTTCATGGAGTCCTTATCGGCCTATCTGCGGGAAACTTGAGCGATCGATTGAAAATACTCCATCTTTCGGGGCATATCGCCGACCTCGCCGCCAATGCCATACTAAGGCAAAGCGCCGAGTCTTATCGCGCAGGACGACCGTGAACCTTCCGAAGCACGCAAATCTCTGGCTCCCAGGCTATCTTCGTGATCGGGCCAGACGCATCGCCCGGCCCGCACCCGCTCGGCGCCTGTGGGTTGCCATCACCGATCACTACGAGCCGCTGGCGGGTAACCCTCTCGCCACAGCACTTCGCCGCGTCCAAACTTGGCAAGACCTCTGGCCTGGCATCGCCGAAGAAGCACCGCGCGACGCTGGCGGCCAACGTCCCTGCTTTACCTGCTTCTATCCCCAGGAAGAGTACCGGCCCGAAATCCTCAACGCTCTCGCCGCGCTGTGCCAGACCGGCACCGCCGACGTCGAGATCCACATCCACCACGATCAAGACACCGCCTCTACCTTTCAGCAGAAGATGGCAGACTTCCGCGACTGCCTCTACGAGCGACACGGGTTGCTTCGCCGCCACGATGGGCGCATCGTCTTCGGCTTCGTCCACGGTAACTGGGCGCTCGACAACTCTCGGCCGGATGGTCGCTGGTGCGGCGTTACCGGGGAGTTGCAACTACTCCGCGATCTAGGCTGTTACGCCGACTTCACCATGCCTTCCATTCCCTCACCCACTCAATCGCGTGTCCTCAACCAGATCTACTGGACTACTGGAGATGCAACCCGGCCACGCGGCTTCGACTCGGGCACAGAAGCCAGCATCGGCGGCGGTGTTCGAGGTGATCTACTTATGATCTCCGGCCCGGCTGGCCTTCGCTTTCGCGAGCGCCTGCTGCCCCGCATCGAGACTGGGGAGCTCGCTCATTATGACCTACCTACTCGCGCCCGGGTCGAAGGCTGGCTTGCGCTCGCGCCGCGCCTCGGCGGGGACATCTTCCTCAAGCTCTACGGCCACAGTGCACGCGAGGACAATGCCGGTGCCCTGCTCGGCACGGCTACCCGGCCCGGCGCACTGGCATCCATGTTCCGCTGGGTCGCGGAAGCGGCCGCGGAGCAAAACCTGGAGCTTCATTGGGCGAGCGCCTGGCAGATGTACCAGGCCGTGCATGCTCTGATTTACACTCCGGCAGGCGCGCGTGGCTGACCGCAAGCGCCTGCGTGTCGCGGTCGTCACGCAGTATTTTCCAACCTCTGCCCAGCCCTGGGCCGGCCACTCCGCGTACCAAACCCTGCGTCTGCTCGGCGAGCTGTGCAGCCTGCACGTCTTCTATCCGGAGGCCCGCTATCCCGCCTGGCTCACCCCCGGCGGCGCCCGCCGCCCGGCGCTCGATCGCACCTGGAAGCCGCCCGGTGTCGCAGTCACTTACGTCCCGTACCCTGTGCTGCCCGTCCTCTCGCGTCCGGTCAACGGCTGGGTCATGAGCACGAGTCTGCTCCCCTTCGTCCGAGCCTTCACCCCTGATCTAATCCTCAATTACGTCGTCTACCCAGATGGCTTTGCTGCGCTGCGAATCGCCCGTGCCCTCAAGATTCCGGTCGTGCTCACCGCAATCGGCTCTGACCTCAACCGCATAAGTGACCGCCTCGTTGCCGCGCTCACCCGCCTCACTCTCCGCCACGCCGACCGGACTACTACGGTCAGCGACGACCTGTGCAAGACGGCAATTCGCCTGGGCGCTCCCGCAGCCCACAGCCAAGCCATCCTCAACGGCTGCGACACGTCCGTCTTCCATCTTCGCGACCGCGTCGAAGCACGCCGGGCGCTTGCGCTTGAAGCGTCGGCGGACATCATAATCTATGTCGGACGCCTCGATCTCCGTAAAGGTCTCATCGAGCTCATCGAGGCCATGGCGCAACTGCGTCACCAACGACCGGCAGCACACTGCTACCTCATCGGCGACGGCCCTGACCAATCCATCCTCACCGCTGCCATCGCCCGCCACGCTCTCTCTGGACAGGTCACGCTGATTCCCTCCTGCGCGACCGCGGAAGTCGCCCTATGGATGGCAGCCGCCGATCTGGTCACCTTACCCAGCTATCGCGAGGGCTGCCCTAACGTTGTGCTGGAAGCACTTGCCGCCGGCCGGCCCGTCGTCGCTACGCGCGTAGGCGGCATTCCAGAACTGATGGACGAAACCTGTGGACGCCTGATCCCGGACCATAATGCACCCGCACTCGCCGAGGCGCTCAATGAAGTGCTCTCACGACCCTGGGACGCGGAGATCATCTCTATCCGGCACAGCCGCAGCTGGTCCGACGTAGCCATGGATCTTTACCAGGTGTTGGACGAGGTTTCCTCAAGAGACTAGCTAAGCCGGCTGACCGAGATACCAAGCAATTGTTTGCTCCAGTCCGTGCCGGAAGTCCGCGGACACCTTATACCCGAAAGTCGTGCGGGCCAGCGAAATGTCTGCCAGTGAGTGCTGAATATCCCCGGTGCGTTCCGGCTCAAAATGTACCGATCCGGTATAACCGACCACTCGCTTAATTTCTTCGTAGGCGTCAAGCAGCGTCGTTCGCTTGCCAGTTGCCACATTAAAGACTTTTCCCGCCACCGGCGCGGTCGTCTTGGCGGCCAGCAGGTTGGCGCACACCACATTCTCGATGTACACAAAGTCCCGGCTGGTTTGTCCATCGCCAAAGATGGTCGGGGTCTCTCCCTTGGCCATTTGCGCAATAAACCGCGCAAGTACCCCGGAGTACACCGACTTCGGATCCTGCCGGGGACCAAATACATTAAAGTACCGTAGAGCCACGGTCTCCAGGCCAAATGTGCGGCAGTAGCTCGCCAGATAATGCTCGCCCGCAACTTTCTGCACCGCATACGCCGAGATGGGCGAAGGCAACATCGCCTCCGTCTTCGGCAGCTCCGGAGCATCACCGTAAGCCGCGGCCGAGGCCGCATAAAGCAAACGCTTCACGCCGGCTTGACGCGCCGCTTCCAGCACATACAACGTTCCGTCCAGATTGGTTCGATTCGTTCCCACGGGATCCGCTACTGAGAGCGCGACGGACGCGACTGCTGCCTCGTGAAAGACGTAATCCACGCCACGGCACGCATGCTCGAGCGCCTCCCGATCCAAGACATCTGCCTGCCGCAGGTCAACCTGGCCGGCGATGCCGTCCAGGTTTGCGTGCTTACCCGTGCTCATATTATCCAGGCCAACGACCGTCGCGCCCTCCGCCACTAGCGCGCGTGCGAGGCTAGAACCGATAAATCCTGCAACCCCCGTGATGAGCACCTTCGCCATGCGTTGTGCGCGTCTCCACGAATAAACTATCACCCTTTCTTACCTTCTTTACATGCAACGGAATGTGTAGGGCGCACCTGCGGGTGGGACTAGGGTTTGCCCGCCCGGGCAGCTATGCTTACGGGATGCCTGCTTCCCGGCCGTCTGTGGCCAGCCGCATCCTAAAAAACTCGGCTTGGTACGGACTCGAACAAGTACTCGAAGCAGTCATCTTTTTTGGAACATCCATCGCCGTCGCCCGGTACCTCGGCCCGGAGAAGCTTGGCTACTTTCAATACATCAACTTTTTCGTGCAGGTGGTTACGCGCACCAGCGGCTCCGGACTTGCCGGCGCCACGCGTAAGTACATGGTGGAGTTCCTCGCCCAGGACAAGCCTGGTACCGCACACGCCGTCTACAAACTTGCCTACCGGTTTCAACTCGCAGGCGCCCTGCTCATCACGGCCGTTGGTCTTGCCGCAGTCGCCGCGTTTGGACAATCCGGCTATCGATTGATGGCCTCCCTGCTCATTCTGTCCATTGTTCCCGGAATTATGTCGTGGATTCCGGCGATGGCCAATCTGGCATTTGAGGATCTCTCCCGCAATACGTTAAGCGCACTGGCCTACATCTTTTCCTACACCTCTACGCTTGTCTTGACGCTTTACTTTCATTGGGGGCTGGTCGGCATCGCCTCGGCGCTGCTGCTTGGCCGCACGGTCGAGGTTCTTCTTCGCACCGGGCCGCTCCATCGCCGCCTCGCCTTGTTGCCGCTCGACACGCTCGACCGTGCCCTAAAACTGCGAATACGACGTTTCTGCCTCGAAGCTCTTGGCCTGCAGTTGCTGATGTCTGTCGTATGGGATCGCTCCGAGATGGTTTTTCTGCGGCACTTTTCCGGGCTTCAGCAAATCGCCTTCTACTCCGTCAGCTACAGCCTGACGAATAACCTGCTGCTGGTACCGCGCACCTTCGGCGGCGCAACCTCCGTCAGCCTCATGGCCGAAGCCTCGCGCCCGGATCGAACCCTGGTCGCAGGCCGCGTCGACAGCATCATCCAGAATGCCTCGCGTTATCTGCTGCTGGTTTCCTTACCCATCCACATCGGGGCCGCCGCCATCGCCGGGCTTGCGGTCACATTTACCTACGGCGCAAAATATGCGGCTGCGGTGCCCGTGCTGGTGATCGCATCGCTGCTGGCCATCCCGCGGGCGTTCCAGGAGCTTCCCGAGACCCTGCTGCGTGCCGCCGACCGGCAGAAGCAGCTACTCGTCTGGTACAGCATCACCGGCGTACTCAACATCGCACTGGACCTTCTCTTCATTCCCCGCTTTGGTGCTGTCGGGGCAGCCTGGGGAAACGGCCTTGCTCAGGCCGCGGGGGTAGGCTTCATCTGGTTCCAGGCGCGGCAACTCTATGTCTTTCATCTCCCGAAACGCGCCCTGCTGCGCCTGGGACTTTCGGCGTGCATCATGGGATCAATCACCTATGCCGTCACTCGCGCTATGCCGAGTTTTGCCGGGCTGGTGTTGGCCGTTGCGGCCGGAGCGGGGGTTTACATGCTTCTAGTAAAAGTCCTGCACGGTCTTGAGGTCTCGGACCGGCAACGGCTTGCACCGCTCGGCAACCGTTTTCCCGGCCCGGTGCGCCGTGCCTATCTGGCCACGCTCAGCTTTTTGATTCCCGCGAAGGCCTGAGCTCTAATGCGCCGCGGCAGTCCTGCCCGCGTAACGCTTCATCACCAATGGATCGACCCGGGCTGACGAGGAGGTCATCTCCAGCTCCGACTCATCCACAGCCTCGAAATCGGACGCCTTCATGGCATTCAAGTTGCGCAGATCCGTATCGTCCCAGTGCTTGTCCGGCGCGCCGGTTACGAACATCGCACCGCCGTTATCAGCCAGGAACATACCGTACCGCTTCATCGCAATCATAATGACCTGGTTGGTCTTTGAAAACTTCGCAACGTCGAAGTCCGCCCGCAACCGGAAGCGCTGGCCCATGGGCGGCAGGTTCGGATTGGCATCGTGCGAGGCCATGTGCCGCGCGGGCCACACAAACTCGTTGCGTGTATGCGGTACGGTAAAGCGTAGAGCGTGACGGATCTCTCCGGAGGCCACCTCGTCGTAGCGCACCAGTCCGGGAAGAATCGGCAATCCTGCCGCATCGGCTGAGGTCCAGCCCTCCGGCCGCAAACCCTGACTGGTTAGATCAATCCGAATTCCCGAACCTGCCTTCCACGACCCATCCTTCTGGAGTTCGGCCGCGTACACCTCAAACAGTAGGCAGCGGCGCGGATCCAGAAGCAGGATGTGATTGTCCCCTCCAGGTTTGCCACCACTTTCTACGAGAGCTCCGGGAGGGATAGGGTAGTTCGCCAGATCGCTCTCGTCGCGATACTCAAAGTGCGTCACAGCTGGCCGAGTCCCGGGCGCCAGAATCATGTACGGAATCCCGAACAGTGGGTTCGATGAAAAATCCGGGTGCACAGACTTGGTCGGACCGATCCCCGCGATGTAGGCAGCCGACTTCGGATCTTTCGGTAAATGATCGATGGCCACATTCCAGACGTTCTCAGGGGGAAAGATCGGACAGCCCGCGAGGGTCGGGCTCTTGCCCGCGTCCATGCCCTGAGCCTCGACAACGACGTTCGCTGTCTCCCGAAGACCGCGCTTCAGCCCAACCGTGCCAGCCGACCAAAGCATCGCACACGCGAGCGCACCCAAGCCTGCTAAGAAGCCTCTCTTCAGCAAAACGCGCGATCTATCGTTCAAACGCAACGAACTCTCCTGTTCTTAGGGCTATTTACCCATCAGGTTGACCAGCCGAAGAAAGACATACATCATCAGGATTCCCACCATGCATAGCACGACCGACCGCTTGGCCGCATAGGGCATAGTCAGCGGAGGCGGAACGATCTCCTGCGCAAGCCCCATGCGATAGAGCGCTTGGATGATGCCGCCGATGAGAAAGAAAGTCATGGTAAAGGCTCTGGAAAGAAACCAGCCTGCGGCCAGAAAGCCCGCGATCGAGACAAGCATTACACCCCCCAGGCGATGTATCTCGGCGGGTGCCAGGAGCTTGTCTTCAAAGTCGCCCACATAGCCGGGCAGCCCATTCATCACCGTAGACCCCGGAAGGGATGCCGCCTCGACCGCTCCGCCGTGGAACTGCAGATAAGCTTGTCCCATGCCGTACTGAGCCGCGCCGGCAGGAGACAGACCGAGTTCCGCGGGCAGATACATCGGCCTCTCGGGTGCCGCCTCTTCCGCGCTCTGCTGTGCAAGGGCCGGTTTACTCAGGACAAAACAGTCGCGCAAGGTCGTAAACAGAAAGAGCATCCAGAAGAAAAATCCAAACAATCCCAGCTCCGCAGCGCACACCACCAAGGTATTGTGCGCCGTGATGGTGTAGTACTCCGAAAAACGGCCCAAGCCCACGCCGAAGAGCGGATGCGCCTTCAGCAACTCAAGCCCCGCGCCCCACGCATCTGTCCGGTCCGATCCGCTGGCAGCGGACACCTCACGCCCGCCGGACCAGCCGGAGGCCGTGAGCCCGACAAACAGCAGGCCAGCCCCAATAGCCGACGGCACGAGGCCAAGCTTCTTCCTTCCCGCGAAGATCGCCACGATCAACACGGCCATCATCGCTCCACGGGAATGCGTCAGGTAGAGGCCAAAGAGAAGCACCGCCGCAGGAAGATAAACAAAGAGCAGATTGCGCGGCGGGCTGCCCTTTTTCCAAAAGAAGAAGAGACAAGGCAGCAGCCCAATTAGCATTTGCCCAAAGTCATTCGGATCAGCCAAAAAGCTGCGTGCCTGGATGCGCGCAAAGACACCGTTGGCGCCTTGCATCATGATGATGCGCTTGCCATCCTCATCCCCGAGGCGCGCCGCTTGATACCCCTCGAAGATGTTGAAGAACGCCGTAAACGTCAGCACCAGGATCAGCAGCTGCAGGTGCGACTTTTTCTTACAGTTGATGGCCACCATGAAGTAAATCATGACGTTAGGCAAAATACCGAGCAGCGCCGTGAAAGTTTCACCCCTTAGACCGATGAAGATAAACGAGAGCATGACAGCCACACTCAAGCCGATCACCGCCCAGGCCTGCACGGGACGGAACACGCTGTACTCACCAATGGCCAGCAGCGAACCCAGGATGGCCAGCACCGCGATGATGACCTCTACGTGATATTGCGCTAGGCTCCCGAACAGCGTCTCAGGACCGAGATAGGCGCAAAGCGTAAAGATCAGCGTGAAGAAAAGTCCCATGAAAATCGGTTCGTGCCCCACGATTCTACCGTACGGAAGAAACGTTTCTGTACTCCACTCCCGGGGGAGTGCCTGCCCCAAACGTTCGTCATACACTCATCGAGTAGCCTGTGAACCATGGACGCACCGCGCATGAGAGCTCTTCGCCCTTGAACGTTCTGCTTGTCACCTTCTCCTTTCCTCCTGCCGGGGGAGTCGGAGTCCTGCGCGCTCTCAGTCTGGCCAAGTACCTGCCGGAGAACGGCATCCGCCTCGACGTGCTCACCGCCCGCAACGCGCCTTCGGTCGGAAAGGACCTCTCGCTCCTCGAGCAGGTACCGCAAAGTGTAACCGTCCATCGCACCTGGACCCTCGATCTACCCTTCGCCCTGCGCAAAGCGCTCAAGGGCCTGGTTGGCGGTAGCGGCCGGACGGCCACCTCGGCAACCGGTTTCATCCCGGCAACTGGCTTCACTACCGCACCCTCCCTGAAGCAACGCATCCGCACCTTGGTCGGCAATCTGCTGCTTCCGGACCCCCAGATTGGCTGGCTCCCCTTCGCTTTTCCCGCGGCGTGCCGCATCGTGCGCCGACGAAAGATCGACGCTGTCGTCCTCACCGTCCCGCCCTTCTCCACCGCGCTGCTCGTCGCGCGCCTGCGGAGGCGCTTCCCCGCCCTGCCCATCGTTCTCGACTTCCGCGACGAGTGGCTCTCGACCACCCTTGACCTGGTCAGCTTCAACAACAATCTGCACGCCCGCGCCGTCGCCCAGCGCTCGGAGGCCGAAGCCGTCCGCGCCGTCACCTCCGTCGTCGCCGTGACTGAGGCTGCCCGTCGCGAGTTGCGCGGCCGCTACCCCGATCAGGATCCAACCAAGTTCGTCTGCATTCCCAACGGCTTCGACCGACCCATCGCCCTACCCGCCCCGCGGCCCTCTACATCCGCCGGCGACCGTATCGTCCTTACCTACATCGGCTCCGTCTACGGCTCGACCGACCCTACCCGCTTCGTAGACGCCATTCTGACTCTGCCTGCGGAGCTCCGCCAGCGCCTGCGCGTCCGCTACATCGGGCACATCGAGACGCCTACCCTGCGCAGCTCGCTGCTCCGCCTCGGCGACAGCCTCGAGCTCAACGGTTTCGTCCCGCAAGCTGAGGCTCTGCGCGCCATCGACTCCACCGACTACCTTCTCCTGATCACCCATGACCGCATCAACGTCCCCGCAAAGTTTTACGATTATCTCAGCGGTGGCAAGCCCATCGTTGCCACGCTACACCCGCAAGGTGATGTTCGCCTCCTGCTTGAAGAGACCGGCGCGGGTATCTGGGCAGACATCGGCAGCGTCGACGCTCTGCGCGCCATGCTGCTGAAGCTTCTTACCGGCGAAGTTCCCCTTCCCAAGCCGGACCTCGACCGCATCGCGAGCTATCACCGCCGCCCATTAGCAGCCCGCTATGCCGCCCTGCTGAAGGACCTCTACTTACCGCGGTAAGGAGTCTTGATCAGCTTACGCGCCGTGTCCGCCTGCGACTGGTCCCCACCCGCGGCGCCAGCCTTCTGATACTGCACCACCGCCCCAGTATGGTCGTGCAACAAATCGAGCATCTGGCCCGCGTTCAGCTCCGCACGCTTGCGCAGCCAGTCAGAGCACTCCGGCTGCGACGCCGCTTCAAAATAGTGCTTGGCGGCATCTTCGACGTCATTCTGCCCGCGCTCCGTGTCCGCCAGGCCAAACCACGCCATCTGCAGCCGAGGATCAATGAAGTACCCCGGCCTGCGTGCATCCGCCAGCACCTGCCGATAGATTGCGATCGCCGCGGGCCCATTGCCTTCGTCTTTGGTCAAGTTGGCCTCTTCAAGGCGGAACAGGTAGTCGTGCGGAAACTGTCCCGCCAGCCCATGCTGCACGGTCAGCGCCTCCGGATACCGGCCGTCGTGGCGCAGAAACAGCGACAACGTCGTGCGCGATTCAACGCTGGTAATCACGCCTTTTTCCGCCGAAATCCTGAGCAGGTCCAAACCCTTTTCCTTATTTCCTCCTACGCCCGCAATGCCTACCATCATGCGCACCATGCGCGGCAGGCTGGCCACCGCAAACTGCTGAATCCCGATGGCCATGTCAGCGTCGGCGTACTCAGGATCCAGCTTCAGCACCGCCTCAGAATCGTTTCGCGCCGCCAGCCCCTGACGCGCCGCTGCGAAAAAGGAATGATCGGCCAGCGTTATGTACGCCGCGTGCAGCCCGCGCGCATAGCCTCGGGCAAAGAGCGCGTCTTTATCCTGAGGATTGTTCTTCAGCCGTTCGTCGGCCAGCGTCATCACGTGATCGGAAAGAAATTCAATGCGCTGCCGGGAAGCCTCCGGAATATCTACGCGGCGCTGCGTCGTCAAAAACGAATCGTGCGCGTAGTAGGTCGTGTCCAGCAGATCCTGATGGTAAAGCTCACGAAAAATCATCGCCTGCAAGGCATAGGCGTAGGCAATCGGTTCCCGCGGATGTGCCTGCATCACTGCGTCAAAACGCTTTAACGCGCCGTCGTAGTCGAGGTTGTAAAAATGCGCGTACCCCTCCTGCACCAGAGGATCAAGATTGAGCGGATCGGTATGGCGGTTGGGCGTGACCGACGCTGGGGTCGACGGAAGAGGAGCGCCGAGGACCAGACGTGCAAGCCCGGAAAGAAACAAAACGGACGTTACGACACACACACGGGAAATGCGCATAGACGTCTCTCAGTTTAGCCCGGGTCCAAATCGAACAGACACCTGGACGCAGAAGCCGCTGCCATCGGTGCTCGTACACTGGACAGGGACGTTCGATTCCAGAGTCTTTGCGAGCGCCTGAAGGTGGTTGTATGACGCGACTTCAGCTTCTTCAACTCTTACTGGGCCAGGCACGCGACAACGGTTTCGAGTTCCGCAAGTGGTACACCTCCAGGCTTGGTCTTGCGTGGACCAATGGCCAGCAGGCAATCGAAATGCTTGCCGCTGAGCGACGCTACTATGCACTGCTCTTCTCGCATGACTTTGCCCGCAACTTCTGGAAAGCGGGAGCCACCATCACCTTTCAGGTTCCGGGACAGACGTTTCAACGGACCCGGCCCGATGGCTCGATCGGCATCGTCCACCGCAAGCCATACACACGTCGCAGCGGTCGGGAAGACGCCTGGAAGTACCACCTTCGCGAGCTTGCTTTGGCTGAAGAGCCCCTGCGCTACATGCGTCGCTATCTGCGTGTGGACGATGAGATGGAAGAGGACGGCTAACCGTATTGCTACTTTGAGCCAAGCGCCGCAAGGGCCGTCCGTGCCAGCTTCGACTTCGGCCCATCCGGATCGAGCTTCAGAAACGCGTTATATTCGACGACTGCCTCGTCGCGCTTGCCCAGCCGCTCCGCACTTTGCGCCAAAGCCAGATGCGCAGCCTCGTCGTCTCCATAAAGCGATACGGCATCCTTAGCGCGGAGGTACGCCGCCTTGAAGTCGCCTGTCGAAAAATAATAGCGGGATACCTCTACGTCCGTCGCTTCGCGCTTGTCTAGGTCCTCCACCCTCGGCAGATGGCGGCGACTGGACCTGGTCGACCCGGAGCTGCCTTCATCTTTCAAAGGCGTATCCTCATCGGAAGCGTTGTCGGCCGGCGCGCCGCTTGAAGAAGAACTGGAGGACGACGAACTGGACGAGCTCGACGAACCGGACGCACTGTCGGAGTTCCGGGCCGGTGCTGCGGGGCTTGCAGGAGGCTCACCCGGAAACGGAAACGCGTCTCCAGAGTCAGCCGGAGTCGAGGCCGGCACACTGCCCGGTATGTCGGAAGCGGATGGCGGAGCTTTCGGGGTTCGCGAAGTTGCGCCCGGGACAGCCGAAGCAGGCTCGCCCGGAAACGGAAATGCGTCCGCCGGCGCCGGAGTAGCTGGTTTCGACTCTCCCGGAAAGGGAAATTGGTCCACTGCTGCCGGGGG
>CAXUNR010000037.1:0-20662 GCA_964252655.1 uncultured Acidobacteriaceae bacterium
GGGATGGGCGGGGGTGGGACGGGATGGAAGGCCCCGGCGGGGATCTTGAGGCGCGAATCGTTGTAGTAGCCGGTGAGCTCGAGCTGGGTCCAGACGTCGGTGTCGAAGCCGGCCCGGATGGCGGTGCGGGGGACACCGTTGGCGCGGAGCTCGTCGACGGCCTGGAGGCGGGCGCGGGTCATGGCGAACACGTCGTGCAGGCCGGCGGTATCGATGAGGGCGTAGCCGGCGAGCAGGAGGGCGCAGAGGATGGGCATCCGGCCGCCGAACTCCTGCTGGTAGAAGCGCAGGGCAAAGATGAGCGAGACGCAGAGGAAAGGGAGCAGGTAGCGGTCCCACATATCATTGCGAGTGGCGAGTAGAACAAGGTAGGCGAGGGACCATGGGCCGAAGAGCGTGAAGAGCGTGGGCCATGAGAGGCGTGTGTTTGCGGTGATGGGTGCGGGCCGTGGCTGGCGGCTGGGTGCGGCGAGGGCGTTCCAGACGGTAGCGATGAGGGCGCAGATGGAGGCGAAGGTGAGGGCGGTGAGCAGGAGGCGCAGCGCGAGGGGGAAGCTGTCGGCGCGTTGGCCGAGGAGTTCGGGAACGTCGATGAGACCGTGCGGGCTGAAGTAGTTGCCGGCAAAGGGCGCGAGGAAGAGGTCGTAGCGGTGATGGCGCAGGAAGAGGGCGTAGATTCCGACGAGGAGCAGCGCACCGAGAGTCGCGGTGACTTTGCCGGGCCGACTGCGCCACGGATACCGGACCAGGAAGGCCGCCGAGATGGGAAGTAGAAAGAGAAAGAAGTCGAGCGCGAAGAGGATGTAGCCGGTGATCTCGGAGAGGGTGGAGCGGTTCCAGGCCTTGGCGATCAGCGGCTCGGTAATGGAGTACGGCTGGTGCGCGAACCAGCGCATGCAGAGAAAGACGAAGGTGACGCTGACGAGCCATGCAGCGAAGGTGACGGGGAGGACGCCGCGCCGCTTGCGCAGAAGAAACGCAGTGCAGGGCACGATGAGCAGCACGCCGAGCCAAGTGATCTGGCGGATGCTGCCGACGAGGGCGTTCGAGAGCGCGGCGGTGGCGACCCAGGCGCAGGCGGCGCGATCGGTCTCGGCCTGGAGTGCGCGGACGCAAAAGTTCATGCAAAGCAGGATGGTGAATAAGCCGGCGATGTCCGTCATGAAGCTGAAAGAGAGCGGGACGAAGAGCGGCGAGAGGACGACGGTGAGGGTGCCTAGGGTGGCGTAGGGGCGGGCGATGCCGCAGCGCTCGAAGAGCTGCTCCAGGAGGAAGATGACGGCGAGTGCGAGGGTCGCGGTCGAGACGCGGAGGATGGTGAAGGAGAAACCGAAGAGCTTGATGAAGAGCGCGCCCAGGTAGAGCATCCAGGTGAGGATGGGCGTGGCCCAGCCGTTGTAGACGATGCGGCCGGTCTGGGCGGCGACGCGGGCGCTCCACATGAAGGACGGGTCGTCGTTCATGCCGGTCTCGGCGATAGGGCGCGCGATGGCGAGACAGAGGATCAGCAGCGCGGAGCACAGCAGGGCTGGGTGCTGGAGGATCGTTTTGGTGGTACGCAAAGCCGTGCTCCTTCGCCGATCTGCAAGGTCCGTCCTGCAAGCTGAGAGTGAGCCTAGCATGCAGGCTGGTCCGCCGCCAGACACCGAGAGGGTCACGGCGCGAGCGAAAGGCGTAGACGTCTGGCGATGGTTTGCTGGAAGCCATCGCCGCGCTGGGTACGATCATCGAAGGATGGAAGTGACGGTCCAGACGGGGTGAGAAACCATGAGTGAGACAAGCGAGCACCTGCCTGAGCTACCGGCTGAGGCCTTCCTGAAAGAGGACGGCGGCGACGACGGTGAGTTTTACGCATCTGCGCGGCTGGTGACCCATATCGACGAGGCGGCGACGCGGACGCTGACTGCCTACTACCGAGCTACGCTGCCGGCCGGGGGTGTGCTGCTGGATCTAATGTCAAGCTGGGTGAGCCATCTGCCGCCGGAGATGAGCTTCTCCGAGGTGATCGGCCAGGGCATGAATGCCGAGGAGCTCAGGACCAATCCGCGGCTAAGCCGAAGTTTCGTGCAGGACCTGAATCGCAATCCACTGTTACCGCTTGCGGACGAGAGCTGCGATGCTGCTATGTGCTGTGTCGGTGTGCAATATCTTCAACATCCCGTTGAGGTGTTTACGGAGGTGGGCCGGGTGCTTCGGCCGGGTGCTCCGTTGCTCATTAGCTTTTCCAATCGTTGTTTTCAAACCAAGGCGGTGGCGATTTGGCGGTCGCTCGACACCCGCGGACATGCCTCCCTGGTGCGCCTTTACCTTGAGCGCGCCGGCTTTCGCGAGATTCGCGCAGAGGTGCTGCAGGACGGTTCTAAAAGTGATCCGCTGATCGTTGTCAGCGGCCGGCGTTGACTTCGTTCAGCAACGCCTGACTTGCTGCTTCGAGCAGCCATTGCTCTGCCCGTTTGTAGCTCAGGCCGCTCTCATTGTGCAGGGTGTAAAACCCCCAGTAGCCGAAGTAGAACCAAAGCGTAGTGACGACATCCCGCACAGTGAGACCGGGGCGCAATGCACCCAGACTTGCAAGATGCTGAGCGACGAGTAGAAGCCATCGACGGTATCGAGCCGTAGCGATGGCCAGGCTTTCCGCAACTTCCGGATCATGCGGCGCAGCGTCATGCATGAAGTAGGCGATGTCGCCGAACTCTTCGCGCATGGATCGCACGACACGCGCTACGCTCTCCAGAATAGCTTGTGGATGCTGCATCTGCTGGATCGCGGCGAGTGAGGTTTCGTTACCCGGGGCTGCGCTCCAGATCTCCATGAGAATGCGCAGCAGCCCAAGCTTGCCGCCCACAACGGTGTAGACAGTGATGGGCGCGACCTGTGCGAGGCGAGCGACATCGTTGACTTTAGTCTGCGAGTAACCCTGTTCGGCAAACAGCTTGCGCGCGGCCGCGATGATGTCGCGCCGCGTCTGCGCTGCGGACTCTTGCCGGCTGCCTTTTTCGATATCCTTTTCTCGTAATTGAGACATTCAGGGTGGGCTTTCGATATAGTTGCACTACGACGGAAGGTTAGCTTGCCTTCCATTGCAGAGAGCAAGAAGGAGAGTGGCTTCATGTTGCAACCCACTACGTATTTGGAAGAGACGGCCGGTCATAATGTTTTGAAGACGGAAGTAAATGAAGGGCCCACGCTTCAGATTGGCGAATGGCAGCTGAACTGGAAGGCTCAGGGCGCGGATACAGGATATTCCTTCTCTATCTATGAGACGACCCTGGCTGCCGGCAATGGTCTTCCATTGCATAAACATCCGTATCCGGAGTTCTTTTATCTGCTTGAGGGAAAGCTCGATTTTGGCTGGTGGAACGATGCAGGGGTTGCAGAGTGGATGACGTGTGGTGCAGGAACCAGTGTTTTGGCCCCGCCTAATGCACCGCACACGTTCTTCAACAAGAGTGGTGGACCGGCGCGATTCCTCGGGGTTTCCACCTACAACCATGAAGTGATGCTGAAAGATGCTGTCCATCCGGGCGGCAAAATGGATTACCTGCCTGCGCAACTTACTCCCGAAGATTTTGAAAAGCTCTTCAAATCCATGGAGCAGAACCAGGTCTATGTGGTTGCCGATCACGCGTAGCTCGATTGCAAAGACGCCTTCCCTCGGGGTTGAACGCAGATGCGAGTTCCCCGAGAGCTGTGCGGTGTTTCTGGGTCTATGTGCAGTACATCATGCGAAGTCAGGAACGATGGCTTGCATGGCGTCGACTGATTCGGCGGTCGGAAGAGGCTTGGAAGCCAGAGAAGCTGGCGGGCTTTCGTTCGTCTGATCTTCGCAGGGCTACACTTCGGGCTCACCGGTCAATGACGGTAAAGTATGCGGCAAGAAGTTGGCGATGATGAATCGCTCTGCTTATCGCTGATGAGCTGTCGATCTGTAGCAACAGATGAAGAAACAACTGCAGGTTCCCTTCAGGAAGGGCAACAATTTTCTTCGGGAATGACAACCAAGGAGCAAGAGTTCCTTCCCTATCTGCTCATCCGCTTGAGTCGCGCGCGGGGAAAGGTGATTCGATGGCGATAGCCGGCTGCTCGCTTAGCGTTGCGCGCCAGGCTTTGGCGTATTTCCAGCTGACGTACGTGGAGTGGTAAAGGTGCAGCAACAGGCCTTCGCGGCCATCCAGGAGGCCGAGGCGGAAGAAGTAGTTCCAGAGAAAGGTGAGCTGCGGCACGGCGAAGACGTTCCACATAAAGGCGACAGAGTTGCGGCTCTTGCGGCCTTGCGCGAGCAGGACCTGCGCGCCGAGGGTGGAGTAGCGGTCCATGTGTTCGAGGTAGTCCTCGAGGGTTGGATAGGCGTGGTGGATGAGGTCGTAGTCCAGCCGGGAGGATGCGCCATCGAAAACGATCGTCTCGTGGACGGGGCGCTCTTCAAAGTGCAGCGGATGGGAGAAGTTTGCGGTGGAGCGGCGAAAGAGGCGCAGCTTGGCGTCCGGGTAGTAGCCGCCGCGCTTGATCCAGCGATTGAGAAAGAGATTGCGCCGGTTGAGGTAGTAGGCGTCGGCGGGTGGGTTGGTGGGGAGCAGACGGCGGATCTGCTGGCGCAGCTCGGGGGTGAGCTCCTCGTCGGCGTCGAGCGAAAGGATCCAGTCGGAGGTGCACTGCTCGATGGCGAAGTTTTTTTGTGAGGCGAAGCCCTGCCAGGTGCGGGAGAAGATTTTGGCTCCGAAGGACTCGGCGATCTCGAGCGTGCGATCTTTTGAGCCGGAGTCGACCAGGATGATCTCGTCGGCAAAGGCGACGCTGGCTAGAGTGCGGGCGAGGTTTCGCTCCTCGTTGCAGGTGATGATGGCGACAGAAAGCAGAGGCATGGCGGTAAGGCGCTCCGAGCTGTCCGATAGCCTCGGAAGCGGATGAAGTGGGCAGAGGAGAGACTTGGCTTTATGAGCCTAGGTCAGACCACATTGCCTGGCAGATTTTCTCTTCGATGATACCCCGGAAGTTTCCGGTGACAAGAGGCGCGGGCTAGGCGAGGTGGATGGATGGATCGACGAGCTGCTCCTGGAGCAGGCGCTCGGTGAGTTGTTTGAGCCTTTCGCCGGTCTTCGGAAGGGTGAAGGCGCCCTGATCCTCCGACCACTCAAGCTTGAAACTAGTGGAGCGTGCGGAGATCCAGATCTGCCGGACGGGGGTCTGCGGGGTGAAGACGAACTTGAAGGAGCCGTCTTCAAAGAGCACGTTGAGGACGCCGTTGTTGTCCTCGGTCTCGAAGCCGCCGTCCTGCTCGGCTTCGATGAGGGACTGTTTGAGCACGTGGAGGGCGTGGTCGGAGACGCGGCGGAAGGTCGACTCGTCGATCATGAGTCTAGTTTAGCGGAGGGGATAAAGCAGGAGTTCGGAAGTGCGCGGAGCAGGGCGGGCTTAGCAGGGCCGGCTTAGGCGAAGAGTGCTCCCTGGATCGGAGAGCCGACGTTGACGGCGGGCTTGCGGGCGGGGCCCTGGTCGCGGGTGAGCAGGGCGTCGGAGGAGCGCGGAAGGAGGTGGTAGCGTTGACAGGCTTGCTCGACGAGGGTGGCGAGGGTGTCGCGGTAGGGCTTGGCGGCGAAGGCGTCGGCGGCGAAGCGGGAGCGGTAGTCAGCTTCGAGCGCCGGGAAGTGATCGTGGATGAAGGCGAGGAAGGTGGCGTGGGAACAGGGCTTGAGGAACAAGGGCTGCGCGGCAAAGAAGCTGGCCTGAGCCTGTGCGGCGCGGGCGGCCACGGCGTCGAGGGCCTCTGCTGTATCCGTGATGCCGGGCAGCAGCGGCGAGCAGAAGATGCCGGCGGTGAGGCCGGCCTGGCGGAGGCGGAGCACGGTGCGGAAGCGAAGGTCCGGGCGTGGGGCGCGCGGCTCGAGGAGGCGGGCGAGCGCGACGTCCGGTGTGGTGATGGTGAGGTGCAGGACGAGGGTGTTTTTGCGGGCGATCTGCTGAAGCAGGTCGATGTCGCGCGCGATGAGCGTGGATTTGGTGATGATGCCGAGGCGCAGGCCCGAGTGGCGGGCGAAGACTTCGAGCAGCGAGCGGGTGATGCGGGCGGTGCGCTCAATGGGCTGGTAGGGATCGGTGGCAGTGCCGAGGGCGATCTCGTCGGCCGGGTCGATCTTGCGGAGCTCCTGATCGAGCAGCCAGGCGGTGTTTTCCTTGAGGAAGATAAGCCGCTCGAAGAGTCCGGGATCGCTGAAGTCGGGAGCTCCGGCGGTGGGGGTTTTGGCGGCCAGGAACTCATGCGTGTAGCGCGCGTAGCAGTAGCGGCAGGCGAACTCGCAGCCCCGGTAGGGGTTGATGGAGTAGGCGAGCGAAAGCTGGCGCCTGGAGATGGAGCGATTGAGGACGCTGCGTACTTTGAGTGCGCGGAACTCGACGTTGTGGCCGTCGGCATGGTGGGTGGCCTCGGCAGCTAGGCGAGCGAGTCCGGTGGGTGCCTGCGGGAGGATGGGGAAGAGGGTGGCTGGGAGAGTACTGCTAACGGGGCAGAGCGCGTTCGCCATTTGTTCGCCTCCAGCTGAACCATAGTGGGATGGTTGCTGCGCGTCAAGCGAGTGTTGAATAGACTGTGTGGAAACGCACAGGTTCCGAGAAGGCTAAGCGTGATCTCCCGAAGGAGCGGACGGGGTAGAGGCTATGCATCGTTTGTTGGGTTTTCTGCTGGTGATGGCATGGGGCGGGGTGTGGCTTGGGGCGCAGGAAGGCGGCGGTGTTGCGGTACAGGCAGCGGAACGCGCGGCTGGAAATATTGCTGGAACTGTGACCGATACCGACAAGGCGTCGATTCCTGGGGCGAGCGTGCAGTTGGAAAGTCGGGATACGAGGACGCGGCTGAGTACAAGCACGGATGCCTCAGGCCGCTTTCGTCTGGAGCCGGTCGCCGCCGGGGAGTATACGGTGACGATTGCCGCCAAAGGCTTCGCACCGTGGCACATCGAGGATGTGCTGGTTGTGCATGGGGGGGAGTCTGTTGTGCTGCCGGCGGTGCAGCTGGGGGTGGAGGGTATAACGACGAGTGTGAATGCGATTACGCTCGAGGACCTGGCGGAGGAGCAGATCACGTCTGAAGAGCATCAGCGGATTCTGGGGATCCTGCCTAACTTCTACGTGAGTTACGTTTCCCATGCGGCGCCTTTGACGCGCAAGCAGAAGTTCAAGCTGGCGCTGATAGTGAGCACCGATCCTGTGACGTTTCTGACGACCGGTGTGACGGCCGGCATCGAGGATTGGCAGGGAGATTTCTCTGGGTACGGAGTCGGAGCTTCCGGCTATGCGGAGCGTTACGCGGCTGCTTATGGCGACCGGTTAAGCTCGACTTTTTTGGGCGCGGCGCTCTTCCCATCGCTGCTGCACCAGGATCCACGCTACTTCTACCGGGGGCACGGAAAGGTGATTACGCGTGCGCTCTACGCGATTTCGACGGTGGTGGTGTGCAAGGGAGATAACGGCAAGTGGCAGCCAAACTTCTCGAATGTGCTGGGGAATCTTGGTTCGGCGGGCATTTCGACGTTGTACTACCCGGCAAGTGAGCGACATGGCGTGCAGGTGACGGTGGATAACACGCTGCTGGGCGTGGCGACCGGAGCGTTCGGGACATTGTTCCAGGAGTTTCTGTTGAAGCATGTAACCAAAGGAGTGCCGGGGAAGAGGCCGGCCGCGCCGTGAACGAAGGTAAGCTGACGGTATGAATCTTGCTCTGGGAGGTGTGGAGCTCCCGATCCGTTTGCAACTGGAAAAGCCGCTGACGGACGTTCAACTGCTACGTTTCTGCGCCGTCAACGAGATGGTGCGGGTGGAACGCGACGCAAAGGGAGAGTTGATTTTGCTGTCGCCGACGGGGCTTGAGGGGAGTAGCTGGAACTCGGAGTTGATCACTGAGCTCAATATCTGGGTGTGGCAGGATGGGCGCGGGAAGGTGTTCGATTCGAACGACGGCTTTACGCTGCCGGATGGATCGATGCGCACCCCGGATGCGGCGTAGGTGTCCTGGCGGCGATGGAACGCCGTGTTGCGTGAAGAGCAGAAGCGATTTGGGCGCGTGTCGCCGGAGTTTGTGGTCGAGATGCGGTCGGAAAACGAGCGGCTGCCGATGCTGCAGGAGAAGATGCGGCTGTAGATCAGGAATGGCGTGGAGCTGGCGTGGCTGATTGATCCGCAACGGAAGGTGGTTGAGGTGTACCGGCCGGGGGAGGAGCCGGAAGTCCATGAGCAACCGACGTCGGTGCAGGGGAGTGGGCCAGTGTAGGGGTTTGATCCGGTGCTCGCGCGAATCTGGAGCTAAACCCTTATAAAAGAGATCTTGCCGGAGAAGGCAGACGCCGAGCATCGCACTAATGATGACAATCGGGTTGCATCGGTAAGCGCCAGGTCAGCGTGGCCGGTGCCAAGACCTTCTCAGGTACAGTGAGTGCGCGTAATCTGATTGACTCTGCGAAGAATCTCAATCATACTTACAACTGCTCCGATGTTGCAATGATCAGAGTGAATCGAACCACGCCACGGCGGAGTGTCGCACGTGAGGGTGGAAGATGAGGACAATACACTTTATGCAAAAGATCTCTAAGAATCTGGCCGCTGCACGTGCCATGGTTGAGCCACGTCCGTATACGTTGATCGATGCGGTGCCTCTCCTAAAGAAAGCGAAATACGCAAAGTTCGATGAGACTGTTGATATAACGCTGCGGCTGGGCGTGGATCCACGTCATGCGGACCAGATGGTGCGTGGGACCGTAGTTCTGCCGCACGGTCTGGGTAAGTCAAAGACGGTGGCGGTGATCGCTTCCGGCGACAAGATCAGGGACGCCGAGGCGGCTGGCGCGGAGTTCTTCGGTGGTGAAGAGTTAGTTGAGCGCATTCAAAAAGAGGGTTGGACTGCTTTCGATGCGCTGATTGCAACCCCGGATATGATGCGCTCCGTTGGTCGTTTAGGTAAAGTGCTCGGGCCAAAAGGCCTGATGCCGAATCCGAAGACAGGTACGGTCACGAGCGACGTGGCAGCGGCAATCCGTGAAATTAAGGCCGGTAAGGTGGAGTTTCGCACCGACAAGACGGCATTGGTGCATGTTCCTGTCGGCAAGCTTTCCTTCGATCCGCAAAAGCTCATTGATAACGCCATGACGGTGATCACCAGTGTGGTTAAGGCCAAGCCGGCGGCTGCTAAAGGCAAGTACATTAAGGGCATTACGATCTCCTCGACCATGGGTCCCGGCGTACAGCTGGATAGCTCAGTCTCGGATCTAGCTGGCAAGGCGTAAGCGGGTGTCGGCTACACATCCATCTCGAGTGTGAATTTGAAAGCCAGGCGCTAAAGCGCGGGCAGTAAAGGTAAGGAATCTTATGGCATTGAGCAGGGCGGCAAAGGCAGTCAAGGTCCAGGTGTTGACGAAGGAGTTGGAATCCTCTACTTCCGCGATCATCGGAACGTTCACGGGACTAACTGCCTCGAAGGATTTTGATCTTCGCAAGACGGTGCGAGCGGCTGGCGGAAGCTATCACGTTGTGAAGAACAAGCTCGTGGCGAAGGCCAGCCAGGGTTCGAAGATCGAGGCTGCGCTCCAAGGCCTTAAGGGTGTTTCAGCGGTCGCTTACACGTCAGGCGATCCGGTGCAGTTGGCCAAAGCGCTCTCGAGTTGGGTTAAAGACAATGCCGAGTTCACCTTCAAGCTGGGAATTGTAGACGGCAAAATCATTGATGTTGCTGAGATTGGTGCATTGGCAACCATGCCGGGTAAAGAAGAGCTGTTCTCGAAGCTCCTCTTCCTTATTCAGTCGCCAGCGCAACGCTTGGCAACGGTGATCAACGCAACCGGACGTGATCTTGCTGTGGTGATCAACCAAGCGGTCGAGAAGGAAAAATTTGCGGTCGGGCCCGCGGCAGTCGTCAAGAACGCGCCAGCTTCCGAGGCGGGTACTGCGGAGACAAAGCCGGAAGCAGAGGCGATGCATGCCGAAGAATCGGCGGCCGGAGAACAGGCAAGCGGTGCCGCTCAACCTGAAAACGGAAGTGCATCGCAGGCTGGCGAAGCGGCGGCTACTGCGCCTGCTGAGGGCTAACTAAGATTCGCTCCATGCCTAGAGGTGCGTTTGTCTGGACGCATCGGAAACCTCAGGGCGGTGAGGGCAGCCGGGATCATGATCTGGAGATGATCCTCGGAAACGTTGGAGCAGTAGAGAATTCGGTATCTTACAATGGGAGAAGAAATGGCAGACATGCAGCAGTTGGAAGATCAGATCGTAAGCTTAAGCCTGCTTGAAGCGTCAGCTCTGGTGAAGAAGCTTGAAGAGCGTCTCGGAGTTTCGGCCGCGGCAGCGGTTGCGGCTCCTTCGGCAGGCGGCGGTGGTGCGGCAGCGGCGGCACCGGTGGAAGAGAAGACAGAGTTCACGGTGATCCTCAAGGATGCCGGCGCGAACAAGATTGCGACCATCAAGGCTGTCCGTGAAGTGACGGCGTTGGGCTTGAAGGAAGCGAAGGACCTGGTAGACGGCGCGCCTAAGCCGCTCAAGGAAGGTATTTCAAAGGACGATGCGGCTGCTATCGCCAAGAAGTTCGAGGGTGTTGCTTCAGTCGAGATCAAGTAACTGCCGAAAGTTGCATTGTAGGTGTGAACGCGGTATCCTTTGCATTGGGTACCGCGTTTGCGCTGGATAGTAAAAACTGCTCACATCAACTGTGATCTTTTGAAAGCCTAATTGGGTTAGGGTGTTTTCCGGTCCATCCTGTGTTGAACAGGCTAAGGGGCCGGCCATGTTACCGGTCAAGCGGCGGGCGGGTGATGTGAAACGGTCGGTCGGCAGCAGTCTTCGAGGCCAGGCGAGCTTTGGAGGGTGGCAGACATCTTCAATTCATGTGGATTCAACGCGGGTTGTACAAGTGCTCCGGGAGCTTTCGCTTCTGCGAGCTATTTCGCTGTTGTGCCCAAGCGTTGCAGGTGGTCGTTGTAACAGTTTCGCTGCTAGGTTTTGGCAAGAGCTGGGTTCAAGGATGCGGGGAGAAGAGTGTGGGTTCAGCCCGAAGCAAGTGCGTAACGTTCGGGTAAGTTGCAGGCTTCAGCGTGATCTCAGAGTGCTTCGAGATCCCTGGTGTAAATCGGCAAAAGTTAGACCAGGATGCAGGGATCGAACAAGGCGCGCAGGTTTGGCCGTACGCGAGGACGGCTGGATGGATTGGGAGCGCGCGATTGGAGCGAAGTGGAGCTCCTTGGAGCCTCGCCGCAGTTGAGTTTAGAGGAGAGAGCATGTCTGAACAGAACCATCACGGGAACCAGTCCAGCGAAACGCGTCCGCTTCGCAGCCGTCTCGATTTTTCGAAGATCCCGACGGCCATTCAGATTCCGAATTTGATTGAAGTGCAGCGGCGTAGCTACGAGCGCTTTCTGCAGATGGACAAACTTCCCCAGGAGCGCGAGGACAACGGCCTGCAGTCGGTTTTTACTTCAGTGTTTCCGATCACCGACTTCCGTAACGTGTCCGAGCTTGAGTTTGTTGATTTTTCGATCGGCAACTGGGAGTGCAAGTGTGGCTACCTGAAAGGTCTGAACCACCTGCGCACCGCCTGCTCGAATTGCGGCCACATGGTGATTACCGATCCATTTCATCCTGGTGATGTGCTGTGTAACTTCTGCGGTACGTACAACAAGAACACACCTGATTTCTGCACCAAGTGCGGAGACCCCGTTGGCCTGCAGTTGAAGTACGACCAGGCCGAGTGCGAAGAGCGTGGCATGACGTACTCGGCTCCGCTGAAGGTCACCATCCGTCTGAAGATTTACGACAAGGATGCGGAGACCGGGGTAAAGAGTCTGCGTGACATGAAGGAGCAGGAAGTGTTCTTCGGCGATATCCCGCTGATGAGCCAGAATGGCACTTTCATCGTCAACGGAACTGAGCGCGTGATCGTCTCGCAGCTGCACCGCTCGCCTGGTGTCTTCTTTGAGACGGCGAACAACCGTACGTATTTCCTCGGCAAGATTATCCCGTATCGCGGCTCGTGGGTAGAGTTTGAGTACGACCAGAAGAACACGCTATATGTCCGCATCGACCGCAAGCGCAAGTTCCTCGGCACTATCTTCCTGCGCGCGCTTGGCCTACGTACGGATGAAGAGATCCTCAAGACCTTCTACACGATCGACACGATTGACGTTGCGGATGGCAAGCTGAATTGGAAAGTGGCCGAAGACGGCAAGTTGACTAATCTGCTAGGTACACGTCCCGCGGCTCCGGCGAAGAATGGTTCGGAGGAGATCGGCGTCACCGGCAAGAAGATCGGCCCAAGCGTGATGAAGGCCTTGCGCGCGGCTAAGGTTGCTTCGGTTGATGTTGAAACCAGCGAGTTCGATGGCGCAATGACGGCTTCGGATGTGGTTGACATGGCGACTGGGGAGCTGATGTATGAGGCGAACCAGGAGCTCACGGCCGACAAGCTGCACAAGATTATTCAGTCAGGCGTTACCAGCTTCGAGGTCTTCTTCCCGGACCGCGATGATGTGGGCAACATCATCACCAACACACTGCGGCGTGACTCGGTGCGCAAGCCTGAAGAGGCGTTGATTGAGATCTATCGCAAGCTACGTCCGGGCGATCCACCGACGCTGGATACGGCGACCGCGCTGTTTGAGGGGATGTTCTTCGATCCACGCAAATATGACTTCTCGCGTGTGGGCCGGTTGAAGTTCAACATCAAGTTGTACGAGGATCAGTCGGCAGAAGGTCTCGACAATCGTACGTTGACGCCTGAGGATTTCTACGGCACGATTCGCTATTTGCTTAAGCTGCGTAAGAACATCGGCGTGGTGGATGACATCGATCACCTTGGCAATCGCCGGGTGCGTGCGGTCGGCGAACTGATGGAAAATCAGTTCCGCATCGGCTTGGTGCGCATGGAGCGCGCGATTAAGGAGAAGATGAGCGTGTATCAGGAGATGTCGACGGCGATGCCGCACGACCTGATCAACGCCAAGCCGGTCATGGCTGCGATCCGCGAGTTCTTTGGGTCGTCGCAGCTCTCGCAGTTCATGGATCAGACCAACCCGCTGTCCGAGATTACGCATAAGCGCCGGCTCTCTGCCCTTGGGCCTGGTGGTCTGTCGCGTGAGCGTGCGGGCTTTGAAGTCCGCGACGTGCACCCCACGCACTATGGACGCATCTGCCCGATTGAGACGCCGGAAGGCCCGAACATCGGTCTGATCTCGTCGCTCTCCTGCTTTGCACGGATCAACGAGTACGGCTTCATCGAGAGCCCGTATCGACGCGTGAAAGATGGACGTGCGCTCGACTTTGTCGCCGTGACCAATGCAGGCGAATCCGGTCTGCGGCAGGGCGATCACCTCGAGACCGGCGAGGCGTACGCAAAGAACGAGGAGCTACGCACGGCGGGCAGGCGCACCATGGATCTCGAGCCGTTCAGCTTCTATCTTTCCGCATGGGAAGAGGATCGCCATACGATTGCTCAGGCCAACATCGAGCTTGATCCTGACCTCAACATTGTCCAGGACATCGTCGATGCCAGGCGTCAGGGCAACTTCGTGTTGGTGAACAAGGCGGAGGTTGACTATGTGGACGTCAGCCCGAAGCAACTGGTGTCCGTGGCCGCTTCGCTTGTGCCGTTCCTTGAGCATGACGACGCGAACCGTGCGCTGATGGGCGCCAACATGCAGCGTCAGTCTGTACCGCTGCTGGTGGCGGAAGCTCCTTTCGTCGGTACTGGCATGGAAGGCGTGACTGCCCGCGACTCAGGCGCCGTCATCCTGGCCAAGCGCAACGGCATCATCGATTCGGTTGACTCCGAACGCATCATCGTGCGCGTAGAAGGCGAGCACCATCCCACGCAGTTGTCGCGTGAGGTTGGCTCGGATATCTATCAGCTCACGAAGTTCAAGCGCTCGAACCAGAACACCTGCATCAACCAGAAACCGATCGTGCGCAGGGGCGACCGTGTGGTCAAAGGGCAAGTCATTGCCGATGGTCCATGCACGGAGCAGGGCGAGCTTGGCCTCGGCCGCAACGTGCTCGTAGCCTTCATGCCGTGGCGTGGATACAACTTTGAAGATGCAATTTTGATCTCGGAAAAGCTGGTCCGCGAGGACTACTACACCTCGATTCACATCGAGGAGTTCGAGATCGAAGCGCGTGACACGAAGCTTGGGCCGGAGGAGATTACGCGCGATATTCCGAACGTTTCGGAGCACGCGCTGCGGGATCTGGACGAGTCTGGAATCATTCGCATCGGTGCAAAGATCGGGCATAACGACATCCTGGTCGGCAAGGTTACGCCCAAGGGCGAGACACAGCTAACTCCGGAAGAGAAGCTGCTGCGTGCCATCTTCGGTGAAAAGGCCGGGGATGTCCGTGACGCTTCGCTGACGTGCCCTCCGGGAATCGAAGGCACGGTCGTTGATGTGCGCATCTTCAGCCGTAAGGGCCAGGAGAAGGATGAACGCGCCAAGCAGATCGAGCAGGAGATGGTTGAGAAGTTGGAGCGTAACCTTGCCGATGAGATCCGTATTCTCACCGACGAGCGGCTCAAGCGTCTCGAGGCCATCCTCGGCCAGAAGGAAGTGCTCGCCGACCTGCATGACGAGCGCACGAACAAGAAGCTGCTGAATAAGGGCGAGCTGCTTGACCGCGACATGATCGAACTGATCTCGACGCGTAATCTCAAGCGCATTCGCTATGCGGACAAGGATCCGCGGGTGAATGAGCAGATCGATGAGATTGAGGAGATGACGTCGCGGCAGATCGATGTGTTGCGCAAGATTACCAACGAGAAGATCGGCAAGATGGCCAAGGGCGACGAGCTTAGCCCAGGCGTCATCAAGATGGTGAAGGTCTACATCGCGATGAAGCGCAAGCTTTCGGTCGGAGACAAGATGGCCGGACGCCACGGCAACAAGGGCGTGATCGCGCGCATTCTGCCAGAGGAGGATATGCCGTACCTTCCTGACGGAACTCCGGTTGAGATCGTGCTGAACCCGCTTGGTGTGCCTTCGCGTATGAATGTCGGGCAGATTCTCGAGACGCATCTGGGCTGGGCGGCGCATGAGCTCGGGGTGCAGGTTGCGGCCCTCGCAGCGGAGATGGAGTCCGCTGCGGAGGTACGTGAGCTGTTCAAGGCACGCTTTGCCGGTACGGCTGCGTTGCATCAGCTGCTTGACCTCGACGACGCGCAAACGTTACGTGTGGCTGCGGGCATGAAGCGCGGCATCTGGTTCGGCACGGCGGTGTTTGACGGGGCGCAGGAGACTGAGATCAAGGCTTTGCTGAAATCGGCAGGCTTGCCAAGCTCGGGCAAGACGCAGCTCTTTGACGGCATGCTGGGTGATCCGTTCGAACAGCCTGCCACCGTGGGCTACATCTACATGCTCAAGCTTTCGCACCTGGTCGATGACAAAATCCATGCACGCTCGATCGGACCGTACTCACTGATCACGCAGCAGCCGCTGGGTGGCAAGGCGCAGTTCGGAGGACAGCGCTTCGGCGAGATGGAGGTGTGGGCGCTCGAGGCGTATGGCGCGGCTTACATCCTGCAGGAGTTGCTCACCGCCAAGTCGGACGATGTCTTCGGGCGTACCAAGATCTATGAAGCCATCGTCAAGGGAGAAGCCGCGATCGAACCCGGCGTGCCAGAGTCGTTCAACGTACTGATCCGCGAGCTGCAATCGCTTTGTCTTGATGTCGAGTTGATCAAGCAGGGTGACCAGAAGAAGGTTGCACTGCCGCAGATCGCGGCGGCTGACTAAACTGTTCTGCCGTTCTCGCGTCAGCTATCGATTTTGCAGGAGGTAGAGCAATCTGCCTCCTGCAAAACGATTCGCGAGAGAGTGCCAGATTACGATTTTTAGCAAGACCCACAATTGAATAGCCGCAGGAGAACCAAGGGCATCGCGATGCGCCCCAAGCCAACGCGGAAACAGAAGCACCAACAGCAGCTCCCCAACGCGGGATAACGCTGCACGGAGACTGACACTATGTTTCGCTCCAGCCCCTTTGAACTGACCGGCCCCATTGCCGACTTCGACGCCATCAAGATCCAGCTCGCCAGCCCCGAGAAGATTCGCAGCTGGTCGCATGGAGAAGTGACCAAGCCCGAGACCATCAACTACCGCACCTTCAAGCCCGAGCGCGATGGCCTGTTCTGCGCGCGCATCTTCGGACCCATCACGGACTGGGAATGCCTTTGCGGCAAGTACAAGCGCATGAAGCATCGTGGCGTCATCTGCGACAAGTGTGGCGTCGAAGTCACCTTGTCCAAAGTCCGCCGTGAGCGTCTCGGCCACATCGAGCTGGCCAGCCCCTGCTCGCACGTCTGGTTCTTCAAGGGCTTGCCCTCGCGCATCGGCCATCTGCTTGACATCAGCCTGCGTGAGCTCGAGGCTGTGCTCTACTTTGAGTCGTACGTCGTCGTCGACCCGGGTGACGCTCCCGTCAAGGAGCGCGAAGTTATCAAGGACGAGCAGCGCTTCCGCGAGCTCGACCAGCAGTATCGCCCCTCGGGCTTCAAGGCCATGATGGGCGCCGAAGCGATCAAGGAACTGCTCAAGCGCGTGGAAATTGCCGAGCTTTCGATTGAGCTGCGCGAGCGGATGAAGACCGAGACGTCGCTGCAGAAGAAGCTCAAATATTCGAAGCGCCTGAAGATTGTCGAGGCTTTCAAGAAGTCCGATAACCTGCCGCAGTGGATGATTCTCGATGTGATCCCCGTGATCCCACCTGAACTGCGTCCGCTGGTTCCGCTGGATGGCGGACGCTTCGCCACGTCCGACTTGAACGATCTCTATCGCCGCGTGATCAACCGTAACAACCGCCTCAAAAAGCTCATGGATCTGCATGCGCCTGAGGTGATCGTGCGCAACGAGAAGCGGATGCTGCAGGAGGCTGTTGATGCGTTGTTCGACAACGGCCGTCGTGGCCGCGTGCTGCGCGGCGCGAACAATCGTCCGCTCAAGTCTCTCTCGGACACGCTCAAGGGCAAGCAGGGCCGCTTCCGTCAGAACCTGCTCGGCAAGCGCGTCGACTACTCCGGCCGTTCGGTCATCGTGGTTGGTCCGGAGTTGAAGCTGCACCAGTGTGGTTTGCCGAAGAAGATGGCGCTTGAGCTGTTCAAGCCCTTCATCTATCACCGCCTAGAGCAGACAGGTCACTGTACGACCATCAAGCAGGCTAAAGAGATGGTCGAGATGCAGGAGCCGATCGTCTGGGACATCCTGGAAGAGGTCATCAAGGATCACCCCGTCCTGCTGAACCGCGCGCCGACGCTCCATCGTTTAGGTATCCAGGCGTTTGAGCCCGTGCTCGTCGAAGGGAAGGCGATCAAGATTCATCCGCTCGTCTGCACCGCCTTCAACGCGGACTTCGACGGCGACCAGATGGCCGTGCACATCCCGCTCTCGCCTGAGGCGCAGATCGAAGCCTCGGTGCTGATGCTGGCATCGCACAACATCCTTTCGCCTGCCTCCGGTCAACCGATCACCGTCCCCACGCAGGACCTCGTGCTCGGCATCTACTATCTGACCAAAGCTAAGGTCAACGCCAAGGGTGAGGGCCGCGTCTTCGCGAACATCGAAGAAGTCCTCATGGCGCTTGAGGCTCAGCAGGTCGAGACGCTTACACCGATCCGTCTGCGCTACACCGGCCCGGTCCTCGACATGACGACGGCGTATGACGATCAGGATCTCGTTCATACGGAAGTCGTCGAGTACCAGAATCAGTTCATCTCCACCACTGTCGGCCGCGCCATCCTCAATGACGCGCTGCCGGAGGAGATGCCGTTCGTCAATGGCCTGCTCAAGAAGAAGGGCATCGGCCAGCTGATTAACTACTGTTATCTAAACCTCGGCCTGGAGGTCACGGTCAAGACACTCGATCGCGTCAAGGACCTGGGCTTCCGTTACGCCACGCGTTCCGGCCTTTCGGTCGGGCTCGACGACATGGTGATTCCGGACTCGAAGTACACCGTGGTTGGTGATGCTGAGAAGCAGGTCATCAACGTGCAGCAACAGTATCTTGATGGTGCCATTACCAACGGTGAGCGCAACAACAAGGTTATCCAGCTGTGGTCCTCCGTCACGGAGCGTGTGGCCGACGAGATGTTCGGCAACATGAAGAAGGCCGACAAGGAAGGCGCCATGAACCCGATTTACATCATGGCGGATTCCGGCGCACGTGGATCGAAGCAGCAGATTCGTCAGCTGAGCGGAATGCGCGGCTTGATGGCCAAGCCCTCGGGCGAGATCATCGAGACGCCGATCACCGCGAACTTCCGCGAAGGTCTCACCGTTCTGCAGTACTTCATCTCCACGCACGGCGCGCGTAAGGGCCTGGCGGACACGGCGTTGAAGACCGCGGACTCAGGTTATCTCACGCGCCGGCTCGTCGACGTTGCGCAGGATGTCATCATCTCGCACAACGACTGCGGTACGGTTGAAGGCATCTACGTTACGCCGATCATTGAGGCCGGTGATACCATCGAGCCGCTGCGCGACCGCATCATTGGCCGCGTCTCGCTTGAGAAGCTTAAGGATTTTGAGGGCAAGACGATCGTTGAAGTGAACCAGGAGATCGACGAGGATCTCGCTTCCGCAATCCAAGCCGCGGGTATTGAAAAAGTCAAGATCCGCTCGGTGCTTACCTGCGAGTCCAAGCGCGGTGTTTGCATTCTTTGCTACGGCCGCAACCTGGGCTCGGGCAAGATGGTGGAGATGGGTGAGGCTGTCGGCGTCATTGCCGCACAGTCGATCGGCGAGCCTGGCACACAGCTCACCATGCGTACCTTCCACATCGGCGGTACGGCTTCCCGGGTCTCCGATGCGTCGCACCTTGAGGCGAAGAATGCGGGTACCATCCGCTTCATCAACCTGGTTACGGTGCGCTCGAAGGATGGCGGCCTGGTCGCCTTCAACCGCAACGGATCGATTGCCGTGATGGACGACAAGGGCCGTGAGAAGGAGCGTTACGCCATTGTGTACGGCGCGAAGCTCAAGGTTGAAGAGGGAACGAAGGTCAACCAGGGCGACGTGATCGGCGAGTGGGATCCGTATACCTTCTCGTTGCTGACGGAGATCGCCGGTACGGTCCAGTTCAAGGACCTGCAGGAAGGTGTGACGCTGAACGAAGAGGTGGACGAAGTGACCGGGCTTTCACGGCTTGTGGTTGCGGACTCACCTGATGAAAAGCGGCAACCCGCTATCCTGATCAAGGGTGCGAACGGCACGACCAAGCGCTACCTGATGCCGAGCCGTGCTCACCTTATGCTGCAGGACGGCGACGAGGTTCACCCGGGAGACATCCTGGCCAAGATCCCGCGCGAAACGACTCGCACCAAGGACATCACCGGAGGTTTGCCGCGCGTCGTTGAACTGTTCGAAGCGCGCAAGCCGCGTGATCCGGCGATCATCTCGAAGATCGATGGCGTCGTGCGGTTCGGCGATGTGTCGAAGGGACAGCGCAAGGTCTATGTCACCGGGGACAACGGGCAGGAAGAGGAGTACTCGGTTCCACGCGGTGTGTACGTCAACGTGCAGGAAGGCGAGCGGCTGCGAGCTGGCGATCCGTTGATTGATGGACCGCGCAGCCCGCATGACGTGCTCGAAGTGCTCGGCGAGCGTGCGGTGCAGATGTATCTCGTGAATGAGATCCAGGAGGTCTACCGCTTGCAGGGTGTGACTATCTCGGACAAGCACATTGAGACCATCGTGCGGCAGATGCTGCGCTGGGTGAAGATCGAAGAGGTCGGCGACACCAGTTTCCTCATCGATCAGCAAACGGACCGCTTCCGCTTCAACGCCGAAAACCAGCGCGTGTTGACGACCGGCGGACGCCCGGCAATCGGCCGTTCACTTCTGCTCGGCATCACCAAGGCGTCGCTTTCGACTGATAGCTTTATCTCGGCCGCGAGCTTCCAGGAGACCACGCGTGTGCTTACCGAAGCCAGCATCAACGGCTCGATCGACACGCTGCGTGGGCTCAAGGAGAACGTCATTGTGGGTCGCCTGATCCCTGCCGGCACCGGCATGGAGTATTACCGCAATGTGCAACTGTCGCCGGAGCTGGAAGAGGCAGCGGCGCAGGTTCAGCAAGAGGTCACCGCGGCGATCGAGGCCGAGGAGCGCGAGCTGGAGCAGATGCGGATGGAAGGCGAGCAGGAAGAGATGGCAGCCGAGTAGCACTTCGTGCCGTCTTTGACGCTTCGCGTGAAGACAAACAATAAAGGGCGGACTCTCCGGAGTCTGCCCTTACCTTTTTGTGGTGCGAAAGGTCAGGAATCTGGGACGCAACGGGATTCGGTGCAACAGTGATGAACGAAGCGTAGACTTAATGCGAGTTGTATTTCCATGGAGAGACGCATGCATTTTGCACGGGTGGCCGCTTCTACGTTTACTTGCTCTTTGATCCTTTCTTTGCATCCAGCTTTGGCGCAATATGGGGCTCCGCAGACGCCTCCTCCCGGCTATCAGCAGGGACAAGGCGGATGGGATGCACCTCCTTCCGAATATGCGGATGATGTGCAACGTCATGCTTTTCATGACGGGATCGAATCGGCGCGACAGGATTTCCAGAACCATCAAGCGTTGAATCCGGCTACGCATGACCAGTTCCGTCATCCGCAGGTTCCCTTTGCGGCGCGCGAAGCGTACCGGGAGGCGTACAAGCGCGG
>CAXUNR010000037.1:20762-39963 GCA_964252655.1 uncultured Acidobacteriaceae bacterium
TACTTTATGGCGGTGCAACATATGCAGGGTGGAGGGGGTCCGGGCGGCCCGCGCTAACTCTGACTGCGCGACGGTAGAGGGCAGATTTCTTCAGGATGTCGGCAAGGAGAAATCTGCTCCCCCGGAAGTTGCTCTGGACAACGCTGTCTATTGGCGCGAATACGTTTTACGGTGAGAGCGGCATGGGAGAAGTATGGCGGAACAATCCAAAGACGCAGAATCGAAGCCGGGCGGCACAGGACCGACCCTCTTTTATGTCATGCTCGCCCTGATAATTGCGCTTTTGCTGCTGTTTCTTATCTTGCGTCCGCGTGGAACTGATTCCAGCTCGCCGGGCCAGCAAAAGTCTATGCTAGTGAAACCTTCCATGCCGTTTACTTTTGTCGATTCGTAGGCGACGGCTCGAATAGAGCGTTAGCGGCGTGTGAGATGCAGGGGCACACCGTGTTTAGGCCTAAGGCTGATCGCTGGGTTGATCGCCAGATCCGCAGAGCTTCCTGCGGGTGGGCGCAGTTGCCAGACGCGTGCTATGGTCGCCAGCACCAGGGTTCCTTCCATCCAGGCGAGACCCTCCGCGATGCATTGGCGACTGCCGCCGGCGAAAGGAAAGTAGGCGTAACGCGGGCGCGTTGATCGTGTCTGTCTTGTCATGCGTTCGGGGTCAAAGCGGGCCGGTTGGACGTAGAGTCGTGCGTCACGGTGCACGGCGTATTGCGGTGCAAAGAGAGTTGCTCCTACCGGGATCGGGTATCCGGCAATTTCATAGGGTTTGGAACAAGTGCGCGCCGTTACCCAGACCGGAGGGTACAGGCGCATGGTCTCTGCGAAGATCTGTGTGGCGTAGGGTAGGCGTTCGAAGTCGGCGGCGCCCGGGCTTCGGTCACCCAATACGGCGGTGGCTTCTTGATGCAGCTTTTCCTGGACGTCGGGATGATGCGCGAGCAGATGCAGCGCGAACGAAAGCGCGTTGGCGGTGGTTTCATGGCCGGCAAGGATGATGGTGACGCACTCATCGTGCAGCTGCTGGTCGGTCATGGAGTTGGAGGATGCTCCATCTTCAGGATCGGTGGCGTGAAGCAACATGGAGAGCAGGTCGCCGCGGTCGGTTGGATCGCTGCGCCGCTCGGCGATCATCCCGTAGATGAGCTGATCGAGGTGCGCCTTGCCTTTGCGCAGCCGCGTCATGGAGGGAATGGGCAGGCGCTGAATCTGCTTGGAGAAGGGCAGGAAGGACAGCGGCAGGAAGCTCATGAAGGAGTCGACGGCGGATGCGATGGCAGCTACATCGTCAAGCGCATCGAGATCGAAGAGGCACTTGCCCACAATGCGCAGCGCGAGCTCAAGCATCTGCGGATGCAGGTCGGTGACGGTGCCGGCTGGCCAGAGCGCGATGAGCGACTCGGTTTGAGCGCCGATGACGACGGCATAAGCCGCGATGCGCTCCCGCAGGAACGCGGGCTGGGCGAGACGCCGCTGGCGCATGTGCAGAGGCTCTTCCGAGGTGAGCAAACCGAGGCCAAGCACCTGCCGCGCGGATTGCATGACGAGATTGCGGTGATGGTTTGGCGCATCCTTGACCATCATGTCGGCAATCAGGTCCGGGTGATTAAGCTGATAGACGTTGCGGTTGAGCGCGCGATAGAAGACCAGGTCGCCATAGCGTTGGGCGTTGTCGAGCACGAAGTCCGCGGTACTTTGGCGAAAGGCGCGCCCGTTGAGCACACGCGGCAGCAGGGCGGGTCCGGCGGGAGTGCGCGGATTGCGACCGGGGCGGATGTCGAGCGGCGGAGAAGTCATTGCAAACGATTGTAGAGGTGGCGCTCGTACGATGCTTTCGTTGTCTGAAAGCGCGTGATCCCGCATAAGCTGGATGCATGGCGAATCGTTATGGCGAAGCGGCGTTGCTTGCGGTACGTATGCCGACGTTTGGCAAGATGCCCTCTCCGGCGGAGCGGTGGCGTGAGGCTGTCCAGCAGATGTATCCAACGACGCCGATTGGGCAGAAGAAGAGCGGGCCAAGGAACGCGTTTGTCGGCTTGTGCGAGGCGGGCCTAGTGAAGGGTGTTGACGGAGGGGTCCCTGATCCGGCGACCTCGACTGCTGCCCGCAACAAGGCTTACGCGGTGCAGGCAATCGAGTTGCTGCGCGCCGGAACGCATACGACGGTGAGCCAGCTATGGGCGGCGGTGAGTGACGAGGAGGGAGGCGAGCACGCCAGCCAGATGGATGTCGTGCTGGCTCTTTGGAAGAATGGGTTGATTGTTTGAGGCAAGAAAAAGCCCTCTTTGACCGCAGTTGACGCGGGAAGAGAGCGGTATGTAGCGTGGATCAGCCCTTCATCTTCGGCGGGAAGCCGTTGAACATTTTGTCGATGTCCTTGTTGACTCGCTTGGTCTCTTTTTCACTGTTGCTGGTGACGTTGTCCGTAGTTCTTCCGCGCCAAATCAGCTGATGCGTGCTTGCGTCATACATGTCGATCATCAGTGTGCCGACGGGAACATTTTGGACAGTCGTTTGTGAGTCTCCACCGAAGCCGCCGCCGAAGCCGAAGCCTCCGCCAAAACGACCGCCGCCTCGTCCGAAGCCACCGCCGCCTAGGCCGTCGTAAAAGGTGTTGTATTCCTGCTCGTTTTTGACTCCGCCGATGGCGGTGATGTTGACATCGCCTCCGGTCGCGACCATCTGCATGCCGGCTTTGGTCAGGTCAGCGGTGACCTCGTCCTTGATGCGTTGCTCGTAGAGCGGGTCCGACGTTTGAACCTTGTAGAACGAGAAGGTGTGAAAACTACGGAAGTTCACTTTGTGGTCATAGTCGGTGGAGACGTTGGCAGCCGCGAGGGGCGATGCCGTCAAAGCGGTAAGCGAGATGCCCAGAACTGTATTGCGAAGCGTGTGGTAACGATTTGAATTCATGAAGAGTTCCCTTCTTTGCCGGAGATCCTTAGGGCAGACCGATCCGATGCAAGCCATTCTGTTTGATGCAACCGTTGGACAGGTGTGCACCAGCTTGCCTCGCTTAGGGGAGATTATTGGCTTTCCGGTAGAGCCTATAGCTGCCGAAATCCCCGGTTGGTGTCCAATGCTGCTGTAGCTCGTCGGACATCAAGGCGCCGGAGAGGTAGGGGGCCTGCCGTACTTTGTAGGTATAGCCGAGACGCAAATAACGTTTCATCCCGCCATTCTCGATGGGGTCCGAGGTGACGAGTGTCCAGCCGCGCGGAACCATGAGGAAGTCGGCTTGGCGCATCTCCGCGACTTTGCGCAGTTCGGAGACGCGATCGAGCGGCATGACGCAGAAGTATTCCGGCTGGAACTGGCCGGAGGCGGTGAGGGCATCGGTCAGGCGCAGAGGCATGTTCCAGGGGAATAAAGCGCGGTGCGGGCCAAGCGTTTTCTGGAGCAGTTGTATGGTTGCGGGAGTCAGTGCATCGTCTTCATCGAAGTTGTGAAACGTTATGTGCAGCAACGGCTTGTAGAAGACGAACTCGCGTACTGGAACATAGAGGAGCGTAAGTGCGAGTGCCACAAAGCCGATTTTGCGCCAGCGCGGCACCGCTTTATCGATGGCGACAAACGCTAGCAGATAGGCGCCCAGGCCATTGAAGAAGATGTGCAGCGGATCGCTGCGGCCAAGCGCCGAAGGCAGCATCCCGAGCGAAACGACATACACGGGCAGCAAGAGATGAGCTACCGCGGGCTTCTCCCGAAGGCTCCAGACCACTGCCAGCGGAGCCAGCGCCACTACGGCTACCAGCAGCGTCAGCACCTGCGGCACGGGCTGGATGATCATGTCCAATCCTCCTGCAGCGAACTTGTTGAGTGTCTCGAGCGAGTTGTGCGCGGTGATGCCCGCGTAGAGACCCACCGCGGCTAGCGTCGCCGCGCTTACGGCGAGCCATGCCCGGCGCTCGTTCAGCGCACGGTAGACGCCGTAGATGAGCCCGGCGCCGCCAAACGCCAGGCCCAGCTCCGGGGAGGTGAACAGCATCAGCAATTCACCCGTAACTGCTACCCATGCCGCATGCGCCGGCGTTTTCCGTGTGCCCAGCAGTACCGCGGCCGCCAGCGGCAGAACGAAGCGCAGCAGCGAATAATTTATTCCGAGCAGAGGCTCCATGGCCCCGACGACAATCAGCGCAAAGGCCGCTACGCGCAGACTCTGGCGCATCGGCAGCGCACGCACGATGTAAAACAACAAGGAGACGCCCACCACCTCCGACGCAGCCAGCGCAACCATGTAGCTGGCCACCCTCGACAGACCAAGATGGCCCAGTACACGGAGAAAGGTCGCCGGCCACTCATAGAGCAGGATGCCGTAGGGAAACTCGAAGTCCCGAAAGAGACGCCCGTGAAAGACCAGCCCGGTACGCAGCTGCGTGAGAAAGTAGCCCGCGTCGGAGTAGAAGAATCCGTTGCGGATCACGAACGAACCCAGCGCCGCTATGAAAGCAACCAGGGCGAGGATGCCCCAGAACAGGTGCCGGTAGGTTAGTTGTGCGGAGTGATCTTTGTTGCCGTTCTGGCTCTTCGAGGATCGCGCAAGAGGGTGGACCTTCAGCCGCCAGCAGATTGTTGCCACGGCCACGCTGAGGCAAGCAATACCGATCATGGCGACGCGATTGTTTACCCCCGCGCTATAGGCTTGCGAATAGCTGACGTAGTGCGGTGGAAAGAACAAGGGAAGCACGAAGGTCACGAAGATGGTCGTCAGCGCGACACAAGTCCAGCCCAGCCAGGCCGTCAGGGCTAAGGATTTATTCTGCGTGAGAGACGGTTGGGTCATGGGAGGGTGCCTGGAGGTGTTGCCAAGTGAGCCGTGTCTCGCCGAGTAAAGCCGCCGGCCGCAAAGGCGAGAAAGGTTGAGCGGGACACATCAAAGGGTATCGCAAGAGTGTGCGTCGAAGCATCTGTGCGACGAACCGGCCTCCGCGACCATCCACTCTAATGATTCAGACGTTGGACTAAAGAGGAGTAGCTATGAAGGTGATTCAAACAATGAGAGGGATAGGAACGGCATCCCTGAGCATAGTTTTTGGGGCTTTGACTTTCGCGGGCAGCCTGGGCGCGCAAGCCGTGCAGCTTCCTGCGCACCCGTATGTTCCGCGTGCTATTTACTCGGAAACGGTAGATCCCAAAGCGGATATTGCTGCCGGGCTCAAGCAGGCGCGGCTCCAGCACAAACGGGTCCTTTTAGACTTTGGAGGCGATTGGTGCGGCGACTGCCAGGTGCTCGACCTTTACTTTCATGAGCAGCCGAATAGTGAATTGCTCCAGAAAAACTTCGTTCTGGTGCATGTCTTCATCGGACACATGGATAAGAATATCGACTTGGCCGCAAAGTATGGCGTTCCGATCAATCAGGGTGTCCCGGCGCTTGCCGTGCTGGATGCGAATGGTAAGGTGCTTGCCTCGCAGCGCACGGGAGAATTCCGAGATATGCGGCACATGGACCAGCAATCGGTGGAGGAGTTTCTGAAGAAGTGGAAGGGGTAGCCGAGACGGCGCTCGAAGGTCGTCTGCCACGACGGCGTAAGTTGTACGAGAAAAAGTTCCGGCAAAGCGCGGAGCGGGTAGAATTGCCTTCGTACCGGACACTCCAAGACGGTGAAAGCCAGACCGCCCGCGCGGTCGAGGGTTAGAAAGATTTGGACAACGTTCCATGATCAGCACCTCTGAAAATGCACGCAATGCAGCTTCCGGACTCGCACTGGGCCGCGGACGCCGCGCCAAGATCGTGGCTACCCTGGGCCCTTCGTGCGGGACGCTTCCGCTGTTCCGCCAGTTGGTACGCGCGGGGCTTGATGTGGCGCGACTGAACTTTTCGCACGGCTCGCACGAGCAGAAGGCCGAGCTGATCAGCATGATCCGGCAGGTGGCGCTCGAGGAGCATAAGCCAATCTGCATTCTTGCCGACCTACAGGGCCCGAAGATTCGCACCGGAGTGCTAAAGAATCACACTCCGGTTCTGCTTGAGGCTGGCAAGCTGCTCACGATCACACCGCGCCCTGTTGAAGGGACCGCGGAGCTGGTCAGCACCGTTTTTACGACGCTTGCTGAGAATTTGCAGCCCGGTTCGCGCATCCTGCTCTCGGACGGGCTGATCGAGCTGAGTGTCGTCCGCCTCGACGGGGTGGACGTGGTCTGCGAGATCGTCAATGGCGGTATGCTGGGCGAGAAAAAAGGGATCAACCTTCCGGGGATTGCGGTCAACGTACCCTCGCTGACAGAAAAAGACGAGGAAGACCTGATCTTTGCGATTGGCCAGAACGTGGACACGGTCGCCGTCTCGTTTGTGCGGACAGCAGAGGACGTGCGCCACGTGAAGCAGCGTGTGGCGGCGCTCAACTCCGACGCGTGGGTGATTGCGAAGCTCGAAAAACCGCAGGCGATCGAACATCTGGACTCGATTCTGGAGGTCGCGGACGGCATTATGGTTGCGCGCGGAGACCTTGGCGTGGAGGTTCCTCCGGAGAAGGTTCCAGCCATCCAGAAGCACATCATCCGGCGTGCGGCGGAGTTTCGCAAACCTGTGATTACCGCCACTCAGATGCTCGAGTCGATGATTGAGAATCCTCGTCCGACGCGCGCCGAAGCCTCCGACGTGGCGAACGCGATCTATGACGGCACCGATGCTGTCATGCTCTCCGGCGAGACCGCCGCGGGCAAGTATCCCGTGGAGGCGATCGCCATGATGGCAAAGATCGTCAGCGAGACCGAGCACCAGATGCGGGTGGATCCGGTCGCCAAGGAGCGTCCACGCCGCACCGCTAAGCTGAGTGTCGCCGAGACAATCTGCGAGTGCATGGCGCACTCGGCGGAAGACCTCGAGGTCTCTGCCATTGCCATCTTTACCGAGACCGGTTCTACGGTGCGGTTGCTCTCCAAGTACCGCCCGGATCCTCCGATTTATGCGCTGAGCCCGTACCAGAAGGTGATTAATCGCAGCATGATGCTGTGGGGGACTTACCCGATCCTGTGCGAGCGCTTCAGCGACACAGACAAGCTGGTCGACAAAGCTGAGAAGATTCTCGAGGACCTGGGTTTTGTGCAACAGCGGCAGGTAGTCGGGATCGTGGCTGGAACCCGCACCCGATCGGGAGCAACCAACTTCATGCGGCTGCACATGGTCGGGGATCGGGATGTGGAGAGCTAAAGCGATCCGCGGAGCCATTGGGGCCGCGGATTAGCTTGTCCCTTGAGGCAGCTTCCGAAAACCAGTAGGTCTCCTCGCGATAGGCAGGATGGCTCTACCGGGGAAGCGAAGTGCGGATCTGAACGGTGCTTCCGGAACTCACCGCCGGAACGACGACTCCCCAGCGGCCGTCGAGCTGACTCAGGGTGAGGCGCTGGTTGTTCACCGTGACCACGGAAGTTTGCGGATCAAGGCCGGCCAACTCGATGCGGTACTCGTGCCACCACGGCTTCCAGGTTCCTTCCTGTTTGCCGATTGTGACGGTCAGCGCGCCGTCCGCGACTGCCGAGCAGCTGAAATGAATGCGGGCGAAGGCTCCCGTGCGGAAGTCGAAGGTATGACCGTCATCGGTGTACACCTCACCTGCACATGCGGAGGCTGAGCTGTCGAAGCCGGGCGTCAGGGGAAAGACCCGCAGCGTTAGCGGCCCTTGTGGTGTCTCGGCGGTGCTTTGCGTCAGGGGGGCGATGGGCAGGATGCTCCCGCCGCGCACGAAGACCGGCAGCTGATCGAGGGCAGGCGTGATCATCAAGGGTTTTTGGGCGATGACCTTGTCCCGCTGCTCGAGATCGATGGGGCCGGATGGAGTGCCGCTCTTGATCTGGGCGCTGGTCCAGTAGTCGTACCAGCTTCCCGGCGGAAGATGAACGGGGTAGGGAACGACGTCTTCAAAGTACTCGCTGGGCGCGACCAGGAGGTGGCCGCCGAACATGAATTCGGTTCCGTTGAGGTCGTCGGAGTACTCAAGGAACAGGGGCCGATCGATCGGCAGGCCGTTGTGCGAGGCTTCTTCCGCGGTGGTGTAGAGGTAAGGCATAAGCCGGTAGCGCTCTTCGATGAAGCGGCGGCGAATGGCCTCCTGTTCCGGTCCGTCCACCCAAACCTCATGCATCCGGGTGCCTTTGGCGGAGTGGATGCGGTCGATCGGCTGGAAGGCTGCGACCTCAATCCACTTGGTGAGCAGGTCGGGCGATGGGGAGCTTGCGAAGCCACCGACATCTGCTCCGGTAAGAGTGAAGCCACTTAGGCCGAGGTTCAGGATCTGCGGAACCGTCATGCGCAGGTGGTTCCAGGTGGAGCTGTTGTCGCCGGTCCAGGTGCTGCCGTAGCGCTGGCCTCCGGCGTAGCTGGCGCGGGTCATCACAAACGGCCGCTCTGTGGGCCTGAGCGCGAGCTCGCCGTCCCAGGTGGCGCGCGCGTTTTGCAGACCGAAGATGTTATGGACCTCGCGTTCATCGGTTGTGCGTTTCTGGAAGCCGGGCTCGTCGATGCGGCTTTGCACCTCGGCCGGCATGGTCTTTCCGGGCGAATCGAAGACTGCCGGCTCGTTCATGTCGTTCCAGAAACCGGCCACGCCGTCCGCGACAAAATCCTTGAAGAGCGTACCCCACCACTGCCGGGTGCGGGCCTGGGTGAAGTCGGGAAAGACGGCGTCTCCCGGCCACACGGTTCCGACGTAGGTGGAGCCGTCCGTATGCTTCACAAAGTGATCGCCTGCAACGCCCGAGTCGTAGGGAGCATAGCCGACGTTTGGCTGCTTGGCGACGTGCAAGTCCGTGATGACGACGAGCTTGAAGCTGTCGGCGGCCAGACGCTTGACCAGGCCCTTGAAGTCGGGGTAGTTCTGTTCATCGACCGTGAACGGCCAGTTCTTGTGCTGGAAGTCGATATCCAGCCAAAGCACATCGGTGGGAATCCGGTCCTTGCGTAGCCGGGCCGCGACGTCGAGTAGCTGCGACTCCGGAAAGTAGGTGTAGCGGGATTGCTGGAATCCGAGCGCCCAGAGCGGCGGCAAGGCCGTGGGCCCGGTCAGCCACGCCCAGGTGGTGACCACCTGCCTGGGTTGCGGGCCGTACATCAGGTAATAGTCGATCGGGCCATCGAGCGCGCCGAAGGTATATCGGCTTGGGTCCGTGCGGCCGAAATCGAAGTTTGAGCGGAAGGTGTTGTCCAGGAAGACACCGAGTGTGCGTCCGTGCGCGACGTGCAGGAAGAACGGAATGCTCTTGTAGAGGGGGTCGGTGGTCTCCGCCCAGCCGAAGGCGTCCGTGTTCCAAAGGGTGAAGACTTCGCCGGTATGGTCAAGCGGTCCGGCTTTGTCGCCGAGGCCGAAGAAGTGGTCGTCCATGCCGCGCTGTTTGCTGAGCGTGAACCGCTTGTCATCCCAGCGCACAGGAGCTGCGTCTTGTTGCAAAACGTTTCCTGATAGATCGGAGACGGAGAGGCCCAAATTCTGGTCGACCGCGACGCGGAGGCTGCGGGTCGCAAAGCCTTGCGGCTGCAACGTGACCGGAACGCTGCTGGTGCGGGAGGCGGGCAGGACCGCCCAGGAGGCATCCTCCGGCGCGGTGTTGCCTTGCCACATGCGTACGCGAAGGACGTCATCGCGTAGAGCAGAGACCTGCAGCGTGATGGTACCTGCTTTCGCGGTCAGGCCATGGGAGGTCGCGGTAATCTGTTGCGCGAGCGCGACTGGACCGACACAGAGCAGAGCGGAACAGAGAAGAGCCGTGATTCGTCGAAGCTTCATGCGTTATTCCTTTGGCGTAGGCGTCCGGGCAATGCGGAAGATGCGGAATTGAAAGGCATCGAGAGACAAGGCAGGCAGCGCTACCGGCGCGGACGAGGGAGCACCAAGCGAAACCTCCTGCCAGCTTCCTGCACCGGCTTCAACCTCGCCGCGGAAGAGGGTGTTTGAGAGATTAACGGCGACCAAATAGCTCTCCTGCGCGGAGCTTCGCAGGAAGGTGACGACGTGTGTTTCGTCGGAGTTATGCACCCAGGTGAAGTCGCCGGAACGCAGTGCCTCTGCGCTTTTGCGCAGTGGAAGGAGAGCCGCGTAGGTTCGGATGAAGTCGCGCTGGGCGTCCGCTCCCGCCCAGAAGATGGGCAGCTTCTCAAACAGTGCGGCGCCGGCGGTTGGCTGCGCGTCGCCGATCTCCATGCCGTTGTAAAGCAGAGGAACTCCCGGCAGGGTGAAGGTCATGACCGATGCTGCCAGAGCGGCCGGCGCGCCATCGAAGACGACGGCACGATCCCGGTCGTGGTTGTCCGTCATGAGCAGATGCTCGGTGTGTGCAGGAAATGTACGCTCCTCGTGGGTCCAGGTGGTGTGGATGGCGGTTGCCGATTCGCCCTGGCGAATGACCCGGTCGATCGTGTCGAGCAGCGGCCAGGCGTAGTCGAGATCGAAGGCTTTCTGCATCAGGTCCGGCTTCGACGATTCGCCGAGCAGCAGGCAGTCGGACTTGACTGCTTTGAGCGCCGTCCTGACCTGCGCCCAGAAATCTGTAGGCATTTCGCCGGCGGCATCGAAGCGGAATCCATCGAGGTCGTAGGTGCGCATCCAGAAGACGAGCATGTCGGTGATGTACCGGCGCAGCGCCGGGTTGCGGTAGTCGAGTGCAGCCACGTCGGTCCAGTTGTACGGGTAGAGGATTTTTCCCGTGGCATCGTGCTTATAGAAATCAGGGTGCTGCATGAGCGTGCTGTCCCAGGAGGTGTGGTTGAGCACGACATCGAGGATGACGCGCATCTTGCGCCGATGCGCTTCCGTGACGAGCCGGAGCAGGTCCTGCTTTGTGCCGTAGGTGGGGCTGATTCCGTAGTAATCGCGAATGGCGTAGGGGCTGCCGAGCGAGCCTTTTTTCTTCTCCTCGCCAGTGGGATTGATGGGCATCAGCCAAAGCACGTCGACGCCGAGATGGTGTAGTTCGTCCAGGCGCGCGGTGACCGCGTTGAGATTGCCGGCAGCAGAAAAGTCGCGCGGGAAGATCTCGTAAACCACGGCGCTTTCGAGCCAGGCTGGTGCTTGGACGGCGGCAGCGTTGGCATCCGCAGCGTTGCTCGGACTTGCGGCCGCGTTGGCCTGGCCGTAGCCGGCGGCAAACGAGGGCAGAGACAGCAGTAGGCCGAGCGCAGCAAGAGTAGGACATGTGCGCCGAAGTGGGCGAGGTACAAGTAGATGCATAGGTGCTCGTTGAGTACAGGATAGCCGCGGGTTAGAAAAGGCGTGTGGCCGAAGATTGGGGTCTGCTGAAGAGAGCAGACTGTAGACTGCGCAGTACGATATTGTGCGAATACTTGGTAGCTTCAGCAAGAGCAGAGTCCTTTCTGCGAGGTCCGGACTCTACCCTTGAAAAGTTGACACTGCTCGTGCGGGCACTACGGCTGGTCGGTGACAAAGACAGCCGTGGTGAGCGCGGGAATGACTGCGGTGCCGTGTTTTGCGTCGAAGGTCGATTGCTTGACGATGGCGTCCGCGGACTGCTGCTGCACGGGATGCAAATGCAGCTTGATGTCCTTGAGCACCGGGTCGGTATAGGTGATCGCCTCATTGCTGGCATTGAAGAAGACGACCAGGTTCGGCGCGCCTCCATAGTTGCGGCCTCCATCCTCGAGCCTCATCACGACCAGACCGGATGTCTGGTTCTGGCCCGTGTTGAGGAAGGTGAGATTGGCCTGAACTTCGGCCGCTGTCGCCATGTGGAAGAGGCCTGTGCTATAGCGGATCTTGAGGAACTCCTGGAAAGCGGCGGTGGTAAGGGCAATGGTTGCCGGGCTTGGCTTGAGTGCGGTATTGGCAAGCAGAGGCTGCTCAAATGGCCACTGCGCCTGATTGACATTGGCGAGCGGAAGTCCGATGCCCCAGTTATCGCCAAGGCCACTCCAGTCGATTTTGTTGAACCAGTCCCCGGAGTTGTAGCTGCCGTTGTCCATGTCCTTGGACCGCAGCAGATCATCCGCGGCCTGGAAGAACGGAACGCCCTGGGCAAGCGCAACCAGGCTCATCGCCACAACCTGGCGGCGTGCCCGCTGCTGGATGGTGTCCGCTGCCGCGCTCTTGATCTGAATCGCATCGAAGAGCGTCTGGTTATCGTGCACGGAGACGTAGTTCACGTCTTCAAGCGGAGACGCGGCATAGCCTGCAGGCTGACCGCTGTAGGTGAGCTGAGAGGCTGTGACGATCTGTCCGAGCGCGTCGGTGAAGCTGTAATTCTTGAGCGCGCCGGCAAGCGAGACACGGATCAGGTCTTCGTCGTTCAGCAAGGCCGTGCGCTGGTCGGCGGCACCGGTGATCTGGCTGGTGTAGCTGCTGGGGTCGGTGAATAGGCCAGTAGCATAGCCCTGCACCTGGAAGTCCGTTCCGAAGATGTAGCCACCGCGTACGCTGTCGCGGATGCGGTCGTTGAAGCTGCCGATGCCCGTGCCATAGAGGTTGATCTGGCTGGCATTCGGCCCAATTGCGTTGTTGGCTGCCTCGGCAATCTGGAAGCCTTCGCCGTACATATAGATTTTTTTGCCGTCGACTCCGTCCTTCTCAAGCGTGAGCGCGTTGAGCGCGTTGCGGATGTCGACCATGTTGTAGACGAAGTGCAGACCCATGGCGTCGAAGCGGAAGCCGTCGATTTTGTATTGCTTCGCGTTGAGCACGACGGTATCGATCATCAGCTTTTCCATCATCCGGTGTTCGCTTGCCGTGTCCTCGCAGCAAGAGCCGTGTTCAATGAACCCATTTGCGTCCAGGCGATGATAGTAGTTAGGCACAAGCTCGTCGAAGTTAGCCGAGGGCGTCTGGCCGCTGGTGTACGTGTGATTGAAGACGACATCCTGGATCACGCGCAGACCGACGGCATGCAGCCCTTCGACCATGTCGCGGTACTCCTTAACGCGCTTGGTGGGGTCCTGCGCATACTGCCCGGCAGGCGCCATGTAGTGGACCGGGTCGTAGCCCCAGTTGTACGCATCGGTATTCTGCACCGCTTGCACAGCGGCTTGCTGCTGTTCGCCATCGGGCGGATTCGGCGTCAGAGGGCCGGGGTTGGACCACGTCGACTTGTCTTCGTTCACACTGCCGAAGTGGAACGACGGCAGCAGGTGCACGGCCTCAAGACCGGCCTTTGCGAGCGTGGTGAGATGGCTCATGCCATTGCTGTGCAGGTCGGTGAAGGCCTCATAGGTGCCCTGGTCGGCTGCGGGTACGGTAGCATCCCCCACGCTGAAGTCGCGGATGTGAAGTTCATAAATGCTCGAGTCGGTAAGGCTTGCGAGCGCGGGCGAAGTGAGCTGATCCCACAGGCGCGGCTTTGTGGACTCGTCATTGAGATCCGTGATGCGCGACATGATGCCGTTCAGGGAAAGGTCGACGGAGTAAGGATCGGTGGTGGTGTTGGTGTCGATTGCCTGATCTGCCGCCACATAGACATGTGCGGTGAACTGGTAGTACTTGCCGATCCACGAGCGATCGCCTTTTGCGACCCAGGTGCCGCCGACAGGCTGCATGGCAAGCGTCTGCTGGGGTGCGGTGTCGGTTTCATGATCGAAGAGCAGAAGCGAGACGCTCTGCGCCGTGGGAGCCCAGACGCGGATCTTCACCGGCACCGGCTCTTCCCCGTCCGCTGGATCAAGAGGCTGACGGATGACCACGCCCAGCTTGCCCGTGTAGGCGAACAGCGCATCGAGAGCGCCGAAGGTCTGTACGCCGGTCGTGTATTTGAGCGTGCCGTCGGTGGCGGTTGCGGTTACCTGCAGCTGGCTCTTGAGAGCGGTTGTCACGGCCTTCTGATCGACTGCCGTGGACAGTTTGAAGAGGGCGTAGCCGGAGAGCTGCGGGTAGCGCACGAGTTCTGCTGCGGTCAGCGTGCCGCTGTACGGCGTTAGCGGGATCGACGTTCCGCCGGTAAGCCCGGTCGACGTGATGGCGAGAGACGCCGTGGGACTTGAGGTCAGCGCGTAGGTGTAGCTGCTGTTCGAATAAACCGATTGCAACGCGATGGTTGTGGCATCGATCCAGTAGGCCTGTAGCTGGTTAAACGCGCCGCTCAGCAGCTGCGTCGCCGTAGGCCGTTGCATGAAGACGGTCTGGTTGCCGGAGATCACCCAGCCTTCGAGCTGCGAGGGAATCTGCAGCGCCTGATCCTGGCCCGGATCTTTCACGCCCGTCTGGCAATTGTGAATGATGAAGCCAAGATATCCATTGGTGACGCCGACGTCGAAGTACGGGCCGTAGCTGTCATAGCCGGAGAACTGATCTTCGGTGACGCAGAAGCTGCCAGTCGGATCGGTGGTTGCGCCATAGACGTAGAGGCTCCAATTGGCGTAGTTACCGTCGGGTCGGAAATAGTGAATACGCGCTTTGCCAGCGGGAATAGCAGGGTCTGCGCCGGTGGGCGGCTGATGCGTCAGCAGCTGGTCGCTGCCGGAGAGCTCCCAGAACTCGTTGCCCTGCGTTGCGGGGTCGACGTACTGGTTCGGCCCGGGATCCTTGATGGTGCCGTTATGCAGGATGATGCCGACGTTTTGTGCGGTAGCAGTCACGCCGACGTCGAAGTATGCGCCGAAGCTGTCGGTGCCCGTCACTTGGACGGGGCCGGCCTGGAAGTTATTGGGCTCGGTGGTGTCAAAGAAAGCGTAGACCGTCCAGCCGGCGTAGTTGGCGTCGGGACGGAAGTAGTGAATGCGGATGTCCCCGCTGGGAATGGCTGGAGCAGTCTGCGCGCAGGCGGACGAGGCGGCGAAGGCAACGCAGAAAAGCGACAGGAGAAGGCGAAAACAGCGGAGTGGGGAAGACGGAACAGCCATGACAAACTCCTGAAGATGCAGCGCATCTTCGTGTCAACGTGAATCGGAAAGGGTGCCGGGAGCGCCGGCGGTTGCCCGCACGCGCTCCCGGCAGGAGAAGCTAGAACGCCAGCCGGGCGGCTACTTGAATCTGTCTGGGAGCTCCACGCAGACCGGTGATAACGCCGAAGTTGCTGCTCGGACCGCCGTTGAAATTATTAGGGTTGGAGAAATTGGCTGTATTGGTCACGTTGAAGAAATCGCCATGCAATTCCAGCTGTTTGCCCTCAGCCAAATGCACGTTTTTCTGTAAGCCTACGTTCATGGTGCGGTTTCCCGGACCGTAGACCTGGTTGCGTCCTAGCGTACCGAGACGAGTGTAGACGCTATTGCCGGTACCATCGGTCGCAAGCTGGGACGGAATGTTGTTTGAGAATGAGGATGGATCAAACCAGAAGCCATTGATCTGCTTCGGGTAGCGTATGGGCCCGATCAGGTCGGGACGATTGTTTGGTGCCGCGCTGCCTTGGGCATTTAGGTCAACCGGCTGTCCGGTAGACAGTTGCACGATGTTATTGAGCTGCCAGCCGCCGACCGCAAGGTCAACCCACCGGGAAGTTCCACCGAGGAAGCGTTGTCCGCGACCGAACGGTAGGCTATAAACAAAGGACGAGCTGGCGATGTGACGCTCATCCTGGGTGGAATTACCGTAGTTCGCCGCCTGATCGTAGTAAAGCAAAACGGTGACGGGGGTTCCGCTGAATGGGCTATCTGTGTTGTCGAGTGCGTGGGCCCAGGCGTAAGAGGCGGTCGCGACCAGGTTATGAGTGGTGTGTCCGTAGTGCAACTGCAGGCCATTGTAATTGGATGAGCCGTTGTACTCGTTATATGGGATGTATCCCAAGTTGGGAAACGGACGTGTGGTGCCGCCGATGGGATAGGCGTTGTACTGCGTAGCGTTGTTGTAGAAGGTGGAGAGACGATCACCATGGGTGCCGACGTAAGCGACGCTGAAGACGTCTCTTGGGGTTAGTTGCTGTTGCAGCTGCACGTTGTATTCTTGCAAGCGGCTGTGTTTGCTGTTGGGATTGATTGCGGTGATTGTCACTGAAGGTGGGCTGTTGGGGTTGAAGTTGGGAAAGCCTGGCGTTGGCAGCGGGACGTTTGCTGCGGTGCCTGAAGTATAGCCGGGGCAGGTATACGGGGCACCCTTTGTGGTCTGCCCAGTGAAGGTAATACAGTATCCCTGGTACGCACCATATAGCACGCTGCCTCCAAACGGGGGATTCTGTCCCAGTTGGTTGCTGATGCCGCCATAATCCGGGAAGTAAAAAATGCCATAGCCACCGTGGAGCGCGGTCTTGCCGTCGCCAAAGACGTCATAGGCAAAACCCACGCGTGGAGCGAAATTGTCGTAATCCTGGTTGATGATGCTGCGCGAGACGCCATTCACGCCCGCCAAGAGGATGGTTCCCGTGTTCACGTTTAAGTCGGCCTGCTGATTATGCGCTTCATACGGCCAGGTGAGCAGATCCCAGCGGACACCGAGATTCAGTGTCAACCGCTTGCTGGCGCGCCAGTTGTCCTGCACAAAGACGCCGTCTTCCTGGCTGATGTTGGCAAAGTAACCTGTCTGAGAGCCGATCTGGTAATTGTCGACGCCCCCGACGAGGTACTCCGTTTCCTCGTACCCGGTAAATTCCGAGCCGCCGCCAGCGACAAAAAAGCCGCCTTTTCCGAGGATAGGTCGGAAGTAGCTGACCTCACGCCGCAACACTGCTCCGCCGGCTGCGAAGGAGTGATTGCCACGTGTGTAGGTGACGGTATCGTTAATCTCGTAGGTGTTTTGCGGGACGGCAAACAGGCCGAAGTCACCAGTGTAGGTGAGCTCACTGCCGCCTCCGCCGATCAGCGGACCGCCGGTACCGGTAATACCCAGGTTCGAGTTGGCGATGCCAAGTGCCGCGCCGACGGAGATGCCATTGTTGGAGGGAGCAAAACCGTAGTTGTCGCGTGTATAAGCTAGGCGAGCTTCATTGACCGCTTTCGGTGAAAAAACATGAGTGTATCCGATATCGTAACCGCGGGCATGCAGGAAATTCTGTTGTCCGTTCGCCGAGAGCGGCGGATTGCTGCCATTCTGCGCCAACTCGGAGTTCTGACTGGAGGTGGAGTTGTCGTAGGAGAAGCGAACGAAGAAGAGGTCAGCCTGTGAGGGATGCCAGTCCACCTTCGCGTCAAAAGTGTTGTACTTCTGGTGGGAGCTAACACTCGTGAAATAGTTGTTCAGCACGCGGTCCGTACGCGTAGGCAAGGGAAACGCGTTGAAATAGTTCACCGCGCCCTGGTTTAGGCGAGCGGCGGGAATTTTATTACCGACAAAGGGGGTGCAGTTCTGAGGATCGTAGATCTGACCTTTGCTCGTGGCGCTTAGGTTTGAATTGAGCGTGGCCGCTCCCGGTACGCAGAGCGGATAGGTGGTGGTCAGAGCTCCGCCGGTAAGTGCCGGATTGAGCAACTCGGAAAAATCGCCGGTGCGCATCAATGCCGTGGGCACGGTGTCGAAGTGGCCGGGGAACGGCTGTAACTGGCGCGTGCCTTGGTAATCGCCGAAGAGAAAGAGTTTGTCCTTGATAATCGGCAATCCGGCAGAACCACCGAACTGAGTGCGATTGTATTCAGGGTTGGGCACGGCGTCTGCACCCAGGAAGCGGTAATTTGGGTTTGCTGCCCACTTGCCGCTGCGATAGAACTCGAACGCAGAGCCGTGAAAGCTATTGGTGCCTGACTTGATCGAACTGATCACGAGAGCACCGCCTGCACGCCCGTACTGGGCCGGTGCGACGCTGGTGTCGACCTTGAACTCTTCAGTCGCGTCGACCGGCGGAAAGAAAACGATGACATTTTGTAAGCCGTCGTTATTGTCAACGCCGTCGAGCACGAAGTTGTTTGCTTGCGGCCGCGTGCCATTAACCGCGAGCACGCCTCCGCCCGTATCGCCAAATCGTCCCACGGTATCCTGACCATTTTCCGAGTAAGTACCTTGAGTGACGCCGGGGGTCAAGAGCGCGAGTGTCAACGCGTTACGGCCATTCAGGGGCAACTCGGTGATTTGCTTGGACTCAATTGTTTCGCCCAAGGTGGCGTCAGACGTATTGACCAGCGGCACGTCCGTCGAGACGTCGACGTTGGTTGCGACGTCCCCGGGAGACAGTTTGAAGGTGAGCGTCTGCGACTGCGTGACGACAATCGTAAACTGCGCGGACTGCGAACCGAACCCGGTCGCCTCCACCTTGGCAGAGTAGTTTCCTGCTGGCAGCGCGGGAACAGTCAATTCGCCGCTGCCATTGCTGTTCACGGTACGGACGCTGCCGTTTTCGATGCTGGTGATGGTGATTTTGGCATTCGGGATGGCTGCTCCGGTGGCGTCTGTCACGGTACCGATGACACGGCCGGTGTCGGCCTGGGCGCCTGCACGAGTCGGGCTCACGCATGCGAAGGCGCCGGCTAGTACAAGCGTCCCGGTGAGGGGATGAAGCATCTTTCTATGTATCTTGATGTGACTTTGTTTGCGCGTCATTTTGCTTGGCTCCTCAGGAGTGCAGTTCATTCGCTTTGCCTTGAGTGCGAAGAACTGATCACCGACTGCTCGTGACCATCCTCCGCTTGAATTGGACAAAGCAATAGATTTCCGGTTGGTTTCAGCTTGTTTTTCGTTTGACAGACAAGACCAATCGAATGAATAGTTTAGAAGATTCGCTCCGTGCAATGTGCAAGAGAAGGCGAGCGGAGCGTATGCTGTTGCCTTCTTGGAGAAGCGTGTGACAACGGTCGAGAAACTGGAACGGATTGCGTTCGGAATCTTTGAGGTCGATCTACAAGCCGGAGAGCTGTGGAAGGCCGGCTTTCGAGTGAGGCTGGCCGGCCAGCCGTTCAAGGTGCTGGTGGCGCTGCTCGAAAGGCCGGGCGAGGTTGTCTCCCGCGAAGAGCTGCAGGCGCAGATTTGGAAGTCCAACACCAATGTCGATTTCGAACGTGCGATCTCAGGCACGATCAACAAGATTCGCGAGGCGCTCGGCGACTCAGCAGAGAACCCGCGCTTCGTCGAGACGCTGCCGAAACGGGGGTACCGCTTTATCGCGCCGGTGCGGTCGGTGCCGGTAGAACGCTCTGAGCTGGCCGCGCTTGCTTCCTTGCCGCCGGCACGCCCGGTTCCGGTTGCGAGCGATGTCCCACGGGCACGGGTGCCGGCGGCCGATATGCTCTCAAGGCGTGTTTTGGAGACGACCGGAAGGGCAGAGTCAGCCAGGACGCGGCTGCGTGTCTGGTCGTTGCGTGAAAAGTTGCTAGCGGTAGGCCTGCTGGTTGCGGTGGCGATCCTCCTGGCACGGTGGGCGGGACAACCTCCAGCGTCGAAGGTGACGGGTCCGCCGCGGGTGACGCAGGTGA
>CAXUNR010000038.1:0-39289 GCA_964252655.1 uncultured Acidobacteriaceae bacterium
TTTGTTGTCATTCCCGAAGGGAATCTGCGGTTGCTTTTTCTTCATCCTTGCTATACGCCTTGGCGAATCAGCTTTAAAGGTTCCAAACCCAGGTATTCAAACCGAAGCCTCCCATCCAAAGCGTCATTCTGGCGAAGCCACAATCTCTGTATTTGTTTCCGACTTTTACGCAGCAATACTCTCTAAGTAGCCCCTAGAAACGCCACCATCAAATACCAAGATCACCCATCCAAATGATCCCGCTTCAATCTCTCTATCCGCGATCGCACCTCCGACATTTCAATTTTGATCCATCCTCCCACGCCCAAGCTGACGTAAGCCCGATCCAACGCCTGATTTCATCCTTCTTAACCCGCCAGAACCACGAGTTCGCCTCGTAGACGCAGTCCGGCCTCATGCGACTCAAGTCTCACAGCTACACAAGCAAAAAGACTGGGCTAAACTCTCCCCATGAGAGTCCGGCAAAAGTTTGCTTGGGGTCAAATCATCGTAGGAGTTCCATGGCTGTTTCTTATCTGCGCTCGGCTAAGCAAACCACACACGCTTCCCAGCATCCGCTCCGTCTACATGCTCACGGGAGCAATTTGGACTCTTCTACTTCTCTATCTTTTGCTAAGCCACCTTCTGGTCTGGTGGGACATAAACGAATCCAGCATCACGGAACATCGCATCTTTTCTAGGAAGATGATCCCATGGGCGGAACTGACCCGGGTTGGACCCTGGGTTCCAGGCACAAAGCCCATTGCGGGAACGATAGAGGTTGAGTATCACCGTTCCGCTCCAGCGTCGGACTCAGGTCACCTCCTGCTCAAACCAAGGCTACGTGACCGCAAACAACTGGTCGTCCAGCTTAGCCGCTTCGCACCGCAGGCAGTCTTCGATCCCTTCTAGGTACAAACTCGTTTTCTTGTCGGAACTCTGGTCAAAGTCCGTCTGTAGGAGCCCGATCTTGCCCTTCCTCCCGGCGGTGGTCGGTTTCTCAAACCCCGTTATCAAGGAATGTCGAAGTGTGTTCGTTGCCGAAGGGATCGGGACGATGAGATCCCGAAGGCATTCCAGCATTACCGGCCTAAACCTTTCAAAAGAGACCCCTTTGCGGCACTTCCTCCGCGAACTTTGCGCGCTCGTCTTCCCCAAAGCTAGTTGCTTTGACTCACCCAGGAACCCCCGTACCTGTTCCCACGACCGTGGCATCCACCTACCCGACTCACCTCAAAATCCTGTCAACCCCCCAACTTCACGCACAATCCCCTATCCTATACAAAACAAACAACATACACCCACCCAAAACTTGGCACAATCACCCTCAGCACCCTGCTATCCTTAACACAGCGTCGAACCCAAACACTCCGGTTGTAGGACCGCCCCCCAAAACCTGATAAGTCTTTTCCTTTGAGGACTTTGCATGTAAGTCCAATCGGCAGAAGACTTTAGCAAGCCGCCTTCTGCAACTCATTCATTCCGAGGAACTTACGAGATAAGTAGGGGGGGGTACCCCCCCACCTAGCGAATCCCCAGCGCTCGCAAAAACTCATAACTCACCTGCGCCGACTCAAGCTGCGGCCGCGTATACGGAGCTTCCTGCTCCGCAAACACATGCACGATCCCCGCCGCCGGAGCCGCCGCGAAGATCGGCTTGTAATCGATAAACCCGCGCCCAAGCTCCACACCGTTCGGCCGGTCTGGGCCGATCATATCCGTTGTGGGTTTCGCCAGCGGCCGGAAATCCTTAACGTGCAGCATGCGAAAGCGCCCCGGATACTGTGCGAAATACTGCACCGGACTGGCTCCCGCAGCCACCATCCAGCCGCAGTCCACCTCAAACTTCACCAGCTCCGCATCCGTTCGCTGCAGCAGAAGGTCGTAGCCCAGCGTTCCATCCGGAAGCTTCTCAAACTCAAAATTGTGGTTGTGGTACGCATACTGCAACCCCGCCGCCTTCGCCTCCCGGCCAATCTCGTTCATCCGCCCCGCCATGCGTTCAAAGCCTTCAAGCCCCATCGGCGGCATCGCCGCTTGCTGCACCTTCGTGTTTGAAAGGCTCATCCGGCCCGGATCGTTCAGCACGCGTAGAAAGGAACTCACCGCATACTGCACGCCAAGCCCATTCGCCTCAGCCAGCAGCGGGCCCAGGTCATTCTGCATCCGGAACTCCAGATGCGCGCTCGGCAGCTTCAGGCCCGCATCGGCCACCATCTGCCGGAACTCCGCCGGCGTGTACCGGCCCGTCCCCGCGCTCTCCACCTCGCCATACCCAATCCGCTTCAACCGCTTCAGCGTCGCCGGTGCGTCCGCCGCCAGCGGCTCGCGCACCGCGTACAACTGGATGCCTGCAGGCAAGCTCACAGGCGCAGCCTCGGTCTCCCGCACCAACCCCAGCAGCACCGCCGCAGCCGCACCCGAACCCCGCAAAAACCGCCTCCGATCTAAACCGCTCTGCATCATCTCGCCTCTCCCCCCGCGTTGCTTTCCCGAATCTCTGCGAGGTTACTCCACCCGAACCTCCCCCGTCACGAACCTCACTGCCAAGCCAACCCAAACGTCCGCTCGATCGGCCCAAACCACCGAACCTGACCGCCCCGGCCATGCTCGGCAGCGTACTTATTTTTCTGCTGCGCGGCAGCAAACATCGTCGTACACTAACGCGGTGAAGCTCCCGATCTGGTTCATTGTCTTCTCTGCGCTGCTCACGGTCGGCCTCGCCGGCTGCGGTTCTTCTCCAACTCCCGCCGCGCCACCGACCAGCCTGGATGGCAACTGGAGCCTTGCCGGAGCACGTACACCGGCCACCTATCCCCTTCTCGCCGCTACCCTCAACGTTCAGGGCAGCCAGATTACCGGCCAGGGAACCTTGCAGGTCCAATGCACCCCTGCCGCTGCGGCAGGTTTGCCTCTCTTCCCGGAAGAGATCGGGGGCACTCTTCCCCTCTCCGGCCAGATTGCCGCCGATGGAACCTTCACCATGACCTCTCCCACCATCGGCTTAGCTCCAAATACCTACTCCGTCTCGCTCTCTGGAAACTCTCCCACAAAAACCTCGCCGAACACCTGGACCGGCACCTACACCATCCAGGCTTCGCTCGGCTCGATCATATCGACCAGCCCCTGCATATACAGCCATTCAGCCGGCTTCACTTCCCTGCCGATTGCTCCTCTCGCAGGCACCTACACGGGTCCGGCCACGAACGGTCTCTTCGGCAATGGCCTTGGTGCCTCCGCCGCGTTCACGCTGCAAGTCACGCAAGGACCGGCAACCCTGATCTCAAGCCTCCCCACCAGCGCCTATGAGCTCCCACTCGGGGCAACCATCGCCGTCACCGGCTCTCCCTGCTTTGCCTCGGGCACCACTGTGGGCGCGCTCAGTACAAGCCAGATCAGCGGCGACACGTTCGCCATCGATCTCGTGATGAACGACGGCTCTCAACTCCATCTCAGCGGATTCCTCAACGATCTCGGTGCAGCGACACTCAATACGACCGCGGTCGTATTCGGCGGAACCTGCTCACAAGCGATCAGCTATACGACTCTGACCCGGCATTAAGGCCCGGTACAATCTTCCTCCATGTCCGCCTTTTGCGCGTTGGTTCTGGCCCTTGTGCTCATCCCCGCATTGAACGCGCAATCTAGCCAAAGGGCTGCATCTTCGACCACCTCCACCACTCATCCCGCCCCGGGTGCGGGCGAGCCCTTTGACCTGCCGCCGCCGACGCCCACCCGCGCGGAAGTCCTCCGCGGAGCCTACGGACCGTGGCGCGTCAATAACGACCTGCTCTCCTATCACCTGACCCTCCGCGTCGACCCTGCCGCCAAGTCGATCTCCGGTGACAACCTCATCCGCTTGCGCATGCTTCAAAACGCAAACCGCATCCAGCTCGACCTCACCGAGACGCTCACTGTCGACTCCATCACCTTGGAAGGTCGCCCCGTGTCTTTCATCCGCGACTCCGGCTCCCTCTTCCTCGACTTCCCCACCGCTTTGCGCAAAGACCGGACCTACGCCGTCCAGATTCGCTATCACGGCAACCCGGTCGCCAAAGGCCGCTTCGGCGGCATGAGCTTTGAGACCGATCCTGCCGGCCGTCCCTGGATCTTTACCGCCGACGAAGATGATGGTTGTTCCATCTTCTGGCCCTGCAAGGATCAGTGGCGCGATGAGCCGCAAGAGGGCGTCGACCTCTCGATTGCGGTTCCCAACGGGCTGACCGACGTCTCGAATGGCCGCTTTATCTCGAAGGTCGCACTCACCGGAGAGCAGGCCGGCTACACCCAGTGGAACTGGCATGTCTCCTATCCCATCAACTCCTACGACGTGGCGCTCAACATCGGTGCCTACACCCACTTCTCCCACACCTACCGCAATCCCGCCTTTCCGCCCTTGACGCTGGACTTTTACGTCCTGCCGGAAGATCTCGATAAAGCGAAGGTCCAGTTCGCGCAGACCAGGCTCATGCTGGATGCCTTCGAGCACTATTTTGGCGAGTACCCCTTCGCGCGCGACGGTTACAAACTCATCCAGGTGCCCTACGCCGGCATGGAGCACCAGTCCGCCGTCGCCTATGGCAATGGCTTCAAAAACGGCTATGTCGACCGCGACTGGACCGGCATCGGCATCTCTCCGCGCTTTGATTTCATCCTCGTCCACGAGTCCGGCCACGAGTGGTTCGGCAACTCCATCACCGCCGCTGATCGCGCCGACATGTGGATTCACGAGGGTTGGGACACGTACCTCGAAACTCTCTTCGTCGAGTTCCACTACGGTCGTCCTGACGCTCTCGCCTACGTCAACGCCCTTAAAGCCAAAGTGCACAACCACGCGCCTATTCTTCCCGAGCGCGGCATCGACGCCGAGCCCCCGCAGGACCAGTACTTCAAGGGAGCGCTCATGATCGCCACTCTCCGCTCCTGGCTCGCGACCGTCTCGCCCAGCTCGTCCAATAGCCCAAACTCCTCCGCCGACCTGCGTTGGTTTGCCCTCCTCCAGGACTTCTACCAGCACTTCAAGTACCAGAACATCCTGACCGAGGATGTGGTCGCCTGGTGGAACGAGCACTGTGCCGCCTTCCTCCACCAGGACCTGCGCCCCTTCTTCAATCAATACCTTCGTCACGCCGCCATCCCTACGCTCGAGCTGAGCTGGCTTCCCGACAACCCTGGTTCCGCAACCCACACGGTCCTCTACAAATGGCAGACCGAAGAACCCGCCTTCGCCATGCCCATCCGGGCAGGCGACCCAACCCACTTCCAAACCCTCCATCCCACGACCGAGTGGCAAACCCTGGAAACTCCGCTGTCCCGAGATCGCTTCCACGTCGCCACCGACCTCTTCTATATCAATCTCAGCGTGACCTAAACGCTACGGCAAGAAGACGTGGTCAGCTGGACGAACAGAGCACCGGCACGCCTGCAGATCGATTCGTGCACAGGGTGCATATGCGCCCAACAGCTTTCGCGGGAACACGATAGTCTAAAGCTGTGGCAGACTTCGCTAGCACGGTCCCGACGGTCGAAGTCAAATCAGAAGTCTCCACCGACTCTGCCCGTCCGTCCTTTCTGGCCGATTACGCCACGCTCTTCAAGCCCCGTGTCTCGCTCATGGTGCTCATCACGGCCGCCGCCGGCTTGTACCTGGGACGCTTACGCTCGGGCGTTAGTCCTTTCGATTCTCAATCCGCAGTCGTCCTGCTGGGCATCGGTCTCGTCACCTGTGGCTCCTCCGTACTGAACCAAGCGCTGGAGCGCCACACCGACGGCCGCATGCGCCGCACCGCCAACCGCCCGATGGTGACGCAACCCGGCCATCCCGCTCGCATCGGCCTGGTCCAGGGTCTCTTTCTCGGTTTTCTGACCATCGTGGCCGGTACGCTGCTGCTCACTACCGAATCAAACATCCTTACCGGCACCCTCACGCTCCTTACCGCGACCAGCTATGTCGCCATCTATACCCCGCTGAAACGCATCACTTCACTCAACACTTTCATCGGTGCCTTTCCCGGCGCTCTTCCTCCGTTGATTGGCTGGACCGCCGCTCGCGGCATCATCGAGTGGCCGGCTGTCGCGCTTTTTGCCGTGCTTTTCGTCTGGCAATTCCCGCATTTCATGGCGATCGGCTGGCTGTACCGCGACGACTATCGCCACGGCGGTATTCGCCTCGCGGCTACCCAGCAGCCCAGTGCCTGGGCAGCTCGTTCTACGGCCATGCAGGCTCTCTTCTACGCCTTACTCATGCTTCCCGTCGCTCTTTGGACCACCTTTCTTGGCGTCACCGGAATCCCGTACGCCATCGTTGCGACCCTGCTCTCCCTCGGCTATCTCTATTTCACCTTCCGCTTTACTGCAATTACCCGCGACCCCTCGGACCCGGGCAATCGTATTCTCGCCAAAAATTTGCTCAAAGCGAGCGTGCTTTACCTTCCGCTTCTGCTCGGTGCCATGCTGCTCAATGCTCACGGACGCGTTCTATTCCAATAGCCGTCGTCTTCTTCCTTATCGTCCGTTCCCCCCGAAACTTTAGCGTCTAATCACATTTTTCTTCGAAGCCTAGTAAGGTCCTTGCCCGCCCCCTTTGGATCGCCTGAAAGTGCAAAAACCGTGTCCATTTAGACTGGTAATAGAACCATGGCGACGACCAAGTCCACCACCCGATCCGTTCCCGCCGCGCTCACTACGCCGCTCAATGTCGTTGCCGCCATTATTGGCCTCAGCGCGGGCGCGTCCATCTTCCTCGTCTGGCTGGTCTTCTTCCACTCTCCGCTGGACGCCGCGAACACGCACCTGGTCTTTCTTCCCGCGCTGAACGCCCTGCTCAACCTGCTCTGCACGGTTGCCCTGCTCTTCGGCTTCCGTTATATCTGGCGCCAAGAGATTACCCAGCACCGCAACGCAATGTTCACCGCCTTCTTCTTCTCCACGCTCTTTCTCGTCTCTTACATCACGAACCACGCGCTGCACGGCGATGCCCACTTTCAGGGCCAGGGTCTTATCCGCCCCATTTACTTTTCTTTGCTCATCTCTCACATCCTGCTCTCCGTCATCGCGCTGCCGATGATCCTGATTACGTTCTTCTTCTCGCTTACCGGGCGCTTCGCCTTTCATCGCCGCATCGCCCGGTATACGTTTCCTGTGTGGTTATATGTCTCGGTTACCGGAGTCATCGTCTACGCCATGCTGGCCAGCTTCCACTGATGACCCCGCCGACCTCCTCTTCAGCGCGTTCAGCGATGCGGCCAACGAAGCAGCCAGCCATGCGCCCAGATACCCGCAAGCTCATCCTCACCGGCTCTTCCATCTTCGGCGGCGGCGTGTTTGCCGTACTGCTGGCGGCGACGCTCTTTGGCGGCATCGGCCACCAGGGTCCGCACACCAACAGCGGCTGGCTCTGCCTGATGCTCGCGATGGGCTGCCTGCCCACCGGCCTGCTCACCCTGCTGCTCGGCGTGGCCAAGCTCTTGGGAGACCGCCGCCGCTGACCCGCTCCTCCCTCCTTGATGCATCCAGACACCTGCTGTATGGTGGCTGGGAACGCCCCGGATGCTCCGGGAGATAGAAGGAAACGCCATGGCGATCAATCTCGAGCTCGCAACCAACCCTGACCCACGCTGCGCCTGTCTTCTGCTGCTCGACACCTCCGGCTCGATGACAGGCGCGCCGATCGACGCCTTGAACGCCGGCTTGCAAGCTTTCCAGAACGATCTCCAGGAAGACGGCCTCGCCAGGCAGCGCGTCGAGATCGCCGTCGTCACCTTTGGCGGAGGCGTCACCATCGTGCAGGACTTCATCTCCGCCCGCGATTTTACCGCGCCGCATCTCTCGGCCAACGGCGGCACACCCATGGGCGAGGCCATCGTTACCGGCATTCAGATGGTGAAGCATCGCAAGCAGACGTACAAAGACAACGGCGTTCCGTATTACCAGCCGTGGGTCTTCCTGATCACCGACGGCGAGCCTACCGACGAGTGGAAACTGGCTGCGGAGATGGCCCGCCGAGAGTCCGCCGCCAAAAGCCTTACCTTTTTCGCCGCAGCGGTCCACCAGGCCGATACCGACACCCTGAAGACGATCACCGACCGCGTCCTCAAACTGGACGGAATCAACTTTCGCGATCTCTTCCTGTGGCTCTCTGCCAGCCAGAAGCGCGTTTCCGGAAGCAAGCCGGGCGACCAGACGGCGCTTCCCGCAACTACCTTCGGCTCTCCCGTCTAGGCGCCTCGCATGCCGTCCAGCTGGGGGGAGTGGAAGATCGTCGGGAGCTCCGTCGTTGGCACCAGTCACGTGCGGCTCGAGCTTCCCTGCCAGGATGCACACGGCTTCGTCCTGCTTCCCGACGGTATACTCCTGCTGGCCGTGGCCGACGGTGCGGGGTCGGCCAGCCGCTCCGCAGAGGGTTCAAGCCTCGCCGTCCGAAGCTCGCTTGATTTCCTGGCGGCGCAACTCGCAACCAGCGCCCCGGCAGAAGACTGGGAGTGGAACGATCTGTTGCGCCATACCCTGGATCACGCCCGCCAGGCGCTCGAAGCGCAAGCCGACCCAGGTTTGCTGCACGAGCTTGCCACTACGCTGCTGCTCGCCGTCGTCACTGAAAACACTTTCGCGACGCTCCAGGTCGGCGATGGCGCCCTTGTCTCAAGACAGCTCGGCGGGGCGCTCCGCGTCCTTACCCCCGTAACCGACTCCGAGTACATCAACGTCACAAGCTTCATCACCGGCCCCGCCTACCAGCAGGATGCCCTCTGCACCGTTCTTCCCGCCGCCGCAGTGGACGCCCTTGCCGTTTTTACTGATGGCCTGCAGTACGTCGCCATCTCCTACCCGCAAAACCTTGCGCATGAGCCCTTCTTCGGACCTCTATTTGCCTTCGCGGAGACGGCCGACGGGAACGCGTCCGATCTCGACGCCCTGCTTCGCTCGCCGCGCATCCTCGAGAAAACCGACGACGATAAGACGCTTCTGCTTGCGGTGCGCCGTGCGACTGCGTGACGAGCACGGCCTTCAGGTTGAGCTGAGCAAAGTGCTGGGCAAAGGCGGCGAGGCCGAGGTCTGGTCCGTCTCTACCCACACCGCCTCCGTCGCCAAGATCTACCATGTGCCCTCCGCCCATAACGAGGCCAAGCTGCGGGCAATGGTCGCCCAGCCTCCCGCGGACCCGACGCGCGGCCGCGGCCACGTCTCCATCTGCTGGCCCCAGGCGCTGCTCTTTGATCCGGCCACGAACACGAACCTCGGTTTCCTGATGCCGCGGATCGATCTCTCGCGCCACCGCGAGCTGTTCAAGATCTATAACGCAAGGACCCGCCAAAGCGAGGCTCCCGACTTTACCTGGGCCTACCTCGTCACCGCGGCCGAAAACATCGCCAGCGTACTCGACTCCATCCACGCCAAGGGCTACATCGTCGGCGATGTCAACGAGAGCAACTTCTTCATCTCCAGCCAGGCCCTTGCCACCATCGTCGACTGCGACTCCATGCAGGTCCGCACCCCCTCCGGCACCTTCCATTGCACCGTCGCCAAACCGGAGTACATGGCCCCCGAGCTCCAGGGCGCAAATCTATCAAAGGTCCTCCGCACCCAGCCGCAGGATAACTTCGCGCTCGCCGTTCTAATCTTCCATCTATTAATGGAGGGCTTCCATCCCTACGCCGGCAAATGGACGAAGGCAGGCGAAGCACCCTCGCTTGAGGAGCGCATCGCTCGCGGCGACTCACCCTACGGCAGTTCGTCGCGCATCTCGCCCAGCCCCGGCGCCCCGCCCATCGAGATCCTTCCCACCGCCATCCGCGAGCTCTTCGTTCGCGCCTTCTACCAGGGCAATCGCGATCCCTCCCGACGCCCCTCCGCAGGTGAATGGCAGGCGGCGCTCCACACCCTTGGCTCCAATCTTTCCACCTGCGCCGTGAACCCGCAGCACCAATACGCCAATCATCTCAACCGCTGCCCGTGGTGCGAGCGCACGGTGCTACTGCAAGGCTTTGATCCCTTCCCGTCGCCCCATGCACAAAAGATTCTTCCCAATCGACCCTTCCAGACCGTGCCGAACCGCCCGTTTGAACCCCGGCCCGCGCCGCCCCAGCAGACCGTACGCAGGCCGGCACAAACCGCCAGCGCACCCACGTCGCCCCGCTTCCAAGCCACCCCGCGCCGGGCCGCGCCGCAAGCGATGCTTGCCAACCGTACCTTCTTCCGTCTTCTGCTCTTCATCCTGCCGTTCCTCGCCGCGCTCATCGGCCTCATTCTCGTACCCTCCTCGAATCTCGCGGCGCTCCTCCTCCTGCGCCATACCTGGCTCGTCGCCACCGTGCTTAGCCTCGCGCGCCGCATGCAGCTCCGCCGTTCCGCGCAGACCGTCTTTGCGCTCGGTCTCTGGCTCATCTTCTTCTACGCCATCGCCAACCTGCTCGGCGTAAGCTCCCTCTCCGGAGCGCTCTCCCGGTCCCTCGCTGAAGCGGTTCTGGCCTTCTCCGCCTCGCGCTCCCTGCTGCAGCTCACACGGTTGCGGATGGACCACTATCGCCTGATTGGCCGCACCGGACGCATCGCCGTCGTCCTGGTCACCGCAGTCGCCGTCGCGCCACTGACCGCCATCACGCCGAAAGTCGTCTCGCTCCTCCGCGGCACAGCCGCCGCAGGCACGACAGCCATCTCGCACGCGCTGTCCGCGGCTCAACCCGGCACCTCTCCTCTGGTCACCCTCTCCACCTGTGCCAACATTGTGGGCCGCTGCGGCTGCACACCCAAAACCGCCTTCCACCGCGGCGAAACCGTCAGCCTGCTCGCACTCAGCGCCACCACGCCCACGCTGAACCTCGAGGTAGAACCTCCAGGGCAGAGGTCGAAGCGCATCCTCGTCTCCAACTGGCGCCCCAACGGCTTCAACCGCTGCGCGGTCGCCCAGTACAGGATCCCCCCCAGTACCCTGGACGGCTTCGTGCACCTGCATCTTTTCATCAACCCGGACACCCCTGATCAAACAGCCTCCGAAACCGGGTTCTCTGTCCAGCCTTAATCTCTCCTCCTTTCCGCACCTTCGGATCAAAGCCACTGAGCTGCATTGCCTCCGATCCGAACCTCCCCTACACTGGAAGTGAAAGGGGCGGTTAGCTCAGCTGGTTAGAGCGGGTGCCTTACAAGCACTAGGTCGGGGGTTCGAATCCCTCACTGCCCACCAAACTTTCGGCAATGCCCAGGCCGCCGGTCACTCCGTAGCACCGGTCACTCCGTCTTCCGAAAGTCCGCATGCTTGTCGCTGATTCCCCCGAACTCGATAGCGAAACGGAAACTCCCGGGTGGCAGTACGCCGTCGCCGGAGGGATTCTCGGCTGGATTCTCGACGCCTTCGACTTCTTCGTCGTCATCTTCCTCTTTCAAGAGCTCGCGGGCAAGCTGCACGTCGCCAAATCCGCCATCGTTCTCTCGCTCACCCTTACACTCGCCATGCGTCCCGTCGGCGCGTTGCTCTTCGGTTTCCTGGCGGACCGCTACGGCCGCCGTCGACCTCTGATCCTTTGCGTTGTCTACTTCACGACGATGACTGTCCTCAGCGGCTTCGCTCCCACCTACGGTCTGTTTCTGCTCTACCGCGCCCTCTACGGGATCGGCATGGGAGGCTACTGGGGCATCGGCGCCGCCTACGCCATGGAGAGCGCCCCGCGCCGCCGCCGCGGCTTCCTCTCCGGCATGATGCAGGGAGGCTATCCCTTCGGCTACCTCATGGCCGCGATCGCCATCCAGGTCCTGCCCGCGCGCTTCGGCTGGCAGTCGCTCTTCTTTGTCGGCTCCGTCGTCGCCCTGCTCATCGTTCTCGTCACCCTCAAGGCTCCCGAGTCCGACGGCTGGAGGTCCACCCAGACCCACACGCTTCGGTCCATGGCGGAGACCCTTCTCCGCAACGTCCGTCCCTTCCTCTATTTGTTGCTCGTCATGACCGCCATGACCTGCCTGAGCCACGGCACCCAGGACCTCTACCCGGACTTCCTTAAGGCGCTGCCGTTCGTCGCCCACGCCCGCGTCCTCGGCATGCAGGCTACCTACGGCATTCCTGTGCTCTACAACATTGGTGCCGTCGCCGGCGCGCTTGCCATCGGCCAGCTTTCTGAGCGCCTCGGCCGCCGCCGCGGTCTGCTGCTCGCACTCGGGCTTTGCCTACTCTCGATCCCCGCCTGGGCCTTTGGAGGCACGCTGGTCGTCGTTGTCCTGGGTTCAATGGTCATGCAATTCGGCGTACAGGGTGCCTTCGGCGTCATCCCGGCTCACCTTAACGAGCTCGCCCCGGACGCCATCCGCGGGCTCTTCATTGGCTTCGTCTACCAGCTTGGCGTACTCTTCTCCTCACCTCTGCCTTCGCTGCAGAACGCGCTCGAGCGCCGCCTCGGCTACTCCTGGGCGCTCACCTCCTTCGAGCTCTGCGTCATCGTCGCGCTTATGCTCATCTTCGCCTTCGGCCCGGAGAACCGCGGCAAAAGCCTGAAGGCTCCCGCCGTACTGTAGGCCGGCACTGTTGTCATTCCTTTGTTTGTCATTCCCGAAGGAAATCTGCATTTTGCTTCACTCCTCCATGCCACCCCAGCTCATCCTCAACGCGGACGACTTCGGCCTCACCCCCGGCATCAATCAGGCCATCGTTGAACTGCACCAGGCCGGCGCGCTCACCTCCGCCACCCTCATGGCGACCGGGCCGGCCTTTGAACAGGCCGCAGCCTTGGCCCGCGCACATCCCACACTGGGCGTCGGCTGCCACCTCGTCTTCGCCGACGGGCTTCCCGTCTCGCATCCTGAGTCCATCGCCACCCTGCTCGGTGCGGACGGCAAGCACTTCCGCCCCTCCCTCTACGACTTCGCCCAGGCCGTCCTGCGCAAGACCATCCGCGAAGAAGACCTCGCCCGCGAAGCCCAGGCGCAGATCCAGAAGCTGCAGCGTGCCGGTATCGACGTCACCCACGTCGATACCCACAAACACACGCACCTCTTCCCCGCCGTCCTCGAGCCCGTCCTGCACATCGCGCTGCGCTGCGGCATCCAGGCCATCCGCACTCCGTTTGAGCCCGCCTGGGCCGCCCAGCTCGCCCATGCCTCGCTCGCCCGCCGCTTGCAGCTCGCCCTCGTCCGCCGCTTCGAGCCTGCCTTTCGCAACCAAATCCAGCGGGCCTCCACCTTGGCTCCCACCGGAACCCTCGGCATCGCCGCCACCGGAACCCTCACCGAGCCCGCCCTGCGCGCGCTTCTGTCCGCCCTGAGCGAGCTCCCGGAGCAGGACCCGCCCCGGATCTTCGAGCTCTGCTGTCACCCAGGCCACTGCGACCCCGCTCTGGACGCCGCCTCCACCCGTCTCCGAGCCTCTCGCGAGGTCGAGTACCGCGCCCTCCTCCAAGTCATTCCAGAGCTTCTCGCTCAGCCCCAAGCTCCGCGCCTGATCCACTTTGGGCTGCTCGGCGTCCCCGGCCTGCAGCGCGCCACAGGCCGTTTCACCCCGAACACCGGCTACGAGCCCATCTGCTAACCCACCCTCCCCCGTCCGGGTTACGATTCCTCTCCCGGGTGCCCCATCTCAACAGCTTCATCGTTTGAGGTGGGTTCCTCAACCTCCCACCTGCCCGAGTGGGAGGTTCTACCCTAAGACGATCACCCTGAATCTCCACACAACCCAAGACTCTCTAACTCACCGTAAACAGACCGAGGTGCGTCTCCCATGAAGATCGGCATCACCTGCTACCCGACCTACGGAGGCTCCGGCGTCGTCGCCACCGAGCTCGGCATCGAGCTCGCCGCCCGCGGCCACCAGATCCACTTCATCACCTCCTCCGCCCCCTTCCGCCTCACCGGCCGCGAGTCCAACATTCACTTCCACCAGGTCGAAATCTTCCACTATCCGCTCTTCGAGCATCCGCCCTACGACCTCGCCCTCGCCACCCGCATGGCGGAGGTCGCCGAGTTCTACGAGCTCGACCTGCTCCACGTGCACTACGCCGTCCCGCACTCCGTCTGCGCCTATCTGGCCAGGCAGATGCTCGCCTCCCGCGGCATCCATCTCCCGTTCATCACCACGCTGCACGGCACCGACATCACCCTGGTCGGCCTCGACCGCTCCTACCTGCCCATCACCCGTTTCGGCATCGAGCAAAGCGACGGCGTCACCGCCATCTCGTCCTATCTCCGCGAGCGCACCCACCAGGCCTTTCAGATCAACAAGCCCATCGAGGTCATTCGCAACTTCGTCAACTGCGACGTTTACCAGCCCCGGCCGGACCTGATCGCCGAACTTCGTCCCGACTACGCCACAGCCGGCGAAAAGCTGCTTGTGCATCTCTCGAACTTCCGCCCAGTCAAGCGCGTCGGCGATGTGGTTGAGGTCTTCGCCCGTGTGGCCCGCGCTCTCCCCGCACGCCTGCTGCTGATTGGCGACGGCCCCGACCGTTCCACCGCCGAGTACCTTGCCCGCCAGCTCGGCGTTCAGGACCGCATCCACTTTCTCGGCAAACAGGACAACGTGAATGAGCTTCTGCCGCTCGCCGACCTGATGCTCATGCCCTCCGAGATGGAATCCTTTGGGCTCGCCGCGCTGGAAGCCATGGCCTGCCGCGTGCCTGCCATCGCCACCCGCGTCGGAGGCGTCGCGGAGCTGATCGACGACGGAACCAACGGCCTGCTCTTCGAAGTCGGCGACGTGGAAGCCATGGCTTCCGCCGCTATCGACCTGCTCGGCGACCCCGTCCGCCTGGAGACCCTACGGGACGCCGCCCGTCGCACCGCGCAGGACCATTTCTGCGCTTCAACGATCATCACCAACTACGAGTCCTACTACCGCCAAATCCTCGACGCTAGTCCCGCCCAACGCTAAGCCTGGTTTGTCCTTCCTGAAGTGGATCTGCTGCGTTTCCAACCGCCGCTCCATGCCTCAAACCATCTCTGTCAACGGCCTCTCAAAGGCGATCTCCACCTCCGCCGCACCACGCCCGACTACCTTGCACATCCGCTTGGCCCGTTCCTGCCAGGTGCCCACCTTGCTGGCCTCCCACCGATCCGCCTCATACCCATCACGGAAGCCGGTCGCTTCGAGCGATCGCAAACACGCCGCCAACTGCTCCGGCCCGTCCACCAGTTTTAGTAAGGGCTCCTTCTCAAGCAGCTCGGCAAAGCCGCGCGTTGCCAGCATCGGACGCCCCGCCGCGAGATGCTCATAGAAGCGCGTCGAACTCCCTGAAAATGTCGGTTCCCGCTTCAGATACGGTAGAACCGCCGCATCTACGCACCGCGCATACGTCTGCAGCTCGCCATAGGGCTTCATTCCCACAAAGCGCGCATGCTCTTTCACCCACTCGCGCGCGACGCTCTGCTTTGGATTCTCGATCTCCCGATGCGCCGGCCCGACAAAGAGCCAGGACATCCCGGTCGTCTGCCGCATCGCTCCGGCGAGCAGCTCCCAGTCCAGGTTCCCCGACAAATCCCCCAGCACTCCCACGATCGGCCGCGGCAAATCCGCCACATCGGCGGGCAGCGGCCCAGGATCGTACTGCGGCTGCTCTGCAATGTTGCTCGCGCGCGTCGCATTCGGCACGATCGTAATCTTTGCCGGATCGCATCCCGCCTCGGAAATCAGGTACGCCGCGATACGCTGCGAGTTCGGACAGACCACCCGGGCCACCCGGCACAGCCGCGTATCCAGCGCCCGAACCTGCCACGGACTCAGCCCCGCGTACGCCACCGTCAGGTCCGTCACGTAATACACCACCGGCCCGGGCCAAAGCTCGGCCACCGGAGCATAGAACGGCGTCGTGCACACTAGCGGTGACTCTTCCGGGGAAGCCGCCTGCAGCTTAATCTGTCGCGCCAGCCTGCGCTCAAATGGAAACAGCGTCCGCAACGGCACACGCGCATACCCGCGCTGCAAAGGAAATCGTAAGATCGTCAAAGGCGGGTGCGCCAAATGCTCCATCCGCTGCCAATTTGAAAACAGGGCAAACCGCGAGAACTCCGGAGCCCAGGCATTCACCTGCTCCACCTGTGCGAGCGCTGAGGCAAACTCCCTCATCCAGATGCTGCCCACATCGAGAATCTGCCAGACGCTCATCGTTCAAGCACCACAAGTGAACCGCCTTCAGGCGCGCTCTCATCAACCCTTTCTGGATGAAACTATAGCGCGTAAATTTGCTCCTGGAGCGGAAAAGAATCGATCGAAAGTGGTAGTCCCCTCCCCCATTCCGGGCCGCATCCGCACCTAAAACACACGATGCGTCCCGGCCCCGCGCGAGCTTCCGGCCAGCCCCCGCACCACCTCCTCGACCGCATCCCGCATGATCTCCCACCCACCGCCGCCGCGTTCCACCACCGGCATCGAGAGCGCCACCTTGGTCCCCCGTCCCGGCCGGCTTTCAATCGTCACCTCCGCCGCAGCTCCGTAGAGCACCTGCATCCGCTCGCGCACGTTGCGCATCCCGATGCCGGTCCCCGGACGCACAATTTCACCCGTCACGGCCCGCCCCGGAGCCATCCCGACGCCGTCATCTTCCACCTCGATCAGCAGCGTTCCATCCTCCTGCACTCGGCTTCGCAGCGTCACTGTCCCGCCCTCGATCCGCGGCTCCAGGCCGTGCTTGATGGAGTTCTCAATCAACGGCTGCAACAGCATGCTTGGCACCACAATCTGCAGCGTCTCCGGAGCAATCTCCTTCACCACGCGCAGCTTTTCGCCAAAGCGCACCTGCTCAATATCCAGGTAGTCGTCCGTAAACGCCAGCTCTTCCTCAAACGGAACAAACGCCTCCCGATCTTTCAGCAGCACTCTCAGAATGTTGGCCAGCTTGACGATCATCTCCCGCGCCAGCTCCGGCTGCGACCGCACGAGCGACGTAATGGAGTTCAGCGTATTGAACAAAAAGTGCGGGTTGATCTGCCGCTGCAGCGCGTCTAGCCGAGCCTCCAGCAGCAGCCGAGCCTGCTCTTCCAGCTTCCGCTCAATCCGAATCTGGTTCCAGATCTTCAGCGGAATGCCCACCACCACCGGCGAGCAAAGACAGATTGCCAGCTCCACCCACCAGATATTTGAGTGCAGATCGAACAGCCGCCGCGGAGAAAAACGGGAGAGCTGACTCGTCCCAAACGACATCGCCGTAATCAACATCAGCAGCAGAATCTGCCGATCGAGCTGCGGCCGTTTTAGGTTCCGCGTTACCCAGCGATACACACTCAGGTCGATCAGCGGAGAAAACGACCACACATCCTCCGCGTCCGTCACGCGCCCAAATGCCCCCGCCAGCCCCGCCACCGCCAGGTTTACGGGCAGTGCCCAAAACTCCCCATGGAGCACCGCCGGCAGCGCCAGTGCCGCACCCCCCGCCATCGCGGCCAAAGGCCCCAGCAAAATCCCCAGCAGAATCGTCGCCTCAAAGCTGATATCCGCGGCCAGAAAGTTCGGCACACGCACCCGGATCCATACCCCTAGCATCAACGGCCCGCAAATCAAGGCCACCAGCGCCGATGTCTGCCGTACCGTCCGCCGGCTCAGCAGCAGCAAATCTCGGAATGTCTTGGACCGCGCCAGTGAGCTCGACACCGCCGCTGCCACGCCCAGCTCCACCAGCAGCGTAATCAAAATCAGCGTGGTATTCACGGACTTCACCTCCTTACTCTACCGCTCCCTTCTCTGTTGGCCGACACCCCCCTACGTATAATGCGCGTATGCCGCTTGTCTCCGTCCGTCAGCTCGCCGACGCCGACCTCCCCACCCGCTGGGGACATTTCCGCATCCTCGGATTCGAGGGTGTCGTTGACCATCCGCTCCCCTGCAAGCAAGACACGCCCGCCCCAGCCACCCGCATCGAATCCGCCGTCGCGCTCGTCATGGGAGACATTCACAGTACGCCTCCTATCGTCCGCGTTCATTCCTCGTGCCTCACTGGAGATGTCTTCCACTCCCTCCGCTGCGACTGCCGCGAGCAGCTCGAGCTCGCCCTGGCGACCATTGCCGACGCAGGCGCAGGCATCGTCCTCTACGAACTCCAGGAGGGCCGCGGCATCGGACTCATGGCAAAACTCCAGGCCTACGAACTCCAGGAGCGCGGCCTGGACACCATCGAGGCCAATCTTGAGCTTGGCTATGCCGCCGACTGCCGCCACTTTGAGCTGCCCGCCGCCATTCTCAACCTACTCCACGTCCCCGCCGTCCGCCTCATCACCAATAATCCCGAGAAGGTCGAAGCGTTGGAAGCCGCCGGTATCCGAGTCGTCGAACGCCTGCAGGCCGACGTTCCGGCCCAGCCCGCGTCCGAACGCTACCTCCAGACCAAACGTGAAAAAATGGGCCATCTAGTCCGTTAGCCGTAATCTAAAGATAGCTTTGTAGCGTAAACTATCGTCACCACAATCGTTTCTAATTTAAACCTCCGATTGCGATGACGTTTTTTGTGACAGATGATCCCTCCCGCGCTCGTCACGTTTTAGCCCGGCCCCTCTCTCTTTTCATGCTCGCCTTGGCGCTGCATGGAGCGGCCGCCCAGGACGCAGCCTCCGTGACCGGCGTCATCACGGACCCCTCTGGAGCCCTGATTCCGAGAGCCACCGTCGTTCTCCACCCGCAGAACGGCCCCGATCGCACCGTCCAGACCACACGCGATGGACGCTACAGCTTCCCTCTCGAGCCCGGTGTCCAGGCCACGCTTACGGTGCAGGCGAAGGGGTTTACCCCGCTCACCACAGACCTTGTCTCCATCGGAAAGCCGATCCACCTGGATCTCAAGCTGGCAGTCCAGGTTGAAGCCCAAGAGGTCGAGGTCGCCGCCGATACCGGCGACAGTACCGACCCCAACCGCAACGGTGACGCCATCCTCCTTAAAGGAGAGGCCATCGACCAGTTGCCCCAAGACCCAACCGAGCTGCAGCAACAGCTTACCGCTCTGGCTGGAAGTCCCTCTCCGGACTTTTATCTGAATGGCTTCTCCAACGGAACGCTTCCTCCGCGCGATACCATCCGCGAAATCCGTATCAATCAGAACCCCTACTCCGCCCAGAACGACACCAATCCTACCAATGGCAGGATCGAGATCTTCACTAAACCTGGAACCGGCAGTCTCCACGGCAGCGTCTACGTCCGCGGCAACGACTCCCTCTTCAACTCGCTCAACCCCTTCGTCTCGCAGGAGCCTGCCTACCACGACGTCTATTACGCTGGAACCCTGAGCGGTCCCATTGATCGGCATGCCTCTTTCTTCCTGAGCGGCACTCAGGAAACCGAGCAGTCGAACGCCATCATCGACGCTCAAACTCTAGATGCCAACCTGAATCAAATCTCCTTCACGGCGGCCCTTCCCGCCCCCACAACGACCTACAACTTCACCTCGCGTGTCGACACGAGCCTAGGCCCGAAGAACACGCTCATCGCCCGCTACACGCTCGACCACACCCAGGAAATTAACGGCGGCGTCGGCCAGTTCGCCCTGGCCTCCCAGGGCTACGCCAACGACACAACTGCTCAGACCCTCCAGCTTTCCAACTCGCAGATTCTCTCCGCAAGCATCCTCAACGAGACCCGCTTTCAGTATGTTCGCAGCCGCGTCCACCAGGATCCCGTCTCGACCGCGCCCAGTATCGTCGTCGAAGGCGCCTTCACCGGTGGAGGCAACAACAGCGGCGCCTACCACGACAACCAGGATCGCTTCGAATTGCAGAACTACGTCTCCGAAGCCGCCGGCGAGCACTTCCTCAACTACGGCGGACGGCTTCGCTCCACCCGCGATGCCAACAGTTCTTCCGCCAACTACAACGGCACCTATACCTTCTCCTCCCTTGCCTCCTATCAGCTTAATCAGCAAGGTCTTGCCCGTGGAGAGACTCCCGCTCAGATTGCCGCTTCCGGTGGTGGCCCCAGCCAACTGAGCTATGCCACCGGAAATCCTAACGTCGCCGTGTCTGTCCTGGACGCCGGGCTGTTTTTCCAGGATGACTGGCGGCTCCGTCCCAATCTCACCCTAAGCGGCGGCCTCCGCTTCGAGACCCAGGACGCCATCCACGATCATGCTGACTGGGGCCCACGCCTTGGTGCCGCCTGGAGCGTCTTCCCCGGCAAGGACAAGCAGCCGCACTACACGCTTCGTGCCGGCGCCGGCGTCTTCTACCACCGCTTCACCTCCGGCTATCTGCTCCAGGCTATCCGCCAAAATGGCATCACCGAGCAGGAATACGTCATCAACTCACCTTACTTGGCCCAGCAGCCCGCGCTCGGCTCTACCATCTTCTCCGTTGCTCCGGACTACCACGCGCCCTACTTTGTCAATACCACTCTTAGCCTGGAGCGCCGGCTGGGCAGTCACGGCTCCATCACCACCTCCCTGAACCACAATCGCGGGTCGCACACCCAGCTGACGCGCAACATCAATGCGCCTCTCCCCGGAACTTACAACTCCGCCGATCCCACCAGCGGCGTCCGCCCCCTCGGAGGCACGCAAAATGTCTACGAGTACGACTCCGCCGGTCTCTACCGCGACACTCGCCTGAACATCAATAGCAACTTACAATTCAAGCGGCATCTCTACGTCTACGGCTTCTACCAGTACCGCGTCTCGAACACCGACGATGACGGAGGAAACTTTGCCTCCAACCAATACGACCTTCGTGCCGACTACGGACCTGTCCCGAACAGTCCCCGCCACCAGGTCAACCTCTCCGCCGGCGGAGATCTGCCATTCGGCTTCAGCGCTTTTACCTTTTTGCGTGCTGCGAGCGGACTCCCTTTTAACATCACCCTTGACTACGATCTCAACGGTGATGCTCAGTTCAACGATCGCCCTACCTTCGCCACGGACCTCACCCGGCCCTGTGTCGTCTTCACCCGTTACGGCGCGTTTGACACCCAACCCATCCCCGGCCAGCGCACCGTTCCTTACGACTTTGCGCAGGGCCCGGCTCTTTTCACCATGACTTTAACCGTCCGCCGCACCTTCAACTTCGGACCCGCGCGGATTTCCGGGTCCGGCCCCTCGAGCGCCTCACGTCAGGATCCAAAAAGCCACCGCTACTACTTAGAGATCTCGGCCGACGCCAACAATCTGCTGAACCATGTCAACCTGGCCACCCCGGTCGGTACCCTAGGCTCACCGCTCTTTGGTCACTCGACTGCGCTCGCGAACGGCTTCTCCAATACCGCCAACCGAATCGTCGTCATCCAGACTTACTTCCACTTTTAGACAAAGGATCTCTGATCAAGGGGTGAGTCGCTCGACGAATACGGCATCCCTTTGTTGTCATTCCCGGAAGGAATCTGCGTTTCGCACGCCACGTCAGATCTTTCCTAACCACCAACCCGGGGGTGCCCTATCTTAGACACTTAGACAGTCCCACCGTCTAAGATAGGAGCCGCACAGAATCACTCCGGAAGGATCTCTAACAGGAAGTAAGTCGTCGGACGACTATGCGCCCCTTTGTTGTCATTCCGAAAGAAATCTGTCCCAACCGCCGCGAGCAGGAATGAATCGGCCTGTCTTTTCCTCTAAGTAGAACCGCCGCACGAGTTCCCCAAGTTTTCTTTAAGGAACCGCAGCTGCATGCCCGGTGCAGCCCCGGTTCCTGAAACTACTCTGAGTAAATTATCGGAGTTTGCACTGGTTTGCCATTACGTCAAAAGACGCTGAAGACTATTCAGACGCCTTTAAGAAAACGGAGCCTGCCTAAACCGAAACGAATGTTTACGGTCGGGCAGGCTACAGTTCCCTTAGATCCTGGCGCGTCTAGCTTCCAATGACAAGACTTGGAGAGAGTGCGAGCCGTAAGTTCCAGCCCGCACCGCACTCTAGTGGACAGTCACCGCAACAGTGAAGCTGTTCGGAATATTACCTACACCGTTCACCGGAGCAGTGACCGTTGACCCGGTCGGAGTTCCGACAAAGTTGACCACCACGTTAGACGTTCCCGTAGGTGTGTTGAGGGAGGGCGAGGAGGAGGAGCATCCGCTCGTCGCGATCAGCAGCATGCCTGAGCCCGCAATCAGCATCATCGTGCAAAGCAAGCCACGAGGAAGCGTCTTGCGCGATCGCCATCCCGCCAGCAGCAAAAGACCACCAAAGGGCAGCAGCCATCCGGCAACCGTAGTAGGAGGAGCCGTGGACGTCGTGAGGGTTAAGGTGATCGTCTGTGGACCAGGGATGACCGTACCGCCGCTCGCATTGATCGTATTGATGAAGGAGATCGTTGCAGGAGTGAAGTTGCACTGCGTGTTGGCCGGAAGCCCCGAGCAGAACATGTCCACCCCACCCGTGTAGCCGCTGATCGGCGTAACGACAAAGGTGGTGCTTGCCGAGCCCGAAACCGGAACACTCAACGCGGTAGGTGTATTGGAGAGAACATACGTTGGAGCAAGCACCGCGACTGCGACGGAATTGGAAGCTGAGCCGGCAAAGCCGCTGTCACCGCTATAGGTCGCCACAATGTTGTAGGTTCCGATAGGCAGGGTTGTCGTGGTCAGTGCGGCAACGCCAGTGGCGCTGAGGCTTACCGTCCCGAGCACCGTGCCACCCGTCGCAAACGTGACCGTACCCGTGGGCCGGACAGACGTGAGACTGGCGGCAATCGTGGCCGTGAGGGTCGCGCTGGTCCCCTGAGGGACCGACGTTGCAGAGGAAATGGTAGAGGCTAGCGTGGTCGTTGTCGTTACCAGCGCGACGGAAACGTTCAGTGGCGTCGCCGTGCTGCTGGCGAAATTGTTATCACCGCTATATGTCGCCGTGATCGTATTGCTTCCGGCCGCGAGTCCCGTCACAGCGACGCTTGCCGCTCCATTGCTTACCGCAACCGGTGTGCTGTACGCAACACCGTTGACGGAGAACTGCACTGTCCCTGTGGGCGTGCCGGTCGTCGCCGAGACGGTGGCATTGAAGGTAATCGTCTGCCCGAAGGTCACCGCACCTGCAGGAGCAGTCTGCATGAGCTGTACTACCGGTTTCGCCAGATTTACGCCGACGCCCGTGAAGGCCGCCGTGATGGGCGAGGCATTGACCGCGTTTGAAGCGAAGGTAAGCGTATCGGTACGCGTTCCCTGCGCTGTCGGCGAAAAGACTCCGGCGATGCCGCAAGCGCTCCCCGCAATCAGCGTGCCTCCGGCTGCGCAGCCGTTAGTTCCGCCCGTGGAGATCGCAAAGTCCGCAGTGTTGCCGGCAGCTGTGTTGAGCGGCGAGCCGAACGTGGTGGACAGATCTCCATCATTCGACAAGGTCTCGCTCTGCGAGCCGCTGGAGGCACCCGCATTGACCCGACCGAAGCTCAGCGTGCCACCCGTCCGTTGAATTTCAACGACTGCGCCCGCGCCAGAGTCCGCCACATAAAGATTTCCCGCGCTGTCGGCCGCGACCGAAGCCGGAGTCGTCAGGCCTAGACCCAGCTTGCTGGTTCCGTTCGTGTTGTATGCGCCGTTCGTGAACGGAATTCGAAGGATAGAGGTGACTCCAAGCTGCTGAATGTAAAGTGTGCCTGAATCGTCGACCGCCAACGCGCTCGGTGAGGTAAGGCCGGAGGCGATCACGCTCGCCACGCCATTTACAATTTGGGTTACCGTTCCTGCGCTGCTATCTGTGACGAACAAATTCCCTGAGCGATCAAAGGCAAGCCCGGCCGGTGCGGTAAAGGTTGTGGATAACGCTACTTTCGCAACTGGGTTCAGCAAACCACCTTGGTTCGGAATATGGAGGACCGTACCCGCGCCGGTATTGGCAATGTAGAGATCGCCATTCAGAGCAAATGCCGTAGCGGAAGGCGAGTTCAACCCTGAAACGGCAGGTGCGGCCGCGCCATACGCTGTGCCACTGTAAGGAACGGCCACTACGGTGTTGCCGCCTTTATTCGCCACATACACCGAGCCATCCGGAGCGATCGTGAGGCCCGCCGGCTGAAGCAGGCCGGTGGCGATCGTAGTTGCAGCGGTTGTCCCCAGAGCAAAGAAGGAGACGGTGCCCGCAGTCGCATCCGATACAGCCAGACCGTTGGAAGCCCCGACCGCAACGCCGTTCGGTGCCTTAAAGCCACTGCCCAACATCGTCTGCGTGCCAGGGTCGGCGACCAGGCCTGCACCCGATCCCTGCCCAGCTACAAAGGCCTCGCCTAAAACCCCTGTTGCTGAAGAAAGGACCACAGCACCATTGCGGATGCCGATGGTTGAGGGAGTATCGGTCAAGGTCAAAGTACAAGTAGACAAAGCCGCATACGCTTGTCCTACCGCGCAGCTTCCCGCGCCGGTGTTGGTAATCTCCGTGGAAACGCCTGTTCCCGCGCTGTAGCGAAGGGTGGCTAGTGTTTGTGCACTATCGAACAATACAGTCAAGGTCTGCGCTGCAGAAGCGGTTCCAACGGCTGTCGTTGGAAAGCGAACGCCGCCAAGGTAACTGCGCACAATGTTGGTACCGTCGGCGGTGGAGTATACGCTTCCATCCGTTCCAAGCCCGACGTCATAGGAGGAGCTATACGGCAGTACGGCAAAGGCCTGTGCCCCGCTGAGTGCACCATTTAAGAACGGAATTTCGGTAATCGTACTGTTGGTTGAAACAAAGACGTCGCCGAATGGATCGGAGCGAAGCCCATTGATCGCGTCGAAGGTGTGCGAGACCGCAACCGGCGCAGCAGACCCAGCAGGCAGGCTGTAAAGAATGCCGCCGGTAGAGTACGCCAAATCGCCGGCTGCATCGGCCGCGATGTGCGAGTTCGAATCCAGCGTGACTCCGGGGACAACAGTGCATACTCCCGCAGGCGTAATCTCAAACAGAGACGCTTCGTTGTTACCGGCCGTATAGACATTGTTCGATCCATCTACCGCCACAGCCTGCGTACCGAGATAGTAACCGTCGAGCGTGTTGCATGCACCCAGAATATCCACCGCAGTGCCGCCGCCGGCTGGCACTTTCCATAGATGACCGTGATAGTCCGTTGTATAGGCAAAGCCAAGGCTGTCGACAGCTACGCCCTTTGGATAGGAAAGCGTCGTTGGAATTAGGATAATCTGCGCACCTCCGTTGGCCGGATTCTCAACAAACGATCCGGCAGCGGGTTGCGTAAAAAACTGATTGCCGTTCGCATCCACCGCGATGGCCAGGGTCGCCGCGCCGTTAGAGGCAATAGGAACCTGGCTTGAGGTGACGACAGCAGGCGCCGTGAAGGTCTGCGCCCCGGCGATACCAGCCGGCACCACACAGGAGAGTGTCGATAAACAGAGTACTCGTTGGATTAGACGTGAATGCATGGTGCGTCCTCTTCTCGATTCCGGAACTTAGAAGTTATATTTGACCGCGACTTCAACAACACGACGGCCTTCCTTGACGTTGCTCACACCAAATCCTGGAGCAGCCGTTGCCAGAGAAGGCGAGGCTGTCTCTCCGCCCGCGGCCAAATTGCTGAGGTTCAAAGCAATCTGCTCTGGAAACGAGGTCGTGAAGCTGGTAAGCGGATGGTTCAAGAAGTTGAAACCGGCCAGGCGGAACTGCAAGGTGCGCTTGTCGCTCATGATGAAGCTCTTGGCAACTGTAAGGTCACTATTGAAGAACGCCGGACCATGCAGATAGGGGTAGTTGAACTGCCCGTTCTGTCCGATCTGTGGCAGTTGAAAGCAGCTTCCATTGACAAACTGATTTGCTACACGATGCACGGCCGGATTACAGGTAGCAATGGGCTGTAGCATGACGTCCGGAGTTCCCAAAAATGTCTTATTGTCGACGCTTAACTGGGTTGTGCTTCCGGGCAGGCCCAACTTACCCTGCAGGTTGAAGTTGGTATAGTACGTCGCCTGCAAGTTTGGTCCGCTCTGCAGACCGGTAATCCCCGAGACCTGCCAGCCGTTTAGAACACCGGCAACCAGACGACGCCCCTTGTACGCGCTGCCAACATCGTAGGTATAGCTTGCATTGAAGATATTGGTGCGGTCGAACGAGAGTGGGCCATAGTTATTGCGCAGGTTCGTTGCATCCGCGGCGTTGCCGTTGTAATAGCCATCCTTGATGCCGAGAGCCTTGCTCCAGGTGTAGTTGATCCCGTAGGTCAGTCTTCCGCTCTGCTTGTTCCATGAGGTCTGCAGGGCGCTGTAGTTTGAGTAAAGAACATGACGCGGGACGTTGATATTTCCGTACTGCGGATAAGGCCGGTAAGAGTTGACTTGAGTCGTCGTTAGCCCATCGATCAAGCCATCCGGAACAACAGCACCGGTAATGGGATTGGGCCGGAAGAAAGCGCCGAGGGGCACTGGATTCACGTTTTGCAGCGTAAGGCCGAGGACGTTTACGTTCTGTGCCGTAAGGTCTGTACCCTGATTGCCGGCGTAGCTGATCTCAAACTGAGACTTTTTGGGCAGTTGCTGATCAACCGTAAAGCTGTAGGTGTAGGTCAGCGGCTGCTGATCGTCTCCCTTCGGCAGTCCGTACGCGGTCACCGCATTGGTATTCGTGTAGTTTCCCGTGCCGACCGTTGCATTGTTGGTAGGAGAGACATAATGAAGATTTTGCAGCGTAATTCCTGCGCCTCCGCTGATGGCAGCGACCTGCACACCTTCCGCCAACGCTGCGGCAGACTGCACAACGTTGAAGTTGTCGTGATTGCGGTACATACCCCAACCCCCGCGAACCGTAGTCTTTCCGTTGCCGTACAAGTCATAAGACACACCAACGCGCGGCTCAACGAAAGCAAATCGAGACGGCACTCCGCCGTTGGAGACAGCAGAATTCTTTGCATGCCAAGTAAATCCGGCAGTGTTAGTTCCGTCATTGATCGTCGTAGGATCGAAGACCGCAATGCCAACGCCATGCCGGTCAGACCAGGGACCAAGATGCTCGAACCGCACACCGTAGTCAAGGCTTAGCCGTGGCGTTACCTTCCAAGTGTCCGTGGCGTACCAATCCACATTCCAAAAGTAGAGATCCTGGACGGGCACGAAGTTCTGTTGGCTAAACTGCTCGATCTGTCCTTCAAAGAAATTTGCAGCGAAGTTCCCGGTCGTATAAACGGTCGCACCAGGCGTGTTTGGCGCGCTGGCATCCGTAAACGTGGAGCCGTAGTAGTAGTCGCCAATCTGGCCGTTCGTGCTGGAATTTGAAGGCAAAAGACGCTGGTTATTCGTTACTTGCTGCACGAAGACGCCCGCTTTGATCGTATGGCTTTTGACGACATAGGTCAGGTTATCCCCTGCCGATGGCAGGAACTTCTTAGCGTAAGGAGTCGCAACACTAAAGTCAGGAAACATGGCGAGCGGTAGACCATCGTACTGATAATCATGCAGCTGCGGATACTGCAAAGAAGCCCCGGGATACAGTCCTTGATAAGGGTAGTTGATGCTCGAAGAAAGCAGAGCAGAGGGAGTTTTTGCGACGAACTCCTGGTCGAGAAACGTAATGTTGGCCGTCGTCTCGTTGGTTAATCTCTGCGAGAGTACCAGCGTCAAGTTCAGTCCCGCCGTCTGCGAATTGATCGTGCTCAGAATCCCGCCGCCGGGGGTATCAACTCCACCCAGCTTCGCTCCGCTGTTGGCGGGTGAGTAGTACGGCACCTCAGGAAATCCGCTCCGGCCACGCTCAATATTGTAGGTACCGAAAAGCTTCGCGCGATCGGAGAAGCTGTAGTCAATTCGAGTGCGAGCCTGATAGAGGTCATTGTCCTCAAGGTTGGTTGTGACAAAGTTATAACCATCACCCAGGTTGGTCCGGTTCGGCAGCGGAAGAACGTTGAAGAGTGCCTTCGCGCCTGGATCGGAGTACATTCCGATCTGCCCTTGACCCACTGTGTTTCCGTTCGGCGCGGTGTTGGGCACGACCCCGATGTTGTTGAAGTTAGGATTATTGATGGTGGACTGCCCATTTGCATTACAGGAGATCGCCGAACCAAGATAGGCAAGCAGAGACGGACAGCTGAAGTCGCCGGTACGCATCGCGGCAGTCGGGACCAGGGCCTTCGCTACGGCCTGCGATGCGCCACCGTAGGCATAGATATTGCGCTGAGCATAGTCTTCCGCACCCACAAAGAAGGTCAGCTTGCGCGCATGATTGAAGTTCGTGCCCGGGATGAGGAGCGGACCACTTAGATTCGCGCCTGGGTAGATGTACCGATCGTTCGGCTTCAGCTGACCCTCGAACTTCGAGAGCGCGTCCTGGCTGTTGAGTTGATAAGTACGAGCATAGGCGTACACCTCCCCATGAAAGTCGCGTGTACCTGACTTTCCGACTGCGTTAACCACGATGGGTCCGTTCGAATTCTCTGCCGTGAAGTTCGATGTCTGGACCTTCACCTCTTCGACCATGTCAGTGTTAACGTTCTGGGTCGTGTCGCCGTAATTGCCGGGATCGGTGATGTTTGCGCCATCCGACAGCAAAGTCACGCCGTTGGCGGAGTTGCCGTTGGCCGCGTAAGAACGCAGCGCTCCGGTGATGTTCACCTGCGAGGGATCATAGGCCGCATTGTCTACACCGCTCGAGGTCTGCGCAATCGCAAAGCCCGGCAGCATCTTCACCAGCTCGCCGACATCTCGGCCTTCCACTGAGAGTTTCTTAATGTCGTTCGCCGTGATCAGAGTGCTCTTCTCACCGCTGTCGGTTAGCCCGGCGTCTTCAGCACTGACATTGATGGTCTGCGTCACTTCGCCGAGGGCCATCGTGACCTTTGTCAGGTTCTTGTTATCGGAGGGATCCAAGTGAATATTGTGCAGCAGCGTCGATTCGAAACCGGGCATTACGACGCGCACGTCGTAGTTTCCGCTCGGCACGGCGGCAAAGACAAAGTTACCCCCGGAGTTTGACTTGGTTTTCCGCTGCGCGCCGTTCTCCACGTTGGTCAGCGTTACCTCCGCGTCAGGAATGATCGCACTGGTGGGGTCCGTCACGGTGCCGCTTAGCGTTGCCGTGGTGCTCTGCGCAAAGCTGGGATTCGATGTAAAAACCAGGGATCCGCCAACAAGGGTGAGCGGAAGTAGGAGCGGGCCGACTCGCGAGAGTCGCGCTACAACATCATGCACGAGCTTATTTTTTTTGTGTTGCATGGGACAGCCTCCAAGAGCTTTACATCAGGTACGTTTCTGTCAACTAACCACGTGTCACGAGCAGAGCTCGCTACTGTAGCTGTACTTTGAAAAAATCGATCGCGGCAACCGTTCCCGATGCGCTTGCTGCATCCGTAACCAGAGCGATCGTATGGTGGCCCGCGGTAAGGTGGCCGGATCCAACCTTCATCTCCGCCCAGCGGCTTGCACCTCCGGTATCGGACACCGCCATGGGTTTCGATAAGGGCTTTTGGTCTACGTTGAAATGAAAGCTTCCTCCCGGCCCCGCGCTTGCAACTCGCGCCGTTAGGCTATAGTCGCCATCCTTCTCCACGAAGATTGAGTAGTTAATGTATCGGTTTGCTTTGAGTCCAGTGAGCGAATAGCCACCGGCGCTATCGTCCGATCCAGCCACAGGAACAATCTGTCTGATCTCCGGACCCGCTTCTCCAAACTCATTGCTGAAGCTGTAGCCCGAGCCGCCAGTATCGAAGTTTTCTGCCTGCACCACGCCGGGCAGTGAGGCCGCTACGCCGTCGTAGCCTGAGTCGGTACGCGTGACGTCAACGTAGTCGAAACGGACGGCGTTTGGCGCCTTATTGTCGCGGGAGGTGGCAATCAGCCCCGCCGTTGCGTCGTGTGGCATGGAAAGCCGCGTGTTGCCGATCGCGGTCCACGATTTGCCATCTGCAGAAGCATAGCCGGTAAAGACATCGCCCACCCGACCAACCTTCGCCCACGTCGCCGACCCTTTGTACGGCACGTCCGACGGCACATCGCCCTTCCCTTGTCTGTATCGAAAGTGCACACTGCCGTCAGGAGAAACAAACGTCATCGCGAAGATCGACGCCGCACCACGTCCGTCGCGCAGCATCACACCGGCCTTGGCCTGCGCTACCTTGCTCGTCTGATCCACCACGTGCGCCGTCACTTCACCGTCTCCGCCGAGGCCTCGATACGCAAACTGAAATTGATCGAAGTGGCCGGCGATCCCCGCTCCGCCTCCCGCAACCGTGTACATCCCGTTGCTGAACTTCGATGAACCTGCGATCGCCGGTCCGCCCGTGTCATAGTTGCCCCAATCCTTCGGCAAGGCAGTAGGGTCTCGCTGGTAAACCCGTACATAATCGAGAACCATGGTCGGTGTCGGCCCGGTTGTTGCATCCGGGTAGCCAAAAAAGCCTCCCCCCATCGCAAGGTTGACCAGTAAAAGGAAGGGACCACGGTCCTCCTCCCACACCTCGTGCCCAGTCAACGTCCCCACAGACTGCCGCTCGTACAAATATCCGTCTACGTAGAAATCTACCTCCCCTGGGCTCCAGTCCACCGCATACTGGTGCAGGCCGTTCGAGGGAGGGTTGGTAAACATGTAATCTCCTGTCAGATCGATATATCCTTCGGACGACCCTGGAGTTTTCGGTCCATGCACCGCGCCGTGGATGGACAGCGCGTTGGTTGTGTCGGTGCCCGGCATTGGATTCCATTGCTCCATGACGTCGATCTCACCGCTCGCAGGCCAATGGACCGTATCGTTCTGAACTCCCAAGGCCCAGAACGCCGGCCAAATCCCCTTACCTGCTGCTGGAATGCGCATGCTCGCCTCCAGCCGGCCGTAGCGAAAGTTCTGCATGCTGTTCAATCGTGCCGATGTATACACCGGTGCAACCGTCTTTTTTGCTCCCACTGTCACCGTCTGGTCGGTCTTTACGGCGACCACTACCAGATGACCTTTCCCGTCCAGGTAGGCGTTCGGCTGATTCGGTTTGCAAGGGGCGACCTGAGACGGAACCGCACAATAAACCTCTGCCTCGTCATTGCCTGCAATTGCAGCTCCATTGCCCGTCTGCAACTTCCATTTCGCGGCGTCGGGCGGAGCACCCAACTGCCCGTCAAACTCGTCGCTCCAGACCAGCTTCCATGGATTCTGTGCACTCATACACGGGAGAGCGCCGCCAAGAAGCCCTAAGGCCAGAACGACGATGGCCCAACGCTGAACTATACAACCTGAGCGTTGACTGAAAATACCGAACTTTTTACCGCACTCTTGCAAGTCCTTACCTCTTTTTCGTCTCAACAACTTCAAGAACCATAAACTGACTCCCTCAGAGAGGGACAGAGCTGCCGGACTGTGCCGACCAATGCTTGGAGAGTTTCTCTTTTCCCCAAGCCCGCAAACCATATCGGCCAAAGAAAATGAATGAACAGGTGTACTACTGCATAGAGTTTCTTCTCTACAACTATCTGGTTGATAGGAATAGCTTTAGACGCAGACCCCGAATTGTATTGAAGGGGTATACTACTCCCGAACGTCACGCTCGCCCCGCATGTGGAACGAAACCCAAGTCGACACCATTGCTCCGCCTCATCTCGTTGAACAGCAGCTGCTAAGGATTCAGAGCAGCCCCCACTTCAGCCACAGTCGTCGCTACCCGAGCTTCCTAAGCTATGTAGTCCATAAGACCCTAACCGGCTGCCAGGACGACTTGAAAGAGCGCACCATCGGCGTCGAGGCCTTTGGACGCTCCCCGAACTACGATCTGAACGCTGATCCCGTTGTACGGGTCACCGCAGGCGAGGTCCGAAAGCGGCTGGCCCAGTATTACTATCAACCTGAGCACCTGGACGAACTCCGGATCGAGTTACGCCCCGGCTCCTATATACCGGAGTTCAAGCTTGCTCCAGGACAGCCCGTCGCCCCGAGCGTAGAGGAGCCGGTGCCGCTGGAGCCGGCCCTAACGCCGGCTGAAGTTCTTCCAGTTGACGAGCCGCCGCGCCAGATTAGAACATTCCACAGAAGCAGAACCCTGATCCTCGCTTCAGCCGGTGGTCTCCTTGTCCTAGCTACTATTCTGCTCGCCGGCACCTATCTGCATACTTCTGCCGTGAAGCTGTTCTGGGGGCCCATCCTAACCAATCATGAACCAGTGCTGATCTCCGTAGGATCCGTCCTCGCTCTCACGGGCACCCAAGCTTCCAGCGCAGGCGATGCTTCCGTTGGAGGCCATCCCTTACACTCCGATCCCGTTGCTCTAGCCGACACAGTGGCGATGGCAAAAATTCAGGAAGTCCTTGCCCAGAACAATCGAGCCATCAACGTCCAGTCATCGGCACAAACATCCTTTTCCGACCTGCAAAAAGGACCCATTGTGCTCATCTCAGGGTTCAATAATCCCTGGACGATGCGTCTTACGGAGCCGATGCGCTTCCACTTCGTCCGACCAAGCGTAGACACCTTTGAAATTCAGGATCGCGTGGACCCAAAACGTAAATGGTCGGTCTTTACCTCGCTGGCACTGAACAAAGTCACCGACGACTACGGGTTGATCGCGCGTTTTTACGATCCTCTTACCGAACAGATCGTCGTCGTGGCAGCTGGTGTCGGTGAAAATGGGACCATAGCGGCAGCCGAAGTTCTCTCAGACGACAGAAGCCTCGAGGACTTGAAGCACGACCACCTGATGCCAGGCGAAAAAGCTAATTTTGAAGCAGTCATTCAAGTCAGGATGATCGATGGAAAACCTGGACGGGCTAAAATAGTAGCTACCCATACCTGGTAAACCCCAAATGGAGCCACAATAAAAAGCGTTCCATCAGACACATTTCCGCCTCGGGCTTCGCTTTGTCCTTTTCTCTGAAGCCACAACAAGGCCGCCCCGAGCTCCCTAAGTCAGATCGTCCGTATCGAATGCTGGGACTTTCCGCCCTAGCGCACTCGTATCCCGCACCCCCACCACCAGGCTTTCCACTACTTCATTTAATTCGTCATCGTCTTTGGCCACCGCAGCCATCTGCTTCAGCGGTTCTTCCTGCTCCAGGCTTTCGAGCAGCACCGTGGCATAAGCCACTGCAATCCCATCTTGGTTTAGTCCTTCAGGCGTTTTGGCCTTGATGCCTACCTGATGCGGCTTCACTTCAAGCAGCTCCGCTACACTCTCGCGCAGTTCTCCGGCAATCGGCACAATCTTCGGCCGCATCATCACCAGGCAGGTATCGACATTGGCAATCCGATATCCCGCCGTTTTGATCTCCTCAAGCGCCGTGCGTAAAAACAGGCTGGACGCCGCTCCCTTCCAACGCGCATCGCTCGGAGGGAAAAACGTGCCGATATCCCCAGCCGAAACCGCACCCAGCAGCGCATCCGTGATCGCATGCAGCAACACGTCACCATCCGAGTGCCCCGCCAGACCCTCTGTATGCTGAATCGCCAGCCCGCCAATCACCAGCGGAACGCCTGCCTGAAATACGTGCGAGTCAAACCCAAAGCCAATCCGCATGCTCATCGTGTGCTCCCTTGTGCAAGGTAAAACTCGGCAAGCTCTAGGTCGCCGGGCTGCGTAATCTTGAAGTTGCGCGCCGATCCTGCCACCACCCAAACCTCGATGCCCGCGCGTTCCAGCAGGCTCGCCTCATCAGTCCCGGCAAACTCGTCCGCTTCGGCCTCAGCAAAGGCCCGGGACAGCAGCCCGAAACGCGCACCCTGCGGCGTCTGCGCCTGCACAATCCGCTCTCGCGGTACCGTTGAGGTAATCAGCGCACCCTCCGCGGTGCGCTCCACCTGCTTAATCGTATCCACCGCGGGAAGTCCCACGATCGCCGCCCCGTGCCGTTCGATTGCATCGATGGTTCGATCGATCGTCGCCGGATCCACCAACGGACGCACAGCATCATGCACCAGCACAATGTCTTCCTCCTGCACCTCGAGCGCAGCCAGCGCATTGCGCACCGAGCTCTGGCGATTCGCTCCGCCTTCGACGACCCGCACTCCGGCTCCGAGACCATACTGCGCAATCAGATCCCGGACGCGCTCTATTTCGGCCGCCCGCACGGCTACCAGCACCTCCGCCACCCGAGTCACCGCGCCAAACGCGCGCAAACAGTGCACCAGCACCGGAACGCCTTGAATACTTAGGAACTGCTTGGCTGCTGCCGGTCGCTCGCCCGTGTGCGGCCCCCCCCCCGTCATTCGGGTGCCGATCCCCGCTGCCGGCAAAATTACAAAAACACGCATAGCCAACGAAGTATAACAAGCCCGCAGGGTAGCCACCCTTGTACTATCGGGTCAGTAAACCAAGAAGGCCTGATCGCAGCACCCCACTCCGCAATCCTTTTAGCCAAGGCAAACGGAAACTATCCTCCGCGCCAAAAGAACGATCAGCCCTGGAGAACGTCTGCTTCATCTGCCCAAAGCATGCTCACCCTTCCATTTACCTCGCTCCGCCCTGGCGATCGTGCCTGCGTCGCCCTCTCCGGCGGCGCCGATTCTACCGCCCTACTGCTACTCGTCCATGCCGCCAATGCTCTGCCCAAACAAGCCCTCGGCGTAGGACTCTCCGCCGTCCACGTCAATCACGCCCTGCGCGGCGAGGAATCCGACGCTGACCAGGCCTTCGTCGAAGCTTTATGCCTGCAGCTCGATCTCCCCCTGCACACCGTTCGCGTCAACACCCTGGCCCGGACCCGCAGCCATCACGAATCTACCGAGGAAGCCGCCCGCATCCTGCGTTATGAATGCTTTGGCAAGCTGCTTGCCGAGCGCGCCGCCAGCCACATCCTCACCGCGCATACCCTGGACGACCAGGCAGAGACGGTCTTGATGAAACTCCTCCGCGGAGCCTGGCTCGAAGGCCTCGCCGGCATCTCGCCCATTCTGCAACTCCCCGCCGGCCCGGTCCTGCGGCCTCTCCTGGCCACCCGCAGCGACGATCTGCGCAGCTTTCTCTCGGAACGCAATCAGCCCTGGCGCGAAGATTCCTCGAACGCCGACGAGCGCTTTACCCGCAACCGGCTTCGCCATACCGTGTTCCCGCTCCTGCGGCAGGAAAACCCCTCCATCGACCAAACTCTTGCCAATCTGGCAGAGCTCGCCCGGGAAGAAGAGGCGCGTTGGACCGCCGAACTCACCCGTATGCTGCCGCAGCTTGTCTTGCCGGGAACCCCCGTGCGGGGCGGAGGACGCTCGAGCTCCACCACTCCCGGCGAACAGACCCGCGCGCTCGAGCTGGAACGTCTACGCTCGCTCGACCCAGCCCTGCGCCGAAGAGTGCTTCGCGCCGCGGCTCGTCAGTTGGGAGCACGGCTCAGCTTTGAGGAGACCGAGCGCGCCCTGGCTCTAGCCGGTTGCGTGGCCGCCGGACACCCGGTCCCCACCCCTGCCAAACCCGGAATCAAGCTAAACTTCGCCCATGGACTCACCCTTGAACGAACTCTGCGCGAACTTCGTCTCTCCGTCGTGCCCGAGACCATGCCCAAAATGGAACTAGGACAAACAGGGGAGCTACGTCCCCCAAAAGCGTGATCTTTCTTCCGCAAGAATCTTTTGATGTGAGAGTAGAATCGAACGAATACCTGTTGAGAATCCGCGAAAGCGGAAAGGTACCACACCCTGCTTATTTCCTGAAAGCGTCTAAAGAGTAAGGCTGCTACTCCCCTTGTTTCGCAGCTACTACGAGGAAACCCGCTTGAACTCTACAGTAAAACAGCTTCTTCTCTGGGTCTCTCTCATCGCCGGACTCTTCATCCTCTGGCAATACGTCGCTAAGACGACTGGCGCCGGCAAAGATGAGACTGTCGCCTACTCGCAGTTCCAAAGCGATGTGGATGCCGGCAAAGTTGCTGACTTGAGCGTCAGCGGAACCGAGATTACGGCTCACTATAAAGATAAGAAGGAAATTTTTCACACCATCATTCCGGCCAACTTCACGCCGGCGAACTACCCTGACCTCTACAAGTCGCTTCGCGAGCATGGCGTCACCATCTCGAATAAGGATCAAACGCCCAGCATCTGGATGAACGCGATCGTCTCCCTGCTTCCAGTTGCGCTCCTGCTCGGCCTGTTTCTCTTCATGATGCGGCAAATGCAGTCCGGAGGAAATAAAGCGATGAGCTTCGGCAAATCGCGCGCCCGCCTGCTCTCCATGCAGCAAAAAAAGATCACTTTCAAAGATGTCGCCGGCGTCGATGAAGCCAAGGAAGAGCTCAAGGAAATCATAGAGTTCCTGCGTGAGGCCCAGAAGTTCCAGCGCCTCGGTGGCCGGATCCCCAAGGGTGTGCTGCTCGTCGGGCCTCCGGGTACCGGTAAAACCCTGCTCGCCCGCGCTGTAGCGGGTGAAGCCAACGTCCCATTCTTCTCCATCTCCGGCTCAGACTTCGTCGAAATGTTTGTCGGCGTCGGGGCATCCCGCGTCCGCGATCTCTTCGAGCAAGGCAAGAAGAATGCTCCCTGCATCATCTTCATTGACGAGATTGACGCGGTGGGCCGTCACCGTGGCGCGGGTCTCGGCGGCGGACACGACGAACGCGAGCAGACCCTTAACCAGCTGCTCGTAGAGATGGACGGCTTCGAAGCCAATGACGGTGTCATCCTTATCGCCGCCACCAACCGTCCCGACGTGCTCGACCCCGCTCTCCTCCGCCCCGGCCGCTTCGATCGTCGCGTCATTGTCGATCGTCCGGACATCAAGGGCCGCGAAGAAGTTCTACGCGTCCATTCAAAGAAAGTTCCCATGGCCGAGGACGTCAACCTCAACGTACTCGCCCGCGGAACACCGGGCTTCTCCGGCGCGGACTTGGCCAACATGGTCAATGAGGCCGCCCTCACCGCCGCCCGCTACAATCGCAAGTCGGTCCACATGTTCGACTTCGAGACCGCAAAAGATAAGGTCCTCATGGGTGCGGAGCGCAAGTCCATGTTGCTCTCCGATGAGGAGAAGCGTGTCACCGCCTACCACGAAGCGGGCCACGTCCTCGTTGCCGCAATGCGGTCGCACTCCGACCCCCTGCACAAGGTCACCATCATTCCTCGCGGAATGGCGCTCGGCGTCACGATGCATCTGCCCGAGGAGGACCGCCACACCGTTACCAAGGACTACCTCGAAACCCAGATGGCTGTCTTCATGGGTGGACGTTGCGCCGAGGAGATCTTCCTCAAGCAGATGACCACCGGTGCCGGCAACGATATTCAGCGCTCCACAGCCTTGGCTCGCGCCATGGTCTGCGAGTACGGGATGTCAACCCTCGGGCCGCTAACCTTCGGCAAGAAGGAGCAGGAAGTGTTCCTGGGCCGCGAAATCGGCCAGGCACGTGACTTCTCCGACGACACCGCTAAGCAGATTGACGAGGAAGTCCGTAAATTCGTCGATGCCGGCTACCAGTCCGCGTATTCGATCCTCGATGGTAACCACGACATCATGCACCGCATGTCGGAGGCTCTCCTCGTACGCGAAACGCTAGACGCCGCCGAGATCAAGCTGATCATCGAAGGCAAGCCTCTTCCCGAGGTGCGCTCGCCTCTCTCTGCGGTCGATCCTGGCCCGGGTGGTGACGTTCAGAAGATCCTCAAGCCTGAAAACGGTCGCAAGCCCGGCTTCAATGAAGGCCAGCCGAGCCCCGCATAACTCTTACCAACAAAGCAAAGAAGGCGATCCTACCCGGGGTCGCTTTTTTGCTTTAACTCCACCAGCCACTGCCTTCCACCGCCTTCCACACACTTCCTGAGTGCGACAATCACCAAGTGCGCCTTAACCTCTTCCTCGTCGCGCCGCTCGTGCTTCTCGCCGGCTGCGGCTACCACAGCGTCGGCTCCGCGACCCATCTTCCCGCGAACGTCCGCACCCTTGCCATCCCCAACTTCACCACGCGCGCCCAAGCCTTCCACACCGAATTCGCATTCACCCAGGCCATCGTCCGCGAGCTCAACACCCGCACGAAATATCAAATCCTCACCGGCGACCATGCCGATGCCGACGCCACCCTTCGCGGAACCATCCTGTCGGAAATCTCCGCCCCGCTCACCTACGACTCCTCCTCCGGCCAAACCTCAAGCTACCTCATCACTATTACCGCAAAGGTAATCCTCACTGCCCGCGACGGCCGCGTGCTGTACGAGAACGACGCCCTTCCCTTCCGCGAGCAATATCAGTCCACCCAAGACGTCTCCGCCTTCATCCAGGAAGACGGCCCCGCCGTCCAACGACTCGCCCGCGACTTCGCCCAGGCCCTCGTCTCCGCTGTCCTGGAGTCCTACTGATGCCTCCCCCGCAGACCATCCGCAGCTTCGCCGGCTCCGAACGCTTCCTCGCTGAGCTCGACACGCCGCAGATGCGCCCCGGCTACGTTCTCATCGGGGACGAAGCCTTTCTCTACCAGCGCTGCCGCAACGGCGTCCTCGCCAAACTCGCTCCACCAGAGCAGCGCGAGTTCTGCCTCTATGATCTCGATCTCACCGACACAACCATCTTCGACGTCCTCGACCGCGCTCAAACCCCGTCCTTGATGGCGCCCTTTCAGGTCTTCTTCCTCCGCAATCTCAAAGCCCTCTACGGCCGCGGCTCCAAAAAAGAAGAATTTGCCGCCATCGACGCCTACTTCCGCCGCCCTAACCCGCAGGCGCTCCTGCTCTTCGTCGCCGACCACCTCTCCATCCCAACCGACCTCCGCAAAATGGACTTCCAGGATAAAGAGCGTTTCGAGCGCATCCGCGAAACCCTCGGAGACTCCTGCGGCCTCGTCGAACTGGCCCGCGTCGACGCAGAAGACGCCGTCCGCTGGCTGACCGAAGCCGCCCCCGCCCGCGGCGTCACCATCACCCCGGACGCCGCCCGCGAGCTTGTCGACGCTCTCGGCGCAGACATGATGCTCATCGCCTCCGACTTCGAAAAACTTTGCCTCTACGCCCAAGGCAAGCAGCTCCTCACGCTCGCCGGAGAACCCGCCGCCGGCTCCCCCCAGATCACCCTCGGCGACGTCGAAACCATGGTCCTCGCTGCCAAACAGCGTTCCCTCTACGAGCTCACCGACGCCATCAGCCGCCGCGACCGCGCCCAGGCCGTCGCCTTGCTGCACGGCCTGCTCAACGCCTCAGACGGCGGCGAGGACTCCGCCATCGGCCATCTCTACATGCTCGCCCGCACCTTCCGCCAGATGCTCGTCATCCTCGAGAAAAACGTCCGCGACTCCCGCGCCCTCTGGTCCGTGCTTTGGCAAGGCTTCCGCATGCCGCCCTTCGCCGCCGAAGATCTCATCCGCCAAGCCCGCCGCTACAAGTCCCGCACCGAGCTCACCCGCGCCCTCCGCCTCATCGCCCGCGCCGACCTCGATCTCCGCAGCTCCCCACCCGACAAGCGCCTCGTCCTCGAGCGCCTCATCCTCGCCCTCGCCGCCGACCCCGCCAGCGCCGTCAAGCCTCGCTCCGCATCGCACCCCGGCCAGTTCGCCATCGAGCTCTAACCCAAATCAGCGCAGGCTCGCCCCTAACACCTTTCCTACGCTCCCGAGGTAAAACGCGTGCGCCACCACCCACGGCAGCGTGCCCGCCAGCACAGCCAC
>CAXUNR010000039.1:0-38976 GCA_964252655.1 uncultured Acidobacteriaceae bacterium
AAGGTGGGGTGCTGGATCAGGAAGGCTGGGCGGTCGGCGTGCCAGAGGGCGAGCGAGGCCTGGTAGCCGGCGGCGGCCTGGCGGGCGTGATGGTGGAGGAGGGCGCGGTCGACCATCCAGCGCATGACGCCGCCGACGAAGATGGCGAGGGTGGTGGCGATGGACAGGTAGGCACCGACGGCGAAGGTGAGGGATCGGACGCCGAGGAGCTCGACGGCGAGGACGAGGGCGACGCCGAGCAGGACGAGACCCCAGGGGAGTTTGCGGGTGAGGATGCCGTTGATGACGGTGGCCATGAGCTTGCCCTGGGGGGCGGCGGCTTTCTCGCTGCCGATGCCCTGGGTCCACTGGATGACGATCTGGTGGGTGGCGGGGTCGAGGAGGTACTTGCCGTCGGCGAGGGAGGTGGAGCCGATGGCGTTGAGGAGGGTGTAGCGGTGGGCGTCGGAAATGGGCTGGTGCGTGCCGTCCTTGACGGTGAGCTGGATGTGGTCGCGGGGGAAGAGGCCTTTGTCCTGGACGCCGTCGGCGAACAGGGCGGAGGTGAAGGGGATGGGTGTGGGGAGGCGAGTGTACGATTCCAGGCCACTATTCATGGCGTTCAAGGTTGCGCCGATAGAGAAGACAGAGATGATGACGCCGGCCATGACGGCGGCTTGCTGCTTCCAGGGGGTGGCACCGATGAGGTAACCGGTTTTGAGGTCCTGGGAGGTGTCTCCGGCGTTCGAGGCGGCGATGCAGACGATGCCGCCGATGGTGATGGCGAGGGCTCCGAAGGCGGGGGCGGTCCAGCCGCGGACGAGGAAGATGGCGGAGGTGGCCATGAGGGTGGCGATGGTCATGCCGGAGACGGGCGAGGCGGAGCTGCCGACGATGCCGACGATGCGGGCCGAGACGGTGACGAAGAGAAAGCCGAAGATCAGGACGAGGACGGCGGCGGCAAGGTTGGCGAGGAGTGTGACCTGGGCTCCGGGGACGGGGTGGAGAGTGAGGAAGGCGACGAGGATGAGGAGCAGGAGGAGGGATCCGCCGAGGACGAAGGAGAGGGGGAGGTCGTGGGCGGTCCGGACCGGGCGGGCGGACGCTTGTCGCGGCGTTGATGCGGAGTTGCGGCCGGAGCGTATGCTGCGGGCGCCTTCGGCCAGGGCGCTGAGGATGGTTGGCGCGGTGCGGACGAGGGTGATGAGGCCGGCGGCGGCTACGGCTCCGGCACCCATGGGGCGGACGTAGGTGCGCCAGAGGGAGGAAGGGTCCATGTTGGCGATGGGGGTGGTGCCGGGGTAGATGGGGGTAGGGAGGTGCGCGCCGAAAAAGTAGATGGCGGGCATGAGGACGAACCAGGAGAAGACGCCGCCGGCGAGCATGATGGCGGAGACACGGAGGCCGATGATGTAGCCGACGCCGAGGTACTCGGGCGTGCAGTCGGCGCGGAGGGCGGAGCCTTTGAGGATGTGCTGGGTGCCGCCGAAGTCGGGTTCGACGTTGGGCTGGGAGGGCCAGAGTGCGAAGAGATTGTCGTTTTGGAAGAGAGTGTAGAGGGCGCCGAAGCCGAGGCCGAGAAAGACGCGGGAGGCGAAGGAGCCGCCGCGTTCGCCGGCCATGAGGACGTCGGCGCAGGCGGTGCCTTCGGGGTAGATGAGGGTGCCCTGTTCTTCGACGATGAGCTGGCGGCGGAGGGGGATCATGAACAGGACGCCGAGCCAGCCGCCAAAGAGGGCGAGAGCGAAGATGCGGGTGGACTCGAGGTCGAAGCCGAGGAAGATGAGGGCGGGGAGGGTGAAGATGACGCCCGAGGCGATGGACTGGCCGGCGTTGCCGATGGTCTGGACGATGTTGTTTTCGAGGATCGACGCTTTGCCGAAGGCGCGGAGGATGGAGATGGAGAGGACGGAGATAGGGATCGAGGCGGCGACGGTGAGCCCGGCGCGGAGGCCGACGTAGACAGTGACCGCGCCGAAGAGGATGGCGAAGATGGCGCCGAGGAGCAGGGCGCGGAGGGTGAACTCGGGGCGAGAGTCAGAGGCCGGGACGAAAGGCTGAAAGGGGGCGTTCGGCATGGGTTGTTGGGATTCTCCGGCGCGGCTTTGCATGGGAGTGTAACAGCGGCGAGGGGGCCATTGACGCGGGAGGACGGGTCGGGCATATACTTCAGCCATGGCGCGGTCGGACCGACCTGGAGCGCCATCGAGTGAGGTGTGTTTTCAGCGAACCCCTGCATCGGCTCACAGCCCCGCAGACGCTCGCACCTGATCCAGCAGGTCTACCCGGTGAGGGAACACACCGGGATGTCGATCGCTGGCGCGCGGTTACAAAGGTTTTCCAAGGTCCAGTAAAAGCGGTCCAAACTTTCCTGAACGATGGCGTAACGACGTGCTTCCCGGCCGATTGCACGTGCTGCGGAGATCCGCTTGAACGGGCAGGCGCGGTTCCGGTGTGCGACGGCTGCCTGGCGCGCGTGGTGCGCGACTCTCCGGTGATGTGCCATCAGTGCGGTGACTCAATAGACTTAGGCCTGGATCTGGAAGACGAGCGGTTCGCGCGAAACCTGGGTGAGTCGCTTCTGTGCCGGCCTTGCCGCCTGGTTCCCCCCGATTTCGTCCGTGCGGTCAGTTTTGGCGCCTATGACGGCGAACTGCGGGATCTGCTGCAGCTCTTTAAGTTCAACGGGATCCGCGTGGTGGCTTCGCTGCTTGGCAGCAAGCTGGCGGAGGCGATCCTGTCGCTCGAAGGGCAGGCGGGCGCCGATCTGCTGGTGGTGCCGGTTCCACTGTTTGGTCGGCGGGAGCGGGAACGCGGCTTCAACCAGGCGGAGCTACTGGCGAATGCGGCCCTGCGGGAGCTGCGACGAGTTCGCCCGGCGTGGCGGCTTGAGCCTGCGTATGGGCTGCTGAAGCGCCGGCGCAGTACGGAGAGCTCGTATACGCTGTCGAGACGCGGGCGCAGGCGGAATTTGGCTGGAGCGTTTCAGGCTGTAAGTAAGTTGGCGGGACGAGAGGTTCTGCTGATTGACGACATCTTTACCAGCGGGGCGACCGCGCGTGAGTGCGCCAAGGTGCTGGTGCGGGCCGGGGCGAGCAAGGTGTGGGTGGCAACCCTGGCGCGGGCGCGCAGGAGAAGCGCGCTTTACGCAGCGAACGATCCGGACGAGGCGGTTGCAATCTGGGATTTTCCCGCAACTACCGACGCAGGCCACGGCCAGCGGACCATCACGATTGATCAATGACAGGAGATGCGTGCACATGCAGACCGGAAAGATGCGCAAGGTAAGAGCGGGCAACGGACGGTATGCGGGGTACAAAGGCTCCGGGGCGCCAGGTGCGCGCAGAACGACGACCGAGCTGGATGTACGTACGGGCGTCTTTCGACAGCCGGCGATGCAGACGCCGGTGCTGGTTTTGAACGCGAGCTATGAGCCGATCAACATCTGCGGTGCGAGGCGGGCGCTGGTGCTGGTGCTGAAGGGCGTGGCGCGCACGGAAGAAGAGCAGGGCGCGGTGCTGCATGCGGCGCGGATGCAGGTGGCGATGCCGTCGGTGATCCGGCTGCTCGAGTACCGGCGCATCCCGCACCAGACGCGGGCGCTCTCGCGCAAAAACATTCTGCTGCGCGATCGCAACATGTGTCAGTACTGCCAGGTGGTGCTGACGGCGGGCGAGTTGACGCTCGATCACGTCCTTCCGCGCAGCCGCGGAGGGCTTTCCACGTGGGAGAACCTGGTGGCCTGCTGCCATGACTGCAACCGCCGCAAGGGCAACCAGCTGCTGCATGAGTTGACGGAGATGAAGCTGCTGCGGGAGCCGCGGCCGTTCTCGCTGCACACCAGCCGGCATATTATGCGGATGATTGGGTCGGCCGATCCTAGCTGGCGGCGGTATTTATATTTTGAGTCAGGTGAAGCGGCATAGACCGCTCTTCTCTGTGAATTTGGTGCCCGGAGGGGGACTTGAACCCCCACGACCGTTTCTGGTCTGCGGATTTTAAGTCCGCTGTGTCTGCCGATTTCACCATCCGGGCCGGAAGTGGGGCCGCTGTACAGCTTTATGCTACTGCACGCGGCTGACCTGAGGTGCGTACAGCATGCGGTACATCTCACGGTTGCGCAGAATCGCTTGGACGTACTCACGTGTCTCGGTGTACGGGATGGACTCGACAAACTCGGGCAGGTCCTTGTATTCGCCGGCCGCCATCCACTGCCGAACAGGCACGTCGCCGGCATTGTAAGCGGCCAAGGCGTACTCCGGCTGGCCTCCGAAACGCTCCAGCACCTGCCGGAGGTTGCGTGTGCCGAGCTGCAGATTCATGGACGGATTGAGCAGTTCCACTGCTTGAAAACCCTTCACTCCCTCGCGCTTCGCGTTTTCCTTGCCGACAGAGGGAAGCAGTTGCATGAGGCCATAGGCATGCGCAGGACTGACGGCACCGGGGTTGAACTCCGATTCCTGGCGGATCAGCGAAGCGACCAGGTAGGGATCGAGGTTGTTGCGCTCGGCGTCACTCAGCAAATCGCCCCAGTAGGGCTGCGGGAACATCAACTTCCAATACTCGGTCGGTACATCCCTGGGTGGGAGGGAGAAGAAGGAGATGCCGGAATGTTTCATGGATTGAAGGGCGCGGGTGTACTCGCCATAGGAGGCGTAGATTTGTGCCTGGGCAAGGGCACCCCATTGGGCCGCGCCGGCCCCGAGGGCGATTTCCGGCCCGATGTATTCATTCAGGGCGGCATTGGCAAGCAGCTTGGCCTTGATCACGTGCGGATCGCTCTGCGGGACCGCATCGACCAGCTCAGGTACGTTCAGCTTGCGCACCGAGGCCAGAGTCGGGGCCGGAGCCGCTGCTGGGGCCTGCGCGGAGAGAATAGCCAGACGACGGCGGGCAAGGTCGCCATAGTAAAAGTTCGTGTAGTTTGCGTTGAGGGCGCGATAGTAGTTTACTGCCTGGCCGAGGTCATGCTCCTCGTCTTCGAGGATGCGCCCGCGCCAGTAGAGGGCGCTTGAGGCTTCGACCCCGGCCCCGTAGCGAACGATCTGCTCATCCATCCACTTCGCAGCATCCGTGTAGCGACGCAGGCGGTAGTACATCCAGGCGACGCGCCAGTGCGCGGAGGGTGCGTACACGCTGGTGGGAAAGTGCTCGACCAGCAGCTTGTAGTGGAAGATGGCCTGGTCGGTGTCGTGGGTGAGCAGATACATGTTGCCGCCGGAGTAAAGCGCTTCCTCCAGCCAGCGGCTCTGCGGATAACGGCTGAGCATCTCTGTGAGGATCGCATCGTGGCCGGCGCGATCCTTCTCGGTCCTCGAGATTTCAGCGAGCAAATACATTTTCAGCGCGGCGGTGTCGTCGCCGGTGGTGGGAAGCTTTTCGGCATCATGGCGGCTGAGGCGCTTCAGCTTCAGATCGCAGACGGCGGTGTAGAGCGCCAGTCCATCGCGGTCTGTCTCAGTCAGGCTGGGGTCATTGCGAACGGCGTTGTACTCGGTCAGGGCATCGTTATAGCGCTTCGCGTTGAAGAGCTGGTCGGCATGCAGCTTGCGTTCGGCGGCGCTCGGCGGCGTACCAAGAGCGACTAACTGTACCTGCGCCTGGCCGGCTTCATAGCTGAGCGGCTGGTTGATGTAGATGGAGCGGAAGAGCGCCAAAGCTTTTCCATTCTCTCCGGCCACCTGATAGGCGCGGGCAAGTGCGAGCTTGAAATCGGGATGGTCGGCTTCCGGGGTCCCGAGCATGGGCTCAAGGACCTTGATCGCGCCTGCGCCGTCTTTCTGTTGGACCAGTGCGTTGGCCAGCAGCAGCGGTGCGCTGATGTCAAAGACGCTGTCCGGGTGACGATCCGAGAAGTGATCAAGCAGCGGAAGTACCTCGGAGGAGCGTCCGGCGCCGATCAGAGCCTGCGCGCCCAGGAAGTCGGAGTAGTCGCTGAGGGCATCGCCGGTTCCTCCCGACCGCCTGTAGGCATCGATGGCGTCGGAGTAGCGATGGTCGAGCGCGTACGCGTGCCCTAGTGCCAGGTAGGCAGTGGCTGCACCAACCCCCGGATGGACGGATGCGTAGCTGGAGACACCGGCGAAGCTCGAAGCCGAGCGCGTCGACGCTAGTTGCTGCGCCATGGGTCGAAGTTGTGAGGTGGCAACGAAGGCGCTGTTGAGCCGCACGACCCGTTCGGTGGCGGCGGCGCGTACTGCGGCAGTCGCTGGGGCCTCGATTCGGCCGGGGCGCTTGCCGGTCAACTTCTTGCCGCTCAGCTTCCTGCTCTTTGCGGACTTGGCTGACACTGCGTTTGATTTGTGCGATGCGGTGAGCGAACGGGTGACGGCCTTGGTCGATTTTGTTTTGAGAGGTTTACCTGCAGCAAGGGAGGAGCCGGAAGGGCCGGCGAGCCAAAGCGCCATCGAAAGCAGCGCGGGCAATCGATTTGGATGCAGGAAACGCATGCTGTCCTTCTCTCCGGGCAAACTCCCCTGAAACCACTTTATCCGGCGTCCGGCTGCTGCGCGGGGCAATCTGTTCCCGGCGTAGGTGTGAATCTAGGGAGATACACGGCTTTGCCCTTACAGGTGTTAGACGCACGTGATGCAGCATCTGCCTAAACAGGCCGCTCGCGTTGCCCCTGCTCTCATTGACGTTTACTATCAGAATGAGAGCTAAAGAAATCCCCCGGCCGCGTTGGTCGCATCTCTGAAGTTGCAGCATCGTTTGCTTATGCCAGCCATCCAATCTGCAGAATCGGTTGAGATTCACCCTGACGTTGCGTTAGTCGCGCGGGCAAAGGATGGCGATGCTGCTGCGTTTGAAAAACTCGTTCGGCAGTATGACCGGCAGATTTTCAGGGTCGCGCAGCACATTACGCAGAATCGTGAGGACGCCGAAGATATCACGCAGGATGTCTTCTTCAAGGCGTATCAGAAGCTCGAGCAGTTCCAGGGAAACTCCAAGTTTTCGACCTGGCTGGTGCGCATCGCGGTCAATGAGTCACTCATGCGTCTGCGCAAGCGCAAAACCTCAAAGACAGTCTCGATGGATGAGGACGTTCACACCGAAGAAGGATCCATTCCCCGCGACTTTGCAGAGTGGCGTCCCAATCCGGAGCAAGAGTTCAACCAATCCGAGCTTGGCGAGATTTTGCGAAAGACCATTCAGGGTCTTCCTCCCGGCTTCCGCACTGTCTTTACGCTGCGTGACATTGAGAACCTTTCGACAGAAGAGACTGCGGAGGCGCTTGGTTTGAGCGTACCGGCCGTCAAATCGCGTCTGCTTCGCGCCCGCCTGCAGCTTCGGGAGCGCCTGAGTCGCTACTTCAAACGAAAGGAGGGCCAACCCGCATGACCTGCACAGATTTTCTCGCTCGCCTGACCGATTACTTCGATGGTACCGTCCCCTCAGATTTGCTTGCCGAAGTGCAAAAGCATATCTCCGAATGCAAGCATTGTGAAGTGGTCCTCGATTCGACGACCAAGACGATCAATATCTATCGCAACCAGGAAGTTTACGATTTCACGCCGGAACTGGAAGAACGCCTGCATACGACCATCATGACGCGCTGCTACGGCGAAGCCAAGCAGATAGCAAAGTAGTTTGCGGGTGTCATGCTCAGCGGCGCGTGGTCTCGTTTCTAACGACGTCTTCCTCTCAGCCTATATAAGATCCGGAGCGCCAACTCATGTCTTCGATTGCAACCAAGACCGGCGATAGCGGCGTGACAGGCCTGGTCGGTGGTATTCGCCTGTCGAAGGCTGATCTCCGCGTCGAGTCGTACGGCACGGTCGATGAACTTGGTGCTGCTTTGGGCTTCGCCCGCAGTCTTTGTTCGCATGCCGACATCAAGGCCTGGACAGAAGAGGTCCAGCGCACCCTGTTCCGCGTTGGGGCCGCTTTATCGACTCCGTTTGAGGCCCGGCGTGCGGAGCCCTTTCTGAAAAGCGAGGATGTGGAGCACCTGACTGAGCTCGTCAATCAGATTGAGTCGACTGAAGGCATCCTCTCGGACTGGTCGCTTCCCGGAGCCAATACAGAGTCAGCCGCTTACGAGCTGGCACGGACAATCTGTCGCCGCGCGGAGCGACTCGCTGTACGCTTTCAGGAGAGCTCCCCGGGGGAGGATCTGGTGCCTAGCGAGGTGCTTGCTTATCTGAACCGATTGTCCGATCTCGTTTGGCTTTTTGGGCGTCTGATTGAGGTGCGTGCCGGCGTCGATGCCCGGCTGCGAGACGAGACCAAGGCCGGTCCGGACTTTTCACGCGCCTGGTGACATCAACCACCTGCTGAAAAGACATCTCTCCCCCGCACACCACCATCTGACATGCAAGCAAAGGAGCACCCGCTTGAAGTGGTGCTGGAGAACGAAGTGCATGTTGTGATCTTTGGTCTGACCGTCTCCTCCTCATGGGGAAATGGTCATGCGACCCTTTGGCGCTCCCTCATCAAAGCGATGCTTCGTCGCGGCCATACGGTTACATTCTTTGAGCGGGACGTCCCTTACTACGCGAACGAACGCGACCTGCAGGCGCTGCCCGCCGGAGGTGTGCTGCAACTTTACCCGGATCTTGCCTCCATTGAGGTCGAAGCTCGCCGTGCTCTCGACCAGGCAGACGTGGCCATTGCTACGAGCTTCTGCCCGGAGGGCGCAACGGTGTGCCGCTGGATCCTTCACAGTGACGCGCGCGTAAAGACGTTTTACGATCTCGATACCCCGGTGACCCTCGATACGCTCGAAACCGGAAACGACGTGGCTTATCTTCCCGCTGGGGGCCTGGGAGGGTTTGATCTAGTGCTGAGCTATACGGGCGGACTCGCGCTCGAACAGCTGCGGAGCCGGCTCGGAGCAAGGTTCGTCGCGCCTCTTTATGGTTCGGTGGACCCCGAAAACCATTATGCGGTCGCTCCCGTCGAGGAGTACCGCGCGGATCTCTCGTATCTTGGAACGTACGCCGCGGATCGGCAGGAACGCTTATCCAGCCTGTTCCTTCAACCTGCGGCACGCATGCCCGACAAAGCTTTTCTGATCGGCGGCGCACAGTACCCGGAGAGCTTTCGCTGGGCGGCCAATATCGCTTTCAAACGGCATGTCCCCCCGCCTTACCATCCGGCTTTCTTTTGCTCGAGCCGCGCTACGCTCAACATCACGCGAGCGGCCATGGCTCGATACGGATTCTGTCCTTCCGGACGTCTTTTCGAAGCCGCCGCATGTGGCGTTCCTCTGCTGAGCGATGTGTGGGAGGGCCTGGGTCAATTTTTTGAACCCGGATGCGAAATCCTGCAGGTAAGCACGGCAGACGACGTGGTGGAGGCGCTCGCGCTCTCTGACCATGAGCTGCAAAGGATGGCCGCCGCTGCCCGCGAACGCACGTTCGCAGAGCACACCGGCGATTGCCGTGTCCGGGAGTTGGAGCGCCTCTGCGTGGCGGTGTTCGAAACGGCTCCGCGAAGCATGCTGGAGGTGAGCGCCTGAGTATTTGGGGGATTATTCCGGCTGCCGGCGCGGGAAGCCGCATTCAGCCACTGGCTTTCTCGAAGGAACTGCTTCCGGTGGGCAGCCGCATGGAGGACGGTAAGGAACGTCCGCGTGCAGTCAGTGAGTACCTTGTCGAACGCATGATTCGCGGCGGCGCCGATCGCCTCTGCTTCGTCGTTTCGCCGGGCAAGACCGACATCCTTGAATATTACGGCTCGCGGGTCTGGGGCGCGGAGATTGCGTATGTTGTGCAGCAGCGTCCGGGTGGCCTTTGCGATGCGCTCTTCCGCGCTCTGCCGCTGCTTCACACCGAAGACTCCGTGCTCATCGGCCTACCGGACACAGTATGGTCGCCCGAGGACGGCTACGCCACATTACCCACGGATGTTCTATCGTTTCTGCTGTTTCCGGTAGAGCGTCCGGAGTTCTTCGACGCGGTCCTTACCGACCCGGATGGAACGGTGCGGGAGATCCAGGTAAAGCGGCAGGGGGCACAATCCAAGTGGATCTGGGGCGGCATTCGTATGCCTGCCTCGGTCTTCCAGGCGCTCTATCACCTGTGGTGCCAGCCAGAGCGCAAGGATGAATATCTGGGCACGTTGGTCAATGCGTGGATCCTCGAAGGAGGACGGGCCGTAGGTGTGCAGGCCGGCCAGGCGTACGTGGATGTCGGCACACTTCACGGCTATCGATCAGCGCTGCGTTGGCTGGAAGCGCATCCGGAACAGGAGAACGAAGCATGGTTGTAAGCGCAGCGGCAGAAGAGAAACGCGACGAGCTTGAACGCCGCATCGAGGAGCTTGGCCCATGGTTCCACAATATGGATCTCGGCGGCGTTCGCACCGCTCCAGAGCACTTTTTGGGCGACTATCCCGCAGTGAAGTACGCTCACTTTCGTACCTCGCTGCCTGCAGACATGTCTGGACTGACCGTGCTGGACATTGGCTGCAACGGAGGCTTCTACTCGCTCGAGATGAAGCGCCGCGGCGCCTCCCGTGTCCTCGGCATCGATACCGACGACCACTATCTTCGACAGGCTCGCTTTGCCGCTGAGATCTCCGGCCTTGAGATTGACTTCGAACGCATGGCGGTGTGGGACATCGGCGCGCTCGAGGAGCGGTTCGACCTGGTCATCTTTATGGGTGTGCTCTATCACCTGCGCCATCCGCTGCTGGCGCTCGACCTCATCCATGAGCATGTCGCCAAGGACCTATTGCTCTTCCAAAGCATGCAACGAGGAAGCCGGGAGATCGCCGCGATTGAAGAGGACTATGACTTCAATGGTCGCGGTCCGTTCGACGAGCTTGGCTATCCGAAGATGCACTTCATCGAGCATCGTTACTCGCACGATGAAACGAACTGGTGGGTTCCCAATCGCGCGTGCACGGAGGCTATGTTGCGTTCGAGCGGATTTCTGATCGAATCGCAACCGGAAGACGAGGTCTACGTGTGCCGCCGACGCACGCTGGCGATGCCTCCCGACGGCCCTCATTGTGTGTACCCGAAAGCAGGCTCTACACGCTGATCCCCGAAGCCGACGCCTGGCTGCAACGTGCCGAGGCGCTGTTGCTGGAACGCCGATTGACTGACGCGAGTGAAGCTTTCGACCGCGCAGAAACAATGGGTGTCTCGCCGGACCGATGCGATGCAGGGCGCTGGATGGTCGCCATGTTCGGCGGCAACTTCGACTTCGCATGGTCGGTCAGCGACGCTCTGCGTGCGCGTTCCGCACCCGACCCACACCGCCTTTGGAATGGCAAGGATATTCGCGGCACACGCTTGATCGTTCGCTGCCTGCACGGTCTTGGAGACACGGTACAGATGCTGCGCTATGCCGCGTTGCTGAACGCGCAGGCAGCGTCCGTGGTGTTTGAGGTGCCTCCGCGGCTGCTTGATCTGGCTACCTGTTTTGAGGGTGTCCAGAAGGTCATTACGTGGGGTGAGCTCGCTCCCGGCAGGCTACCCTCGTGGGATATGCAGGTGGAGGTGATGGAGCTGCCTTACCTGTTTCGCACGGCGCTCCGCGACCTGCCTTTTGCAACGCGCTACCTGAAGCTTCCGGAGAAAGAAGTACGCGCAACCGCAGACCGGATGGGTACCTCCGACTCGCTTCGCATCGGGCTCGTCTGGGCTGCGGGAGAGTGGAACCCGGAGCGCTCGATTCCACTTGCGGTGCTAAATCCTCTGCTGCAGATCAAGGGGCTCGAGTTCTGGAATCTGCAAGGTGGATGTGCCGCTGCGGAAGCCAGCAATACCTCTATGCGGAACGCAGCAGACCTGTGTGGCGACGGGTTGGTGGCGCTCGCGGCGACGATCGCCAACCTGGATCTGGTCATTACCGTGGATACGCTTGCGGCTCATCTAGCCGGCGCTCTGGGTACACCTGCCTGGGTGCTGCTGCAGCAGACCGCGGACTGGCGCTGGATGCATGCCCGCGACGACAGCCCCTGGTACCCTCAGATGCGGCTCTTTCGCCAACGCCGCGAAGGCGAGTGGAAGCTTGTCGTCGACGCCGTTCTATTGGCGCTTCAGGGAGATCTATGAACATGAGAAACATCACTGTTGCAAAGACGTGTCACTGGGATGAGTACCAGGCTTACCTCTTCGACATCGATGGAACCCTGATGCAATGCACGGATGCAGTCCACTACTTTGCTTTCTGCGAGGCGTTGACCGCAGTCGCTGGGCGGCCGCTGAACCTGGATGGCGTGGTCGCTCACGGAAACGTGGACGAGGGCATCCTGCGGGACGCGTTCACGCTGGCCGGCGTTGCGGAAGAAATGTGGCGACCGCGTCTTGCTGAGATGCGCGGCTTTATGTGCAGCTTCGTGCAGCAACGCACCGCAGACCTATGTATTCATGTCCTGCCCCAGGTGCGCGAAGTATTGGCCTACCTGCGCGGCCGCGGTGCGGTCCTTGGGGTTGCTACTGGGAATCTTGCGGGCATCGGGGAGATCAAGCTGGCAAAGTGCGGGCTGCTTGCCTGTTTTGATTTCGGAGGCTATAGCAACGGGTGTGAGTTTCGACGCGAAGTCTTTCGTGGAGCTCTCGACCAAGCGCACACGCTGGCCGGCAAACACGCATCGGTGTGCGTGGTGGGCGATACGCCGGAAGACATTCGTGCAGCGCACAACAATCGCTTGCCGGTGATCGCCACCGCTACGGGGATCTATTCTTATGAGCAGCTGCTGGCTGAAAAGCCGGAGTGGTGTGTTCGCACACTTGCGGAGCTCATGGAGGATCGCTCAGCCAAGGCTTGAGACGATCTGCTCAAACTGTTCCGCGCGATGCTCTGAGCTGTGTGTCGCAAGGACGCGCGCACGCGCTTGCTGGCCGATGCGCATACGCTCCGGGTCTCCCGTCTCCTTCAAAAGACGCGCAACCTCGGCAGCGTTTTCAGGAAGCAGGATCTCTTCGACGGGAGTCAGAAACTCTGTTAGCCCAGGCCAGCTATCTGACAGGATGGCTGCGCCGCACGCCGAGGCCTCAAACAAACGGACCGAAGGCGAGTACCCGGCCATCACCATGTCGTCGCGTGTGACATTCAAGGTGAAGCGGCTAGAGCAATAGAACGCCGGATGATCTCGGGGTGCTACATGGACCATGCGGCGCACATTGCTTTGCCATCGAATCGCATCATCGGGATACTGCGGCCCGGCCACCACAAAGGTTTGTTGCGGAGCCAGTGCTGCCGCGTCATTGAGCAGATGCATCAGCTTAGGCTGACGATCGGCCGCGTAGGTTCCCAGATAGCTTAGATCGCACGCAAACTCAGCCCGGGCGGTGACTGGTCGATAGAGCTCCGGATCCACCGAGCAGTAGAACGCAATCGCCCTTTGCGCACCGAAGACTTGTTCGAGCTCCTGCAGCGCTGGTCCTCCAGTAAAACTGAGGTACGCGGCATAATGAGGAATCAGCGCGGCCGTAAGGTAGGCGGTACTGCCGTGACTCCGAAGCTGTTGCATCGTAATGGGCGTGTCGATGTCGTAGAACAGAATGGGACACCGTACAGCATCAAGCAGAGCAGTCGTTGCGGCAATCGCATCTGGAAAGTAGGAACCCACGACGATCACGTCTGCATCGGAGCATGCGGCTAGCAAGGCCGCTGAGTTCCGTTCCCACTCCTCGTAAAGAGAGACCGTGCAGAACTCCGGTTTTGGCAGATCGCGATTGCTGCTATACCACTCCACATCTTTTTCGATGAAGGTGATGCGGTGCCCGCGCTGTGCGAGAGCCCTGAGCAGCGAGCGATAGGTGGTCGCGTGCCCGTTGCCCCAGGACGAGGTAATTGTCAAACCGAACACAACAATCTTCATGCCGACGGAGAGTTCTGTGCGGGTTTGCGCGCGGCAAGACAGAACTGGAAGGCAGCGTCTGCCTGCACGGCACGCTGCGCATAGGTATGATCCCGCAAGGCACGCGCATGGAAGGCCGCGCCGATCCGGCGGCGTGCGAGGTCATCGTGCTGAGCAAGTGCCTGCACAACGTCCTGCGCGTTCTTCACGACGAGAATCTCACTTCCGGGCTCGAAGCAATCGTCGATGCCTGGCCAGTCATCGCAGAGCAGGCAGGTACCGGCTCCGGCGACCTCAAAAACGCGTGTCGGCGGAGAGAAGCCGGAGGACGCCATGGATGCCCGATTGATGTTCATCACCATATCGGCCGAGCAGTTTACGCGATTGTGTTCCGACGTTGGCACATGGCCTACATAGCGGACGTTTGCGGGTAGCGGTTTGTCTCCCCAGCCCTCGCCGGCGAGCAGGAACCGGCTCTTGGGAGCAAGCTCTGCCGCGTGCAAAAAGAGTTCTTCGACGCGCGCCTCACGGTCGGGAAGCCGATTGCCGAGAAACGCAATATCGCAGGCAAATGCAGGGTCAGCAGCAACAGGAAAGTGCGTCTCCGGATCGAGCCCGTTGTACATGCTGAAGTAAGCCCGTGCGCCAAGCTTGAGAAAATGCGCACGGCAGTACGGCCCGCCGCCATAGGTCAACACCGCGTCGTAGCGCGGCATGTACGTTCTAAACGCATCCTCTGCATCGGCGTACATCCGGGCCAGCGTTGCGGGTGCGTCCACATCCCAGTAGGTGATGGCGCAGCTTTGCTGTAGCTCCAGCACACGGCGCTCAAGCGTCTCATCGTCTACTCCGATGCCGCTATGCTTGACTACTATGTCGGCGTTTGAAGCCATCTGCAGCATTGCATCGAGATCTATCCCAGGTTGATAGATAAGCGAGCGCACGTAGGAGAAATCGTCAGAGTCCCGGTGCTGTTGCCGTCCGTACGCATCCGGCTCGGCAAAGGTAATTTCGTGCCCCATCCGCGCCAGGTATTTGTAACAGCCGCGGTAATAGGTTGCAGCACCGTTCCAATAGGAAGAAACGATGCTCGAGCCGAAAGCGAAGATCTTCACGCAAGCAGCTCCTGGCAGATGGAAGTAAGCTCCCTAGCTCTGTGATCGCAGGTGTGATGAGCGAGAATGGTTTCGAGCCCGCGTGCCGCCTGATCTTCAGCCTGGCCTGGATTTTGAAGCAGGCGAACGATCGCGTCCTGCATTTGTTCACCGTTGGTTACAAAGAGAAAGTCTCCCTCGCGGAAGAGCTGCTCGGCATCCCGCCACGGTGCGGAGATCAGAGGGATTCCGCATGCCAGCGCTTCAAAGACCCGGATGGTCGGAATGCCCGGCATTGCAGAACTATACTGCCGGCGCGGAATGTGCACCGTGAGCCTCGAAGCGTGATACACGCAGGGCGCTTGTAGATTGGGAAGGTAGCCGCCATAGCGCACACTCGCCCGCGCCAACGCTTCAAGACCCTCTGCGGGATAGCGGACGCCGTAGATTGCAAATTGACGGACGCCCGCCAGGCCCGCTGCGGGCTGCAGGAAGAACTCCTGGATCTCCGCCGAGCGTTCTTCATCGCCCCAGTTGCCGATCCACACCACATCCGTCGTATGTTCCGCCGCCTGCGGGTGAAACACGGAGACATCCGCAGCTTCATGCAAAGTCCACACACGGTCCAGGCCAAAGCGCGTGCGATACAGATCGCGCAACACCTCACCAAACGCCAGAATGCCGTCGAAGCGACCCAGCCCGAAGAGTGCGATCTGCTCGGGTGAGGACGAGGCTCGATGATGTGTGTCATGGAAGACCAACTGGAAGCCCAGCTCATCCCGCAGCCCAAGTAATAGCTGCGCCAGCCGAGGGGGATGCCACTCATGCAGGATGACGATCTGAGCGGAGAGCAGCTTCTCTCGCAGAGACTCGCAGAGCAGATCGTCTGCTTGCTCGGAAGCATAAGTTTCAATTTTCAGGTCTGGATAGGTGCGAGTAAATTCGGCAAGCGCACTTTGACCGAGCGCTTCCTCGCGTAGATTCTCAATCGACCACTCGGACGTTGGTTCGAGCAGCTTTATCTCGTGTCCCATGGCGACCATGGCGCGCATCAGCCCACGCAAAAAGTGCGCGTTGCCGTTGTTCCAATCAGACCGAAAGGAATGCGCGACGTAAGCAAGACGAAGCCTGGAGCTGGTTGTTGCATTAGCGTGCATACGAGGCCAACTCCATCTCAGCTGTCTGCGCGCCGGCCAGCAAGTCACGGTAGAGACTCTCGTATTGATTGGTCATGTGCGTGGCCGTGATCTCACGCGCTCGCGCTTGCGAGCGCCTCTGAAGTGCGAGGATCGCGTCCGGAGAAAGCGTCTCTAAAAGATGGCTGAGCGAAGCAGCATCGTGGAAGTAGAGCGCGGCCTCTGCCCAGATCTCGCGAAACGACGGAAGATCGTAGAGCAGCAACGCACATCCGCATAACGCCGCCTCGAGCGGTGCAAGTCCGAAAGGCTCATAGCGTGAAGGCCCGAGATAGAGGCTGCTCTCGCGGAAGAGTTTGAGAACTTCATCGGGCGTAAGCGGACCGAGAAAGATCAGACTACGTGTGCCAGCCTCAGCTTCGGAGGCTTCGAAGCGATGTTCTCCGGCAACGAGAATGGGATAAGGTGCATGAACCTTTGTCAGCAACGTAAGCTGCTTCGCCTCATCCCAAAGTCGACCCACTGAGACGGCCTGTAGCCTCCTTGGTGCTTCTTCGCTTTCAGGCAAATTTCTACCGTTCAGGATGACCTTAGGGATTGATCGCAAGGGGTAGAGCTTCGAAAGCGTATCGCTCATCCACTGCGTGGGCGCAATGACGGCGGCAGCTTGCTCGAGTCCGCGCTCCACGAGCGAGCGATAGCGAGTGAGCCAAGCACTGGCCTCAAGGCCGCGCGGACGACAGGCGGCCGCCCAGCTCAGCACATCGCTATGCGCCGTAATCACTACTGGAATGGCAAGCGGCGTATCGCCAAAACAAAACTGACTGCTGTGCAGGATCTCTGCCTGGAAGCTGTTCGCCAAAGCGAGGAGGGAACTGAGACCTTTGCTGTACGCACGCTCGTTACCTTCCATCCACTCCAGGGGAGCGGCCGACGCTTCATAGCGGAAGCGCTCTCGATAGCAGACCGAAAGCCGCGTACAAGCTTCGGTTTGCGAGGAAGAAGGTAGGCGGCCGAAACTGAGCAAGGCCACACTGTGTCCGCGCCGCAGCAACTCATCGGACAGCTCCTGCGTAAAGGTCCACACGCCCCCGACCGTGTCCGTGGTCAGCAGGATGCGCATGCCAGCTCCGCTTGCCGTTCGCCTTCGAGCTGCTGCAAGGAGAGCGGTTGCTGATCCTGAATGTCGCTATAACCCTTATCAGCAAAAAGTTGAAGATAGAAGCTATGCGCGCGCTCCCAGGCATTCTCATCCGGCTGCGCGCCAAACGTGGTGACATATTCCGGACTGCCGGGAAACGGGAACATGGGTACAGGCTCGCTCACCCACACACCTTTGGCCTTCAAGCCCGTTTGCCATGCAGAAACCAACGCGGGATCATCTTCCGGTGTCTTGATTAGGTTGGCCTGCACCCACGGAATCCTCTGTTTGGCGTAGACCAGCAGCTCCGTAATCCGGTCTGTGCTGATGCGGCAGTGCTTGTTCATCGCATCGCGGCCTTCGTCGGTGATCGACTCCACGCCGCACTCAAAACTTACGCAGTGAGCCCGCGCGAGCAGGTCAATCGAAGCCTCATCCCAGAGGTCGATGCGCGTCTGAAAGCCAATCGAGACCGACCGTTGGGCAAGCGCCTCCAAGAGCTCCCTCACCTGCTTGCCGACTCCAAAGATCTCGTCGATGAAGTAGATGTAATCCACGCCGCGTGCGATCAGTGCATCAATTTCACTCAAGACAGCGGTAAGCTGGCGCTCCCGATATTTATTCCGGAATAGTGTTTTATTGCAAAAGGTACACGCGTAAGGACATCCCCGTGCAAACTCGACCTCCGCTCCGTGATGCAGATGATCCGCACCGTTGCCCGCGAAGATATGGTGCAGATGGGTATGCCGCTCGACCGGGTAATCCGAGTAGTCCAAGGGACCAAGTGCGCGCATGTCGGTCGCACCCAGGCCTGGCGTGGTGTGGACTACGCCTTTTGCATCCCGCCAACAGCAGCCGGCGATCAGCTCCCACGGCTGCGTCGCAAGTTGCGGCAGGGTCTGGTCCGGCTCGCCGCGCAGAACGATGTCGGCCCCCGTTTTCTCGAGCGTGGACAGCGGCGTCACCGAGCCGTGCGGCCCAATGACTACGCGCTTCGAAGAACGGTTGAGCGCGGCAATCCACTCACGCGGTACGCGCAATTCGGGCTGCGGACAGCGCCAGAAGAGGTACGAAGGCGCCGTGGGCAGCACCAGGAAATCTTCGCGAAACGACTCGAGTCGCGCACGCACCTGCTCCGGCGTCAGGTCGTCCATCCAGGCATCGAGCAGCAGCACCTCCTGTCCGGCAGCACGCAACATCTCGCGCGCGGAGAGCAACTCGAGGGGGAAGTGCGGCTCGGCACACCCAAAATAAGTTGAGCCTTCAAAGCTCCAGCGCGGGTTGACAAGAGCAAACTTCATGCGACCTCCTGGCCCACAAAGTCTGCGCTCGCCTGATCCGCCGCGGCCAGAGATTCCCGCTGCAGACTGATGGAGGCACGATTCTCACGCCAGAATCGATGGATTGCTTTCAGTGTTTCGCGGCAGGAGTGTCGCGGCTGCCAGCCCGTCTGTGCCTCAAGCTTCGCGGTGTTTGAAATGTAGAGCGGCTGATCTCCCGGGCGAACGGCGCTGTACTGCAGGATGGGGTTAATCCCTGTTTCATCTGCGATCGCCTGAAGCATCGCGAACACTGAGACGGAACGCTCCGGCCCGCCACCTACGTTATAGATCTGGCCCGCCGTACGGTCTGCGCAACGAGACGCTGCTTCCATTGCGTCCACCAGGTCATGAACGTGCAGGATGTCGCGCACTTGGAAGCCGTCGCCATAGATCGTAATCGGCCTGCGCTCCAAAACCGAATAGATAAAGTGAGCCAGCCAACCCTGGTCTTCGGTTCCAAACTGTCGCGGACCCGCGATGCACGACATGCGGAAGACGGTCGTACGCACACCATAGATACGCGCGTAGTCACGGACGTACTGGTCGGCCGCACCCTTTGAGCAGCCATAAGGCGAGTGAAAGTCGAGAGGCTCTGCCTCCGTTACGCCGGCAAAATCGGCCTGCTGCGCACGGTATCCTGTGCCGTCTACACGGACCGGAATGCCTTCAAGCGAACCATAGACCTTATTGGTCGAGGTGAATAAAACGTAGGGTTGGCGGCCGGAGCGTCGCGCCGCTTCAAGGACGTTGATCGTACCTGCCGCATTGATCTCAAAGTCATGGCGCGGCTCTTCGACTGACGTTGTTACCGCAACCTGCGCAGCCAGGTGATAAATCTCCGTCGCATCCTTGGAGGCTTTGTACACGGCGGAAGCATTGCGGATATCGCCACGCACAAACTCCAGCCGATTGCTCGTCGCAAGCCTGGAAAGCCAAGCCAGGTTTTGCTCCACGCCGCGGCGGGAAAGATCGTCGAAGATGCGCACTTGCGTACCTGCGTCCTGCAGCAGGCGCTCAGCCAGGTTCGACCCGACGAAGCCTGCGCCTCCGGTAATCAGCACCGTACGTGGCGTACCAGGATCCTTCATGCGGTCAACCCATACGTGCTCAGCTCTTGGAGCATCGTCTCAGCCTTGTCCTCGGCCTGCTGCCCTGCCAGCCATGACGCGAGCTCACGGAAGCCTTGCTCGTGGGTAACCTGCGGCGCGTATCCAAGCAGACGGCCGGCACAGGTCAGGTCAGCGTAGCAGTGGCGGATATCGCCGACACGGTATTTATGCGTGATCACCGGCGCGAGTTCGTGTTTCCCCAGCGCCGCCGCCAAAATCTCCGCTACACGGCGAATGGTGATGGGAACGCCGCCGCCCACGTTGATGACGCGATTATCGGACTCGGGCCGCTCCATGGCCAGAAGGTTTGCTCGCACGATGTCATGCACATGCACGAAGTCTCGCATCTGTTCGCCATCCTCAAAGACCAGCGGTGCCTGATCGTTGATCAGCCGGGCGGCAAAGATAGCCGCTACGCCGGTGTATGGATTCGACAGCGCTTGTCTGGTGCCGTAGATATTGAAAAAGCGCAGCGCCGTCACGGGAATGCCATACGTTCGCCCAAAGATCAGACAAAGCTCTTCCTGGTCGCGCTTTGACAAAGCGTAAATCGAATTGATCTCCGACGGCTTGGTCTCACTCGTAGCCTGCGGACGAAGCACCCCGCCGCAATGCGTGCAGTGCAACTCCCACTGCGATTGGCGTAGCTGTGCCACCGGACGGACGGAGGGAAACGCGCTTTGCCCGCAGCCGGAGCACACATAAGCGCCTTCGCCGTAAATCGACATCGAGGAGGCCACAATCAACTTCTGTGGAAGCACCTTGTTATCCAGCATGGCCTGCAGCAGCTCTGCCGTCCCCTGCGTGTTCACGCTCATGTAGCGACTGATCTCATACATCGACTGGCCTACGCCAACCGTAGCTGCGAAGTGGAACACGACATCGACCCCGGCCAGCACCTCACGCAGACGGTTAGGATCGCGCACATCGCCCTGGACCAGCTCCACCTCGGGCGAAAGATAGTCGGGCACCCCGCCTTGATGCACCTGCGGCGTCAGGTCATCAAGAACACGGACTGCGTGACCCGCGGCGAGCAATCCATCCGCCAGATGTGAGCCGACAAAACCTGCTCCGCCCGTAATGAGTATTTGCTTCGGTTTTACAGAGATAGTCATCGAGTAGGAAGTATCTCCTCAGCTGCAGTTTGAAAAGCGGCGCTACGGTTCTTCTCTTCGCCCATCGCGTAACGCTCCACCGCCCAAGCGGCGAACTCAGCAAACTGCTCCGGCTCGCGCGGAGGACTGGTGTGGTGCTCCTCCAGACCCAAGTGCGCCGGCGTAAAGCAAAGCGTTAACGCAACGCGAAAGGGGTCCAGTGCACGCATCTGTCGGTCGAACCATTCGGTCGCCTGGGGGCGGAAGGAGTCTGCCCAGCTCAAGCCAGTCCGAAGATACTTCACTTTATGATCCCTCATCCACTTCGTCGCATCTTCGAGTCGAGGATCTTCAAAGTGAAACCATTGGCAAAAGCCCACGCTTCCGTCCGTGGGGAAGTGTTTCACTGCCAATTTAGGCGTCCCATCCTCCTTGATCAGCCCGAGATAGTAGTGCCGGTAGTAGGAAGATCCCTCTGCCTCCTTGTGGCGCGTCTCCGCCGGCCAACTAGGAGGAAGGTCGAACAAGCTGTACCAATGAATGCGTTCCGTGCGTCCTTGCAGTAGCTCAAGTGTTCGCTGAAAGCCAAACTCCTGGACCTCCTCTGCGCCAAAGCTCGACACGCCCACCTCGGTTACCCACACCGGCAGGTCACTGACTGCCGCGGCTTCTGCTACGCGTTCCGGCCATTCCGTGAGCTGCCAATGATTCCAGTCCAGCGGAAAACCGTGCACACCCACTGCGTCGACGTGCTGCATCACCCCGTAGCTTCTCATCAGCCGCAAAAAATCGCAGTCGCAGGAAGAGACGCCGCCAAGCACAATCGTGAGATTTGGATTGGCCTTCCGAATCGCAATAGAAGCGAGTTTTACCATCTCCGCAAAACGCTCCCAGCCGGGATCGAGCTTGAAGTTCCAGTGCGAGAGGTTATTCGGTTCATTCCACAAAACGACCGCTTCCACCATGCGAACAGGTCCTCTATCTTCCGGTTGCACTCACACGGTCAGGACGGAAGAATCAAGCTCCACGCCTCTCACAATCCTTGGCAACGATGTACTTTGGAATGCAAGTAGATGCTGCAGGTTGCCTGACAATGCAGGCCCAAGGGTAAAGTCTGAACCTTTCAGTCTGATCTGTATATATAAGTTTTCATCGCAGGTCTAGGTCTCTCCTTATGAATGCAGCTTTTCTCCCGCCGTATTCGTCAGCAAAGTGACACAATGACAACAGATCGATTTCTGATCTTGACGGACCGCACAGCCAACTTGCCTATGAATCCTTTCTTTGCCGGCTTCGTCTTTCTCGTGAGCATACAGGCTCTCAGTCCGCCTTCTGACGTCATACCCACCTTTACTACCGACGGAAAAGGTGTGCAAATCTATCGCTGCTCCGCCAACGATACCCTTTACCAATGGGTCTTTGAGGCGCCCGAGGCGACCCTCTTCGACCGCACCACGCATCAGCAGGTCGCCACGCATGGGGCCGGACCCTCCTGGACCTGGAAAGACGGCAGCTCGATCGTGGGCAACGTGCTCGATAAGACGCCCTCTCCGGATCCTGCCAATATCCCCTGGCTGCTGCTTGAAGCTCACACCACGGGATCGGCCACTGGAGCCTTAACGCCCATCACACGTGTACGCCGCTTAGACACCCACGGCGGCAACGCGCCAGCCACGGGATGCGATGTAGCTCACGCCAACGCCGTGGTGCGCGTCGCTTACACCGCCACCTACTTGTTTTATCGATAGCAAAACGGGTGTAGCAGGAGGGACGCGCTAGGCCTCCATCACGCCCGAGTAAACTGCCATTCCTGCCACTGCGTCCACACCCATCGCATCCAGCTCGTCGATCTCCGCGCGTTCTTTGATCCCCCCGGCGACGATCAACTGCTTCGCCGTACACGCCCGCAGAATGGCCGCCGTTTGAATCGGAAAACCACGCATCGTGCCCTCGGTGTCCACATGGGTGTAGAGAAACGCGGCACAGCTGTCTTCAAGCCAGGTGATCGCCTCCTCCGGAGTCAGTTCCACCGACTCCTTCCAGCCCCTTACCGCAACCTTGCCGCCCTTCGTGTCTACCGAGAAACAAAGCGCGTCTTCGCCTAACGCCTGCTTCAAGCTTTCGGCGAACTCCAGCCGCACGACCTTGTGCCGGCGCTTTTCGCTGGCATCCTGCGACGGGCCAAACAGACTCGATCCGTAGATCACCCGTTTCGCTCCTGCGTTAAGTAGCCTTCGCCCATCCTCCGCCGTCTTCAATCCACCGCCAACCTGGCACGTCAGACGCCCGCAGATCATCTCGATCAGCTGCGTGTTTTCGCCTTGCCGCATTGCCGCATCGAGGTCGATCAACTGCACCAAAGGATATTTTGCAAAGCGTCCAATCCAGTATTCAAAGTCATCGAACGCCAGCTTCAGCGTCTCGCCTTGCACCAACTGCACAATTCGTCCGCCCATTAGATCAATCGAGGGAATCAGCACGTGTTCACTCTCCACAACCGTTATCGCTTCTCACCTGGTCAGAAGCCTTGTAGTTCACCGTAGCCGCCCGTGATCAACAAGGCAGCCGCACGCGGATGCCCGCCCGCTGCAATTCTCCCTTAAGCGCCCGCGAGTCCGTCACGCCGAAGTGAAAGATACTCGCCGCCAACGCAGCATCCGCCTTGCCATCGTCGAAGACCGAAGCGAAATGCGCCGCGGTTCCTGCCCCACCACTCGCAATGACGGGGATCTGCACTGCCGCGCTCACTGCTGCGGTCAGTTGGCAATCGAACCCGCCGCGCATGCCATCGGTATCCATGCTGGTTAAAAGGATCTCTCCCGCGCCGCGAGCCTCAGCCTCCCGCGCCCAATCCACCACGCGCAGTCCCGTCGCTTTGCGGCCGCCACTCACATACACTTCGGCATCGGCCACGCCGAGCGGTCCACGCCGTGCATCGATCGCAACGATGACTGCCTGCGCCCCAAAGCTTCCGCCGATCTCTCCAATCAGCTCCGGTCGCGCAATCGCCGCCGAGTTGATACTCACCTTGTCCGCCCCAGCCTCGAAGACCGCAGACGCATCTTCCGCGCTGCGCACGCCGCCACCCACCGTAAACGGCACAAACAGCTTCGCCGCCGTACGTTTTACTGTGTCAAGCAGCGTGCCGCGACCTTCATGCGTTGCCGTAATATCGAGCAGCACGATTTCATCTGCCCCGGCCGCCGCATGCCGATGCGCCAGCTCCGCCGGGTCGCCCGCATCGACAATATCGACAAACTGCACACCCTTCACCACGCGCCCGCCCCGCACATCCAGGCAAGCAATAATCCGTTTCGTCAACACGGGCCCTTTGCTCCTCTGTAATCTTCTGCGTTCGCTGTAGCGCAGCTCTATAGCTGTATAAAGTTCCGCAAAACCTGCAATCCAACCTCCGCCGACTTCTCCGGATGGAACTGCACTCCCATCACATTTTCCTGCTCTACCACTCCCGTAAACGCTCCGCCATAATGTGTCACGGAAGCAGTTGCATCGACCACCGGAGCCCGCCAGGAGTGCGTGTAATAGACAAATCCTCCGGGATGAATCCCGCGCAGTAGCCGCGAGTCCTCCCGCACCGTATCGAGCGAGTTCCAACCCACGTGCGGCGACTTCAACCCGGCCTGCTCATAGAGGGCAGGGAAGCGCTCACATCGTCCGGCAAAGTGTCCTAGTCCGGCCACTGCCGAAGCCTCGGTGGAACCTTCAAACAGCCACTGTAAACCGACGCACACACCCAGGAAGAGCGAACCCCTGCTTACCGCCTCGCGCACGGCTTCCGTAATCCCAAGCTGCGCCAGCAATGCCGTGGCCTGGAAGTGTCCTACCCCCGGCAAAACGATTTTGCTGGCGATACGCACAGCTTCAGGATCCTGCGTGACAGCCGTTTCCGCGCCAAGATAATTGAGCGTTTTGACGACGCTGGTGAGATTGCCGGCCTTGTAATCGATCACCGCAATCACAGAGTCGCCCCCGAAAGCCGTATAGCGGCCAAGAGACCCAGGTCATAGAAACGTCGCGCCGCGATCCATGGAGTCGCAAGGACCGCGACCAAAACGAGAGCGGTTGCTGCCAGCAGCAGTTTGCCGCGGGCGGACGAATCGGGGCTAAGCCAGCGCGGCCGTGTCTCGCTCCAGAGTGGAAGCAGCAAGGCAAACGGGAGCAGCGGCAGGTAATATCGCGCCTGCAATCCACGCACGGCAGGAACCCCGACCGGAGTCCAAATGAGGTACTCCGATAGCGACAGAAGCAGCGTGGTGACCAGCAATGCCGCCAGCAGCAGCAGACGCGCCCGCTTCTGGGTCAAGTGCGGCCGGGGGGCAAGCCAAACGATGGCAGCACCGCCCAGCGCCAGCAGCCCGTAGACGACCGGCGGTGCGAAGACATCGTTGCAGCCCAGAACTTCGAGTCCTGTGACGGCAAGAACGGGCGCCACGGCGGATGTTCCACGCAGGATAAAGAGTGCGGCGCGCAGGGGTTGATGCAGAATGAAAGCAGTTTGCAGCGCCGGGTTGGCTGCCGGGTCGGTCATCACGCCAAAGTGATGCACCAGGCCGGCCCAGCCGAACACCAACAGCAGAATAGCCGCAAACGCCGTTGTATGACGCCATAGCACGCGCGTCTCCGGCCTGGGCAAATTCAATACCGGCAGCAACGTTGCAAACGCCATGGGCACATACGGCAGACGTGCCCCGATGCAAGCGCTCAGCAGCACGACGAGGCCGATGAGTTCCGGCGTGGAGGCGGGGCGTGTCGTCCGGATGGAGCGCGCCAGGATGACCATCGCCAGACAAGCCGCGGGCAGCAGCAGGGCATCCTGCGAGCAGGATGCGTTCAAGCTCAGTTCGGTCGGGAGCAGCAAGCAAACCAGCAGCGCCAATCCGCCGCTCCCGGATAGCCGAAGAGCAAGCCAGCTCAACAAAATAGCCGAAAAAGCGGTAACCAGACGAGCCAGCCAAAGGCTTTTGAGGACGGAGGAGCCGGTCAGTTCACCTAGCCGCCAGCCCAGCACCTGCGGGAGATACAGCAAAGGCGGATACAACGCCGTGTTGGGAAAGTCTGTGAAGACGCGGACGCCTCCCCAACGCACCTGTTGCAGCTGGGTAAGCTGCGCCGCATCGATACGGCCGTTCGGTCGCTGATGGGCGATCGGAATACGTTTTCTCAGTGCCTCCTGCAAGGCGGTGCTCCGCTGCATGACTTGCAGAACTCCGGTGTCCACCGCGCTGCCTACCCCGGGTGCGGCCTCGTGCGCGAGCAGTTCCCCGCGGCTCAACTCCAACTCACGCTTGACGTGGTTTGCCTCATCGGGCACGAAGAACGGAGGGGTAAGGACGCCGAGGAGGCCGCAGACTAGCAGCGCCACAATCACATACATCGCGGGCAGCCTCCGAAGAAAATTGTTTTCGAGGTCGCTGGAGCCTCCCCGCTCGCGATCGTATCGCTGCGTTTGTCTTGGAGCCGGAATCACAGCAGCCCCTTGGTGCTCGGCAGCATCTCCCGCATGCGCTCATCGCGGCTGCAGGCCCCGCGCATCGCTCGCGCAAAAGCTTTAAAGATCGCCTCGATCTTGTGATGGTTGGAGCGCCCATACATCGTCTTCACATGGACATTGGCTTTGGCGCCGCGCGCAAATCCGTCAAAGAAATCACTTAGCAACTCACTTTGGAAGTCGCCGACGAGTGGCACCGTGACCTGGTCATCGACGACATACGCCACGCGCCCGCTCAGGTCGATGGCCGCGACCGCAAGCGTCTCGTCCATCGCCATGACGAAATATCCCGCGCGCAGAATGCCCTTCTTATCGCCCAAAGCGTCCAAAAACGCCTCGCCCAGGGCGATGCCCACATCCTCCACCGTATGGTGCTGATCTACGTCAAGATCGCCCTTGCACGTTAGTTCCAGGTCGAACGCGCCATGCCGCGTAAACAGTTCCAGCATGTGATCGAAGAACCGTATGCCGGTCGAGACCTGGTAGCGGCCTTGTCCATCGATCGTGAGCCGCAACGCGATCTGCGTCTCGGTTGTGTTCCGCCTGACTGTGCCAACTCGAACCGCATCACTCATATTCGCGACCTTTCGCCACCATGACCGCCTCATCCTGCGCAGGCACGCCGGGTGTCCAGGCGATCTCTTGAAGCGAAGCCTGCAGCGCCTCCAGGCCCTTTGTCACTTGCGCCTCTACGCCGATGGTGATGCGTACGAAACCATCGCATCCCGGGTCCGCCGAGCGATCCCGCAGCAGCACACCCTGCGCCCGCATCGCCGTGACCAACTGCGCATGCTTGGCTCCGATACGCATTAGAACGAAGTTTGCCTGGCTCGGAAAATACGGCACCTGAAGCTCATCGAGCCCCGCCATCATGCGTGTCCGCCCGATACGGATCTGCTCCACATACCACTGCACGTACGCGTCGTCCGCAAGCGCCGCCGGCAGACATGCGAGCGCTACACCATTGACGTTATAGGGGGAGCTCACCTTCTTCAAAAACCCAATCAGCCGCGCGTCGCCTGCGACCATCCCGACCCGGAGGTTGGCCAATCCATACGCTTTTGAAAACGTCCGCGTGACCAGAAGATTGGGCACTTGCTGAACATCCATCAGGGTCGTCGCTCCATGGAAGTGGTAGTACGCCTCGTCCACCATCAGCACCGCCTGCGGAGCCGCCTCGGCGATTTGTAACAGCTGCTGTCTCTCTACGATCGCTCCCGTGGGATTGTTGGGCGAAGCCACGATGATCAGCTTGGTCCGCTCATGGATCGCGGCCAGAAATCGCTCAAAAGGAAACTGGAGCGTCTCGTCCGACTGCACCTTCACCAAACCGCCGATCGTCATCAAGGCGACCGACACGTCATACATGAAGAAACTCGGCGTCCAAACCAGCGCTTCATCGCCTTCTTCTAAAAAGGCTACCGCGATCAGATGGATCGCTTCATCGACCCCGTTCGTCAACAGCACCTGGTTTGACTCCAGGCCAAAGTGCGCCGCGACTACCCGCTCCACCGGCTCGCGCTCCGGATACTTCGTCAGCCCCTCCGCGGTGATCGCGGCAATCTGCTCCATCACCTTCGGCGACGGCGCAAAGGTGTTTTCATTGAAGTCCAGCCGCAGTGCATCCCGCCCGGCCAGCGGAGGGTGGTACTCCGGCATCTGCAGCACTGCGCGGCGCGCCCGCACCGTCCGTGTTTCTGTCGCCACACTCATCCGCTTCTCTCCATCTTTACTCGAATGCTTTGCGCGTGCGCCGTCAATCCTTCTGCTTCCGCCATCGCAATCGCATGCGGCCCCAAAATGCCGAGACCTTTACGGCTGTACTGCTGCACGGTAATCACCTTCAAAAAGTCCATCACACTAAGTCCCGCGCGCACTCTTCCTACTTGCCCGGTTGGCAGCACGTGATTTGGCCCGGAGACGTAATCGCCCATGGATTGCGGAGAAAACCTCCCCACAAAAACTGAACCCGCATTCTGCACCCATGCCAGATCGCTCGCTGCATCCACTGAGAGATGCTCAAACGCTAAGCGATTCGTCAGCTCACGAGCTTCTGTGACCGAGCCGGTGACCAAAACCGTTCCTTGCGCCGCTAAAGACACCTTCGCGATTTGATTCTGTTTCGCTTGTCTCTTGACTTCAGCGACTACCTCGATCCCAAGCGCCTCGTTGCTTGTGACCAACACGGCCAGCGCCTCTGGATCATGCTCCGCCTGGGCGACGAGGTCAGCGGCAATTCCCGCCGCATCTCCCGTCTCGCTGGTGACGCCGATCTCGGTTGGCCCCGCCGGCATGTCAATTCCGCAGACGGCCTGCACCATCGTTTTTGCCGTCGTAACATACAGGTTCCCCGGCCCAACAATCTTCTCTACCCGGCCCAGGGATCCATCGTCGCCAGAACCGGTTCCGTACGCCATGGCCGCGATCGCCTGCGCCCCGCCCACGCGATAGAACTCCGTTACTCCCGCGAGCCAGGCTGCCGCCATGGTCTCCTGCGCGGGCTTTGGCGAGCACACCACGATGCGTTTCACGCCCGCCACCTGCGCCGGCGTCACCGTCATCAGCAGCGTGCTTGGCAGGGGATACCGTCCCCCTGGCACGTAACATCCAACCGCCCCGAGCGGCCGCACAATCTGTCCGGTTTTCACACCCTCTGCTGGAGAGATCATCCATTGCGATGGCTTCTGCGCCTCGGCGAAGCAGCGGATATTTGCTTGCGCTACCTCCATCGCGGCACGCAGTTCCGGAGCCGTGTTCTCCCAGGCAGCCTTCATCTCCTCACGTGAGACCAGCAAAGGAGTCTTCGCCGCCAGCCCATCGTATTTCTCGGCATAACGACGAAGTCCTGCCTCGCCGTCGCGTCGAACGCCGACAAGAATCTTTGAAACTACACCTTCCACCTTCGCCGTATTGGCCGCGCTGCGCTGCTCGATGGTTGCAATTAAGGCCCTCGCCGCCTGCGCGCTTCTGCCGTACGTTCTTACCAGCTTCATTTGCAATCCTTCTGAAACACTTCCTGTTACAAAACCACTTTGCTGAGGGGGTATTCCACAATTCCTGTCGCTCCTGCCGCTTTCAGCTTCGGAACGACCTCGCGCACGACCGACTCGTCGAGGATTGTATTAAGCGCAAAGCCCTTGCCGTTCGACAGCTGAGAGACCGTTGGCGAATTCAGCGCCGGCAGCTCCGCGGTTACCTTCTCCATCAAGTCTGAAGCCACGTTCATCATCAGTCCCACGCGCCCATGCGCTGCAATGGCTGCGTTCAGCATCAGCGAGATGTTGTTGATCTTCTCGCGCTTCCAGGCGTCCGCATAGGCCGTTTTATTAGCAATCAGCTGCGTTTCCGACTCCATCAGCGTCTCGATGATCCTCAGCCGATTCGCCTTCAAGGACGAGCCCGTCTCCGTCACCTCGACGATGGCATCTGCCAGCATGGGCGGCTTCACCTCCGTCGCGCCCCAGCTGAACTCCACCTTCACCGGGATATTCTTGTCCGCAAAGTAACGCTTCGAGAACTCCACCAGTTCGGTCGCAATGATCTTTCCGGCCAAGTCCTCCGGCCTCTGATAGGGCGAGTCTTCCGGCACCGCCAGCACCCACTTCACCGTGCCTCGGCTTACCTTGCTGTACGTCAGGCTCGTGATGCGTTCCACGTCGGACTGATTCTCGAGCACCCAATCATTGCCGGTCAGTCCGGCATCGAGTGCACCATGCTCAACATAGCGAGCCATCTCTTGCGCGCGCACCAGCATGCACTCCAGCTCCACATCATCAATCTGCGGAAAGTAACTGCGGCCGCTCGCGAAGATGCGCCAGCCCGCGCGCTCAAACAGGGCAATCGTGGCTTCCTGCAGGCTGCCCTTGGGAATGCCTAGTCTCAGCTTATTTGCCAACGCCAACCTCCGCTGCCAGCTCGTCGGTCAGGTCCTTGGTAAAACAGCTTACGGAGCCCTCGTGACAGACCAGCCCGTCGCCTTCTACGTCCACCCGGAAGAGCAGCGCATCGTTATCACAATCCGTCGCAGCAGAGACGATCCGCAAGCGATTGCCGCTGGTCTCGCCCTTCATCCAAAGCTTGGCCCGGCTCCGCGACCAGAAGGTCACATAGCCGGTTTCAAGCGTCTTTTGATAGCTCTCCGCATTGATGTAGCCGAGCATCAGCATTTCGCCTGTCTTCGCGTCCTGCACCACGCCTGGAACCAGTCCATCGCTCTTGCCGAAGTCGATTGTCGTTCCGTTCATTCATCCTCTCCGTATTCTTCAAAACGCAAGAAAAGCCCGCCTTCGCAGTGCGCGTCGGCGGGCCTCGTCTCAGATCTTTGTGTGCTTGGCTGGTCACCGCACCGCAGACTGTCGCCGGCATGCCGAAGCATGATGGGGATGGCTGTGGACGCGATGCTTGAGCAAAGCAATCATTAGCTCAAACTTATTCGTCTGCTTCCCTGGTTGTCAAACCGAATCGTCGGAGATTCCCGCATAGCAGAAGCGTTTCGCGGAATGAACGCCATGCGGTTGGAAGCATCCAAGGTCAGCAGTAGAATGACGTGTACCGGAGGAATACGATGAAGTTAGCGGATGCAAGGCGGATGATAGAAGCGGCGGAGAAGAAAGCCCAGGAAATCGGACAACCCATGAACATTGCAGTTGCCGATGAAGGTGGCAACTTGGTGGCACACGTTCGAATGGACGGCGCTTGGCTGGGCAGCATCGATATTTCGATCAAGAAGGCCTACACCTCGAGAGCCTTCGACATCGCCACCAAGGATCTCGCCAGTCACTCCCAGTCCGGTGGTCAGTTCTTTGGAATCCACGCTTCAAACGATGGAAAAATCATGATCTTTGCCGGAGGCATTCCGATTCAGCGCGACGGCAAAGTTGTGGGTGCCATTGGTGTAAGCGGCGGCTCAGGAGACCAGGACCATGCCGTGGCAGAGACAGGAGCCGCGGCATTCTAGGACGTTGTGATGCAGATCATGTGAGCTTGCAGCAGGTCGCGCGTTCCATCAGCACACATTTTGATTGGTGGCGGTGGACAGAATCGAACTGTCGACCTACGGGTTATGAGTCCGTCGCTCTAACCATCTGAGCTACACCGCCACGGTGGGGCGAGTCTTGAGAGCGCTCCACTGCCTGCGGGCTCTTGACGCTTGCTCGATGATACGAGGCGCGGCAATGCAGGTCAAACCTTCTGTGTCTCGGAAGGTCTTAGTAGGCTCGTCATCATGCAAACATCATGAGAATGCAAGCTGCACATACACTTGGCGTGATTCCCGCTCGCCTTGCGTCCACGCGCTTAGCACGCAAAGTGCTTCGTGAGATTGCAGGCCGGCCTCTACTTGCCTGGGTGTACGAAGCGGCACGGGCTTGTCCTCAGCTTGACCAGCTGGTCGTGGCGACGGACTCGAGCGAGGTGGTAGACCTCTGCCAACGCAATTGTTGGCCAGTGGAACGAACTTCCTCTGACCTGCCAAGCGGCACCGATCGCGTCCACGCTGTAGCGCAACGCTATCCGGCCGAAATCTACGTGAACATCCAGGGCGACGAACCGCTGCTGCGGCCGGAACATATGACCGCCCTGCTTGCCCCGTTTCGCGACCCGCAAGTGGACGCGACCACGCTCAAGGTCGTCTGCCCTCTCGGCCAGACCGGCAATCCGAACACGGTCAAAGTGGTCACCGCGCTGGACGGCCGAGCACTCTACTTTTCGCGCGCCAAGATTCCGTTTGATCGCGACAAGACCGGCTCACCCATCTATAAACATCTGGGTTTCTATGCGTATCGGGCTGCGGCCCTCAACCGCTTTTGCGATTTAGAGCCAAGCCCTCTGGAAATCGTAGAGCGCCTAGAGCAACTACGTATGCTTGAAAATGGTCTTGGGCTGCACGTCGCCTTTTCTGACTATGACACTGTCGGAGTAGACACCGAAGAAGACCTGCTCCAGGTAGAGAAGGTGCTCCGCAGCCGCGTTCAATCTAGCGCTCGACAATCTCAAACGTAAGCTGCACACCATTCTCGTTTGTGCACACTGCCAGTTCACTCATCGAAGCCAGAACCCACTCCGCGCCCGCAGCGTAGAGATCTTTGGCCTCGTGGGTTCCAAGGACGCCGATGACCCGACTTCCGGCGGCAACGCCAGCCCCTACGCCGCTCGGCGCATCCTCAACCACCACACACTCACTCGAAGAAAACCCCAGCATGGCCGCCCCCTTCTGGTACGGCTCCGGATGCGGCTTGCCATGCTCTACGTCATCTGCGGTAATCAACTCATCCGGGTACGGCAGACCCGCGGCCTTCAGGCGGCCCAGCAGCAACCTGCGCGTTGCGGACGTGACGATCGTCCAGCGCGTTGGAGGCAGCGCACCCAACAGTTCTCTTACGCCCGCAAGGACCTTCAGGTCGGCCGTGTCCGCGATCTCCAAATCTTCAATCATGCGCAACGCTTCCGCCGCCTCTCGCCTGGTCAGGTCAGGCCGAAGCGACAAGATAATGTCTGTCGCCCGCACGCCATGCGGAATCGTGTAGGTCTCCCATCCTGAGATGTCATAGTGTCGCGCCCATTGCCGCCAACAGCGGTTCGCACTGGAGATAGAACTCACCAGCACCCCGTCCATATCAAACAACAGGCCTTGCGTTTCTACGGTCAACTTAGCTCCATTAGCGTTCTCGAACCTGTCCGATGCAGTACGGCCATGCAGAACTTCTCCGTTATTTAAAGTTTTATCCTGCAAGCACAAAGGCCTCGGCTGATTTCAGCACCGCATCCACTGCTTCAGTCGAGCAGCTTTCGCAGTACACCCGCAGTAAGGGTTCCGTGCCGCTCGCCCGGAGCAGCAGCCACGTCTCCGCCGCGTTGGGCTTTGCGTTACAGGAGGTATTTTCAAGATAGAACTTGATGCCATCCAGAGTTTCGACTCGCAGCACCTTCATTCCCGCAAAGCTCTCTCCCGCCTTTACCGCACGAGCCCGCGTGATTGCACTCTGCTTTAAACTCTCCTCGATGTGCATGTCGATGCGTCCATACTGGTGCTCGCCGAACTCCTCCTGCAGCGATCCGACTAGCTCACCTAGCGTCTTCTTCTCGTCCGCCATCACCTGCGCCAGCAGCAGACTGTTCAGCATGCCGTCGCGCTCCGGAAGATGCCTGCTGATGCCCACGCCGCCGGATTCTTCGCCGCCGATCAGGATGTCTTCCGTCAGCATCAGGTCGCACACATACTTGAAGCCGATGCCATGCTCATGCAGTTTGCGTCCGTGCTTGGCCGCGATCCGGTCGAGCATCAAGGTTGTATTGAAGGCGCGCGTCACTTCACCCGGCCAGCGCTTGCGCTCCAGCAGCCACTTCAGCAGGATCGCGAAGATCTTGTGCGCGTCCACCACGTTGCCATGCTCGTCCACCGCGCCGATGCGGTCCGCATCGCCATCCGTCACTAATCCGGCGACGCACTGTTCCTCGACGACCCGCCTCTGCGTCTCGCGGATATGCGGCAGAATCGGCTCCGGGTTGATTCCCGGAAATGCAGGATTGATCTCCGCGCGCATTTCTACGTACGGCACACCGGCCCTCGCGAAGATCCCGGCGATCACGCCTCGCCCAGCGCCATACATGCAATCGATCAGAAAGCGGTATCCCGAAGCTTTGATTGCAGGCAGATCGACAAAGCTCTCGATCGCGGCGATGTACGGCGGATTGAAGTCAACCTCTTCAATCTTCACTGGAGCCGCATCGGCAAGCGGTTTGTCCAGGTACGTCTCGATGGCGGCGATGATTGACGGCTTGCCGGACCCGCCATAGCTCGCCTTATATTTCACCCCATTCCACTCCGCCGGATTGTGGCTCGAGGTAATCATCACGCCGCCTGCCGCGCCACGCCCTCGCACTGCGAAGCTCAACGCCGGAGTCGGCGTGACTCGGTCCGCGAGCGTGACCGGAATGCCGGCCCCGGCGAGCACCTCTGCCACCACGCGCGCAAAGACCTGCGACTTGAAGCGCGTATCCCAGCCAATGCACACGCCTCGCGCCGCGTCTTCTTGCGCCAGCACGTAATGCGCGATTGCTCGCGCCGCGACCCGTACGTTGTCATGCGTGAAGTCATCGGCGATGATTCCGCGCCAGCCGTCAGTTCCGAACTTAACTACACCCATCCACAAGCTCCAAGAACAATTGTTAGATCAGCTCTTCCCGGCCTAAACCCTCATGCACCAGCTTCACAATCTTGCTTACATCCTGCGACCGGTCGCGCGTTGTAATCAGCAGCGCATCCGGCGTCTCGACTACTACCAGCCCATCCACGCCTAGCAGCGCCACCATCTTGCCCGGCGCGTACACGTAGTTGCCTTTGGATTGAATCGCTGCGAGCCCATCGGTCGGCCCGTCCAGAACGTTTTCGTCATGGCTTGATCCCAGGTGCTCATGCAGCGAAGCCCACGACCCCAAGTCGTTCCAACCGAAGTCCGCCGGCAGACAAAAGATGCCGTTATGCGCCTCGCCCTTCAACGAGCGCGGCTCGAGGATCGCGTAATCCACCGAGATGTTTTCGCACTTCGGATACTCCTCGGCAAAGACCCGAGCGAACTCCGGAGTTCCGTGCGCTGCGGCAATCGCTTCGAGGATCGGTGCCATCTCCGGGGCATGTTCCCGAACGGCATTGGCCAGCGTCTGTGCGCGCCACAGGAAGATCCCGCCGTTCCAAGCAAAGTTTCCTGCCGCGATGAATTTTTCTGCCGTTGTATAGTCAGGCTTTTCGCGGAAGCGCCGCACCCGCCGCACCGGAACCGCGTCTTCGGCCTCGGGCGTCAGTTCCGGCCCCTGCTCCACATAGCCGTAGCCCGTCTCGATGCGCGTTGGTGGAACTCCCAGCACGACGATGTGTTCGCCCGCCGCGGCCAGACGAACTCCCGCCTCGATCACCTTCGCAAAACGGGCCTTGTTGACCACCACATGATCGGAAGGGAACACGCCCATCACGATCTCCGGGTCGGTTTTCTCCAGCAGAAACGCCATCAGCGCGCAGGCAGGTGCCGTGTTCCGAGGCTTGGGCTCGCTCAGGATGTGATCGGCCTCGAGCTTCGGCATCTGCTCGCAAACCGTCTTCTCGAGCCACTGGTTCGTCACGACCCAGACATCTTCAGCCTTCGATACCGGAAGCAGCCGGTCCAGCGTCTGCTGAATCATCGTCTCGGCACCGTCAAGCGCCAGCACCTGTTTCGCGCGTGCCCTGCGGCTCCGCGGCCAAAACCTCGTTCCACTGCCGCCCGCCAGAATAACCGGCGCAAATCGAACCCCATCCATTCCCATAGAGCCTTATGGTAGCGGAAATGTACCCGATGTCTGATGAAATATTGCCGGCTAGCTTAAACCGAATTCCAAAACAGGAATTGCCGCCACGGCCAAAAGACTAAAGCCCCGCAAACCATATGCGCATCCGCTCCACGCCCTCGTCGATGACAGCGGACGACACCGCGTAGGAAAGCCGGATATGCTCCGCAGTTCCAAACGCCTCGCCCGGCACGGCCACGACATGCGCCTCGCTCAGCAGCCGCGCCGCCACATCCGCCGCGCTACGCACCCCGCTCTTGCCGAAGAACGCACTCACATTTGGGTACACATAGAATGCGCCCTGCGGCACCGTGCAGGTCAGCCCTGGAATCGTCTTCAGCCCTGCAAGCACCCGGTCGCGCAGCTGGATGTAGTCCGCCCGCATCTCCGCCACGCACTCCTGCGGCCCGTTCACCGCCGCGATCGCCGCCCGCTGCACCATGCTCGCCGCGTTACTCGTCGACTGCGACTGCAGCTTACTCATCGCCGCGATGATCGGCTTCGGCCCCAGCGCAAAGCCCGCCCGCCAGCCCGTCATGGCGTACGTCTTCGAGAGCGAACCCAGCACCACCACATGCTCCTTGCACTCGGTAAATGAAGCTCCGCTCACCGGCTTGCCGGCAAAGTCCAGGTACACATAACACTCATCGAGCAGCACGAACACGCCGCGCCGATGCGCCAGCCGCACGATCGCCTCCAGGTCCTCGGGAGACACCACCGCCCCGGAAGGATTGCTCGGTGTATTCAGAATGATGACCTTGGTCCTGTCCGTCATGGCGGCCTCAATCATCGCTGCTGTAAGACGAAAGTTCTCGCGCTCCTCAGTCACGACGTACTTCACCACGCCGCCGGCATATTGGATGATGTCCTTGAACGAGACCCAGTACGGCACCGGCAGAATCACCTCATCGTCGTGATCGACCAGCACCTGGATTGCATTGAACAGCGCCAGCTTGCCGCCGGTCGTAAACACACACTCATCGACGGCGTAGTCGGTGCCGAAGTCCGCCGCATGTCGCGCAACGATCGCCTTCCGCACCTCCGGCACACCCGCGACCGCGGTGTAACGGGTAAAGCCTGTCTGGATCGCCTCGATCGCCGCATCCTTAATATGCTGCGGCGTCTCAAAGTGCGGCTCGCCCGCGCCAAAATCCGAGAGCTTCACGCCCGTCGCCTTCAGTCGCAACGCCTCGGCCGTAATCGCCATGGTCGCCGAGACCTCAATGCGGTTGATCCTGTCTGTCAGTACCTTGGTCGCCGTCGCTGTGCTCATGTCGTTAGTCTTTCAGATTTGCTCCCGCAGGGGAATGGCCCTGCGCCCGTCAAAAATTCACCCGCGCCGCCAGCTGCACACTCCGTGGATCCCCCACCGCCGTCGCCTGCCCAAACGTCGCGCTCGGCGCACCCGGATACGCCCCCGCTCCAAAGGTCCCGTTCGGAATCTGGTTGTTCCTCCGGTTCAGCGCATTGAACGCCTCCGCGATCCCCTCAAGCCGCACCCGCTCACCCAGCGCAAAGGTCCGGCTCAGCCGCGCGTTCAGCGTAAAGCTGTCGAAGCCCACCCCCGCGTTGCGCCCGATCAGCGTCCCTGGCAGCGCATTCGCGCATGTGTTCGCCGCGGTCGCCGACAGCACATACCCCGGCGCGCACGGCCGCAGCGCCGTCGTCTGCACGCTGTTCTGCCCCGTCGTCACGTTGAACGGCAGCGGCGAGTAGTACTGCAGAATTCCGCTCAACAAAAACCCATGCGTCAGCCGCTCCCCCCAGCCCGACGCCGGCCCCGAAGCCGTACGCGCCGTAGCATCGAACACCACGCGCTGTCTCTGGTCGTCATCCGACAGGCTCCGATCCTCGCGTAGATTGAAGTTGTTCACCGGCGACGAAAAAAAGAACTCGCTCACATCGTCGATCGCCTTCGACCACGTATACGACACCCGCCAGCTTCCCCACCGCACTGGCCGCTCGACATACGAAACCGACAGCCCGTCATAATACGAGTCCGCCGCCGACCGGTACTGCTTGTTGTTTGCATACGCCGGGTTCGGCCGGCACAGGTTCACCGGATCGACCGACGCATAACACGTCGGCGTATTCAGGTTCACCGAGATCAGCAGATGCTCGCCGCGCAGATGCTGGTAGCTGATGGCCACATCGCTCCTGGCTGTCAGCTGCTGATCCACCTCAAGGCTCGTCTCGAGCGAATACGCATTCTGAATGTGCGGGTCCATTGTGCTCAGGCTAAGCCGTAGATTGGCCGGAATCGTCGTCGCCGTATACCCCGCATCGATCTTCGGAAACACCGGCGCGCCCGCCTGCCCATACGACAAAGCCACCGTCGTAAAGGTGTTGGCATTGATCGCCGTCGTGTTCCCATCGGACTCGAGCGCATTTGAAAGCGCGCGCAGCGGCACCCGGTCATAGAACAAGCCAAAGCTGCCCCGTACTACCGTCCCTCCGCTCCGGAACGGCGCCAGCGCAAACCCAACCCGCGGCGAAACATTCCTCTTATCCGTGTCGATCGCCTTCAAAAACTGCAGGTCATAGCGCACGCCCGCGTTCACCGTCAGCTTCGGGCTGACCTTCCACTCATCCTGCCCATAGAAGCCGACGTTCGGGTTTGTCTGCGGTACCACAAAATTCCCGAACGACTGCGTAAACGTGCTGTACACACCCTTCTGGAAGTTCGCCAGCGACGAAAACGCATAGCTCCCGCGGTTCGACATCGGAAACGTAATCGTCAAGTCGTTGAACAGGAAGTCCGCGCCCACCCGCAGCGCATGCGGGCCCGCCTGGTGCGACACGTTGTCCACCACCTCGTACAGCCGGTCATAGCGCGCCGTCGGCGAAGCCGAAAGCGTCCCAAACGAGGCCACGCCCGAGATCGACACCGCCGGTCCCACGGCATCGTTCACCGGAGCCTGTAGGTTGCTGTTCGTAAACTGCCCGCGCGTCTCGTTCACCGTGCGCGGCGTCAGCGTCAGAATGTTGCTCACTGCCACCGTCTGGTCCAGGTCGGTCAGCCCCGCCGCCGCGCTCGTAAAGCTCAAGCCCCCCACCCCGCGCGAGTTCACGCTGCTCACGTGATACAGGCTGTAGCGCGCGCTCAACTCGTCCCGATCGCTTACCCGCTGGTCCAGCTTCAAAAACAAGTTGCTCGCCCGCACCGGGTTGGCATAGATGGTCGTCGGCGTCGCCGAACTCACGCTCAGCATCCGCCCCGGATACCCATCCGCCTTCAGCACCGCGTCGACCGCCGCCGCGTTCCCTGGCGAAATCGTGATGATGCCTGTCTGGTTCAGCTGCCGCTGCTCAAAATTCCCAAAGTAAAACGTCCGGTCCCTCCGCACCGGCCCGCTCAACGACGCGCCCGTCTGCACCTGCGTATACGGCAGCAGCGTCTCGGAGAGCGCATTTTCTGCATTCAAATGCTTGTCCCGCAGATAGCCATACACCGTCCCATGCATCTGGTTTCCACCGCTCTTCGACACAAAATTGATGTACCCGCCCAGCGCC
>CAXUNR010000040.1:0-37767 GCA_964252655.1 uncultured Acidobacteriaceae bacterium
CGTCACCACCAAATACAACCCCGCCCGCACCTGGACCCCCGAAAACGCCGTCGGCATCGGTGGCGCCTACCTCTGCGTCTACGGCATCGAAGGGCCCGGGGGCTACCAGCTCGTCGGCCGCACCATTCAGATGTGGAACACCTGGAAGACCACGCCCGTCTTCCCGCCTGGCTATCCCTGGGCCCTCCGCTTCTTCGACCAGCTCCGCTTCTTCCCCGTCTCCGCCGAGGAACTCCTCGACGCCCGCCGCCGTTTCCCCCGCGGTGACTACCCCCTCCGCATCGAAGAAACCACCTTCAAGCTAGCCGACTACGACCGCTTCCTGGCCGGGATCGCCGCCTCCGCCGCGGCCTTCAAGCACACCCAGCGCGAAGCCTTCCTCGCTGAGCGCGAGCGCTGGGTCGCCGCCGGCCAGATGACCATCGTCGAACCCGAAGAGGTTGCGCCCGACACCCCCGACGCCCAGGTCCTTGAGGGCTGCGAAGGCGTGTCTTCTTCCGTCACCGCCAGCGTCTTCCAAATCCCCATCTCCGTCGGCGACCACGTCACCGCAGACCAGAAGCTCGTCGTCCTCGACGCCATGAAGATGGAGATCGCCATCCACGCCCACGCCTCTGGCACCGTAGCCGAGATCCACACCACGGTTGGCACCCTCGTCACCAGCGGCCAGCTCCTCGTCTCTCTCCGCCCGGACTAAGCCAGAACCGGAGTGCGGCTAGAAGCCCCTTGCTCTTTGGTTGTCATTTCCGAAGGGAATCTGCGTTTGTTCTTGCCAGGCAAGCAGATTGAAGTGAGATAAATCTGGTCCACCACTACGAAAAGTAGTACGAGGTGACGGTGCTTTGCGTAAAGCGTGAATCGAAGACAAGCGTCTTGCCTGCATACCAAATGGCTCACCGGCTCTTTTTTGCAACGCTGCTTCTGTCCATAGTCGCCAAAGGGCAAATGAGCCCGCCGCCCGCACTGCGCTTTGACGTGGTCTCCATCCGACCCAACCACTCCGGTGAATCACGCGGCATTCTCACTCTTCCACCCGACGGCAACCATCTGCTGGTAACGAACTCGCCCATGAACCGCATTCTGGCCTTCGCCTTCAATCGGCAGCGCAACGATCTCATCCTGGGTCTACCCATCTGGGCTACCGAGGAGCGCCGGGACATCGAAGCGAAAGTCGCGGCAGCGGACCTGCCCGCATTCCGCGCCCTTACCTTCGTGCAGCGAAAGGCGATGCTGCAGCCCATCCTCTTCGAACGCTGCAAGATGCAGGTTCACGCCGGCACGAAGGAGGTACCCGTTTACGCTCTCGTCCTTGCGAAAGGCGGCACGAAGATGCGTGAGCAGACGCCTCCGCTGTCAGCGGATCCCTCGCCAGATTGGAACCTCAATCAGAAACACGGCGAGGTCCACGCTCGCGCCGTTCCCATCGCCGCTTTGCTCTACGTCTTGAACGGAGCTTCGCTCGATCGCCAAATTCTTGACCGGACCGGCCTGACTAGTCTCTATGACTTTAATCTGCTCTGGACCTCGCAGGACGAACTGGATGCTCAAGCAGCCTCCAAAGAGGCTGGTGAGCCGTTCTCTCCTTCCATCTTCGCAGCTTTGCCGGAGCAGCTAGGCTTACGCCTCGAACCCACCCGGGCTGTCGTAGATGCCATCCTTGTCGATCACATCGAACGGCCTACGAGCAACTAAGTTCACCTTCATGGCATGGCGAATTCCCTTTAAGAGCGCCCTTCGTCAGAAGCCGCGTTTCGCTTGTACCGTCTGCCTCATCTACCGTTCGGGCGGCTATGCTTTGACCACACACGCTACCGTTCGTCTAAGAACAATCATGGCCGAGCATCGTCTCTTCTCAAAGGTGCTCTTGTGTATGCAAGGCTTTATCAGCGAAGCAACACCTGCACCATGGTTTACTTAATTAATATCCTCTCGCTCGTGCCGCTCACGAAGACTTGCTCCACCGGAGAACCTTTTGGAAATGCCTCACCCTACACGATCGAAACGAGTGGCCATCGTACTTGCCAGCCTCTTGGTTATCGTCGTCTTGATCGTGCTGATCCTGCGCCACAGACACCATGACGAGACTGCGGCTGCGGTCGCTCCTGCTCCTTCCGCCGTCTCTGTCGTCACAGTACAGTCCGGGGCCATTGCAAGTCAGCTCACTGTGGCAGGAGTGTTTCAGGCGTTTCAGGAGATCGACGTACACGGCAAGGTATCCGGCTATATTCGCCACATTTACGTGGATATCGGCGACCGGGTGCATCGAGGAGAGACCCTGGCCGTGTTAGAGGTTCCTGAGCTGCAGGCCGAGGTAGCTGGGGCACAAGCCGGCATCACGCAGACGCAGGAGAATATTGAGCGCCTGCAAAGTGAGGTCTCCCGGGAGCAGGCCAATTATGTCGCGGTGCACGCGAACTATGTGCGACTCAAACAGGCTTCGGATCAACAGCCCGGCTTGGTTGCCGCCCAGGAACTCGACGACATTCGTAGCAAGGATCAGGCAGCCGCCGCGCAGGTCGATGCAGCCAAGGCCGCCGTCGCCGCAGGCCAGGGACAGCTCGGCGTCTCGCGTGCCGAGAACTCGCGCGTCCACAGCCTCCAGAACTACGCCACCATCACGGCTCCATACAGCGGCGTCGTCACGATGCGATACGCCGATACCGGTGCGCTCATCCCGGCCGGAACGGCGGAGGGTCAGAATCAGGCAGTTGTTCGTCTTGCGCAAAGCGATGTGCTTCGCCTGCGCATGGCAGTCCCCGAGCGCGACGTGCCCATGGTGCATGTGGGCTCGAACGTATTGATCCACGTGCAAGCCACCGGACAACAGTTCGACGGCACTGTCATACGCTTTACGCGAGATGTTTCAAACGCCACTCGCACCATGCTGGCCGAAGTGGACGTGCCTAACGCCAAACTCACCCTCACGCCGGGCATGTATGCCGACGTGACCTTCAACCTCCAGCAAAAGCAAAACGCGATGCTTATCCCCGCCAGTGCGATCATGCAGGGCGACCAACCGTCCGTGCTGCTGGTGGACAGCACGAACCATGTGCAGAGACGTTCGATCGTTCTCGGCATCAGCGGGTCCAACTCGCAGGAGGTGACCGGAGGCCTTCAGCTTGGCGACAAAGTGATCATCGGCGGGCTCGCCACGCTGCAGCCGGGAGAGGAAGTCAAACCCCAGAGGGCAAAGAGCTCTCTGGTCGGATACCAAAAACAGAGCGGAAAGGACAGTGAATAAGCATGTCCTCCTTTGCGATTCGTTATCCCTTCTTCGTTCTCATGGCATGTCTGATGGTGGTGGTCGTCGGTGTAGCCGCTATCCTCAACATGCCGGTCGATCTGTTTCCTCCGGTCAAGATTCCGGTGGTAGTGGTCGCCACTTTTTACACCGGCATGCCGCCTGAGCAGATCGAGTCCGACATCACGGACAGCGACGAGCGCTTCTTCACGCTCGGAAGCAATATCAATCACATCGAGTCCCGCTCGATGACCGGCGTCAGCCTGATCAAGATTTACTTCCAGCCGGGTACCGATCCGACCGCGGCCGTCAGTAGTATCTCGAATCTGGCCATGGCCAACCTGCGGCGTCTGCCCCCGGGAACGTTGCCTCCCGTGGTGCTAAGCTTCGATGCGGCCAATCTGCCAGTCTGCCTGATTACGTTGAAAGCCCCGGGCATGAACCAGACGCAGCTCAAAGACATCGCCCAATTCAGCGTGCGCAATCAAGTCGCCAATGTTCCAGGCGCATCCGTGCCGCAGCCGTACGGCGGAACGTATCGGCAGATCATGGTCTACGTCGATCCCCTCAAGCTGCAGGCGTCGCAGCTCGGTGTGATGGATGTCGTGAACAGCATCAATGATTCCAACCTGATCCTGCCCGCGGGCGATGTTCGCATCGGACCGAAGGACTACAACATCTACGCCAACAGCCAGGTGCCTACGCCGGACGACGTGAACGGCATACCGTTGAAGACAGTCGGGAACGCCTCTTTGCTCGTCGGCGATGTGGGTCACGCCGTCGATGGCGGCCAGCTGCAGACAAACATCGTTCGCGTCGATGGCCAACACTCTGTATATATTCCCGTGCTCAAGCAGGGTGGCGATTCCAACACCATCACCATCGTCAACGGCATCCGCAAAGCCACCGCCCACCTGCTCGACGTACCCGAGGCCCTGCGCACGAGCGTTGTCTTCGATCAATCTGTCTTCGTCAAGACCGCAATCAAGAATGTCATCAGCGAAGGCGCAATCGGATTGGTGCTGACCGGCATCATGATCCTTCTTTTTCTTGGAAATTTTCGAGCCACGATCGCAGTCCTGCTATCGATTCCCATCTCGTGTATTGCCACGTTTCTCATCCTCGATGCGTTCAGAGACTCCATCAACACGATGGTACTGGGCGGAATGGCGCTGGTGCTCTCACGCCTGATTGACAACTCCGTCGTGGTGCTCGAAAACATCTTCCGCCACTTCGAGATGGGCGAAGATAGCGTCAAAGCGTCCGAAGAAGGCGGCAAGGAAGTTGCACTGGCCGTCCTGGCCGCAACCTTCAGCACCGCGATTGTATTCTTCCCCGTCGTGCTGCTCACCGGAGTCAGCAAGTATCTCTTTACCGCTCTGGCCCTTGCTGTCGTCATCGCTTTATTCTGCTCCTATGTGGTCGCCATGACCGTGGTGCCGCTCTTCTGCTCAAAATTCATCCAGCACGTCGGCACTGAGAAAGAACATGAGACCGCGAACGAGAAGGATCCTGCCCCCAAGAACGCGAGCTCCAAGCAGAGCAAGGGGAATCTATTCACACGATTCGTGCAGCGCTTCAATCTGGCGTTCCGCTGGCTGCAGGATCGCTACGATAAAGCGATCCACTGGTGTTTGGGTCGACCGGTCTTAGTGATCGTCGCTTTTTCGGTCTTCGTCCTGGTTAGCTTTGCGCTCTCTCCCCTTCTAGGACGCGCGTATTTTCCTCGCACCGATCCCGGCCAATTTGTAATCAGCGTGAAAGCTCCAACAGGGACGCGCCTTGAGTTGACAGACCAGTACGTCGCCCGCGTAGAGCAGGATGTACGCGACGTGGTCGCTCCGAAAGACCTGAACATGATCGTCTCGAACATTGGGGTGACTCCCGATCTTTCAGCCATCTACACCCCGAACTCCGGCATGCATACGGCGTTCGTACAGGTCAGTCTGAAAGAAGATCACAGCGTCAGCAGCTTTGTTTATATAGAGCGCGTTCGAGCCAAGTTGTCGTCTGATCTTCCTTCAGTCGAGACCTACTTCCAGACGGGAGGCCTGGTCGACTCCATCGTGAACCAGGGCCTCCCGGCGCCGTTCGACATTCAGGTAAGCACGAACGACATGGATGGCGGATACGCCGCCGCCCAGCAGCTATCGCAGAAGCTGCGAGCGTTGCAAGGAGTGAGCGACGTGCTCATTCCGCAGGACATCGACTACCCCGGACTTGCTTTGAACATCGACCGGCAAAAAGCCAGCCTTGAGGGCCTCACACCGAAGACCATCGTCGACAGCGTCATCACCGCCATGACCTCGAACGGTCAGGTTGCCCCGAGCTACTGGATCGACCCCAAGACCGGCAACAACTACATGCTCACTGTGCAGTATCCGGAGACGCAGGTGCAGACGCTGAATGACTTCAAGCAGATACCGCTGCGCTCCGCAGACGGCAAGCAGACAACGCCGCTTGAATCCGTGGCTACGGTCAAATCCATCAATACACCCACAGAGGTGGACCACTATCAGCTGCGCCGGGTGTTTGACGTCTACGTGATGCCGAAGGCGGAAGACCTCTCCACAATCGGAAAAGATGTACGGCGCATCGTGAATGGGACCAATTTGCCGAGGGGCACCAAGGTGACCATACGCGGTTCGGTCAATAACATGAACGCTTCCTTCCGGTCCTTCGCCATCGGCCTGGTCCTATCCATCGTGCTTGTGTTTCTTATCCTAATGGCCCAGTTCGCCTCCTTTGTCGATCCGCTCATCATTCTACTGGCGATCCCACCGGGTCTCTCCGGCGTCATCCTGTTTCTGCTGTTGACGCACACCACGCTCAACATTATGAGCTTGATGGGCGTGCTCATGATGACCGGCATTGTGGTCTCGGACAGCATCCTCATCGTGCAGTTCGTAGGCCAGCTGCGCGACCAGGGGCTCAAGCTTGAAGAGGCGATCATCACGGCCTGCAAAGTCCGTCTGCGGCCCATCCTGATGACCACGCTCGCGACCATCCTGGGCCTCATCCCCATGGCGCTCGCCTTGGAGGCCGGCAGTGAGCAATACGCTCCGCTCGCCCGGGCAATCCTCGGCGGTCTCACCGTCTCCGGAATCGTAACCGTCTTCCTGGTGCCGAGCGCCTACCTGCTGATCCACCGGAACAGAGAGGCCCGCAAGAGCCGCCGGGACCAAGCCAACGAAGAGCACTCCCAAGCGCAGATCGCGGAGGTGCCCGCATGAGATGTTGCACGCCGCTCCCGTTGCTCATCCTCTCAGGATGCCTGCCTTGCGTTGCGCAAGCGAACTCCGCGCCTCTGCCCAGTGCTCCTGACGCACACGCACAGGTTCTTTTCTCCGCCTCGCCGTCCGGTCCGCCTCTAGGGAAACCAACCGCGGACTCTGCCCCGCTCGCACAAACATCGTTGCTTCCGGCGGAGGCGGCAACTAAATCCATCACCCGCAGCGAATCAGACACACAGGCCCTCAAGAATAATCCGCGCATCACGGCCAGCCGCCTGCTCTCTCTCGCGGCAGGTCAGGTCACTCGGGAGACGAGGTCTGCGGAGCTGCCTCAGATCGGCGGTGCAGCAACCGCGGAGAAGGCAGAGGACGGCAGTCGCATCGGCGCTTCGCCAGGGTCGCTTACGAGCTCGCATCTTTACACGCACGCCTCCTTCGGCGGGAACTTCTCGCAGCTCATCACCGACTTCGGTCACACCAGCAATCTTGTCGCCACCAGTCGCCTGCAGCAAAAAGCACAGGACCAAACGACGTTGGCCACGCAGCAGGATGTCTTGCTGGCCACGGATCAGGCCTTCTACCGCCTGCTCAACGCGCAATCCCTGCTGCAGGTTGCTAAGGCCACGGTAGATGCACGGGCCAGCGTTCAGCAGCTTACGCAGGCGCTTACTCAAAGTGCTTTGAAGAGCGACCTCGACCTGAACGTCGCGGCTGCGGACCTCTCTCAGTCGCAGTTGCTGCAACTCGACGCAGAGAACGCTGTGGCTTCAGCTAGGGCTGCACTTGCTGCGCTTCTGGTAGCCCCGGCCGACACGCGCTATCAGGCAGTCGAGGATGCGAACGCCGCCCTGCCTCCACCGCCGGACCTGGCATCGACGCAGACGATGAACAAAGACGCACAGGCCCAACGCCCGGACCTGCAGTCGCTCAAACTAAATGCGCAGGCTTATGGCAAGCTCGCCCACGCGCAGGAGCTGCAGCGCCTGCCAAGCATCTCCGCGCTCGCGATCGGTGGCTTGACGCCGATCGGTGTCGACGGCGTCTTCGAACCTCATCGATTCGCCGCCGCCGCGGTCAATGTTACAGTTCCGATCTTCACCGGTTTTCGCATCACGGCGCAGACCGAAGAAGCGTACTTGCGTCAGCAGGCCACCGAGAAGCAGGCGCAGAGTCTCTCGGATACCATCGCGCGGGATATGCAGACCTCCGTCTTGGACGCACAAACGGCCTTCCGCCGCATCGCCGTCGCCGATCAGTTCCGCAAGCAGACGGCACAGGCACTGAGTTTAGCCCAGACACGCTACAAGCTCGGGCTGAGTTCCATCGTGGAACTGAGTCAAGCGCAACTGCAAAGCACGCAAGCCACGGTCTCGGCTGTCAACGCTCGGTATGACTATCTACTGGCGTTGCGGGCACTCGACTACACGCGCGGCCAACTCACTCCCTAGTAATGCAGCGCATTCAGCGCGACTCCACACGGCAAGATGCTTTATTTCCGATAAGAGTGCATCGCGGGGAAGGTTGAGTGTTCATCCAAGCCATACGTCCGCTCACATTGCCTGGCATGGCAATGCTTGATGCACTAAACGGCATTTCACGGCTGTAAGTGAACCCACGCTCCTCCTGCCAGATCAGCTCGTAGAATTTGTGTTTACTTTCACGCTTCCTTTCCCAACGAACCGGAGCCAAGACCATGAACCATGAGCGAGATTTACCGCCTGGTACAGATACAGCAGAAACTAATTCCGAATCAATCAATCCAGTGTCGCGATGAGCCTTTGTCGGAGCGGCGGCGATGGCTGGCGTAAGCTTTGCAACGCTTGGCGCAGCAGCGCAGACGAGAGAGGAGCAACTCGCAGGTCGTCAGGGCGATGATGCGAGTGATCCGGGGCCGCAAATCAGCCGCTGATCACTGAAAATGCAAACTGTCATCGGCCACCGTTCACCGATCACGGAAGTCTTCCTCCCATCTGGTACTCCTTTGATTTAACTTCACGCCGCATCTAGGATGGTGGTTGGACGGACCAGGTGACCGAGCGGGAACTACCCAGCACCAAATCTCTGGCCGGGTCAGCATGCGTCTTACGGCCGGTTCCTATCGTGAGTTGCATTGGCATACGTCGGATGAGTGGACCATCGTTTTTACTGGAACCACACGGGTCACACTGATGCAACCGGACGGCAGATGTTTATCGATGATGTTGCAGCGGGCGATCTCTGGTACTTCCCGGCCGGCTATCCGCATTCGCTTCAAGGCCTTGGCCCGGACGGTACAGACTTCCTCCTGGTCTTTAATGACGGTGCGTTTTCAGAGGAAATACGTTTTCATTTCGGAATCGCTTGTCCACACCCCTCCCGAAGTGATCCAAAAGAACATGGGATGGAACATGGATAGCTTTAATAAATTACCTTCAACACAGCTCTACCTCTTTCCAAGCACAGAATCCGCGTCGCTCGAAGAGGATAAACATGCTCTGGGCGACGGGCTTGAAACAGTGAATCAATATACTTACAAGCTAAGTCAGCAGAAGCCGGATGTAGTGCATACCGGTGGCAGCTTGAAGTTGGTAGACGTGACTCGTTTCCCAATTGCCAATAAGATCTGTGCCACCCAAGTAACCCTGAAGCCTGGTGGTCTACGTAAAATGCACTGGCACCCGAACTCCGACGAGTGGCAGTATTGGATTAGAGGCAAAGGCCGCATGACGATCGCGAGCACCGGAGCACGGACTCGTACTATGGATTTCAACGCCAATGATGGGGCATTGTTCCTTTGATGGCGACTCACTATATTGAGAACACAGGCACGGAAGACCTGGTCTTCCTTGAGATGCTGCGGTCACCGTATTTTATCGACGTGTCGATGAATGCTTGGATCGGTGCGCTTCCGGATGATGTCGCCGTGGCTCACCTCAAGCTGCCACTATCGATTATTCGCTCCGGCCCGCAAACGAAGCTGGACATTCTCCCAAAGTAGTCAGCCGCCAGGTTTGCTAGGTAGTCAAACAATAAAATGTTTCACTTCTTTGCAAAGCGTCGCTGATCGCACTGGGGTAAGAGGGTGACGTTGTCCATCCATTGAACTCCTCTACAGTCCACCTAAACAGCCGGGGCTCAGTCTTATAAGCCCCGGCGGCGTTTCATTTATCTTTCAAGTCACACACTATTGAATTTAGATAGCAGTCAAGCCATTGTCGGTTTAGCCTGGTAGTCGTAAACCATAGGATTAGGCAATGCAACGGCTTCAACGCTCCCCTCAGGACCAGAAGACGTCTTCCGCATAGTGGGTAGAATGAGGCCTCCAAGTTGCTTCGTTAGAACAGATCGCTGCAACACACTGCATACTGAAGTATCCCTGGAGGAGAACTAACCCCGTTGACCATCGACCAACTCCAGCGCGAATATGCCAACGCCTCGACCACCCCGCAGCAAATCGTTGCAAGCCTCTACGACCGCCTGGACGCCGCTCCGCTGCAGCCCGTCTGGATCGCCCTCATCCCTCGCGAGCAGGCCCTGTCCCGGGCGGCAGCCCTCGAGAACCAGGACCGAACGAAGCTTCTCCTCTACGGCATCCCGTTCGCCGTCAAGGACAATATCGACGTCGCCGGCCTCCCCACCACCGCCGCCTGCCCCGCCTTCGCCTACACGCCCGCAGCTTCTGCCACCGTCGTCCAGAAACTAGAAGCCGCTGGCGCCATCCTCATCGGCAAAACCAACATGGACCAGTTCGCCACCGGACTGGTCGGCACGCGCTCCCCCTTCGGCGCACCGTCGAGCGTCTTTTCGCCCGACCACATCTCCGGAGGCTCGAGCTCAGGTTCCGCCGTCGCCGTCGCCAGTGGCCTGGTTGTTTTCGCGCTTGGCACCGACACCGCCGGCTCCGGCCGCGTCCCCGCCATGTTCAACAACCTTGTCGGCCTCAAGCCCACGCGCGGCCTCATCAGCACCCACGGCGTCGTCCCCGCCTGCCGCACGCTCGATTGCGTCTCCATCTTCGCCCAGACCAATGCCGATGCCGCCCTCGTCCTCGCCTCTGCCTCCGGCTTCGACCCCGCCGACTCCTACTCCCGCACCCCGGCGCTTGGTGTCGGCGCCTCCCCCTGGGCGGCCGCCTCCACCTTCCGCTTCGGCGTCCCCACTCCCACGGCGCTCGAGTTTTTCGGCGATCCCAACAACCCTACCCTCTTCCAATCCGCCGTTGACGCTCTCCAATCTCTCGGCGGCCAGCCCGTCGAGTTTGACCTCGCCCCCTTCCTCGCCGCCGCACGCCTGCTCTACGGCGGCCCCTGGGTCGCCGAACGCTGCGCCAGCATCCAGCCCTTCTTCCTCGCCCACCAGGCTGACATGGACCCCGTTGTCGCCTCCATCCTCGCCGGGGCAGGGAAGTACTCGGCCGCGGACGTCTTCGGCGCCCTCTACCAGCTCGAAGCTCTCCGCCGCGAGACCGCCGCCGCCTGGGCCAGCTTTGACCTCATGCTCCTACCCACCGCGCCACGCACCTTCACCCACGCCGAAATCGCGGAGCAGCCGATCGCCCGCAACAGCCAGCTCGGCCATTACACCAACTTCGTCAACCTCCTCGACCTCGCCGCCGTAGCCGTTCCCGCCGGCATGCGTCCGGTGTCACCATCCGAACCCGCCCTACCCTTCGGCGTCTCGCTCATCGGTCAGCCTTTCACCGAGACTGCGCTCCTCACCCTCGCCGACAAACTCCATCGCAAGCTGAACACAACCCTCGGCGGCAGCCCACGCCTGCTGGCCGAAGCCGCACCTCTCCCCGCCCCGGCCGTGCCCACCGGCTGCCTGCTCATGGTCGTCGTCGGCGCGCACCTCACCGGCCAGCCGCTCAACGGGCAGCTCACCCAGCGCGGCGGTCGTCTGCTGCGTACCACCCGCACCGCGCCGGACTACAAGCTGTACGCCCTCGCCAACACCACGCCCCCCAAGCCCGGCCTGGTGCGCGTCCCCGGCTTTCCCGGACCAGGGATCGAAGTCGAGCTGTGGGCCTTGCCCGCCGACACCGTCGGCAGCTTCGTCGAGGGCGTCCCGCCGCCGCTCTCGATCGGCAAGCTGCAGCTGGAAGACGGCTCGCTGGCGATGGGCTTTCTGGTCGAGCCCGCCGGCACGGAAGGCGCCCTCGAGATCACGCATCTCGGCGGCTGGCGAGCTCATCTGGCCGCCCAAAATCGACAGTCGTAGTGTGAGAGAAAGCCGCTAGCCTTGCGCGGCGGAGGACGGAGCAGTCTCTCCCGCAACCTTCGCCACCGGTCGCATCAACGGAAACAGAATCACATCCCGGATCGACCGCTGCCCCGTTAAAATCATCGTCAGCCGATCGATCCCGATCCCTTCGCCCCCCGTCGGCGGCAACCCGTACTCGAGCGCCCGCACATAGTCCTCATCCATCTCCATCGCCTCATCGTCGCCCCGAGCCTTCTCCGCCACCTGCGCCTCAAACCTTCGCCGCTGGTCCACCGGATCGTTCAACTCAGAGAACGCATTCCCAACCTCAAAGCCGCCGATGTAGAACTCAAACCGTTCCACCCAATCCGGCTCGTCCGGCTTCACCTTCGACAAAGGAGACACCGCAAGAGGGAAGTCATAGATGATCGTCGGCTGAACTAACTCTGTTTCGGCCATCTCTTCAAAAGTGTCGGCGACGACTTTGCCCCAAGGCTCGCCATTTTTCAACTGCAAAGACTTGAAGGCAAAGTATTCGCGAACTTCCTTAGAGCCTGACGTCTCTTCCTCCGCTTTTGACAAAAACGTTTGAAGAGCTGCTGAACTCACAAAATCCCGATCGGATGGTCTCGTTCCGAATTCTGCTTTCCAAAATCGAACGATGGCCTCACGCATGGACAACTTCTCCCACTTCTCAAGATCAATGTCCACCCCATTGAACCTGGTCAGCAGTGACCCATTTACCTCCATCGCCACAAACCTGACCAGCTCCTCCGTAAGGTCCATCAGGTCGTGATAGTTCGCGTACGCCTGGTAAAACTCGAGCATCGTGAACTCGGGATTGTGCTGGGTACTTACCCCCTCATTCCGGAAGTTCCGATTAATCTCGTAAACGCGATCCATTCCGCCCACAACCAGCCGTTTTAGGTACAGTTCGGGCGCAATCCGCAGGAAAAGCGGCAGGTCGAGCGCGTTATGGTGCGTCGTAAACGGCCGCGCCGTCGCCCCACCCGCCACCGGCTGCATCATCGGCGTCTCTACCTCGAGATACCCCCGCGTATCGAAAAACTTCCGCAGCGCCCTTAGAATCTGCGCCCGCTTCACAAACACCTCGCGCACATTCGGCGGCGCGAGCTCATGTCCAGGCTGCGACTCGCCCGCGCTCTCGGTCCCCGCCGGAGCATCCGGATCGTCCGCCACCTTCTGCGCCGGCCCATGCTCCGCCTGCTTGGCCGACTGCCCCGTGTTCATAAACAGATCCACATACCGCTGCCGATACCGCAGCTCCACATCCTCTAACCCGTGGTACTTATCCGGCAGCGCGAGCAAGGCCTTCGCCAGGAACCGAAGCTCCGTCACATGCACCGTCGTCTCGCCCGTCCGCGTAACGAACAGATAGCCCTTCACCCCAACGTGATCGCCCAGGTCGAGCAGCTTGTAGATCCCAAACTGCGCCTCCCCCACATCGTCCTTGCGTACATAGATCTGCAGCCGCAGCCCACCCTGCTGCAGCTGCGCGAATCCAGCCTTGCCCTGCACGCGAATCTGCATCACCCGCCCGGCAATCGCCACCTCCACCCGGTTCGCCGCCAGTGCTTCCGCCGTCGCGGCCTGCGCCGTATCGATATACTTCGCGCGCAGCTCCGGAATGCCTGCCGTCACCGGGTAGCTGTTCGGATACGTCGCCTCCGCTTCACCCAAACCCTGCTGCTGCCCAAGCTTCGCAATCTCCTTCAGCTTCTCCTGCCGCAGCGCGAACAGCTTCTCTTCAAACTCCGACTCAAACAATCGATGGTCCCTCGCCCCTCCAGACTAACGCGGGACCCGCCGCCTGCGCGATAATGAACAGGCCATGCCGGACGACGCCAACAAATCGCCAGACTCCTCCGGCAACGGCCTGCGCGACCTCGCCAAGGCCGAAGGCATGATCCAGATGGCGCTCGCCGTGCCCGCCGGATGCTTCGTCGGCCTGCTCGCCGGCGCCTGGGCGGACCGCCACTACCACCAGCATTGGATCGTCATCTTTGGCATGCTGCTCGGCGCGGCCGGAGGCTTCGTCCAGATCTTCACCACCGCCTCGCGCTCGCTCAAGCGGGGCGACCAGTGACGCACCCCACGCAGGCACCCGGCGGCCAGGGCATCACCGCTGGCCTTACAGACTCCGACGTTCGCACCGCGATGCTCTCCGCGCTGCGTCTGCTGGCAATGCTTACCGTCGTCGCTACCGCCCTCTTCTGGTGGAAGGCTGGCTGGCCAAGCGGCGCACTCGTTCTCATCGGCGCGACGATCTCCGGGGCCTCACTGTGGGAGTGGACCCGGCTCATGAGCATCCTCAACCAGGCCATGGACGCCGGCCGCACGAAGCGGCCCATCGGCCTCACGCTGGTCGGATTCTTCCTCCGTCTCGGCTTAACTCTGGTCGTGCTCTATGTTAGCCTTAAGTACATTCATGGCAATGTGTTTGCGCTTGCCGCTGGACTCGGCCTGGGCCTTCTCTCGCTAACGATCGAAGCGCTCCGGCTCATGAATCGCTGGACCACATAGACATCGAAGATTAACTTAACCTATGCCGACACAGCTTCTCTTCACCCGCTTTCTCAATCAACACTTCGCCGCGCGGACCGACCATCTGCTCGAGGCTCTCCGCATCCATCCCGCTCACCCGCAGGCGCCCATCACCAACGCCTTCGCCATGGAGCTGCTCGTTTTTCTCGGCCTGCTCCTCTACTTCGCCGTCATCCGCGTCAGCCTCTCGGTAGAGAAGCCGTCCGCCATCCAGCACTTCGCCGAGATCACCCATGAGTTCGTCGGCGCGCAAAGCGAAAGCATCATCGGCCACGGCTTCGAGCGCTTCGTCACCTACCTCACCGTGCTCTTGCTTTTCATCCTGCTCAGCAACCTGATGGGCTTGGTTCCCGGCCTCGAATCGCCCACGGCCAACCCGGTCGTGCCGCTCGGTTTCGCGCTTGTCACTTTCCTTTACTACCACTATCACGGTATCCGCTCGAACGGCTTCGGCTACGTCAAGCAGTTCCTTGGGCCCGTCTGGTGGCTCTATCCGTTGATGCTCCCGATCGAGATCATCTCGCACTTCGCCCGGGTGCTTTCGCTCACCGTGCGTCTCTACGCCAATATGTTCGCCGGGGACATGGTCACCCTCGCCTTCTTCTCGCTCATTCCCATCGGCGTTCCACTTCTCTTCCTCGGCCTTCACTTCGGCGTCGCCATCATCCAGGCTTACGTCTTCATGATTCTCGCCACGGTCTATCTCTCGCTCGCCGTCGCGCACGATCACTAAGACTCAAGTTTGCCGGCCGCGGGGTGCCCCCTCTCGGCCGGCCGTAGTACTCGCCGCATAGCGTGAGGGTGCCAGTTCGGGGAGCATCAACCACCCACTGGCGGCGAACACTCTGACGGGGGCAAGGAGCTTCAAATGGTTCGCATGCTTCAGATCTCCAAGTACTTCTTCATGGCCATGGCCGCGATGTTCATCGCGATGCCCTCCTTCGCCCAAGGCGCCGCAGCCGGCGCAAACGGCCCCAACTACGGCTCGCTCGCTGTCGGTATCGGCATGGGCATCGCCGCCGGTCTCTGCGGTCTGGCCCAGGGTCGCGCCACCGCCTCCGCCGCGGAGGCACTCGCCCGCAATCCCGGAGCCCGCGCCGGCATTCAGCTCTTCCTGATCCTCGGCCTCGCCTTCATCGAGTCGCTCACCCTGTTCACCTTCGTGCTGCTCTTCATCCGCACTACATAAATCGCAGAGCGTTCACGCAATGCAAAAGGCCTCCGCACTGCGCGGAGGCCTTCACCGTTTGCATGGAAGCGTCTAGCGAGGTTCGGAGTTCACACCCGTCTCGACCGGAGCGTCCGCAGCCGCCGACCGGGGAATTGTCATCACAGCCAGCGACCCGCGATTGGCCAGCTTCACAAAGCGTCCCGGCAGAACGCCAAGCACCAGCGTCCCAAGCGCGGCTGCCGCCAGACCCAAGCCCGCAGGCACACTGACCTTGGTAAAGATTGCGCGATCGTTGCCCAACTCATGCGGATGACGCGCATACATCGCCACCAGCAGCCGCAGATAGTAGAAGCAGGCCAGCCCGGAGTTGAGCAAGCCGACCACGGCAAGCCCAGTATGTCCCCCGGAGATAGCGGCTGAAAAGACATAGAACTTGGCAAAAAAGCCGCCTGTAAACGGAATCCCGATCATCGAGAGCAGGAAGAACGCCATCAGCGCGCCCAGCCACGGCCGGCGCAAAGCTGCTCCTGTAAAGTCCTCGATCGTCCGCGTATGTTCTTCATAGCCGCTTAGCTGCGTAATAACTGCGAACGCGCCCACATTCATGGCCGAGTAAGCCGCAGTGTAGAAGCAGGCCGCCGCAATCCCGTTCTGCGGAAACGCCGTAAACGCCGCGATCAGATAGCCCGCATGGGCGATCGACGAGTAAGCCAGCATACGCTTCACATTCTTCTGCTTCAGCGCGCCCAGGTTGCCGACCGTCATCGACAACGCCGCAATCGCCCACATTAGCACCGACCACCGCGCCTCCATTGAGCCAAAGCCGAAGAATGTAATCCGTAGCAGTACAGCAAACGCTGCAGCCTTCGGCGCAGTGGACATCAAGCCCACCACCGGTGCCGGCGCGCCTTGGTACACGTCCGGCGTCCACACCTGGAAGGGCGCTGCGGAGACCTTGAAGCCCAGCCCGATAATGATCATGCCCAGAGCAAGCAAGGCCAGCCTTGGCGTTGCACTTGTGCCCAGCGCGGCCGCAATCGCAGCGATTGACGTCGAGCCCGTCGCCCCAAACGCCAGCGCAATCCCGTACAGGAAGAACGCAGTCGCAAACGAGCCAAGCAGAAAATATTTGATCGAAGCTTCCGTACCGGTGGCCTTCCCTTTGCGGAAGCCGGCCATGATGTACGTCGAGATCGACGAAATCTCAAGCCCCACAAACACCATCAGCAACTCGACCGAGCAGGTCATCAGCATCATGCCGACCGCGCCAAACAGCACCAGTGCGAAATACTCGCCGGCATGGGTAGCTTTGCCCTCAAAGTAGTCGAGCGACCCAAGCAGGGTCACAAACACCACGGCAGCAATCAGCAGATGAAAGAACACCGAAAAGGGATCGATCTGGATACTGTCCGAAAATGCGCGCATCGTCCCGTGAAGGTTATAGCGGTGCAGTTGATAGACGCTTGCCGCTCCTGCAAGAGCCGTCGCCAGAATCGCAAGCCAGCCTAACGGTTTACGGCTGCGGCCCGGTTTCAGGATCGGCTCCGCCATCATCACGATCACGCCCGCGGCGGTCAAAATCCCCTCAGGCAGCAGAGCCAGGGTATTTACGCTTCCATTCATTAGTACAGCCTGCCTTCCGGAGCCGGCGCGGATTGCATGCGCTTGGTCTTGCCGGCTTTCTTGTTGAGCGCCGAGAGCGCCTCCTGGCTTAGCTGCGGATCGACAAAGCCGCGCGCCGCGATGGTCCGCGGGTTCTCACGCCCGTCCACATGCGGTTCAACAGGTGTAGGCACTGTAGCCATGCGCACCGCATTCGCGTCCAGCGTATGCATCCAGTACGGAGAGGCCACGCCCATCAGCAGCATCAAGGCCACCATCGGCCACATCGCAAGCTGCTCGCGCCCACTCAGGTCCCGTGGCACAACCTCTTCTGAGACGACGCCAAGATGCCCATAGAAGACACGCTGAATCATCCATAGCATGTACGCCGCGCTCAGGATGACGCCGGTCGTCGCTAACACTGTCCAAAACACATGATGCTCGGTCGTCGTCTGCATCGTCCCTGAAAGAATAAGAAACTCACCCACAAAGCTGTTCAGCATCGGCAGCCCGATCAGCGAGAGCGTCGTAATCACGTACAGCGTAATCATCCACGGCAGCCGCGCAGCCAGGCCGCCCAGGTCACGCATATCGTACGTGCCGTACCGTTCATAGAGAAATCCGAGCAGCAGAAAGAGCGCGCCACCGGAGATGCCATGGTTGAGAATCTGATAGATCCCACCATCAAGCCCGGCCACGGTAAAGGTAAATATTCCCAACGTAATAAAGGAAAGATGGCCCAGGGTCGAGTATGCCGCAAGCTCTTTCAAATCTTTTCGCGTAATCGCGATCAGCGATCCGTATACGATTCCAAGTGCGCCCAGAGCAATCATCAGCGGAGCGACGCGATGCGATTGCTCCGGAAAGATCGCAAACGAGAAGCGCAGAATAGAATACAGCCCCGTCTTGCCGGCGAGCACCATCACCGCAGCAGTCGGTGCCTCAGCAATCGCATCCCGCAGCCAGCCATGAAGCGGAAATACGGGAACCTTCACCGCGAACGCCAGCAGAAATGCCAGCGAACAAAGCCACAACGCAGCCGTGTTGCCGGAAATTTGATGCGCAGTCGCAAGCTCTGCAAGCCTTGGAAGATCGAACGTTCCCGTCTTCGCATAGAGCCAAAGGATACCCACCAGCAAAAGCGCCGAGGGCACAAAGGCGTATACGAAATACTTCATTGCCGCGGTACGCCGCGCCTTGGTGCGCCCAAACGTGGCGATCAGAATCGTCATGGGAACCAGAGAAAGCTCCCAGAAGGCGTAGTAGAGGAATAAGTCCAGCGCAACGAAGATGCCCAGCATCGCCACTTGCTGCAGCAGGAAAAGCACATAGAACGTCTTACGCCGTTCCGCAATCGTCGTCCAGGAGGCAAGCACGCCCAGCGGTGCAAGAAACCCCGTCAACACAGTAAGCCACATGCCCAGACCATCCACGCCAAGGTGGTAGCGAATCGCCGGAGCAGGAATCCAGCTGGTGTCTTCTACGAACCGAAAGGTGCCCACGGTCTGCGCCGCAGCATAGTGCGCGGGAAGATGCAACGTCAGCAGAAACGTGATGAGGGTGATGGCCAGTGCGGCCCACTGCATTGTCTTTCCGCGGTCGGGAAGCAATGCCAGCACCACCGCGCCCAGCAGCGGGAAGAATACGATAAGGCTCAAGATGGAGTGATCAAGATTCATAGCAGGTGTGTGTCCGATCGCTCCGTTAGTGGATCCCAATGCCGCGCGCAAAGATCATAAAGCCCATGACGACCGCTGCGCCAAGCGCCAGCCAGCCGGCATAGGAACGAAGATTCCCGGACTGCATCCGTCGCGTCATCTCGCCGAGGTCAAGCGCCATCCAGCTGGCGAAACGTCCCGCGCCGTCGACACCCAAACGATCGCCAACACCGTAGAGGATGAAACGCGCGAAGCCAAGAAGCCCTGAGACGAAAACAGCGTGGTAGAGTTCATCGACATAAAACTTGTTGACGACAAGTCCGTACAGCGGGCCAGTTTTCGCGGCCAAAACAGACGCGCTTCCGGATCTCTTGTAATAAAACAACCAGGCAAAAAAGAATCCGATCGCTGCAGTTGCAACTGAGACCACAGCCAGGCTCAGCTCCAGGCCATGCGAAACCTGATCCGCGTTGAGTGCATTCTCCGGATAACCGGCAACCGCAAAGACTGGATCAAGAAAATGTTCGATCTCATTGTGGCCGCCCAGCGCTGCCGGGATGCCGACCCATCCGCCAACTACTGAAAGCACCGCCAAAACCATCAGCGGAAGCAGCATCAGCCACGGTGACTCGTGCACGCCATGACTCTGCATTGTCTGCCCATCGTCATGCTCGGCCTCAAGCGTCAGGGTAGAGGTCAAGCTCGCATGCACAGGCGCTCCATGCCCAGCCAGTGAGTATTGTTCGTGAAAGCGCTCCGCCCCAAAAAACGTTTTGAACCAAAGCCGAAACATATAGAACGACGTCATGCCCGCCGTCACCAGGCCGACCATCCAAAGCAGCTTGCCCAGCGGCCCGTTGCTGTAAGAAAAAGTCCGATACAGGATCTCGTCTTTCGAGAAAAATCCAGCCCAGGGCGGGATACCGGCGATCGCAAACACGCCCATTGTCATCGTCCAGAACGTCACGGGGATCCGCTTCCGTAAGCCCCCCATCACCCGCATGTCCTGCTCGCCCGAGAGCGCATGGATCACCGAGCCGGCCGCAAGAAACAGCAACGCCTTGAAGAATGCATGCGTCACCAGGTGGAACACCGCCGCCGAGTACGCGGCCACACCGCAGCCCAAAAACATGTAGCCAAGTTGCGAGATGGTCGAGTATGCCAGCACCCGCTTGATGTCGTGCTGCACTATGCCCATGCTGGCCGCGTAAATCGCAGTGAGCGCACCGATGATCGCCACGACCGCCAGCGCTGCGGGAGCGCGGTCGAACAGGACATGGCAGCGTGCCACCAGATACACACCGGCCGTAACCATCGTCGCCGCATGGATCAACGCCGACACCGGCGTAGGGCCTTCCATCGCATCGGGCAACCACACATACAGTGGAATCTGCGCCGACTTACCCGCGGCACCCACCACCAGCAGCAACGCAATCGTCGTCAGCCAGCCCGCATGCAGCTCAGGACGCGCCGCAATCTGCGCAAACACCGAGTGAAAGCTCAACGTACCAAAGTGTTCAATCAACAAAAACATCGCCAGCAAAAACCCAAAGTCGCCAACGCGGTTGACGATAAACGCTTTCTTGCCCGCATCTGCCGCAGAGGTCTTCTTGAAGTAAAAGCCGATCAGCAAATACGACGCGAGACCGACACCCTCCCAACCTACGAAGAGCAGCAGAAAACTCTCTGCCAGCACCAGCACCGACATGAAAAACATGAACAGGTTCAGGTAGGCGAAGAAGCGCCAATACCCATCCTCATGCGCCATATAACCCACAGAATAAAGATGAATCAAAAAGCCGACCCCGGTCACCACCGCGAGCATAATCATCGTTAAGTGATCGACCGTCAGTGCGAAACTAACATGGAATCCGGTGATCTCGATCCACGGGCGAGACACAACCTGCATCACCAGTTCGCCCGTGCGCAGCATCGTCATCCACAACCAACCCACCAGCAGCGCCGGAATTGCCGTGAATAAAAGTGCGATCCCTACGACGGCGGCACGCGGCAATCTCCGGCCAACTGTCCCGTTGATCAGGAAGCCTAGAAAAGGAAGCAACGGGATGTACCAGAGCAGCGAAGACGGCATTGTCTCGGAATCCTTAGTTGTGCATTAAATTGATCTGATCGACGTTGAGCGTCTTACGTGTGCGAAAGATTGCGATAATGATGGCAAGTCCCACGGCGGCCTCCGCGGCGGCCACCACCATCACGAAGAAGACAAAAATCTGCCCCGGAACCGCATGCCAACGATGGGCAAACGCGACAAACGTCAGGTTCACCGCATTCAGCATCAGCTCAATCGACATGAAGATTGAAATCACGTTGCGCTTGATCAGGAAGGCTCCGACACCAATCGAAAATAGAATCGCCGCCAAAATAAGATAGGCCGCAATAGGAACCTCAGTGTTCACTGTTCCTCCTTGCGCGCTAGTACAACCGCTCCTAAAATCGCCACCAGGATCAAAACACTGGTCACCTCAAAGGGCAGCAGAAGCCGTGTAAACAGCACTTGGCTGATCTCTGCAATATTGCTCAAACCATTGTCCAACAGCCCGCCCAGGTGAGCATTGCCCAGCTTTTCGGACTCGGAGAGAAAGACAAAACTGAGGAGGCAGAAAACTGCGATCGCTCCAGGAATACCGGCCAGATACGCAGCGCGACTTCCCGTGGTGTGCTCTTCTTCGCCTGCGTTCAGCAGCATAATGGTGAACACGAACAGCACCATAATTGCGCCTGAATAAACGATCACCTGCGCAGCTGCAAGAAACTCCGCACCCAACGACCAATACAGCACCGCCAACGACATCATTACGACTACAAGCGAGAGTGCACTGTTAATCGGGTGCTTCTGCAGCAGCAGATTCAACGCACCGGCAAGAGCAAGCGCAGCGAAAATAACGAACAAGGCAAGTTGCATACAGGTGCGCCGAATCTTTCTCGAAGCTTGGAGGACATCAAACCTGAAAGGCTGTTGCGTTGATTGTAAAACAGTTTTCCCGCCGCAGGGCAGACGCGACTTCAGCCCCGCAGCGCCATCACTAGGCTGGTCACCACAATGTTCGCCATCGCGACCGGCAGCAAAAACTTCCATCCAAACCCCATCAACTGGTCATACCGGAAGCGCGGTAGCGTCGAACGAACCCAGATGAAGAGGAATAGAAAGAAGAATACCTTAGCTACAAACCAGAAGATGGGCAGGATGGCCGCAACAAAAGCACCTCCAATGGCCGGCAGCACATGCCCAAAAGGACTCGATGCGCCACCAAAGAACAGCAGTGTCGCCACGCACGACACGGTGATCATGTTCGCGTACTCCGCCATGAAGAACATGGCAAACTTCATCGAACTGTATTCGGTATGGTAGCCCGCAGTCAGCTCGCTTTCAGCCTCGGGCAGGTCGAAGGGCGAGCGATTCGTCTCCGCATACGCGCTGATCAGATACACCATAAAGCCGACAATCTGAAAGCCGCCCAGCACATTCCAGCTCCATAGACCATGAGCCGATTGCGAGTTGACGATCGTGCGCAGATTGAGCGAGCCGGCCCGCAGCACTACGCCCACCAGCGACAAGCCCAGCGCAAGCTCATAGCTCACCATCTGCGACGATGCCCGCAGAGAGCCAAGCAGCGCATATTTGTTGTTGCTGGACCAGCCTGAAAGTGCAATGCCGTACACGCCGATCGACGTGATCCCCAAAATGACCAAAAGCCCAATGTTGACGTTGGCAATCTCAAACAGATCCACACCATGAAACGTAGTCAGCGCGCCGAACGGCACCACCGAGATGGAGACCAGCGCGCATACCAGCGCGATCATGGGTGCTGCAAGAAAGAGCGGCCGTTCCACCAGGATCGGGGTAAGGTCTTCCTTCAGAAACAACTTGATGCCATCGGCCAGTGGCTGCAGCAGACCGAACGGGCCGGTGCGCGAAGGCCCCCAGCGATTCTGCATACGGCCAATGATCTTGCGCTCGAGCAGCACTGTGTATGCAACCGCCGTCAGCGTGATCACGAGCACAACAGCTATTTTGAGAACCGAAAGAAGGAAGAAAGTTTGAAAATCGCTCAGGTGCGTCACGAGATTGAGTTACTCCTCTGCAAGTCTGCTCCACTGCGATCGAACTAGAGTGCTTAGAATAACCGAGGCCGACGCTCACAAAGTAAATGTCTTGCGTATAGGTCTGCGACAGCCTGCAGGCGTAATGCGACACGCTGTCTCATCCCAACAGAAGATTAATCGGGAGTAGCAGGACCACATCTCAGTCCGCCGCTACCTGATCCATTCCCAACAATTTCCGGCTCTCGTTTTCCTGCAAATCAGTGAGCATTGCCGAATAATGACCCAACGTACCTGACGTAAACAGGTTATCTCCCGATGGCAGCACTAGATCCTTGCGCGCCGGCATTGCCTCAATCTGCACCAGCCCCGCTCCAAGCTCAAGGTGCTGATCATTCCCGCTCAGCAACTGCAGCCGCAGCAGTTCACGATACCCAGGCACAAGCCGCTGAATCTCATCCAGAATCGCTGAAGGATCGAACGGACTCAAGCGCGGTTCTAGATGATTCGCCGTCAGCCAAATCGCATGCCGATCTGCCTCGCCGGATTGCGCGCCGCGCGTCTGACCCATGTCGGCGCGCACTCCCGCATTTGCTCCCGAGCGCCCCTTGCCGAACGGAACCAGCGTGGGAATATGCGCGCCCATTTTATCCGCCACCCGCACCAACATCTCAAAGTCCGAGCGCACCCCCGCCCGGTCGCCGGCCTTATTCACCTGCTGCAAATCACCATAGTGGTTGGTCACCGAACCGGCCTTTTCATACAGATTTGCCGCCGGCAGCACCACATCAGCCAGCACTGCGGTCTCAGTCAGGAACATCTCCTGCACCACCACAAAGGTATTTTTCAGCGCCGCTCGATCAATCCCGTAGCGCAGTACCGGGTTTGCATTGACAACATACAACGCCGACAAGGCACCCCTCGCCGCAGCGTCAAACATCTCCAGCAGGTCCTTGCCCGGCGCTGCAGGAGCGTCATACTCAGCAAACGACTCCGCCCCAAGCACCGTGTAGCCCGGCAGCCTATCCGGCAGCAGACCCATATCCGCGGCTCCGCGAGAGTTGACGTAATCCGACAGCAACGCAAACTTTGCTTCCGGAATCGCCAGCCCAAACTCGACCAGTGTCTTCAAATCCGCGCCACGCAGCTCAGAGCCGATGAGAATCAAAAGACCTTCCGCGGTGCGCAGCGTGTTACGCAGGGCTCCCAGGGCCTCTGTATCGTTCACCGCACCGGACGCGGCGCTGTCGTCTCCTGCAAGAAAGCTTGCCAGCGCGCCATATCCAAATGGCTGCAGCTTCACAAACGCCTTCGCCCGCCGGCGTAACTTGATCTCTTCTGTGTTCGCGATGTAAAGCTTGGCACCGTTCAGACGCACGTTGGTCCGCAGATTCCAGGCCGTCGCGGGAGACTGGTTCGACGGATCGCCCCCCACAATCAGCACTGCCGGCGCTGTCAACGTATCGCGCAGCGAAGCCGTCCGCCCAGCATGCCCAGCCAGCGCTTGCGCGAACCCCACATGATCCGCTGTGCGATGGTGGTCGATGTTGTTGGTCTGGAGCACCGTTCGCGCAAATTTCTGCAACAGGTAGGCCTCTTCGTTGGTCAGGCGATTGCCGCCGATCACCCCTATCGATTCGCCGCCGCGTGCGTCCCGCACCTCCCGCAGCTTCTTACCGACATGTGTAAACGCTACTTCCCAGCTTACAGGCTCGAGCTTTCCATTTGCCTGCCGTACCAGCGGTGTCGTAAGCCGGTCTTCATGGTTGGCAAAGTCAAACGCGTAGCGGCCCTTCGCGCAAAGGAAATCCCCATTCATGCCGCTTTTATCGCGATTATCGCCACGCATAATCTCGGACCCCGAGGTCGTCGACCGCACGCCGAGCGTAGTCTTGCAGCCATCCCCGCAGTGCGTACACACCGTGGCGACATGGTTCATCTCCCACGGCCTGGTCTTGTAGCGATACGTTCCGCTGGTCAGCGCGCCCACCGGGCAGGCGTCGATGCACATGCCGCATTGCTCACAATCGACATGCGCCAGGTGGTCCGCATTCTCAACCGCAGGCGAGTTCGGCGCGATGATCGACGAGCTGCCGCGATTCTGGATGCCCAATGCAAACACGTCCATGCCCTCGCCGCAGATGCGCACACAGCGGTAACAAAGAATGCAGCGCGGCCGATCAAAATACACCACCGGGGACCACTTCTGCTCCTCGCGATGGTTCTTCGGCTCAGCATAAAAACTTTCTGCCGCGCCATATTTGAATGTCATATCCTGCAGCTCGCACTGCCCGCCCGCGTCGCACACCGGGCAGTCCAGCGGATGGTTGCCGAGCAGTAGCTGCAAAGTCGCCTTACGCGCCTGCGCAATCTCAGGAGTCTCGGTCGCGACCACCATGCCTTCCGCAACCGGCGTCGTACACGCGGTCTGCAGCTTCGGCATCTTTTCAATCCGCACCACGCACATCCGGCAAGCCGCCTGCAGGCTCAGCCCCGGGTAATAGCAGAACGCAGGAATATCGATGCCGGCCGTCTTGCAGGCTTCAATCAGCAGCGTGCCTTGCGGCGCGGTAACTTGCTTTCCATCCACGGTAAACGTTACGTCAGGCATATTCATTTCCTTGCTGGACAACAGACTTACTAGCAAGCTCCGATCACCGCGCCTTGCAGACGCGGGATCCGCTTCGTTGGATTGATCACGGTTGGCACAGGAACATCAACGTGCTCAACAACAAAGTACTTAACTCCCTCAAAGTCCTCGTTCGTAAAATCAACCTGTGTTGTACGAGGAACAGGAATCGGCTCACCATCTTCGGCGGTTCCTTCCAGGTGAAAGGTAAGTCCTTCTTTCCTCATGGCTCGCTTCTCTCCCAGCGTGTCTCCGGCAGGAGCACCCGGTACATCAGGTGCAAAGCCAGAGAAATTTGTCGCCATCTTTGAGTACACCACAAGGTATCGATGTGTCATTTCCATCTCGCCTGTCTCCAGATATTCGCAACCACGAACTTCGGAATATCGACGCTACCGTGACTCGGAACAGTGACTTTGCCTGACTCGCTGTCATGGATGAACTGCATGTGGCTGCCCTTCTGTTCCTTAAGGTACCAGTCACCCGCGTGAAGCAAGCGAACGATTTCTCGAGCTCAGTGACCCGCCCCAACCAACTCATGCACCTCACTCATCACCGGCGTACCAACCCGATGCCCATCAATATAATCCTCGAACTCTTTGCGGAACTTTTTCACGAACGCCAAGGTCGGCATGGCCGCCGCATCGCCTAACGGACAGAACGTCCGGCCCATCATGTTGTCCGCCAAATACTGCACATTATCGATATCCTTGCGGCTGCCTCCACCGGCATATACTCGCGCCAGCGTCTTCTTGATCCAGTCCGTTCCTTCGCGGCAGGGAATACACCAGCCGCAGCTCTCATGCTGGTAGAAGCTGATTACTCGCAGCGCAAACTCAACCATCGACACCGTCTCATCCAGCACCACAATCCCACCAGACCCCAGCATTGTCCCCGCCTTGCCCATCTGGTCGAAGTCGAGCCCGACATCAATCTCATCGGCCGTCAGCACCGGACAGCTCGACCCGCCAGGCACCACCGCCTTCAGCTGCTTGCCACCCTTCACCCCACCCGCTACTTCATAGATCGCCTTGCGTAGCGAGTAACCCATCGGCAGCTCATACACGCCTGGCCGCTCCACGTGCCCGGAAATCCCAAACAGCCGCGTCCCGCCGTTGCGCTCCGATCCAAGCTTTGCGTAAGCCTCGCCGCCCATCAGCAAGATGTGCGGCGCGCTGGCAATCGTCTCCGCGTTGTTGATTACCGTCGGCCCGCCATACAGCCCGACCACAGCAGGGAAGGGAGGCTTGATCCGCGGTACGCCACGCTTGCCCTCCAGCGACTCCATCAGCGCTGACTCCTCGCCCACCTCATATGCACCCGCGCCGGTCTGCGTGATGATGTCAAAGTCCACGCCTTCCTTGCCAAAGATGTTCTTGCCCAAAAATCCCTTGGCATAGGCATCCGCAACGGCCTTCTCGACAATCTTCAGCAGGTAGCGATACTCGCCGCGCAGATAGATAAAGCCCAGCTTCGACCCGATCGCAAGCCCCGCAATCATCGTCCCTTCAATCACTGCATGCGGGTCCTCGAGGAAGATCACGTGGTCTTTGCACGTTCCAGGCTCTGATTCATCGCCATTTACCAGCACATACTTTGCCTTGTCATTCTTCGGCACGAAGCTCCACTTCAGCCCCGTCGGGAAGCCCGCACCACCCCGCCCCCGCAGCCCGCTCGCCTTCATCGTGTTGATGATCCAATCCGGACCATGTTCGATCGCGCTTTGCACCGCCTTGTAGCCATCGAGCTCTACATACTTGTCGATGTTGGTTGCACCCTTGCCAAACCTGCGCTTCAACACGATTGCTTCGTCTGGATGAGAAACCTGGGTCGGCATTTACTTTACGTCCTCTCCACGCCCTTCGGCGTAGTCCTGAAGAATCGCGTCTACCTTGATGGGGGTCAGGTCATCGTGGAAGTCATAGTTCACCTGCATCGCCGGAGCCCAGCAGCACGCGCCGATGCACTCCACTTCCTCAAGCGAAAACACGCCGTCGGCCGTCACCTGTTTATGCCCAATGCCCAGCTTGGCCTTGCAGTGGTCGAGAATCTCATACCCGCCGCGCAGCATGCAGCTGATATTCGTGCACACCTGGATGTTGTACTGGCCTGCCGGTTTGGTCCGCAGCATGGAGTAGTAGCTCAACACATTGCGCACGTCGAGATCGAACAGATCCAGCCGCTTGGCGATCTCCTGGATCGCCCCTTCGCTCACGTAGCCAAGCTCGTCCTGCGCATACAACAGCATCGGCACCAGCGCCGAGCGCTTCACCGGATACGTCGTCGCCAACTTGTCGAACCGCGCAGCCGTCTGCGAAGTAAAGATGGATTCTGCAATGGCAGCCATGACGTACAGCTTATCGCATCGGCCTAGGCCCGGGAGCACCGCTTTTGGTGAGATGGAGAAAACATGGGTCGGAGCGCAGAAAAGCGAAGGCTCGTATGATGAACCTTCGCCATCTGTCCTCTGTCCTACCTCAGAGCACAAGCGAAGGCGGCAGATCGGCAGGCGAGGTGCCGAAGCCTTGGCTCGCCTCCGGCCCCATCTCCAGCACAATGCTTCCGCCCTGCGCAATCTCGGCATGGTTGAACCATGCCCTTTGCTGCGGCTTGCCATTCAGCGTGAAAGCCTGCACATAACAGTCCTTCGGGTTCGTGCGCTTCACGTCGATTGTCAGCGTCTTGCCTCCGCCCAGCTGCACCGTCGCCTTCTCTACCAGCGGCGAGCCCAGAATATAATTGCCGCTCACCGGATCGACCGGATAAAACCCCAGCGCCGAGAGCAAAAACCACGCCGACATCTGGCCCACATCCTCGTTGCCTTCCATCCCATCCGGCTGCGCACGATACATCGTGTCCATTAGGCTGCGCACCCGGGCCTGGGTCTTCGACGGCGCGCCGGCATACACATACAGATACGCAATGTGGTGCGACGGCTCGTTGCCGTGCGCGTACTGGCCCACCATGCCGGCAATGTCCGGAGGAGCGTCCGGAGGAAGATCCGGCGCGGCTGTGAAGAGTCCGTCGAGCTTGGCCACGAACGGCTTCTGCCCGCCGTACAACGCGATCAGGCCCGCAGGGTCGTGCTGAATCGCAAAGCTGGCCTGCCAGGAGTTCGATTCGGTGTAGTCACGCCAGCGATTGCTGTGGCCCATCTCGATCGGATTGAACGGCGTCGCAAAGCTGCCGTCCGCAAGCTTCGGCTCCATAAACGTGCTCTTCGCATTGAAGTATTGCTTGTAGTTCAGCGAACGGCTGCGCAGCATCGCCGCTTCGTCCCGTTTGCCAATCTTCTTGGCCACATGCGCGAGCGCCCAGTCGTCATAGCAATATTCAAAGGTCTTCGACACCGACTCGCTCTCACGGTCCGAAGGAATGTAGCCCATCTCCCGGTAGTCGCCCAGCCCGCGATAATTCTCAACCATCGCCCGCTCGTTGATCACCTTGTACGCCGCCTCGGGATCGATGCCCGGGAACCCCTTCATAATCGCCTCGGCCATCACCGACGCCGAGTGATAGCCGGTCATCGTGCCGGTCTCGGTGCCCTGCAGCGGCCACACGGCCATGCCGGCCGGGCTCTGCTCCGCCATCCGGATCAGCGTATTGACAAAATCCGGAACGCGCTCCGGCTGGAATAACGTATACGCCGGATGCGCCGCACGGAACGTATCCCACAGCGAAAACGTCGTGTAATTATGCTGGCCTACCGGCACCTGATGAACCTGCGCGTCCATCCCGCGATAGCGCCCATCGACGTCGTCAAACAGCTGCGGGCCGAGCGACAGGTGATAGAGCGCAGTGTAGAAGATGCGCTTCTGGTCAGGATCCGCAATCTGGACGTCCACCCGGCCAAGCTGCGCACGCCACTTGTCCTGCGCCGCTGCCCGGGTCCTCGCAAAATCAAAATCCGGCTGCTCCGCCTTCAGGTTTTTCGCCGCACCGTCAGCGTCGACGCCGGAGATCCCGGTGCGCACCAGGATCGCCTCGCCGGCTCTGGTCTTGAAGTGCAGCACGGCCTTCAGGTCATCGCCCGCAACCGGCGCCGTGTCGTGGAGCGGCTTGCCGTTTGAGTAGAAGACCACCTTCGTAGGCTTCTTTGAGACCTCCAGATGAAAATAGCACTGCCGATTCCGCCCCCAGCCATGCGTCACATGGCCGCCCGCCAGCGAGTCCGGGGCAGGGCTCGAGAGCTGCGCCTTGTAGACCGAAGAGCCATCGTCGTTTAGATAGCTGTGCGTCAGATCGACGATGAGCCACGCCTCGTTCGATTGCGGAAACGTGTAGCGATGCAGCCCAGTGCGCTCGGTCGAGGTCAGCTCCACATGCACCTTCGGATCTTTCAGCAGCACAGCATAATACCCGGGTTCGACCACCTCATCCTTATGGTCGAAGCGCGAGCGATAGCCCTGGTCCGGACTCGACCGCGGGCCGGGCACAAGCTTCACCGGACCAGTGCCGGCCATCACCAGAAAGTCGAGCAGGTCGCCGCACCCGGTGCCGCTCAAATGGGTGTGCGAAAAACCCATAATGCTCGTATCCGAAATGTGGTACCCGGAGCACCAGTCCCAGCCGTCGTTATACGTGTCGGGCGAAAGCTGCACCGCAGAAAACGGCACGCTCGCGCCGGGAAAGCAATGGCCATGGCCTCCGGTTCCGATGCGCGGATCGACCCAACGCAGCGGGTCCGTGGCCGCGCCGCCGTTCTGGGCAGCAATACCGTGCAGCGGAAGAGCCACCGTAGCAGCAGCGGCGGAAGCAGTCTGAAGAAAGGTGCGGCGCGAGATCATCAAAGATTCCTTGGTGCGGGCTGAAATGAATGCGAGTCTTATCGTAATACGCTTGGCGCGGCCACAGGCAGGACATAAGGGTTAGTCTTAGACACCTATGTGCCTTGTCTTTTCAACCTGATCAGCACGCGCCTCTTAGAGCTGATACTCGGATGGTGAGGAAGCTTTCACTCCTTTGTTGTCATTCCCGAAGGGAATCTGCGGTTGCTTTTACTCGATCCCTGCGACACACCTTCGGCAAACCAGCGTTAGATCTTTGCTAGGAGCGCTCGCGCCACAGCCTCCGCCGCCATGTCTATCTCATCGGTCCTGCCCCCCACCGAGACCGTCCCATCCTCCGCAATCCGAAACGGAACCGACGCCCCCTCGCTCGTAGCCATCGTCTCCCGCGTAAACCGCACCCAACGCGTATCCACCCGCAGCACAATCTCGTCCGCGCCTACCTCGACCACCGCATGATGCGCACTCGTCAGTCCATGCGCCGCCGCATACACCCGCAGCATCGAGGCCCACGAAGTCCAAAGCTCGCGGTGAAGACTAGCCATCACCTATCGGTCAATCTCCCCCAACACGATATCGATCGACCCGATCACCGCTACCACATCCGCCAGCATCCGCCCCTTGCACATCGTCTCAAGTGCCTGCAACGTAGCGAAGCTAGGGTTCCGCATATGCACCCGGTACGGCTTGGCCGTGCCGTCTGAAACCGCGTAGTACCCCATCTCTCCACGGGGCGACTCCACCGCCTGGAACACCTCACCCGCCGGCACCGCAAAGCCTTCCGTCACGATCTTGAAGTGATGGATCATCGACTCCATCTGGGTCTTCATCTGCTCGCGATCCGGCAGCACGATCTTCGGCGCCACCGCAACAATCCGCCCCTCCGGCATTCCATCCAGCGCCTGCTGGCAGATTTTGATGGACTCCCGCATCTCCTGCATGCGCACCACATACCGCGCCCACACGTCCCCCACGGTCGACACCGGCACCGCGAAGTCGAACTTCTCATAGCCCGAGTACGGCATATCCCGACGCAGATCCCAGTCCACACCCGACGCCCGCATCGGCGGCCCGGTCACGCCCAGCGCAATCGCATCCTCGGCCGAAAGGTAACCCACGCCCTTCAGGCGCCCCATCCAGATCGGATTGCCGGTCAGCATGTTCTCGTACAAATCGATGCGCTCCGGCATCTTCGTCACAAAATCCTGCACCTGCTTAAACAGATCAAGCGGCGGCTCAAGCGCCAGTCCGCCGATACGGAAGTACGAACTCATCATCCGCTGGCCGGAGACGTTCTCATAGATCCGCGAAATATCCTCGCGCTCGCGCCAACAGTACAAAAACATGGTCAGCGCGCCGATGTCGAGGGCATGCGTACCCAGCCACACCAGGTGCGAAGAGATCCGCGTCAGCTCATTCAACAGCACCCGCATATACTGCGCGCGCTCCGGGATCTCAAGTCCCAGCAGCTTCTCGACTGCAAGGCAGTAGCACAGGTTATTCGTCATCGGCGAGAGATAGTCGATGCGATCGGTCAGCGGTACCACCTGCTGATAGAACTTCGCCTCGCACGTCTTCTCAATGCCCGTGTGCAGATACCCGATATCCGGCGCGCACGAAACGACATTTTCGCCATCAATCTCAAGCACCAGGCGCAGCACCCCATGGGTCGACGGGTGCTGCGGCCCCATGTTCAAAACCATCGTGTGGTCTTCCGCGCCCTTGTCTCCGTGGCGCTTCGCATCCGCCATTACATCGTCAATGCTTGGGTCGATCAGGTCCGGTGCCGTTGCCATTAGCGGTAGCCCTCGACTGGGTAGTCCTTGCGCAGAGGATGCCCGGGCCAGTCCTCGGGCATCATGATCCGCTTCAGGTTGGGGTGTCCGCCAAAGTGGACGCCGAATAAATCAAAAATCTCGCGCTCGTAGAAGTTTGCCGAAGGCCACACCGACGTGATCGAATCGATCGCCGCATCGTCGTTGAACAGCCTCGCCACTAACCGGATTCGCTGCTTCATCCGGTGCGAAAGAATGTGATACACGATCTGAAATCGTGGCTCGGAAGGCAGCCAATCCACCGCCGTCACATCTTCAAGGAAGTTATAGCCGGCTTGCTTCAGCGCAAGCGCCGCGGCGATCACACTCTCCCGCGCCACGGTAAGGGTTATCTCGCCACGATCGTATTTGGCATCGGTCGCCACATCTTTAAGCGCGACCACGGCCGCATGCTCCGGATGCGCCGCAAACACCGCTTCGGTTCCGTACACTGCGCTCGCGGGATCGTACATGCTAGAGATCTCCCTTATCGTTCGCCCAGTTCAGAATGCCTTTCTTCCACACATAAAACAGCCCTACGGCCACGAAGCCGAGATACACCAGCATCTCCCAAAAGCCGAACATCCGTGACCCGGTAATCGCCGGCAGGCGCTTGAAGATCACCGCCCAGGGCAGCATAAAGACTGCCTCCACATCAAACAGGATGAACAGCATCGCCACCATGTAAAAGCGCACCGAGAAGCGTCCGCGCGCGTCACCCACCGGGTCCATGCCGCACTCATACGTGCCGCCCTTCGTGCGCGAATTCTTATGCTTGCCGACGAAGTACGAGCCGCCCACCATCCCGCCCGCCAAAGCGACAACAACGAGGATCTGCAGCACCAGGGGGATGTATTGCCAGATATAAGGGTAGGGAGAGGTCTGCATGGTCAACTCTGAGCTTAGAAGTGAGCCAGTCGAGAGTCAAGGAGCCTGTTCCCCCAAGGAAAACTAAAGTACCTTGTCACAGCAATCCCCGGTACCAATCAATCACCCGCTCGCCCGCAACCGCAACAAATAAACCCCCGAGCCCCAGAAAGCTGCCCAGCGGCAGCCGCGTCGTCGCTCCCGCCCGCCCGCGCGCCAGCAGCCCAGCCGCATACACGCTTGCCAGCAGCACCCCCACAAACAACGTCAGTACCGCCGGCCAGAAGCCAAGAAACGCCGCTACCATCGCCAGCATCTTTACGTCACCCAGCCCCAGCCCGTCGCGCCCGCGCGCCCGTTTGTATGCCCAGCGCACCAGCAGCAGCAGCAGCGCGGCCCCGCACACCGCCGCCAGCCGCCCAAAAATGAGCGCCTCCGGTCCGGTCAGAAAGACGTTCCCCCGCGCTGCAAAGCTCCCTGGACTCGAGAGCCGCAGCTGCTTGGCGCCGTTCAGCACAATCTGGTCATCCGTAGGTCCAAGAAAGATCGCCTGCGTACACACCAGGAACAGCCCCGCCGCAATCCCGCTCAATGTAAACGCATCCGGCAGCCGCTGCCACTCCCAATCGATCACAATCAGCCCGATCAGCAGCCATCCCAGCGCCGCGGAACCCAGGAGAAAAAGAACATACGTCACAGGGAAGTCAAATGGAGAATGCGGCTGTTGCGCAGGTCCGAAGAAAGCCACGCCCAGCGAATCACCCAGCCGCGCAAACCAGACCCCGACCGCCAGCTCCACCACCGGATACTTCCACGAGATCCCCGCCCCGCAGTCCCGGCATCTCCCCCGCAGCACCAGCCAGCTCACCAGCGGAACATTGTCATACCATCGTAGCCGATGCCCGCAGTTCCGGCAGTGCGAGCCCGGCCGCACCACGCTCTCCCCCCGCGGCACCCGCACAATACACACGTTGAGAAAGCTGCCGAGCAGCAGACCCATCACCAACCCGACGATCTCAGCCGCAAGCAGACTCACCCCTCAAGTATAAGGTTCACCCCTGGCCCTTCACCTTTACTCCTCACCCCTGCTTCACCAACCCTGTCCCTCTCAAAAATCCACATGCATCCGCACCGACTCCACCATCACCGGCCCGCGGTCCTGGTTATATCCCGGATGCTCGACAAGCTGCTCGTCGAACGCATAGTAAAGACCCTTCCAGGTGTGGTGGTTATAGTAAAACTCCACGATGTCCTCGCGCGCATAGTTCAGCTTGCCATCCCCCAGCAGAAAGCCCTTGCCCCCCAGCGCCAGGTACGCCTGATGGTCGCGCTTGATCGCATTAGTCACAAAGGTGAGGCCGACCTTATCGTTCGGCAGCCCAAAGCGCCGCATGTTGTAGTCGCCGCCCAGAGCCATCGTCTGATCGATCTCCGTATACGCGTACGATTCGTGCTCGCCCTCGTTCCAGCCAAACTGCCCCCACAGCCGGCCGTTATCCGAGACCTCCTGGTCGAAGTTCGCGGCAACACCATATTTTACCGTCGGCTTCGGCACATGCGCGGTGATGTCCGGAGTCGCCGTCAAGTGTTCCACAAACAGGATGTTCTGCTGCCGGTAATCCCCCATATTTGCGTGGTTCACAAACCCCAACAGGCGCACCGCGCCCTTGCGTTCCGGGATCCACTCATGCGCCGTCCCGGGCCCGTTACGCAGCTCAAACTCCACATTCTGCCCGCTCGCCCGCCGCAACGCATATTCGAGATCGATCCCGTTCGCAACCGTCGGCATCGCCGCCAACGCATAGCGCGCCGTAAAGTCGTGGTCCGTATACGCGGCCACCAGCGCATCCGTGTAGCCGCGCGTATTCGCCGCATAATCCCACGAGCCCGTGTTGTCGATCGACCAGTTCATAAACTGCAGGTGTGAGTCCGTTCCCACCGGGTTCTGGTCCAGCAGATCGGGAAGGCTCATCCGTCCCGCCCAAAGCTCGATCCGCCGATCCGGAAGCGCAGGCTGTAGCGAAAACGAGGTCCGCGACACCTCCACCAATTGGTCCGACAAACCAATCACCTGGTGCAGCTCATACCGCGCTAGATACGGCTTCGAACCCAGATTCGGATTACGCACCACGTCCAGGTTCGTGAAGCCGGCGATTCCCAGCGCCTGCGAAAGCCCGCGTCCGCCCGCCGACTCCACATCAAAGATCCCATCCGTCGCATACTTCGCGTTCCTATTCAGCTCAAACGCCGTGTAGATCGTTCCGATCAGTGACGTCTTATACTCGCCGCGCCCGATGAAGCTGTTCATGCTTTCATACGGCGAGTGAAACGGCGCATCCGCCTGGAAGATGATGTTCGCCTGCCCGCCGATCAGGTAGCGCGTCGTGTCGGAGTGAGGGAAGAAGGTTGGTGCGCCCTGGTCCGGAGCGCTTTGCGGACTGGGTTCGGATGGATGCTGCGCCGCCGCGAACGTAGCCCCGACGCACACCTGTAGCAAAAGGAAAACCGTTCTAAACATGTCGATCTATCTTCGCAGACACTGCGAGTGGTTTCCGATGAATTGAGTGAGATGAATAGGCCGAGCAATCGGCTCTTGACGCGGCCCTCCCGGTTGAACTACCTTGAAGCTACACGGGAAAGGAGGATGGTCCAGCCTATGAAAATTGACAGTAATTGTTGTAGCAAAACGGTACGTGAGGTGACTGAGGCTTAGAGCATCCCGCTCTAGTCCTGGAGTTACAGAAGTTCCACTCCGAGGCCCATTCAGATGCGTGGATGCCTCAAGTCAATCTCAACAGTCCACCGGCTATGGCCCGCAACCCGCAAGGGAAGCGGGCCTTCCGCTTTTCCGAGACAAGCCCCGCAACCCGCAAGGGAAGCGGGCCATCCGCTTTTCCGAGACAAGCCCCGCAACCCGCAAGGGAAGCGGGCCTTCCGCTTTTCCGAGACAAGCCCCGCAACCCGCAAGGGAAGCGGGTCATCCGCTTTCCACGATAATGCCCGCATCCAAACTCACACCATGGACACTATGGCCTCCGCCGTCATCGCCGCTCCCCTCACCACTGACCCTCTCCTCATCGCCGGACGAACCTTTACCTCGCGCCTCATCGTCGGCACCGGGAAATACAAGGACGGCCCTCAGACCCGCGCCGCCATCGAAGCCTCTGGAGCCGAGATGGTCACCGTCGCCGTCCGCCGCGTCAATCTCGACCGCACCTCGGACTCCCTGCTCGACTTCATCGACCCCAAGCGCTACTTCCTGCTCCCCAACACCGCCGGCTGCTACACCGCGGAGGAAGCCATCCGCGCCGCCCGCCTGGCCCGCGAGGTCGGCCTTTCCGACTGGGTCAAGATCGAGGTCATCGGCGACCTCCCCACCCTCTACCCCGACATCCAGGCCACCGTCGAGGCCACCCGCGTCCTCGTCAAGGAAGGCTTCACCGTTCTGCCCTACACTTCGGACGACATCGTCTTCGCCAGGCGCCTCATCGACGTAGGCGCCGCCGCCGTCATGCCGCTCGGCGCGCCCATCGGCACCGGCATCGGCCTCGCCAACCCTAGCTCCCTGCGTATGCTCCGCGAGCTCATCACGGAGGTCCCGCTGGTCGTCGATGCCGGCCTCGGCACCGCCTCCGACGCCGCCCTCGCCATGGAGCTCGGCTTTGACGCCGTACTCCTCAACACCGCCATCGCCGGCGCCGCCGACCCCGTCCTTATGGCCTCCGCGATGGGCAAAGCTGTCGAGGCCGGCCGCGAAGCCTTTCTCGCCGGACGCATGCCGCGCAAGCTCTACGCCACGGCCAGCTCGCCGCTCGAAGGCATCTCGAAGTAAGCGGTGGAACGCTCCACACTCAGGAACAACCGAGCCGGGCTGGGCTGGCTCGGCGTTCTCCTCGCCGGCACCGTCTGGTTTGCCTCGGTGCTCGCCTTGTTCTTCGCTATGCACCACCTGAGCCAACCCCCAACCCCTCTGTGGGCCCACCCTCTACACCGGCAGGCCGGCAACTACGATTTCGCCCTCGCGTTCTGGTGCACTGCTTTTACGCTCCTGCAGATCACCTCTTTTCTGCTCTTTACCTTTGTCTTCCGCGCCTTCTGGCGACTTCGTTCCGCCGTATGCTTCACGCTGGCCGTCGGCCTGGTCATTGCAGGGGACGCGGCCGGACTGCTCGCTCTGCTCGTCTGGCTCGGAATCACCTTGGGTGCGGCCTAGGCGGCTAGCCTCTGAGCCGTCCAAGGTAGAATCCAGCCATGCGTGTCTTTGGAATCGACTGCGGCACCGAGTTCACCGGCTACGGCGTCGTGGATTTCGACGATTCCGCCCGCAATCCGCACCTCACCTATGTCGACGCCGGCACCATCCGCCTCAACAAAAAACACACCACCGCCGAGCGCCTGCACCAGATCCACACCGAGCTCTCGGCCCGCATCGGCCTCTACGACCCCGACACCGTGGCCATCGAAGACGTCTTCTTCTCCGCCAACGCCAAGTCCGCGCTCAAGCTCGGCCAGGTCCGCGGAGTCGCCCTGCTCGCCGCCGCCCAGAGCGGCCGCCCCGTCGCGGAATACGCTCCGCTCTCCGTCAAAAGCGCTGTCGTCGGCTACGGCCTCGCCGCCAAGGAGCAAGTCCAGTTCATGGTCATGCGTCTGCTCTCGCTCGCCCAGATTCCGGATTCGCCCGACGCCGCCGACGCGCTTGCCATCGCCATCTGCCATCTGCACACGGCCCAAACCGCCGCGTACCCCGCCGGAGCCCGCCGTTGAAGTTACCTCTGGAAGCACTTCTGCTTCTGATCGCCGCACTCACTCCCGGGTCCGCCTCCGCCCAGCAATCCATTCCGCCCACACTCTCCTTCCACTTCGAGCGACCCGGCCTTCCCCCCCCCGCCTTCACCATCACCCACCGCCCCCCCCGCCCCCGGACCTACACCGCGCACTACGCCCCCGCCCCCCCCCC
>CAXUNR010000041.1:0-36747 GCA_964252655.1 uncultured Acidobacteriaceae bacterium
CCCCCAGTCGAGCCACCCTCGCTCCCGGCGTCCCCACGCCTTCCCTTCTTCCGTCCTCCCCGCGCGGCTGTGTCCTCGTAGCGTCGTCTCCGCGCCCTCCCGGCGGAGCCTTCTTGACCTCACCTGGCCCACTCACCTTCGGAGACTGTCATGCGTACCCTTCTTTCCACGCTCTTGGGAGCGTGCGTACTTTTGTGTTTCCCTCTCATCGCCCAGCCCGCCCATAACCGCGCAGAGCCCGCGGAGGAAGAGCACGAATCGGCCGCCATCGTCGAGCTCGGCGCGGCCACCAGTTGGACCGTAACCGGAGGCGCAGCCACCTTCGCTCCCAACCTCGCCGTCGAAACCACCCCGGTCGAGCACTGGCTCGAGCTCGAACTCGGCGTCTCCCCCTTCTACACCCGCAACGCAACCGAGTGGGACACCGACCTGCTCTTCAAAAAGCCCTGGACTCTCTCTCCCAAAGCCGAGTTCATGCTCGGCATCGGCCCCGAGTGGGTCCACCTGCGGCAGCACGATACCACCACCAACTCCATCGCAGCCGAGCTCGCCGGAGACTTCATGTTCTGGCCGGCGCGCCGCCACCGCTTCGGCTGGTTTCTAGAGCCCGCCTACGACTACAGCTTCGCCGGAGGTCATCCGCAATCGATCGGCATGAGTGCAGGTCTATTGATCTCCATCCATTGAACGCCCGCGAAGGACAGAAGAATCTTTCGAGGCTGGCAGGCGTCAGCACTGCACAGGAGATCTGCATGACCTCAGCCGTTGCTCCAGGCGGAACACACTCCGTCCGGCCCAATTTAGTCCTCGGCATCTGTTGCCTAAGCCTGCTGGTGGTCGGCATGGACGTCACCATCGTCAACGTAGCGCTCCCGGCCATCCAGCGTGATCTCCACGCCAGCCTTTCAGGCCTGCAGTGGATCGTGGACATGTACACGCTGATCGTCGCCAGCTTACTCATGCTCTCGGGCTCCATGTCGGATCGCTTCGGCCGCAGGCGCGTCTTTCAGATTGGCCTAGTCCTATTTACCGCAGGCTCGCTGCTCTGCAGCCTGGCCCACAGCATGGGCCAGCTCATCACCGCTCGCGGGCTCCAGGGCCTCGGCGCCTCCATGCTCAATCCGGTCGCGCTGTCGATCATCGCCAATGTCTTCCGCGAGCCCAAAGAGCGCGCCCGCGCGGTCGGCGTATGGGGAGCCATGGGAGGCCTCGCCTTCGCGCTCGGACCTCTGCTCGGAGGCTTCCTCACCCAAACCGTAGGCTGGCGCTCCATCTTCTGGATCAATCTGCCCGTGGGTGTTGCGGCCATCGCCCTCGCCGCCAGGTTTGTCCCCGAATCCAAAGCCGCAGAAGCTCGCCCCTTCGATCCCATCGGGCAAGCAATGATCTTTCTCGGCCTCACCACCGTCACCTACGCCACCATCGAGGGCCCTCGCGCCGGCTGGCACTCGCCGCTCATCCTGGGCTTGTTCACCGCGGCTCTGCTCGCCGCCATTACCTTCCTGCTCTACGAGCCGCGCCAGAAGCAGCCTCTGGTCGATCTGCGCTTCTTCCGCAGCGTCCCCTTCAGCAGCTCGACCCTGCTCGCACTGCTGACCTTCGCCTCCTTCGCCGGATTCCTCTTCCTCAACGCACTCTATCTGCAGCAGGTCCGCGGCCTCTCGGCCTTCCATACAGGGCTGTGCACACTGCCGCTAGCCGTCATGATCACTCTTTCGGCTCCTCTCTCCGGACGTCTCGTCGGCACCTATGGCTCCCGTCCCTCGCTGCTGATCGCTGGTCTAGGCCTCCTGCTCAGTACTCTGCTGCTCACGCGTCTCAGCGGCGAAACCAGCTTTCCCATACTGCTCGTCGCCTATGCCCTCTTCGGCGTCGGATTCGGCATGGTCAACCCGGCCATCACCAACAATGCCGTGGCCGGCATGCCCTTGTCGCAGGCAGGCGTCGCCGCCGCCATCGCCTCCACCGGCCGCCAGGTAGGCGCAGCCCTCGGCGTCGCCCTCGCCGGCACCGTCGTCAGCGCCAGCCGCAAGGCAGGCGTGTCCTTCGCCGCCGCCACCCACCCCGTCTGGTGGGCGATGGCCGCCTGCGGCACCGTCGTGCTGCTGCTCGCCTGGCTCTCCAACACCGACTGGGCTAGGCAAAGCACCGACCAGGTCAAAACGCTCCTCCTGCCGCCGCCATAAGGAAACCTTTTCCAGCCCTCAACCTTCCCCCGCTCCGTAATCCTCTGTGCAACCTCCATGTCCTCTGTGCTCGTTTTCGCCTCCCAACCGCCTGCTAAACTCACTCCTGACCCGTCATGGCAGACAAGCCCCACAAGTACTTCCTCACCACCCCCATCTATTACGTCAACGCGCGCCCCCACATCGGCCACGCCTACACCACCATCGTCGCCGACGTCCTCGCCCGCCGCCACCGCCTCCTCGGCGAGGACGTCTTCTTCCTCACCGGCACCGACGAGCACGGTCAGAAGATCGAGCGCTCCGCCTCCGCCGCCGGCATCCCGCCCCAGCAGTTCGCCGACCAGGTCTCCGCATCCTTCCGCTCTCTCTGGCAGCGCATGGGCATCACCAACGACGCCTTCATCCGCACCACCGAGCCCCGCCACCACCGCGCCGTCCAGAAGCTCTTCCAAGCCCTCGAAGCCAACGGCAAGATCTATCTCAGCTCCTACACCGGCCAGTACTGCGTCTCGGAAGAGATGTTCGTCGAAGGCCCTCCCGGCACCATCGGCCCGGATGGCCGCCCCACCGAGACCGTCACTGAAGAAAACTACTTCTTCAAACTTTCCGAGTACCAGCAGCCCTTGATCGAGAAGATCGAGTCCGGCGAGCTCTCCATCGAACCCGAATCCCGGCGGAACGAAGTCCTGAGTTTCCTGCGCGGTGGCCTCCGCGACCTCTCCATCTCCCGGAGCTCCTTCACCTGGGGCATCCCCGTCCCGGGTAACGAGCGGCACGTCATCTACGTCTGGCTAGACGCCCTCACCAACTACATGACCGCCGTCGGCTACGGCTCCGACGACCCGAAGGAGCAAGACCGCTTCGATCATTACTGGCCCGCCGACCTCCATATCGTAGGCAAGGAGATCATCCGCTTCCACTGCATCTACTGGCCCGCCTTCCTCCTCGCCGCCAACCTGCCCCTGCCCAAGAAAGTCGTAGCCCACGGCTGGCTCCTCTTCGAAGAATCGAAGATGTCCAAATCCCGCGGCAACATCGTCCGCACCGAGACCATCCTCGACGCCTTCGGCCCCCTATGCCCCCCACAGACAAGCAACACTCCGGGTGCCCCAGGTCTCGCTTCTGAGACCTGGGTTTCCGCCCACCCCAACTCCGCAAATAACTCTCCAGACAACTCTCCGGGTGCACCACCTCAGACAGCATCACCATCTGAGGTGGGTTCCGCAACCCCATCCCCCGCCGTCATTCTGGACGAAGTCCAGAATCCCCGTATTTCGTCTTCCTCGGCACCTCCCACCAAAGCCCAGCAAGACCTCTTCGCCGCCGACATCCTCCGCTATTTCCTTCTCCGCGAGATCCCCTTCGGCCAGGACGGCAGCTTCAGCTTCGACGCCATGATCACCCGCTACAACGCCGACCTCGCCAACGGCTACGGCAATCTGGTCAGCCGCACCCTAAAACTCATTGAACTCTACTTCGAAAACTCAATACCTACCCATGTTGAGCGAGAGTCCGTAACTCTCCAGATCCTTACTCGCAAGCTGCCGAGAGGAGGATTCACCGGACATCCTACCGATCTCGGTCCCTTCATCGCAGGTGTACCAGATCTTGAACTGGCGCGTACGGCTACTGTAATCACCTTCTTCTACGAGCGGGCATTCGACGACTTGTGCTTCTCCTTAGATTTAGATTTCCGAGAGTTGCTTGACGCTGTTCGTTCCAAGGGCGATGTCACTGAAGGTGAGCGGGGTGCACTCGACTACGTGGCTCTGCTCATTGCAGAGACCGACATTCTGCTGTCCGCCGAAGCCCCCTGGAAGCTCGCCAAGCAGAAAGATCGCGAATCCCAGAGTAAGCTTTCTGATATCCTCTACACCGCCGCCGAATCCATCCGCATCATCACCGCCCTGCTCTACCCCATCCTCCCGTTCGCCACCGCCAACGTCTGGCGCCAGCTCGGCCTGGGCGACATCGAAACCGCCGCAAAAAACGGCGAACTCAACAACCTTCAATGGGGCGGCCTCCAACCCGGCACCAAACTCGGCCCCCTCTCCCCCATCTTCCCCAGAGCTGACGTAAGCCCCGACAAAGGACTAGCCCGTATCATGGCCGACCTCGAAGCCTCCCAAGCCAAGCCCCTCGCCACCGTCACCACGCAGGCCGACGCCGCCACCTCTACCGCAACCGAGTTCCCTGTCACCTCCCTCGCCAGCGAGGTCGTCACCAACCCCCCGGAGCACTTCCTCACCACCGACCCCGCCGCCGGCTTCCGCACCACGTCCATCCCCGAACCCAACCCTGGCACCCTCGTCGCCGGCTCCTCCGCCCTCACCACCGAGCGCACCGCCCCAGAATCGGGTGCCCCAGGTCTCGCGTCTGAGACCTCGGTTTCAGGCCCCGCCGACAGCTCCCCCCAGATCACCATCGACGACTTCGCCAAGGTCGAACTCCGCGTAGCCCGCGTCCTCGTCGCCGAGCGCATCCCAAAGGCCGACAAGCTCCTCCGCCTCGAAGTCGACCTCGGCTACGAACGCCGCCAAATCCTCTCCGGCATCGCCGAGTGGTACACCCCCGAGGACCTCCTTGGCCGCCGCATCGTCGTCATCACTAACCTCGCTCCCCGCAAGATGCGCGGCCTCGAATCCCACGGCATGCTCCTAGCCGCCAGCGCCTCAGAAGGTGGCAAACCCTCCCTCGCCACCTTTCCCGACACCGACGACCTCCCGCTAGGCTCCCGCCTAAAATAGGCCGTATAGGAGTCTCCAGCCCATTCATCGCAGCCTCACCGCGATGGATGGGGGGAGCACCTCTCCAATCCTGTCAACCCCCGAACCAACCTAACTCCCTCATTCCATACGAAATAAAGCTGGCACAATCACCTTCACCCACCTGTCATACTGGATCTATAACCTCCTGTGCAGCCGTCCTCTATAGCCGTCATTCTGGCGAAGCCAGAATCCCCGTATTTGCCTTCGCTAGCCACCTTACGCCTGCATCCCTAGCCGCTAACTCCCTTGTTGAGAGGACTTTGCCCATAAGTCCTTCCTCCTGACGACTTTACCTCCCCACCCAAGCCCAAGTCCAACAAACGAAGGACCTTAGCAAAAAGTAGGGGGGGAGGGGGGTCACCTGGATCGAGGAAACAGCACCCCAAAGTTCCTGGTAGTCTGCCGGGCCAGCTCTTCCGCCGAAACCCCGCGCAACTCCGCCAAAAACGCCGCCGTATGCACCACGTTTGCCGGCTGATTCTGCTGCCCGCGCAACGGCACCGGCGCGAGAAACGGCGCATCCGTCTCGACGAGAATTCGATCCGCCGGAGCCATGACCGCCGCCTCCCGGATCCCCACCGACCGCGGGTAGGTCAGGTTCCCGGCAAACGACAGGTAAAACCCCAGCCCCAGCGCCCGCCGCGCCTGCTCGACCGTGCCCGAAAAGCAGTGCAGAATCCCCGCGAGCCCCGTGGGCGCCCACTCCTGCTCGAGCATCGTCAGCAAATCCTCCGCCGCGTCCGCCGCGCCAAACCGAGCCTTCGCCTGCGGAGTCGCCAGCTCGCTCGTCCGGCAATGCAGCGTGATCGGCTTGCCCGCCTCGATCGCAATCCGCATCTGCGCCCGAAACGCCGCCTGCTGCACCGCAATCTCCGGATTGTCGACGTGGTAGTAGTCGAGCCCAATCTCGCCCACCGCCAGGCAAAGCGGGTCCGCCGCCAGCTCCCGCAGCCGCACCAGCGCCGCCTCATCCGCCTGGTGCGCCTCCTGCGGATGGATGCCCGCCGTCGCCCACAGCCTCAGCTCCGCACGTGTATGCTCCCGCGCCAGCCCGAGCGCCCGATGCATCGTCGCCGGACCATCCCCGATCCCGATCGCCAGGATGCCCGACACACCCGCCGCCTCCGCCGCCGCCAGCACCGGCGGCACGTCCTCATAGAAGTCCAGATGCGCATGCGAATCGATCAACATACTCTCCACCTTAACAGAGGACCCGCGCTAAAATCGAAGCTCATGAGCGAACTGAATCGAAGAGATTTTGGAGCAGCCCTGGTAGCCTTTGCCGCACTGGGAACAGTCTTTGCAGAAGCACAAGGCAAGGTCGGGCCGGCCACTGGCTCGGATGGCATGCTGTCGAAGTCCGTCGTCTTCCCGTACGACCAGCTGCCCGTCACCCCGAGCGCCAGCGGCGGCTCCACCCGCGCCGTCCTCTCCGGCTTCCTGCCTACGGGCGAGTTCGTCGAGGTACACGAGACCAGCCTGCCCGCCGGCCAGATGCCGTACCCGCCGCGCCAGCACGCGCATAGCGAGTTCATCCTCATCCGCGAGGGCCAAATCGAGTACGTCAGCGATGGCCCTCCGCAAACCGTCGGCCCCGGAAGCATCCTCTTCAACGCCTCCAACATCCCCCACGGCTTGAAGAACATCGGCACCACCACGGCGAACTACTTCGTCGTCGCCATCGGCGTCCAGTCCACCCCGGTTCTGGGATAGCCCCCGCCTGCCCTATACTGTCTCTCTATGGCAGCCGATAACAGCTTCGACGTAGTCAGCAAGGTAGAGCTTCAGGAAGTCAAAAACGCAATTGACCAGGCCACCAAAGAGGTCACCGCTCGCTTTGACCTCAAGAACTCGAAATCAAAGATCGAGCTTGAAGGAACCGAGTCCATTCAGCTCGCTTCACAAGACGAGTACTCGCTCAACGCCGTCATCGAGATTCTGTCGCAAAAGCTGGTCAAGCGCGGCATCTCGCTCAAGAACCTCGAATACGAGAAGCTTGAGCAGGCCGCTGGCCAAAGCGTTCGCCAGAAGATCACCCTCAAGCAAGGCATCGCCAGCGAAAATGCCAAGAAGATCGTCGCGGTCGTCAAAGATTCCAAGCTCAAGGCGCAGGCCAGCATTCAGGGTGATACGGTTCGCGTCGTCTCCAAGGATCGTGACGTTCTGCAACAGATTATGGGCAAGCTGCGCGGCGGGGACTTCGGCGTAGAACTTCAGTTCACCAACTTCCGATCAAATTAGCGATCCCGTGAAAGTGGTACAAACGTCACCTGTGTCTATGCACCCGCCCTGCTACTCTAACCAGAGGTGAGTACGATTTCCATTGCGACCGCGGCCGAGGTCATCGAGCTTTTGCGCGACGATCTCTCCGATATCGAGAGCGAGTTCGCCGCGCAGGCCGAGTCGCCCGTACAAGTCGTCACCGACATCGCCACCTACCTCATCGCCGGCGGAGGCAAGCGCATCCGGCCCCTTCTGCTGCTACTCAGCTCGAAGGCCCTCGGCTGCACCTCCCACTCACGCATCCGGCTCGGTGCCGTCGTCGAGATGCTCCACACCGCCACCCTCGTCCACGACGACATCATCGACGAGGCCAACACCCGCCGCGGCCGCCCCTCCTCGAACACCACCTGGGGCAACGCCAAGTGCGTCCTCGCGGGTGACTGGCTGTACATGCAGTCCTTCCGTTGGGCGCTTGAAGAACGTAATTTCCGCGTACTCGATCTGCTTATCTCGCTCACCCAGCAGATGGTCGAAGGCGAACTGCTGCAGATCCAGAAGCTCGGCCATCTGATCAACGAAGAAGAGTACTTCGATCTCATCTATCGCAAGACTGCCTGCCTGTTCAAGGTATCGATGCAGCTCGGTGCGGCGGTCGCCAACTCTGCCCCACAAGCCAACGGACTCTCCGCCTTTGATGGGCTTTTAGGCGAATACGGACGCAACTTAGGCTTGGCCTTTCAAATCGTTGACGATGTCCTCGACCTTACCGCGTCGGAAGAGGTGCTTGGCAAACCTGTGGCCTCCGATCTTCGCGAGGGTAAGGCCACCTTGGCCGTCATTCACGCGCTCGAGCGTGGCACCGGGGCCGAGCGCGAAGCTATCCGCACTGTCCTAGCGGACTGCAGTTTCGAACGAGTCGCACACGCGACCATCCTCGAGGTGCTTCACCGTCATGGCTCGATCGAGTACGCGATGGACACCGCCTGCGCCTACGCTGAAGCCGCCCGGCTCTCCATCGCCGACCTCCCGAGTTCGGAAGCCAAGCGCGCCCTACTCTGGGTACCTGGCTTCGTCACCTCCCGCGACCGCTAAGTAGTCGGTCGCACCCTTGCTCTGCGCAACTCCGACTCGCCCCGGAGAAAAGACCGCGCCAGATTTGCAGTTAAAGGCGACCGAGATGGCTGCAGCTAAGATTCGCTCAACAATGCTGCTAAGCATTCCTTACATCGACTTTCGCAAAAAGCTGCCCACTCCGGCACTGGCTTATAAAGCGTTACGGCCGTAAGATCCTTCACCGCAATCTTCACATGCGAGTCCCGCGAATGATCGAACACAATTGCCTCGTCCGCCAATTCGAACGCTCGCTCAAAGTTTGCCATGCTGCGTGGATAGCGCCGAAGCTGATCCTCCTGTGGAACGTCATGACCACCCTTCCTGACACGGCCTTGAACTCTTCGCAAATTGATGGACACATCCGAGGTCCCAATGAAAAGCAGAATAAGGGTATAGCCCACTCCCGCGCACGCTTCATCATGCGTAGATAGGCAATTTCCTGAAAGTGCCGTTTCCACGAGAAAGCTCTGTCGGCTCGCAAGCAGGTCTTCCGCTCTACAAAGAACCGCGCGACCCGCATCGATAACAGATCCGCTCTCCATTGCTACGGTCTGCATGGACCTTGCGATGGCATCCGGATCGAGTACGACCGTGTCCTAAAAGGTCTCGCGACCGAGCTGCGTTAAGGTGCTCTTACCTGAGCCATTCGGCCCCGCCACGACTGTCAGCGTCGACATTAACTCGCCTGCCTCTGCTGCTTCACTGCCCAACTTGCCCTGTCTTCGGATTGCTTCCACTCCAGAATCTTGTTCTTGATAGCGATTCCTTCGCGGGTTACTTTTACCAATCAATCAGCGAGCTTATGAATATCTCGAACCATATTTCAATCCTATGCCTGTAAACTCGCCGAGTTCAACCTCATTCCTGGTCGGTCACAGAAGAGGTTGAGCTATCAATATGAACTGTCAGTTTTCGCTTAAGTGGTTCTCTTTACGACTCCTCAGTCTCGTCCTCTTCCAGATCCATCTCCGCAACCTGCACAGCTCCGCCCCGTGTCTCCACCAGCACCTGAATCTTTCCCTCGGCTTTGCCAAGCTCCAGCTTGCAGGCCTCCGACAGTTGAACACCCTCCTCAAAGAGCCGCACCGACTCTTCGAGCGTCAAATCCCCTCGCTCCAGCCGCTCCACCACGGCCTCAAGCGCCGTTAATCGATCCTCAAATCCTGCCATCGCTGCCTCTCCGTCCCACTCTACTCGCGCCCGAACCCCAGCACCTGTGCCGCGGCCTTGTACTTGCCGAACGGCGCGCTGACCTGCACGCCTTGCACGCTGCCGCGCACCTCGGCCAGCATCTCCCGTGCAATCGCCACCCCTTCCGCGCGCGCGGCCTCAGGCGTCTCCGCCCGCGCCATGCGGTCCAGGATCTCCTGCGGCATGCTTACCTTCAAATCCTTCTTCATAAACTCCGCGTTTTTGACGCTGGTCAACGGCCAGATGCCCGCAACGATCGGAATGCGGAAGACCTCAATCCGCTTCAGGAACTGCTCCAGCAGACGCAGATCAAAGACCGGCTGCGTAATGCCGAACTCACCGCCGGCTTCCACCTTGGCCGCGAACCGCCGCACCTCGTTGTCGATGTCCGGAACTCCCGGATTGGCCGCCACCGAGATGGTGAACCCGGCCGATCCTCCCACTGAGTTGCCGCCCAGGTCTAACCCATGATTCAAATCCCGCACAATCTTCGTCAGCCCAATTGCATCCACATCGAAGACGGCCGTTGCATCCGGATAGGAGCCCATCTTGGGCGGATCGCCTGTCAGGCACAGAATATTTTTCAGCCCAATGGAAGCCGCTCCCAGCAGATCACTCTGAATGCTCAGCAGATTGCGATCCCGGCAGGTGTAGTGCAGTACCGTCTCGATGCCGATGCGCTGCTGAATTTGAACGCACAGGCTTTGCGCGCTCATGCGGGCGCTGGCTCGCGGGCTGTCCGGCACGTTGATGGCGTCTACGCCCAGCAGATGCAGCTCCGCCGCGCCTTCGAGCTCGCGGCTGCAATCAAAGCCCTTCGGCGGCACAATCTCCACCATCGTGCAGAACTGTCCGGAGGCGATCCTTGCGCCAATCTTCGATCGCTCGCCCAGCGGCGGCGGCTCAATCACGCTTATCTTCGGCTCCACAGTCGCCGCGCTGGACTCCACGACCTCGACACCCGTCTGCTGGGCTTCGAGCGCCCGCAGCGCACCCCGCATGGCGCGGATATCCTTCGGCGTCGTGCCGCAGCAGCCGCCGATAAACGTGGCCCCGGCCTTGACCAGCTTGCGCGCGAAGCTGGCCATGTACTCCGGCGAGCTCAAATACAGGCTGCGCCCTTCTACCTGCTTGGGTGTCCCGGCATTGGGCATTGCCGCCAGCGGCAGCGCCGTGACCTTGCGCATCCGTTCGATCGCGTTCAGCACGACCGGCGGTCCTTCACTGCAGTTGCATCCTACCGCGTCTGCCCCCGCTTGTTCGAGCGCCTCTGCAGCTTCCTCGGGTGTGCTGCCGTCCAGGCACAGTCCATGTTCATCTACCGTCACCATGACGATCACGCGCAGCCCGCCGCTCTCGCGTTTCGCCGCGCGCACGGCCAGCGTGGCCTCAGCAATCGACATCATGGTCTCGATTACCAGCAGATCCGCACCTATGCCTGGGCCGCCCTCGGCGAGCGCCTTTACCTGCTGCGCAAAGGCCGCGTATGCCTCCTGCTCGGTGACCTTGGCATTTTTGCCGATCTTCGAACCCAACGGGCCGATGGCTCCAGCGACGACTGCCTCGCTTGCCTGCTTGTCTCGCATCTGGGTCACCGTCTCACGCGCCAGGCGAATGCCGGCCACGTTCAGCTCCCATACCCGACCTTCCAGGCCGAAGCGCTCCAGCCGCACCGCATTCGCGCCGAAGGTGTTGCTTTCAATGATGCGCGCGCCGGCCTGTAGATACTCCAGATGCACCTCGCGTACCAGTTCCGGCTGCGAGACATTCAATTCGTCGTAGCAGCGGTGGATGAAGATGCCGCGCCCGTACAGCATCGATCCCATGGCTCCGTCGCAAAGCACCGTGCCGCCTTCAAACAGCTTTGCTCCCGGATCCAACCGCGTCATAGCTCCATCCTACGGCAGCTTCGTTTCTCCTCCCAAACCGCTCGCGAAGCGGCTCGGCCTGCGTCTTACCTCTACACCGTTTTGGTATACTTGCAGCAAACTACGGCCTATCAATCCGTTGCTGCATACAAGTTTTGGAGTCGCTTACGTTGAAGATTCGCAGCCTTTTTCTCTCCCGCACACAGCGGAACGTCACCTCCGACAACGCCTCTGAGTCGTCCGTAGACCAGAGCAGCTTCGGTAAGCAGCAGCTTAACCGGCCGCGCTGGGTTTGGGCGATGGTGACGATGCTGACCGCTTGCACGATCCTCGGCCTGACTGCGTGCGCACACAACTACTATGCCTTCCCGGCGTACAACTTTGCCGGCCGCCCCATTCCACCCAGTCAGCTCGCGCAACGTGTGCTGGTCGGCGTCAGCTCTAATGGCGCGAGCACCGGAGCGCTGATCATTTTGGACGGTCAGCATGACCTCCGCAGCAACATCCAGAACACCATTGGCGGCTTCTCCATCTCCGGCTACAGCGGGTTTCCGACCCTCATTCTCAACTTTCCGGAGCAACTGCGCGGCTACATCTACTCGAATACTCCGCCCTATGCGGTGACCAGCATCAACTACTCGACCGAAGCTTCGATCGGCAGCGCCGGCACCTTCAGTGGCGCGTCCACCTCGCTGGCAATCGCACCTGACTTTGTGCATATTTTCTCTGCTGTGCTCGCCAACGGACAGTTGGTGGTCGTCGATAACTCCACCGGCGGCACCTATCCGCTCAACCTGCCAAACGTGTACCGCGTTGCCGTGAATACCGGAGACACCGTGGCGCTGGCCATGGTGAAAAACTCAAATGCGCTCTACCGCGTCGTCAAACTGCCGGCCAACTCGGTCAACCCTCCCGGTGCGATTGACTGTGAGCCGCAGATTCTCCCCGTTTACTGCGTCGTGCCTGTCCCGGGAACCTTCGATCGCCCCGTTGGCGCTACCTTTTCGCTGGATGGATCGAGCGTTTACGTGGAAAATTGCGGTATTGAGTGTGGCGGAGGAAGCAATGGAGGAGCCGGCGTCAGCGTTCTGCCCCAAGGCGCACTCTACATCAACTCGATCCCGACTTCCCTTCCCTACCCCAACGTCACCACCAAAACGGTCTCGATCCCAGGAGGCGTGACGGACGCGATCCTCGACGGCACGAACCTCTATACGTCCGGACAGTCCTTGCAGCCTGACGGCTTGTTCGCCGGCAACCTGACTGTCGTTCCGCTGGCGACGATGGTGCCGAACGCACCGATCTCCATCTCCGACGGCACGCACAGCCGCATGCTCTTCGCCGACGACAATACGCTATGGATCGGCTCGCAGTTCTGTGCGACCGGCGAGCGCGCCAAGCTGGGCCTGAACTATAACTGCCTTACCCGCTACGATCTTAGTGCCGGAACCGCTTCCATTATCCCGGCGCTTACTGCGGCCGCTCCCACTGTGCCCTATCCGAACGGTGATAACAACCTTGTCTACTACGGCTCGCTCACCGGCATCTGCTGGGTACAAAACTTTCACAAGGTCTACACCGCCTATGGAGGCCAGGTCCACGCCTTCAACACGGCTTCGGGTACCGAGATCAACAACCTGAACATCACCGTGCAAGGCACCGCGCTCGACGTCGCCTACATGGATGCGCTCACCAACGAAGCCAACTGAGGCGATCTTGATGGACGCATCGGTTGATATTCTCGCGATCGCCGCGCACCGAGACGACGTAGAGCAGACCTGCGGCGGCACGCTGCTGACGCAGCAGGCGCTTGGCTGGACCACAGGCATCCTCGACCTGACCCGCGGCGAAGGAGGCACACGCGGCTCTGCCGCCGAGCGTGAGGCTGAGGCGCTCGCAGCTGCGCGCATCCTCAAGGTCCGGCATCGCGAGGCACTCGATCTTCCTGACGGAAACGTGCAGAATACGCTTGAGAATCGTCTCAAGGTCGGGGCAGCGTTGCGCCGTCTACGCCCTCGCGTGGTGATTCTGCCGTACTGGCACGGCCGTCACCCGGACCACTACACCTCTGCCACGCTGGGGTACGAGGCTTGCTTCGTCGCCGGCCTGGCCAAGGCAAACCTCGATGGCGCGCCGCATCGCCCCTACAAGATTCTTTACGCGTCGCTCTACGCCGACGTGCGACCGACCTTCGTCGTCGACATTACGCCGCACATGGAGACGCGCCTAGAGTCGCTGCTTGCCTACCGCTCCCAGTACGGCGATCAGCCGGTGGGAAGCGACCTCTTCGTGCCGCATGCAGAGATCCGTGAGCGAACCTTCGCCTCTGCGCGGCATTACGGCATGCTTGCCGGCGTGCGCTACGCTGAGCCGTTCGTTCAGAAAGAGGTCTCGCTGGTCGGGGATCTGCTGCATCTTCCCGTGGCTTCCATTTGACTTGGAAGCCGTAAATGGTGCTGGACCCCGCTGAACGGGCACCGTCTTCTCTGGCATGAAGAGCTAAAAAGCTTGAGAGACCTGGGCCATCTGCTCGTCGAGCACGCGCAAAATGGCATCCGCGTTTGGGTCGAGGACGATCGGCGGCTTCCGGAGCTGCAGCGCCTGCTCGCGCTCAGCAGAAGACATGCCGGCCTCTTCGCCTGCCGTCAGCAACTGGTGCTGGTGAAAGGCGATGGTGTAGTCGGAGTCTTTGAGGGTGTGTCCGGTCAGGATCAGCACGACGCGCTCTTCGGTGCCCACGCGGCCGTCGGCGACCAGCTTCTTCAGCCCGGCAAGGGTCACGGCGGAGGCGGGCTCACAGCCGATGCCTTCGGCCCCGATCTGCGCCTTGGCCAGCGCAATCTCGGCTTCGGAAACCTGCTCGCACCAGCCTCCCGTGGATTGTAGCGCGTGCACGGCTTTATGCCAGGAGGCGGGATTGCCGATGCGGATTGCGGAGGCGCGTGTGTCCGCGACCACCGGCACAAGCTCGCGGCCGCCATTGTCACGCATGGCGGTGAAGAGCGGGTTGGCGCCCTCAGCCTGCACGATGGAGATGCGCGGGACGCGGGAGATGAGCCCAAGTTGGCGCATCTCGGCGAAACCCTTGGCGAGCGCGGAGGAGTTGGCGAGATTGCCTCCGGGAACGATGACGTGCTCCGGTACCAGCCAGTCCATCTGCTCCAGCATTTCGAAGGCGGGCGTCTTCTGGCCTTCGAGCCGGTACGGGTTGACCGAGTTGAGCAGGTAGATCGGCTGCCTGCGGACGAGATCGTTGACCATCCGCACGCAGCCATCGAAGTCGGTGCGCAGCTGCAGTGTCAGCGAGCCGTAGTCCATGGACTGTGAGAGCTTGCCCCAAGCGATCTTGCCTTCGGGAATGAAGACGATTGAACGCAGCCCGGCGCGCGCCGCGTAGGCGGCCATTGCTGCCGAGGTATTACCGGTGGACGCGCAGGCGACCCACTGGAAGCCGCGCGCCACAGCGACCGACAGGGCGGCGGTCATGCCGGTGTCCTTGAAGGAGCCGGTGGGATTCATGCCCTGGTGCTTGGCCAGGATCCAGGGGATGCCAAGCGCTTTGGCGGCGCGGGGAAGCTCGTAGAGCGGGGTGTTGCCTTCGCGCAGGGTGACGACCTGATCGAAGTCGCGCACAATGGGCAGCACGTCGCGGAAGCGCCAGACGCCGGACTGGTCGATGGCGAGCGAGGAAGTACGGCGCTCCTGCCAAAGCCAGCGCAGCGCCGAGGGGTTGGGCACGCTGGCCGAACGGGTCACGGGCGCGGGAAGGGCCTCTCCCCCGCGGAGCTCGCTCTTGGTCTCGCTCCACGGGTACACTACCTCGAAGAGTGAACCACAGACTGTGCAACGGAAATCGGACGCAACCTGGTCGCCGGGTATGCGCGAAGAGCAGCCGATGCATCGAAGCTGGTGATTGGAGATCATCCTTGACCTTAGGTTATATGAAGTATGTACGACTCTGTCTATCTGCCGTGGTCTTGGTCAGTCTTCTTGCGGGAGGCCCGGTGCTGATAGGTGGCCCAATACTGGTACAAGCCCAGACACCCCAGTCTGGAAGCACGCTGCGCATTGCGGCGGCGGCGGACCTCCAGCCGGTGATGCCGGTGCTCGCCCGGGAGTATGAACAGCAGACCGGCGTAAAGCTGGATGTGTCGTTCGGCTCCTCGAGTACGCTGGCGACGCAGGTTCTCAACGGTGCGCCATTCGACGTGTTCCTCAGTGCGGATTTTACTTTTCCCGAAAAAGTAGTGGCGGCCGGCTTGGCCGAGGGTAAGTTGCCGACCGCCTACGCCACCGGCAAGCTGGTGCTTTGGGCGCGCAAGGATTCACCGATTCAGCCGTTGAACCTGGAGCGATTGACCGATCCGCGGGTGAAACGCATCGCGATCGCCAACCCGGAACACGCCCCCTACGGGTTTGCAGCTTCGCAGGCCTTGCTTCACCTGAAACTTACCGATCAGACCAAGCCAAAGCTGGTGACGGCGGAAAACGTCGCGCAGGCGGCTCAATTTGTCGAGTCCGGCAACGCACAGATTGGATTTATCTCGCTGACACTAGCGAAATCGGAGCCTATGCAGCAGGTGGGGACGTATGTTCTGGTGCCGTTTATCTATCCAAAGATTCGGCAATGCGGCGTCGTCCTCAAAAACTCGCATCATCTTCCAGAAGCGCAGAAGTTCATGCAATGGCTGATCTCTCCCAAGGTGCAGGATAGTTTGGGCCGCTTCGGGCTGGATGCTGCAAGCTGAGTGATTCGATCTGTATAGAATCGCAGGATGGATAGGCAGGCACTCTGGCTGACACTCCGGCTGGCGGGCGTCACCACGGTAACTTTGCTGTTGATCGCTCTACCATTGGCATGGTGGATCACGCAGCGTGCTAGCTTTGCGCGAGGGCTGACACGGGCTTTGGTCAGTCTGCCGCTGGTTCTCCCCCCGACGGTGATCGGCTTCTATCTGCTGATCGGCTTCGGTCCGCTTACCTGGTTTGGCCGACTGATCACGCGCATGCTCGGCCATCCGCTTGCGTTCAGCTTTTCCGGATTACTTGTTGGTTCCATCCTCTACAGCTTTCCCTTCGCCGTGCAGCCGCTGATTGCGGGATTTGAGGCAATCGGCAAAGAACACAGTGAGGCGGCACGCGTGCTTGGCGCCAGTCCTCTGCGCTGCTTGCTGAACGTGACGCTGCCCATGGTGCGGCCTGCCCTGCTGAGCGCAACCGTGCTGACCTTCCTGCATACCGTGGGTGAGTTCGGCGTCGTGCTGATGCTGGGGGGGAACATTCCCGGTGTGACGCGGACGCTCTCGACTGCCATCTTCGATCAGGTGCAGGATGGAGCGTACAGCGCGGCCAATCGCACCGCTTTGCTGCTGCTGTGCCTTTCAACTTTCGGCCTGGTGACGATCTACACAGCACGACCGGCGAGCCTGCGCAGGAGGCAGCCTGACCTTGCCGGCTGAACGGCTTGCGGTCCAGCTGCGGCATCGGATCGGCCAGGTTTCGCTGGAGGTAGAGTTCTCGCTCAGCGCGCCGTGGAGCGTGTTGTTCGCGCCCTCCGGGGCGGGAAAAACGACGGTGCTGCGGATGATTGCCGGTCTGGACCGCCCGGACGCAGGCCGTATCGTGTGCCAAAACGCGTTTTTGGCGGAGAGCCCCGCAACTGTACTGACGGATACGGATCGTCGTATCTTCGTGCCGGCGCATCGCCGGGGAATTCGTCTGGTGGCGCAGCGGCCGGCGCTCTTTCCGCATCTCTCCGTCCTGCGCAACGTGCAGTACAGGCTTGCACCGGGGCAGCAGGACCGTGCCCGCTTTCTCGACGAGATCCTCGCGTTGTGCCGGATCGGTCATCTCAGGGGCAAGATGCCCGCGCAGCTTTCCGGAGGCGAGGCACAGCGTGTAGCGCTTGCTCGCGGCCTGGCTTCCGGCGGCGAGCTGCTGTTGCTGGACGAACCTTTCCCGGGGCTCGAAGCCGAGCTGCGGGACGAGATCCTTGGCGAGCTGCGACCTTACCTGGCGAGCCGCGCCGTTCCGGTTTTGCAGGTGACGCATGACGTGGGCGAAGTCTTCTCCGCCGAGGCCGAGGTGCTGCGGATGGAAGCCGGCCGGATTGTGGCGCAAGGGCCGGCGAGGACGGTGCTGGCACGAGAGCGGCAGGCTCTGCTCGCGCGGCTACAGTCTTGAGTCAGCCGGGTGAAGGCTATTCCAGAAAGACAGGCTCCTGCTCAAGCGCGATGCCGAAGCGACGCATTGTCTCGTCGACGATCCGGTCGCGGAGTCGAAGCAGATCCGCGCAGGTCGCATCGCCGGTGCGGTTGATGAGCGCAAGGGTGTGGCGAGAAGAGATGCCGACCGGCCCAAGCTCAAACCCACGAGGGAAGCCGGCCCGCTCGATCAACCAGGCCGCGGCAAGCTTGACCTGGCCGCAAGGCGCGGGCCAGTGAGGGACAGCGGCGGGCTCCAAACCCACGTCCGCGGCAAGCCGGGCGAACAGGTCGGGAGTGACGACGGGGTTTTTGAAGAAGGATCCAGCACTGCGGGTGTCTGGATCGCGGGTGTCTGGGTCGCGGCCGTTCGGGTCGATCAACATACCTTTGCGGGAGCGGATGAGGCGAACAGCGTCGTAGACCTCACGCGGCGTGGGATTGGGTTGACCCGCAAAACGCTGCTTCAGCTCGGCGTAGGTCAGGTTCGGGTTGGCACGGCGATCGAAGCGGAAGGTGACCTCCGTAACCAAGTACCGGCCGCGCTGGGTGGAGTTGAAGCGGCTTCGGCGGTAGGCGAAGTCGCACTCGGCTGCGGAGAAAGCATGAAAGCTCAGCGTCTCCAAATCGAGCACGCGGATCGTGTCGATCGTTTGCGCAACCTCCTGGCCATACGCGCCGATGTTTTGGACAGGGCTGCCGCCGACCATCCCTGGAATGCCGGCCAGACATTCGACGCCGCTGAGACCCCGGTCGCAGACGTTTTGGACAAACTCATCCCAGTCAACGCCCGCTGGAACGTTAGAAAGGGTCGAGTCGCCTTCCTGCACAAAATGCGGCTCGCCGGCCAGGCTGACTTGCAGAACCAAGCCTGGGAAGCCGGCATCCGCAATGAGCAGGTTGGAGCCGCCACCGAGCGCAAACAGCGGGATTTGGCGGGTCTGGGCGAAGCGAACTGCCTCCAGCAGCTCCGGCTCGGTGGTCGCGCGGACGAAGTAGCGGGCCGCTCCGCCAATCTTGAAGGTGGTCAACGGCGCAAGCGCCACCTGTTGCTGAAGGTTCACACTCTCAGAGTAAGACACCTTTGCTCACTCTGTCCGGCGTGCCTGACTGTTTCATCTGCTACTTCTTTTCCCCGGCAAGCTCTTTGGCGCGGGCCGTTGCCCGCTTTACTGCCTTGATCAAGGTGACGCGCAGCCCTCCCTCTTCGAGTTCCAGGATACCATCCACCGTGCATCCGGCCGGCGTGGTCACCTGGTCTTTTAGAAGCGCCGGATGGTAGCCGGTTTCAAGCACCATGCGCGCCGAGCCGAGAGTGGTCTGCGCCGCCAGCAGGGTGGCCACATCGCGCGGCAGGCCGACGTTCACGCCGGCCTCAGCCAGCGCCTCGATGACGATGTAGAGAAACGCCGGGCCGGAGCCGCTCAGGCCGGTGACCGCGTCCATGTGCTTTTCGTCGACCACGACCGTGCGTCCTACGGTCGAGAAGATTCGCTGGGCCACCGCCATCTGCTGCGCGGAAGCAAAGCGCCCCGCACACAGCGCCGTCACCCCTGCCGAGATCATCGCCGGAGTGTTGGGCATGGCACGAACGACCGCTAGGTCGCACCCAGCTGCCTGCTCAATCGAAGCCGTGGTGACGGATGCGGCAAAAGACAAGAGCATCTTCGCGGGCGTAAGCACCGGCTGAACCTCGGCGATCAACGCAGGCACCTGCACCGGCTTAACTCCCAGCAGGATCACATCCGCCCAGCCCGCGGCCTCCAGATTGGAGGTCGTAACGGTCATGCCGAACTGCGCCGAGAGAGCCGTGGCTCGGTCCGCATGCTGGACGGTGGCCACCACCTGATCGGCAGAAAGCAGATTGTTCTTGAGGAATCCCTGCAGCAGGATGCCGCCCATTTTCCCCGCGCCTAGCACGGCAACCTTCAAGCCAGGCATCAGCGAGAGCTGCACCGAAGGTTTCACTTCTTCATCCAACTCATTCATTCCATTAGTTCTACTTACTTCTGACTTGCGATCCACGCGTCCACCCTCTGTTCCAACACGTCCAGCGGCAGCGCTCCCGAATCCACGATCTCGTCGTGATATGCCTTCAGGCTGAACTTCGCTCCCAGCTCCTGCTTTGCGCGGGCCCGCAGCTCAAGAATTTTAAGCTGACCCATTTTGTAGCCGAGCGCCTGGCCGGGCCATGCGATGTAGCGGTCTACCTCAGCCTGAACGTTTGTCTCGTCGATGGTGGAGTGCTCGTGAAAGTAGTCGACCATCTGCTGACGCGTCCAGTGTTCATTATGGACGCCGGTGTCGACCACCAGCCGGATCGCTCGCCAGATGTCAGCCTCGAGACGCCCGTAATCGCTTACCGGATCCTGGTAGAAGCCGATTTCCTTGCCGAGCCGCTCGCTATAAAGCGCCCAACCTTCTACATAGGCCGTGTAGCCCAGGTTCCTGCGGAACTCCGGCAGAAAGGTTAGTTCCTGCGCAATGGAGATCTGCAAATGATGACCGGGGATGCCCTCGTGGTAAGACACAGCCTCCACCGGAGCGAGCGCACGCTCAGCGAAGTGGTACTCATTGATGTTGACACGTCCCGGTCGTGAACCATCCGGCGTGCCCTGTGCGTACCAGGCCGCGGCCTGATCCTTGCCCAGGTACTCCGGCATCTCTACTACTTCAAGCGGAGCCTTGGGCAGCCGGCCAAACAGCTCCGGAAGCTTCGGCTTCATCTGGTCTTCATAGTGGCGATAACGGCCCAGCAGATTTTCCTTGGACGTGGGATGCTGCTTCGGGTCCTTGGCCATGGCAACGCCGAAGCTCTTGACATCGGGGTAGCCCATCTTCTTTACGATGGCCAGCATGTCCGCTTCATCGCGCTTTACCTCATCCAGCCCGATCTGATGAATCTCTTTGGGCGTTTTGTTGAGCGTCGTCGAGCGGCGGATGCAGAACGCATAGTAAGCATCGCCGTCGGCCATGGCCCAGACGCCGGGCTCGGTACGCCCGGCAGGTATCTCCTGCGCGCGCAGAAAGTTCGCGAAACGCGTGTACGCAGGAAGGACCGAGGATCTGATCGCGTCCAGCACATCGGTTGAAATCTGCTTTCGCGCCGCGGCATCGATCGACGCAGGAAAGTTCTTGAGTGGAGCGGCAAAGGCGCTCGTCTCCGGTGTCTGCCCGCCGATCTCCTCGGTTTGCTTGAGGACCTTTTCCATCAAGTACGCGGGTTGCACGCGATGGTCGTCGATGCCGGCGAGCAGATTTTCGGTCGCCTGGCGCAGTTGCACAGGCATCGCGTTGAGCCGTGTGATGTAGTCCTCGTAGTCCTTCACGGTTTGAAACGGCCAGTCTACGATTTCGCTGGGAAGATCGGTGTGAATGCCGTGGAACTGGTTCACCGGCAGCTGCCACTCCTTGAACCTGGCGCCCTCTTCATCCTGAATGAGCTCCCGCTGCATGAGCTCGGAGGAGAGCTTCTCCTGATCGCTGAGTCCAGTGGTGTCGACGGCCAGGAGACGGGTCAGGAACACCCGTTGACGGCCCAGCTCACGATTGACGGCGGCCGGCGAGAGATCCGTAAGTTGATCGTTATAACGGCGATCTCCAATTGATGAAGCGAATTCGGGATGGGTCTTGAGGTGGTCTTCCCAGATCTCCCGGAAGAGGGCGCTGAGTGTAGTGGACCTTGTACTCAGTGCAGCGGACCGTGCGTTGACGTTCTCCGCGGTCTGCTGCGCTGCGAGCGGGAGCAGGCCGCAGAGCAAGACACTCAGGCAGACTCCGTGTCGGAGGCAGGAGACGATCCAGGAAGAGATTGGCATGGTCAAAGTCTATAACGTTGCCTCCGCCACCTCGGCGCGAGCATTGTCAACCAAACGCTTGTCATGGTTTAGGCCTCTGCTCCCAGCATGCGGTAGAGCGTCGAACGGCTGATCCCCAGCAGTTCCGCAGCTTTCTGTTTGTTGCCGCTGCAGCGTGCCAGGACGTCCTTAATATGCCGCTGAATGACTTCTTCTAACCGCAATGCCGTGACCTCTCGCGATGCACGCTGATGGAGCGCGGGAAGGTCTTCTGCTTCGATCGGCAGCGGGCGACCGGCGAGTTGCCGGCACAGCTGCCACAGCTCGGCTAGGTTTCCTCGCCAGGTATGCTCACGTAAACATGCAAGAGCCTCCGGAGAGAAGCTCGCGTCCTTGCCTCCGAGCATCTGGCTCGCCAGCGTAGCGACATCCTCGACTCGCTGGCGCAGCGCAGGGACGCGGATCTCGATCGTCCCAAGCTTTTCTGCGAGATCGTTTTCCAGACGCCCGGCAGCCATCAAGCCTTGCAGCGTCGCCCCGCTGGTAAACACGATCCGCATCTCGCGCGGCAGCTGCTGCAGCTGTAGGAGCAGCGCCTGCTGCAAGGGCGCGTCCATCGAACCAAGGCCACGAAGGACCAGCATGCCCGCCCTTGCAAGCTCGGACTCCGGCGTATACCGCTGAACAAACGTAGCAATTGAAATGATGCAAAGCGGACGCGTCGCTCCAGGGCTGAGGCGATGCATCTCATGCGCGACGGTCAGCTTGCCGGTGCCGGACTCTCCCGTAATCAAAGCTAGCCTGAAGTGCGGAGCGATGCGGGCGATTTGCAATCGCAGGCGGCGGACAACCTGGCTTTCGCCATAAAGCACATGACCGGCAAAGGGCTCGGAGGAGAGTTGAGAGGAGTTCATCATCATTGACCTGAAGTCCTTATCGGCACTTCCCGCGCAAAGATGAGTTTACTCAGCTAACACAAAAGCGGATCACCCGGTTGGGTCATCCGCTTTGCACCATCGGTTCGCGTCGACGTTGGTTAAGACGTAGCCTAGACGCTCGCCTTTGCACAGTATGCGTCGAACGCACGCGCCAGCTCCTGAGCGATCGCCGGGGCAGTCGAGGTCTCAATCGCTGAACGCTGCATGAGGTACACCAATTTGCCGTCGCGCAGGATGGCAATGGCCGGCGAGGTAGGCGGATGTCCGCCGAAGTAGCCCCGTGCCTGCTCCGTTGCGTCGCGGTCCTGCCCGGCGAAGACGGTGACGGCATGGTCCGGCTTGGTTGTATGCTGCATCGCCATGCGTACGCCGGGGCGCATCTTGCCGGCTGCGCAGCCACAGATAGAGTTGACGATCAACATGGTGGTTCCAGGTTGCGCGACCGCTGCATCTACTTCTGCGGACGTCCTAGCTTCGTTGACTCCCGCGCGCGTCAGTTCCTCGCGCATCGGAATTACCATAATCTCTGGATACATACTCTGTTCCTCCTTCGAACGGTCCTGTCAAATTGTACTCCGGCACGGCACGAGTGGAAGGTGGAACAGGGTTTGCCAAGGCATAGAATCAAGCGATGGCGACGAGTGCAAGCATCCCGGTGCGATCGGGGCGATCGCGATATGGCCGCTTTACTGCGCGGTTTGCGTGGGCGGTGGTGGCTTATAACGTTCTCGTCATCGTGTGGGGGGCCTTGGTGCGGGCGACAGGCTCAGGTGCCGGCTGCGGCAATCATTGGCCGCTCTGCAATGGCGAGGTGGTCCCGCTCTCGCCGACGCTGCACACCGTCATTGAGTTTACGCACCGCATGATGGTGAGCGGATCGTTGTTTGCCATGATCGCGCTGCTGATCTTTACCTGGCGAGCGACGGTCAAAGGCGCCGCGGCACGAGTTTTCGTGGTGGTCTCGACGCTGCTTCTGCTGAACGAAGCGTTTCTGGGTGCACTGCTGGTGAAGCTTGGCTATGTGACAGGGAACCAGTCACTGGGCCGGGTTGTGGTGCTGTCCATCCATCTCAGCAATACCTTGCTGCTGCTGGGAGCGCTTACTGTGACGGCTCGGACGCTCGGCACAGGGCAGCGTTGGCGGGCGATGCATGCGTATGGGACGGAGAAGACGCTGGCAGCGCTGGGCCTGATTGCAACGCTGGTGGTTGGGGTAAGCGGATCCCTGGCTGCGCTGGGAGACACACTCTTCCCTGCCAGCTCGTTACAAGCGGCGTTTCTGCAGGATTTCGATGCGTCTTCGCCGTGGCTGCTGCGTCTGCGCGGGATCCATCCTGCGAGCGCACTTCTTGCGGCGGGTTTTGTGCTTTGGCTGCTGCTCCGGGCAAGACGGGATAGGCTGGCGGGGCCGGCGAAGGTGCTTCTGGCGTCGCTCGGCCTACAGTTTGTCTTGGGGGTGGCGGATGTGCTGCTGCTCGCTCCGGTGTGGATGCAGCTTCTACACCTGTTGGGAGCAGATCTGTATTGGGTTGCGTTAGTGACGCTTTCAGCTGCCGTCCTTTGGCCGGAGATGGTAGAAAATTCTTCGACCTTGAAGAGAACGGCAGAGCAGATTGCGGTTTGACGGAAGCGCCGGGGCGGCCCCTGATAGATAAGCTAGACGCCAACGCCCCGCTGCAACGATAAACCAGGCTCTTCCTAGTTCGGAGGAGCCGGTTTGCCGGCAATCTTATCGCCAATCTTTTCAGTCGTGTGGGCTGTGTCGTGCGCAACCACCTTGGTTCCATGGGCTACGTCGTGACCGGCTGTGGCCGCACCCTCTTTCGTCTTGTGGGCGACTACCTTCGTGCCGTGCGCCGTCTTCCGAGCTACTCTTTTTGTGGCATGGCCGGTTTGTACCGCAGCTCCTTTTGTATCTTTTCCCGCTGCGCCCATGTCACCTTTGACCGAATCTTGCGCAAAGGCGGAGCTGAGGAATACACCGAGGCCGAGCATGGAAGCGAGGATGGCAGTACGTGAATCGAGGCGCATGTACGGAGTCTCCTAAAGTGACCTCACTCTAACATATTGGTCCCTCATGCATCACTCTTTGCTAAATCTTCCCAGTAGCCAATCAGAGTCAGGGCGGAAGCAATAACAACTTTCTATGGGGTGACTTCATCTGATCTAGATGCGGGACCGATTGATGACCGCTGGAGGATTTGACATGGCGGAGAAAGTACAAACAATTCCATTAACCGAAGCGGCTTTGTGTTGCGACTGCGACACGATCAGCAACGACAAACAACGGTGTCCCAAGTGCGGATCTTCAGCCTTATGGCTTCTCGAGAAGTGGATTAATCGCGGCTTGGCGGCTGCCTGAGCCGAAGACAAGGACCATACCTCTACGTTTCTAGATAGGTCCTGCTGACTTTCCAACAAAATAATTAATTGTTGGTTCCATGTTCTAACAGCACTGCTCTTTTCATAAGGCTACGTTAAACTAGCGATTGCCTTATGACAACCAAAAGAGTGAGTACTACGCGCAAGAGTGTGAAGCGAGTAACGGCCGTCGTACCTTCACAGCCCGAAGTGATGCTGACTGAGGCCATGGATGAGGCGCTTGGCAAATTCAGGGGGCGCTACTTTCATCGTTACGATAGTTGGTTGAAGTTCAATGAACGGGTGCTTGAAGAAGCGCAAGATGAGCGCAATCCCCTGCTTGAGCGCGTTAAATTCTTGGCGATTACTGCGAGCAACCTGGATGAGTTTGTAGAGATTCATGTCGCCGGTGTGCTGCAGCTGATTGAAGATGGAGTGAGCGAGACCAGGGGTCCAGACGAGGGTGGGCAAACGGCAGAGGCCCGCCTCCAACGCCTCAGTCAAGCGATCAAAGTCTTTGTGGACGCGCAGTATCGCTGTTGGAATGAGCAGCTGCTTCCTGAGCTCTCCCGGCAGGATGTGCGCGTGCTGCGCTGGTCGGAGTTAAGCGAGCCAGCCAGGGAGCATGCAGAACAATTCTACGCCGACGAGATCGACCCGCTGCTGACACCGGTGACGATCGATCCTTCGCATCCGTTTCCACGCGTTTTGAACAAAGCGCTTTGCATCGCGCTACTCCTGCGACATAAGCGTCGTGGACCGACCGGTCAGAAGCCCGGCAGTGTGCTTGGCGTGGTGACCGTGCCGCGCAGCTTGCCGCGCTTGATTGCTATGCCCTCTGAAGAAGGCCGAACGGATTTTCTCTTTTTGCATGAGCTGATCGAGGCGCGTGTAGAGAAGATGTACCGCGGGTACGAGGTGCTGGATAAGGCTGCGTTTCGCGTGACACGTAACAGCAACCTGTATATGCAGGAGGAAGAGTCGCGGAGCGTGCTTGAGAGCGTACGCGAGGAACTGCACAACCGGCGCAAGGGCGATGCGGTGCGGCTCGAGATTGAAAGCTCGGCAGCTGAAGAGATTATTGAACGGCTCCGTATCAACTTTGAACTCGAGCCATGGCAGGTCTTCCGCACGGAAGGCCCGGTCAATCTTTCGCGGCTAATGAATTTGTACTCCGAGACGAAGATGCCGGCGCTCAAGTATCCGCCGTTCACAGGCCGGCTGCATCGCCTTTGTGCTACCTGTGATGACCTCTTCGCGGAGCTTCGCCAGCACGATCTACTTCTGCACCATCCGTTCGACAGCTATCGCACCGTTGAGGACTTCATCGAACTGGGCGCGAAGGACGACGCAGTAGTTTCGATGAAGCAGACGCTTTATCGGACCAGCAAGGATTCACAGATCTTCCGCTCGCTAATTGAAGCCGCGCAGACCAAGGAAGTTACGGTCGTGGTCGAGCTGATGGCGCGCTTTGACGAAGACTCCAACATCCGCTGGGCACGCGAGTTGGAGAACGCCGGGGTAGGCGTATTCCACGGAATCTTTGGGCTCAAGACGCATTGCAAGCTCGCACTGCTGGTGCGGCGAGACCCGGATGGCGTGGTGCGGCGGTATGCGCATCTCGGCACGGGCAACTACAACCCGGTGACGGCACGTTTCTATACCGATATCAGCTTGTTGACATCCGATCCGCGTTACACCAAGGCTGTCCAGCATGTCTTCGACTATTTGACGGCGGAGGCGGAGGCTGAAGAAGACGCGTACCTGCCTTTGCAGGTGGCTCCGCTTACACTTGCACGGCATGTACTCGACTTGATCGGGAGGGAGGCCGCGCACGCCAAAGCCGGCCGGCCGGCGCGGATTGTCGCCAAGATCAACGGGCTGCTCGACCCGAAGACCATTGAGGCCTTGTATGAGGCATCACAGGCAGGCGTCGAGATCGACCTGATTGTGCGTGGTATGTGCGCGTTGCGGCCGGGCATTAAAGGGATGAGCGAAACGATTCGCGTTCGATCCATCGTCGGCCAGTACCTGGAGCACAGCCGTATTTTTCAGTTTGAGAACGGCGGCGAACGGGAGGTCTTCTGCGGAAGTGCGGACTGGATGAGCCGTAACCTCTATGAACGGTGCGAGGTAGTTTTTCCGATTGGGGATGCCAAGCTTGCAAACCGAGTCTCAGAGGAGATACTAAATAGCTATCTTCGCGACAACATGAAGGCTAGGCTGCTGCAGCCGGACGGAGACTACGTGCGCGTAAAACAGAAAGGCGAGCCGTTCAACGCGCAGGAGTATTTTATGCAGTTGGCAGTTGCTGAGGCCGCCAACGTAGAGCCTACTGCGGGGTGACCTGAAAGGTTCGGCGATAGCGTATGGTATCGGCCCAGGCTGCGCTTAAGATGCAGGCAAAATGGCCTATCGTTTTAAGGCTGGTCGGGACCGTGCAACCGGCCTGAGCACACACGGGATGCCTAGGCTACGCCGTTCGTTGTAGCAAGTTTGACCTGTTCGAGGGATGTTGGGCGGCTCCATCTTGCCGATACTTCCAGTAATGCTTCGAAAAGGGTGTCCCTTGTTTCTGTCGGTCGTTCGTTGGCATGATCCGACCGCGGTGAGGATCGTCTATGCCAATGGCGCTGCAAACACCTGTGGCATTTCTGCTCAGTCACCATGTTTGTGACGGGCGATGACGGGTGAGCACATCGAGTCGGCTGACGGTCCAAGTGGCATAACCAGACTAGGCCTCAGACGGCGAAGGACGCGGAGTTCCACTTGACGGGACCTGGAGCCAGAATGAATGAGCGGGAGCCGCTCTCCCGGCAGCTGACCCTGGAGGAAGCGAAGCTTTACGATCCCAGGATCTACCTCGGCGGTACAGATTACTGGGAGCCGGAGCGAGTCAAGTAGCCGATCGATTTCACTCGAGAGGAAGAACTTACGGCGAAGAGCGATGAAGCGTGGTGATAGATCCTGTCGCAAGCCGAAGCTCCGCATCCCTCCGTACCTCTTGCATCATGCATCTTCAAAGGCATCGCGATCTGGCCATGTTTGGGTTAGGCACCATCCTGCTTCCAATCCGGTGATACGCTTTGTTGCACATGCAGAGCTATCTCGAGCAGTTGCTGGTAAAGCTGGAGTCGTTTGAGGGATCGATCCCGTGGATGTACCGGGATACGGTCGGCAGAGTGACGGTCGGTGTGGGCGTGATGCTGCCGAATGCTGCGGCAGCGATCGCGCTTCCCTTTCTCGTCGGCGGCAAGCCGGCGGGTGAGACCACAATTGCGGCTGAGTTCACGCGGGTCAATGCATTGCCCATGGGGCGGGCAGCGCACTTTTATCAAAAGGACGACGGGATAGAACTCGCGCAGGGTGAGATTGATTCCTTGCTGCAGCGTGTCGTCCTGCGCTGTGAGACGCAGCTGCGTACGCAGATCGCCGGTTACGACGGCTTTCCGGATCAGGCCAAGATGGCGTTGCTCGATATGGCGTACAACCTGGGTTCGGAGGGCTTGTTGAAGAATTTTCCGAGGTTGATTCAGGCAGCGCAGGCGGGCGATTGGAAACAGGCGGCTGCACAGAGTTTTCGCCATGGCCCGGGCGCGTCTCGGAATCAATGGACGCAAGCCATGTTTTTAGGCAATGTCCTGCCTCAGATCCAAAGCAAAGCTGAGGGTGCCGTGGTACGTTTTGCCTACGGAGTGATTGGGCTTGCGGCTTCGCTGCTAGGTTGGAGGCGTGGGCGGCGGTCGTCGTAAAGGGAACTTGGTTTACTCGCAGAGCATGTTGAAGATGTTGGCAAGCGAGAACGCCATTGGCGGCTATAGTCGAAAAATGTGTGCTGAGCGGACGGAGTGCTTTGGTAGCAAAGGTAACCCCTTTGTCGCATCCTGCGCTCCTTTGAGTGATAGGCCCAACCCCTTTGGGCGTGAGACGATGATCGGGTATGGAAGTTCTGCAGGATTTTGCAATTGTCATCATGGCCGCCGGAAAAGGAACGCGGCTTAAGTCGAAGCGGCCGAAGGTACTCCATGAGATCGGCGGCCGAGCGTTGCTGCTTCACGTCATTGCCGCCGCTGAAACGGTGGTCGCGCCGAGCGATATCTATTGCATTGTTGGACACGAGGCTGAACGGGTGACAGCCGCGGTCGCCGGTACCGGTGTACGCTTTATCGCGCAGCCGGAGCAGCGCGGCACCGGTCACGCATTACAGATGGTCAAGGCTTGGTTCACACAGCAGAGTGAACCAGCGCCCAAGAATCTGCTGGTGCTGAGCGGCGATGTGCCGCTGATTCGTCCGGAGACGCTTCAGCAGATATGCGAAGCGCATCGAGGCGAGCAAGCAGCAATGACGATTTTGACTGCCGTTCCTCCAGATCCGACGGGCTACGGGCGTGTTTTGCGTCGGACGCCGGAAGCAATGGAGGTTATGGCTATCGTCGAGCAGAAGTCTCTGCGTCCGGACCAGCAAAGCGCGCCGGAGATCAACTCCGGCATCTACTGCTTTCAGACCGAAGCCCTGTTTGCCCGCCTTGATTTTCTCTCTACCGAAAACGCGCATGGGGAATACTATCTGACCGACGTCGCGGCAATGCTGGTGCGCGACGGGGAGCGGGTGGTGGCGGTAAGGGCCGAACACATAGATGAGGTGCTGGGGGCCAACACCATCGCCGAGATGATGCATCTGGACCAGGCGATGCGAGCAGCGGCTGCCCGCACACTGATGGCGCAAGGGGTAACCATCTTCCGGCCCGATACCTGTGTCATCGATTCCGAGGTAACCGTTGGCGCGGATACCATTCTCGAACCTTATGTTCAGCTGCTTGGCGCAACCCACATTGGCAGCGATTGCCGCATCCGGTCGCATTCGGTCGTTCAGCGCTCGACTTTGGGCAACGGTGTACTGGTGCGTAACGGCTGTGTACTTGAGGGTGCGGAGGTGGCGGACGGCGCGGTGCTGGGGCCGTATGCGCATCTGCGTCCGGAGAGCCACATCGGGGAAGGTGCCCACATCGGCAACTTCGTAGAAACCAAGAAATTGCGGCTTGGAAAGGGATCGAAGGCGAATCATCTGAATTACCTGGGGGATGCCGAGATTGGTGCAGGCGTAAACATCGGTGCCGGTGCCATCACTTGCAACTACGACGGTGTTCTAAAGAATCCCACGGAGATCGGCGATGGAGCATTTATCGGTTCGGATTCGACCTTGGTAGCCCCGGTGAGTATCGGTGCCGGAGCCTACGTCGCCGCGGGATCGAGCATTACCGAGGATGTTGCTCCCGGAGCGCTCGCCCTTGGACGGGCGCGACAGGTGACCAAACCAGACTGGGTCGCCCGGCGAAAAAAGAAAAGTGGGGAGCCAAAAGAAAATCACTAAAGATCAAGCAGATTATGCCGATAAGGATGTTAGGACGGCGCTGCGGCGCGAGAGGAACCACAGATGTCGGACGAACAGATTTTAGTAGTAGACGATGAACCCGCCGTACGCGAGATTGTCATGGCCGTGCTGGGTCGGCATGGCTATACTCCGTCTCCAGCGGCAGGCGCGGAAGAAGCACTGCAGCTGCTCAGCCAAAATCCTGGGTACTCACTTGTACTATCCGACGTCATGATGCCCGACATAGATGGATTAATGCTGCTTGACCGGTTGGGAGAGGACCATCCCGGTCTGCCGGTCGTACTTTGTACCGCCGTTCATGATGTTCAAGCTGCCACCAGTGCTTTTAGACGGGGCGCGGTCGATTATTTGCTCAAACCTTTTGATCGAACACAGTTGCTGGGCGTGGTTGACCGCGCGCTCGAGCACGGACGATTGGAGCGGCAGCGATCCCAGTACTGGCAAAATCTGGAGGAGATTGCAGCTGCCCGGACCGAGCGTCTCCGAGTCACCATGCAGGATCTTGAGCGGAGCTACGACACTACGCTTGAGGCCATGGGGGATGCTTTGGATCTGCGGGATGCGGAAACCGAGGGACACTCGAAGCGCGTCACCGCCTACACGATCGCCCTTGCACAGGAGATGGGTCTTGGGGTCGAGCAACTCCGTACCATCGCACGCGGTGCCTTCTTGCACGATTTAGGCAAGATTGCGATTCCCGACAGTATCCTGCTCAAGCCAGGCAAACTAGACGCCAAAGAGACCGAGATAATGCGGCGGCACTGCGAGCGCGGATACGAGATGGTACGCAAAATTCCTTTCCTTCGTGAGGCAAGCGAGATCGTCTACTCGCACCAGGAGAGTTTTGACGGCTCCGGTTACCCTCGCGGTCTCTGCGGCAAAGAGATTCCGCTCGGCGCGCGCATCTTTGCGATTGCCGACACGCTCGATGCGATTACATCAGACCGCCCCTATCGTGCGGGGCGAAGCTTTGCAGAAGCGATCGCCGAGATTAAAATCTGTTCAGGACGGCAATTTGACCCGGCCATCGTAGAGGTATTCCTACGTATGCCCGCGGAGACCTGGAGTGAGCTGCGAGCGAAGGTCCATTGCATGCCAGTGACGGAGGTTTCTACCATTCTGTGTCGGCCTACGCTAGTTGCCTGACAGACGACGCCCACCAATTCTGATTTCAATTAGACCTTTTATCGCCACGGCTGTCATGAGCAGCCATCGAGTCTCAAATCAGATAACACACCACAGAATCCAGAAACCGGGAGATGTCTTGGAAGAAAATATGAAAGAGGGTAGATTTTGCGGCTCGCCAATGATACCTTCTTTCATAAGGGTGATAACTCCCCAACGGGTTGTCGGCTGTCTATCGCCGAATCAAGTTGCGTCACTGGCCTCCCGGCATGAATGGAAACGTTCATGCCGCCTTTTTTTGGGGAGCACACAAATCTCGAAGTGAAAACGCCGTCTTCTCCTCTCTTTCGGCATCCTCTTCGCTATGCTGTTGCCATCCGACTGTGGATTGATCGGTATCCCGGCTTTTTCCTGTTTACCTTATTTGCGTACTATTGGGTTCTTGTACTCGTGCAGGCCCGCGTAAAACTATTCTGGGCCGATGAACTAATCACGCTGTCCATCGCCATGCAGCCCGGGATGATCGGCATCTGGCGCGCGCTCGTGGCCGGTGCAGATCCAAATCCACCTCTTCTCCACCTTATGGTTCAGGCGTCGACACATACCTTCGGTGTGGGACCTGTGGCGGTACGGTTGCCCGCGATGTTTTGTGTTTTCCTTACTCTTGGTCTTCTCTGGGCGATGTTGCGGCGCTGGGTGCAGCCTGTGTTTGCAGCAGTAGGAGTGCTGGTTTTTATGGCAACGCGAGGGTTTGATTACGCCTACGATGCCCGCTCGTACGCTCCGCTGCTACTGTTTACGATAGCTGCGCTAGCTTTCTGGACATGGTTGCCCGACACCTTCGCTAGGGGGCGCATCCTGCTTTGCGCAGCGTTCGCAGCGGCTCTTGGAGGCGCTGTCTCGTCCAATTACTACGGTGTCCTCGCAACTTTGCCGGTGGCCGCCGGCGAACTCGCTCGGAGCTATCAGGGAAGAAAGTTCCGCCTGGAAGTCTGGCTCGCCATGGTCCTCGGGCTGCTTCCGTTGCTCTGGTATGTCCCGCTGGTCCGACACAACCTTGGCGAGTTTGGTCCTCACGCCTGGAATCCACCAAGCGTCACCGTGATAGCGTCCAGCTACCTGGAGCTGGTCGAAGCAATCGTTTGGCCGGTTCTGCTTTTGCTTGGGTATGCGCTGCGCAGGCATCTGCTGAGCTTTTGCGTCCCGCGTCCGGAGTTCATTGCCGTGGGTACCTTGCTGGTCTACCCTTTGCTCGGCTACGGCCTTGCCAAGGCCAGCTCGGCGATGATTTCCCCGCGTTGCGTCGTCCCGGTCTGCTGTGGCGTGGGTCTGGCCGCGGGAGTGGTCGCGCAGCGCGTCTTCGGCAGAGTGACTGGAGCCGGTCCGATCGTCATTCTTTTCCTGCTGGTCTGGATCACCGCCCGTGAGGCTGTCTGTACGCGGCTTTTGCTCAACCAGCGACACGCCTTTTTGGTGCTGCGCGACGACATACGACATCAAGTGAACGGTCGCATCCTAGTCGCAGACTCGTCGTTCGCTCTTCCGCTTTCCTTTTACTCCGATATAGCGGTCCGGCAACGCGTCCTTTTTCCGGTCGACTTTCCAGCCATCCATCAATATGAAGCCGACGATTCCGGCGAGGAAAACCTATGGGCGGGCAGGCAGGGCGTCTTTCCATTTCCGGTTTTACCGCTCTCGGCCATGCGCGCGCTCCAGCCAGAAGATTTGGTGATCGCTCGTCCTGACGGTTGGCTTGCACATGATTTGACGGCAGCCGGATGCAAGCTGACCCGCGTGTCTTCTCCGGCGGACAGGATGTGGGGGATGCTTGGCGGTGTATTTACGCCGATGGGCCATCGAGAGACCCGTGAACTGCGGGCCCTTTCCGCTTGCGGTAGCGGTATGATGAAGCCATGAGACGGAAGCTACTCGGATGTGCGCTGCTTGGGCTGGTGGCTTTGGCTGCGTCGGCGCAATACTCCAACCCAGCAGACGACCTGCCGGCTTACAACGCCGCACGGCCAACCCGTCCGCTGCCGCCCGTGATGAGCGGGAACCAGCTCACCGGTCCGTACTTCGCCCACAGCTACCAGGTGACCGCGTACAGGATGGCGGCAAGCATTCCGGCAGTCCTCACCAGCAGCCATGCTATTGCCGTTGCGACCGGGAGATGGGTCATAACAGCCTGCACTCCTGCTTCGAGGGAACCCATGGCGCCCAGTGCTCCACCTGCATGAAGGAAGCGGTTTACAGCTACCAGCAGACGAAAAAGGGTAAGACTCCGGCGCAAATCCGGGCTGGGATTGAACATGGCGAATGGATGAGCGTGGACCTGCAAGCTGCGACCATGTAGCGAGGTCACACAAAGCAGCACACGCAAGTAGTTGCTTAGCGGTATACTGGAGGTAGTTCTTTGAGTGCCAACACAATGTTGTTGCCAGCTCCAGATGGGGGCGTCACGGCTTCGACGGGATTGCTTGCGGCAGAGAGGCATGTCGGGGTGGGTACACCCGTAATCGCGCCCAAAACTATAAGTGCCGAACCTCAATTCGCGCTTGCTGCCTAATTAGTTAGGTAGCCGATCGCTCCAGCTTCGCCTACGGGCCGGTACCGATCGTCGCACAGTAGGCTGGTCTTCCCTGCTCCGTCTGAGCGGGCTGAGGACAAGATTGATCAGGCTGGTCGGTGTTCCGTCTTTGCCCGTTCTAAGGCACACTGACGAGACAAAGATGAATCGGGAAAAGCATGAAAGCTCTCTGTTGAAGGTAGTTTCGGACGTGGGTTCGACTCCCACCGCCTCCACCATCTCTAAGTCACTCACCTTAGGAAGTCACAGTTACAACCCCGTTTGGCAAAGCACGACGGATGACCTACACCCACAATAGAGGGACTACGACCTACTGCAAGGTTGACGCGTCCTCTTCTATCTCACGGAGGTTTACTCTGGGCCATATGGCGAGTGCACTCACCAACGGATCGCACCGATGAACATCATAACTTCTGCGGAAAACAGCAATACCGCGGTGCGCGGATTGACCCTCGCTCAGGCGAAGACCATTGCGCACGGCGCGCTGATGGAAGCCCGGCCCTCGGGTGCAAGCCGATGACGGTCGCAGTCGTTGATGCCGGAGGCGCCTTGCTTATGCTCAAGCGTGAAGATGGGAGTGGTAATCTTCGTCCTGAGATTGCTACGCAAAGGCATGGGGGACGGTCGGTATGGCATTGGGGGCCGCGCCATGGCCAAGCGGGCCGAAGATGCACCGGCTTTCTGGGCAGCCCTCAATTCCATTTCCAACGGGCGCATCGCGCCGGCGACGGGCGGCGTACTGACTCTGCAGGCGGACCGGGTCATTGGCTCAGTCGGCATGAGCGGAGACGTCTCAGAAAACGATGAAGCGTGTTCGCTTGCCGGGATAAAGGCTGCCGGCCTGGCCTCTAATGTAGGGGAAGATTCTCTCGGCAAGCAGTAAGCGGCCTCTGTGCCACCAGCTGGTTTGCTCGTGGACAAAGACGTTCCGAAGTACGGACAACGTCAGTTACTCACGAATCTATTCCAGTCCCCGGCAACCGATGCAACGGCTCGGCCGGGGAGCGAAGCAGCCTACGGCCACGCTTTGCGCCGGAGGGGCCGTTGCTGCCTGTGTCGAGCATAATGGCTACGTCTTCCCGACGGATCTGCCAGACGTAATCAGGCCATGGCCAAGGGTGAGTAATGCGGGTGTAGACCCACCTCGACTTGGCCGGCTTGCAGGGAGTCGGCCTCGGCATGTTGAATCGCAAAGACGTCATCGGGTGCGGTTGAAGAAGAGGTGGATGCTGCCGTCATACATTCCCTCCTAGCTCGAGGATCGCTGCCGTGAACTCCTCCGGTGCTTCCTGCGGCAGATTGTGGCCCACAAGGTTGAGGGTCGTCACTCGCTTCAACGCGGTGAAATGCGGGGCAATCTTTTCCTGCGACATCGGCCGGTCCACGCCGTCATCCGCCCCTTGCAGCACGATGGTGGGAACCGTAATGCGCGGCTCAGCTGATATTCGCTGTTCCATGGCGTCCAGATGCGGGTCCCCCGGAACCGCGCCAATCCTGTAGCGATAGGAGTGCAGGACTACCTCAACAAAGTCCGGATTAGCAAACGACAGCGCCGTCTGCGTGAACGTTCGGTCGTCGAACTGCCAGGTGGGAGAGAAGTCTTGCCACAGATAGCGACAGAGCGCGGCACGATCTTCAATAAGTGCAGCCTCGCCTCGCCCGGAGTTGAGATAAAACCAGTACCAGTGCAGCCGTTCTGTTGCGGGCTCTATCGGCTTGAGCGCCTGGACGGAGTTCTGCAGATTGTACCCGGCGCCGCAGCTGACGAGACCACGGACCCGCTCCGGCCAGAGGGCGGCGACGACACATGCCGCGCGTCCACCCCAGTCATAGCCGGCAAGCGTGGCCTTGGGAATCGACAAAGCATCCAGCAGAGCCATCAGGTCTGAGCCAAGCGCCGCCTGTTGACCGACCCGGGGTGTTTCGCTGCGTAGAAATCGAGTCGGCCCATACCCACGCAGATACGGCACGATGACTCTTCGTCCGTTCGCGGCAAGCTGCTCTGCCGCGGTGTCGTAGGAGTGTACGTCGTAGGGAAAGCCGTGCAACAACACAACCGCCGGCCCGTCAGCTGGCCCCGACTCCAAGTAGGCGACGTTCAAGAGACCGGCGTTCACGTTCTTCATCATGCCTCCCCCTGTGCTCTCCCGGCGTGTGGTCTCGGCATGCGCGAGCTTCAGGGATACGGCTGCCAACGATCCCGCGAACAAGCCGACAAATCCCCGCCGGCTTAGAGGGTAAAGCCGCCGTGCCGGCACCTGACTTTGCCAAAAACAATCAAACATTGCAAACCTCTGGAACGTAGATGGACTCACCAAACCATACCTCAGTCCAAGATAGAGGAGGTCGGTCGCACGATCTTTCACAAAGTAGCAGGCGGGAGAGGGTGCCTGCTGGTACGACGTGCCCGAGACAAGCAGGCGGATTTTCCATCGCTTTGCGGGAGAGAGACACGGCCGCGGACAAACCAGTTGACCCCACTCACGTCTTAATCTGTCGTCACTGGCTTCCCTCGTGCGCGGCGGTCAGCAAGGCCCCCTGTTGTGTGTCGCCGGAGAGCTCCCAGATCATTAATCCTCCTAGTTGATGTTCCCGCGCGTAGACGGCCTTGGCCGCGATGCTGACTGGGTCATCGAAGGTCCAGAAGGCCTCTCCGTCGAACAGCCAGGGCGTCTGCGAACCAGCGTCCCGGTACATTTTCGAGCCCGCGGCAAGAGCCTGAATGTAGCTGTAAGGTCGGTCGCCGCGAACGGCAGTTCCTTCCTGGAAGACGCCGTTTGCCGTTTCGGGAACCTGCGTCCAGCCATACCCGTAAAATGGCACGCCGATCAGGAGCTTGGCGGCTGGAACGCCAGCAGCGAGAAATGCCTGTACCGAGCCGGCAACTCCTCCACTGGGCGGTGGAGTCGGTGCCGGGGTGCTCGCCGGAAGGCTACCGGCCGGAGCGGCGGCTTTGGCGGATGGGGTCGTACTGGCGGTAGGGTTAGCCCCGGTG
>CAXUNR010000042.1:0-32303 GCA_964252655.1 uncultured Acidobacteriaceae bacterium
GTCGTGGGCGGCTCATCCGGCGTGGGGCGCTGCGAGGGAGGAGTTACGGCCGGGGCGTTGGGAGGCGTGTCGGGTGCACCAGGCGAGGACTGCTGGCGGAAGAGCTCGGTGAACTGATCTTCGCGGAAGGCGGGGACGTGCGGCACGAGATCGACGCGCGCCAGCTGCGGGACCTCGCTGCGCTGCGAGGTGTCGAAGAGGATATATTTGCCATCGGGCGACCAGGCCAGGCGCGAGGCTGTTTCTCCGTTGGCAAGGAAGGTGAGTGGACGCGGCTCGGCACCGCCCGCCGCGGGCACGGCATGCAAATTGCTGAAGCCGTTCGCCCCGGTGGGGACGAAGACGATCCACTGGGAATCCGGCGACCAGGCGAGGACGCTGTTCTCGATCTCTCCGTGGGCGAGGATGCGGTCCTTGAGCGGGTCGAGCGAGAGGACGTGGAGTTCCTTGCGGTTGCGGATGAAGGCGATGCTCTTGCCGTCAGGCGACCAGGTTGGGTCGACGTCGAGGTCGGCTCCGTGGGTGAGCGGGCGCTCGGATTGCCTGGCGAAGTCGTAGAGATAGAGGCTGGAGCCGTGGTCGCGCTCGGAGCGATAGACCAGTTTGGAGGAGTCTGGCGACCAGCGCGGCGTGCTTTCGGCGGCGTCGGTTCGGGTGAGGCGCTGCGCTTCCCCGCCCTCTTTTGTTCCGGCCGCGAAGATGTCGCCCTGATCGACAACCGCGAGCTTGGTGCCGTCGGGCGCAACGGCGAGGTCCTGCCAATGGGTCAGCGGCAGATGCGTCACGGCGTCCGCGCTCGGTGCTCCGTGCAGGACGATGGGCAGCTGGCTGGCGCTGCCGCTGTGGGTGTCGAGCTTCCAGACGGCGAACTGGCGCTCAAAGACGATGGACTTGCCGTCGTAGGAAATGGTCGGCCAGAGGCAGCGACCGCTGGGGAAGTGGGTGACCTGTTGCTCGGCCCCGGTCGCGGCGTTGGCGCTCCAGATATTTTCCGAGCCGCTCTTGTCGGACATATAGAAGAGTGTGCTGCCGTCAGGCGACCACATGGGCCAGGCGTGCTTGGCGTCGGCGGCCAGGAGGCGGCGGTAGCCGGGCTGGGTGCGCGAGGGGGCGTGGAGAGGCATGGTCCACAGCTCGGTTTCATCGATGTGGGCGTGACCGTTGCGCCACCACTGCGCGGAGGAGATGCCCTTGGCGAGGAGCGCGAGCTGGGTTCCGTCGGGGGAAGGAGCGGACTCGAACTCGTTGACGTAGCGCTCGCGGGAGACCTCGAGGGGCGTACCTCCGGTGGCGCGGACGCGGAGGATGTCGCTTTGGCCCGGGACGTCGGTGGTGGCAGAGGTGAAGTAGAGCCATTGGCCGTCGCGGGACCAGCCGTCGAGGTTGCTGAGGGAGTCGGAGAAGGTGAGGCGGGCGAGGTCGCCGGTGGCGAGGGTGAGGACGTAGATGTCGCCGAGGCCGGTGCGGGTGGAGATGAAGGCGAGTTTGGTGCCGTCGGGCGAGTAGAGGGGCCGGGAGTCGTCGGCGGCGTTGGCGATGAGGAGGCGGGCTTCGCCGCCGGCTGCGGGCGCGGTCCAGATGTCGCCTCCGGAGGCGAAGGCGATTTCTTTGCCGTCGGGGGAGAGGGCTGGGGTTTGAAGCGACGGCTTAGGGGTTTGCGCGAGGGCGGGCAGGGACGAGGCGAGGATCAGGAGCAGGGACGGGAGCGCGAAAGGGCGTATGGTTCACCTCGGGTGGGAGCGGGTGGCAGGATCAGCTCAGTATACGGGTGAAGGTTGGGATGGGACGCATGATGCACACTCGCCACCTCAGACGATGAGACCGTCTGAGATGGGGCACCCAGATGTTCTTGGCGGGGCAGAGATGGACGTCTACCGGAATGCTTACCTTAGGAGGGGATGGAGCGGGATTCCGGGGGTGGGCTGGTCTTTGATTCGCGGGAGGAAGCGAGGGCGCGGGCGAGAGCGGCGAGCGAGCAGAGAACGATGCCGCCGCTGGTGTCGATGAGGACGTCGGAGAGCTTGCCGGTGCGGCTGGGAAGGAAGGTCTGGTGGAACTCGTCTGAGCCGGCGATGCAGATGGTGGAGGCGACGGCGTAGATGTTGGAGGTGACGAGCCAGTGCTGGAAAGTGAGGTCGAAGCGGCGGCCGAGGATTAGTAGCCAGGCACGCAGGAAGGTAAGGCAGACAAAGGCATAGCCGATGAAGTGGCCGCACTTGCGGGCAACGTGGTGGTACCAGGCCCAGTGGACGTCGGTGATGGGACCGGACCAACGCTCGACGATGGGGCGGAGCCAGGTGCTGGTGTTGGCGGCGGAGAAGGTGGGGGTGGACTCGATGGCGATAATGCCGAGGGCGAAGAGGACGGGCAGCCAGATCCAGATCTGCCGCCAGCCGCGGGTGAGGGCGCGGAGGCGGTGGGGGTCGGGTTTGGTGAGGAAGACGGAGGGCATGGGTGGAGTCTTGGGTGAGGCGGAGAGAGACAACAGCAACTGCGAAATCAGGGTCCTTCGCTTTGCTCAGGATGACGTGAGTTTGTGTGGGAGTGAGAAAGGTTACTCGACGTGGTAGTTGGGGGCTTCGCGGGTGATGACGACGTCGTGGACGTGTGATTCGCGAAGGCCGGCGTTCGAGATGCGGACAAAGCGGGCGTTTCGCTGGAGCTCGGGAATAGAGGCGCAGCCGAGATAGCCCATGCCGGAGCGCAGGCCGCCGACGAGCTGGTAGACCATGGCTTCAAGCGGGCCGCGGTGCGGGACGCGGCCTTCGATGCCTTCGGGGACGAACTTGGCGAGGCGGTTCTGGGTGGAGCCCTCGCGGGCGGTGAGGTTGGGGCGCTCAGCGTCGCCGAAGTCGTCGAGGTCGTTCTTGCCCTGGAAGTAGCGTTCGCCGGAGCCCTGGGCCATGGCGGAGAGCGAGCCCATGCCGCGGTAGGCCTTGAAGGAGCGGCCCTGGTAGAGGATGGTTTCGCCGGGGCTTTCGTCGACGCCGGCGAAGAGCGAGCCCATCATGCAGACGCTGGCTCCGGCAGCGATGGCCTTGGTGACGTCTCCGGAGTACTTGATGCCGCCGTCGGCGATGACGGGGATGCCTTGTTTCGAGGCGGCGCGGGCGGCTTCGCTGATGGCGGTGATCTGGGGCATGCCGGCGCCGGTGACCATGCGGGTGGTGCAGATGGACCCGGGGCCGATACCGACCTTGATGGCGTCGGCTCCGGCGTCGATGAGCGCGAGGGCTCCGTCGTGGGTGGCGACGTTGCCGGCGAGGAGGGCGACGGCGGGGTAGGCTTTTTTGACGGCGCGGACGGCTTCGAGGACGCGCGAGGAGTGGCCGTGGGCGGAGTCGATGGCGAGGGCGTCGACGCGCATTTCGATGAGGCCGGCGGCGCGCTCGAGGAAGTCTCCCGTGGCCCCGATGGCTCCGGCGACGCGGAGGCGGCCTTGCTCGTCCTTGGAGGCGTTGGGGTATTTCAACTTTTTCTGGATGTCCTTGACGGTGATGAGGCCTTTGAGCTCGTAGTCGTCATTGACGACGAGGAGTTTCTCGACGCGGTGCTGGTGGAGGATGTGCTCGGCCTCCTCGAGCGTGGTGCCGACGGGCACGGTGATGAGGTGCTCCTTGGTCATGACGGAGTCGATGGTGAGGTCGGTGCGGGAGACGAAGCGGAGGTCGCGGTTGGTGAGAATGCCGACGAGCTTGCGGTTCTTGGTGACGGGGACGCCGGAGATCTTGTAACGGCGCATGACCTCGAGGGCGGAGGCGATGGATTCCTCGGGCGCGATGGTGACGGGGTCGACGATCATGCCGGATTCAGAGCGCTTGACCTTGTCGATTTCGCCGGCCTGCTGCTCGATGGTGAGGTTGCGGTGAACGACTCCCATGCCGCCTTGCTGGGCCATGGCGATGGCGAGGCGGCTCTCGGTGACGGTGTCCATGGCGGCGGACATGAGCGGGGTGTTGAGGGTGATGGTGCGGGTAAGGCTTGTCTGCGTGCTGACCTGGGTGGGGACGACGTCCGAATAGGCGGGGACCAGGAGGACGTCGTCGAAGGTCAGGGCTTCGGGGATTTCAGACAGAATCATGCAGTCTATTGTTGCACTGCAGGACGAAGAGAGGATTACGAAGGTGTGCCCAAAAAGACGGATTGTAAGCGCGGCGTGAGCCGGATACGATGGGATGAGCCGTGATGAACTTTGCCCAGGTCGCCGCAGTTATTACGGTAGAGGCGGTGCTGTTCGCGGCGGCGCTGGGACTGCTGTATCGGCTATATGGGCGAATCTTTCCTGTGCCTTCGCGGGTTTTAGTGGGGGCGTTTGAGCAGGGCGTGGTGCTGCGCGGGTCGGCGGTCGAAAAGGTGCTGGCTCCGGGTCGGTATTGGATGACGCCGGGGCGCAGCCTGGTGAGGGTGGACATGCGGCCGAAGCCGCTGCAGATTCCGGCGCAAGAGCTGATTGCGCTCGATGAGGCGCGCATCCGGGTTAGCCTGGGCGGAGAGTTGAAGATTCTTGATCCGGCGCGGTTTGTGGCAGAGAGCTCGGATGCGGCGGGGGCATTTTATCTGGAGCTGCGGCAGGCACTGCGGATGGCGGCGACTGAGCTGCCGAGCGAGGCGATTCTAGGGTCGCAGTCGCTGCTGACGGCGCGGGTGGGGGATTTGTTGATTCCGCGGGCGGCGCAGCTGGGGGTAGAGTTGACGCGATTGGATGTCTGGCAGGTGGTGCTGGTGGGTTGGCCGCATCCGGCTTGAGGATGGTGCTAATTTATCGACCTTTAGCGACACTCATTCCAGTTTGGACCTGGACGTAGCTGGAAAAGACGGTCAATCACGAAGCTACGCAGCCCGCCAAAGGATTTTCCACGCCTGCCTTTGCGGTTGGGAAATCGGTTCCGGGTCCTGGTAACGCCAGAGTGCAGCGTATTGAGGGAGCGCGCCGATCTGGTTGAGATCGATGGGAAGTACCTCGTCCAGTTCTGAGGTTTGGCTCGCAAGTTTGTCAAATTCGTGGATCAACGCATACCTATGTCCGTGAGCCGCGATCAGGACTTTGAGTCGCTTTTCAATTGCTTGCTGGGTATGCAAGCCAAAGGTACGGTCGTTGACGCTGGGCTAATTGTCTCCTCATCATCGCGCGATGCGTTCAACAGCTCCCATATCGACTGATCCTACGCGTTTGTCATCCAGGACCACACCTTCATTTGCAATGTCGTAAGGGGCGGAAGTGGGCCCTCGCCTAGGAGGTTGCGTTCTTCCAGGAGGACCGCAAGGTCGTGGGTTCGCTCATAGCGCGCATTCCTAAAAGCAATAACTGCTTTGAAGATCTTCTCAAACGCCTGTTGAGCGTGAAAGCCAAAGATTGTATCGGCGAGATGGAAGTCCAGCGCCTCTCGATCTTCTTGCGCCTTACGCAGCAGTAAGTCGACTTGCGGACCCATCGAACGTCCTTTGGTAGAGCACGATTGCCTCTTTGTCGATGTCGTGGTGGACGCTGTTGATGGAATCTCGGAAGCGGACGTGGCGCTCCCACTCGACGGTTAGGGTATCCATAGACATGGAGATTCCTTGCAAGATGGTGTAGGGGTGTCGCGCTGCCTGGAAGTCAGAATTGCGTCCAGAATGACGGCGACGTCCCAGTCGCTGTCTGGACGGTGTTGACCGCGAGCCCAGGAGCCGAAGGCGATGATGCGAAGAGGATTAACGGTCGTTGCGATGAGGCGAGTGGCAGCTTCGATGCGGGCTGGCGTGACGTCCCAGGCGGTGAGGGGCGATGCGTGGGGTTCGACGGGATGGTTCTGCATGCTCATGGCTTGCTCAACAGGATGCTGTGAGCCTAGAGCTCCGCTGCGAGCCTCAGTTGAATTTTCTTCCGCTTCGCCTTACACTTATGGTTGCAGACGAAGTTGTTCCGTTGGTACGACAAACCCGTGAGGAGACCGGGACTGGTTTGAGGGTAAGCCAGGCGGCGGAAACGATGGGTGGGCGAAAGCCCACTTTTTATTTGGTCTAAAGGTTTTGAGTGGGTCGGAGTTCCATGGCATTGCAGATTGACCAGATTCGGGCACTTGCGGAGCGGGTCGCGGCGTCGCATTCACTCGAAATCGTCGATCTGGAGTTTTCGGGAGGAGCCAAACACCGGACGCTGCGGGTGTTCCTCGAGAAGGACGAGGCAGGCCGGGCCAGGCTGGCAGAGCTGGCTGCGCAGGAGGATTCCGAGCTGCCGAAGGGTGTGCCGGCGGAGATGCTCTCCGGCGTGACGCATGAGGACTGCGAGGTGTTTACGCGGGACTTTGGGACGGTGCTCGACGTGGAAGATTTGGTGCCGGGGGCGGAGTACACGCTTGAGGTTTCGTCTCCCGGATTGGAGCGAAAGCTATCGAGGCCATCGGATTTTACGCGGTTTACGGGAGGGCTGATTAAGCTGCAAACGTTTACGGCTATCGATGCGAACCGACACTTTCAGGGACGCTTGACAGAGTTTCGGGACGGCACGCTAACGGTGGATTTAGGGGCTGTGAAGCAGAAGGGTAAGGGGCGGAAGACCGCGGCCGGAGAACAGGTAATCGCGGTACCTTTGGCGAATGTGGAGAAGGCGAATTTAATCGCAGAGATTTAGCGCTGCGACGGGTTGTAAGGGTACTGGGCACCACAATACGGCGATTCTGGCTTCGCCAGAATGATGGCGCAAGTAGTAAGGCTGAAATTTCTAGGAAGAACTGAGAACTCACTATGGCAAGTCCGCTGTATCAGTCGATTGAAGTGTTGAGCCGGGAAAAAGGGATCGAGCCTGAGATTGTCGTTGCGGCGATTGAGGACGCAATTGCGCTTGCAACGCGCAAGTACTACAAGACGCAGGAGAACATGCGCGCGGAGATGGATCGCGAGTCGGGAGAGATTCGGGCTTACGTCTTCAAGACGGTGGTCGAGACGCCGGAGCTGGTCACGGACGAAGCCAACGAGTTGACGCTTGAGGCGGCGCGGGAGATGGCGCCGGAGGTCGAGGTGGGCGGGGAGTTGCGCTTCTATAAGGATACGTCTCCTCTGGGGCGGATTGCGGCGCAGATGGCCAAGCAGGTGATCTTCCAGAAGGTGCGCGAGGCCGAGCGCGACACGGTGTTCAACGAGTACAACCATCGTGCGGGCGAGGTGCTGAACGCGACGGTGAAGCGGCTGGAGCCGATGGATGTGATCTTCGACCTGGGCAAGGCGGAGGCGCGGATGCCGAAGCGCGAGCAGTCGCGGCTTGAGCAGTTCGCGGTCGGTGAGCGGGTGAGGGTCGTGCTTTTGCGGGTCGACCGCGCGGCGAAGGGTCCGCAGGTCATCGTGTCGCGGGCCGCGCCGGCGCTGGTGCAGAACCTGTTCCAGTCCGAGGTCCCGGAGATTTACGACGGCACGGTTTCGATCCGGGCGATTGCGCGTGAGGCCGGCGAGCGGACCAAGATTGCCGTGATGAGCCGCGATAAGGACGTGGACCCAGTAGGCGCCTGCGTGGGCATGAAGGGCATGCGGGTGCAATCCATCATCCGCGAGCTGCGCGGCGAGAAGATCGACATTATCGAGTACTCGGAGGAGATTACAACTTTTGCCGAGAAGGCGCTGCAGCCGGCGAAGGTGGCGCGGGTCTCGATCACGGATCTCGATGAGAAGCAAATCGAGGTCATCGTCGACGATACGCAACTGTCGCTGGCGATCGGCAAAAAGGGTCAGAATGTGCGGCTCGCGGCCAAGCTGCTGAACTGGAAGATCGATATTAAGTCCGAGGAAGAGAAGCGCCAGGAGGTCGAGCAGCAGATGCAGGCCATGTCCGGCGGGCCTTCGACGCCGATCGAGCAGGTCAGCGAGCTGGGCGAGGCGGTGCTCGAGAAGCTGATTGCCGCCGGCATTACGACGGTCGAGGCGCTGGCCGACATGACGGCCGAGGAGCTGGGCGAGGTTCCCGGCATCGGCGATAAGTCAGTCGAGAAGATCTCGGTGGCGGTGCGGCATTACTTTGGCCAGTATGAGGAGGGCGAAGACCGCCCGGTGCCTCTGGCTGCGATCGAAACGAGCACGGATGGACCGATTGAGGAACAGGAGAGAACATCGATGGCGAAGACCCCTGAGGAAATTCTGGCGGAAGCTGCCGCGGCCGGTGAGCCGCCGGTTGAGTTGAACAGCATGTCGACCGAGGACGTGGTCGATCGGGAAGAGGCGGAGTCGGCTTCGGACGCAAACGACGATGCGGATCGGCGGGAAGAAGGCATCGAGATGGACAACGACACGATCGATAGCCTGGTCGCGGATAGCCAGGAAGTGTCCACTGAGACGGTGGACGCGGACGAGCACGACCGTGGTTAAACCAGGCGCATGCGGTATTTGCTGCCTATCTACGGATTTCAGAGATAATACTGAAGAGCAACTACTTCCACTTCAAACGAGGCTCGTATGAACGGCTAGCGGCTTGAACGGGAAGACAAAGGGACGGATGACCAAAGTAAGAATTAACGATTTGGCACGCGAACTGGAAGTAAAGAGCAGGCCGATTCTGGACGCGCTCGAGGCGATTGGCGTCTCCGGCAAGACACACTCCTCGTCGATTGACGAGGATCAGGCCGAGGGTGTGCGCGCGTACTTCAAGGGCGATCGGTCGGCAGTGGCGACCAAGGGTCCCGCGGCGGAAAACCGAGCAAAAATTGACCTGTCGAATGCATCCAAGCCTGGCGACGCAATGCGCGCGATTTTGGAGCGCAAAGCTGCCCAGAATAGCGGGGCGACGGGTCAGGCTGCGGTGAGCACGCCTCGTCCGGTACAGGCCGTGGTGGCTCCCATTGCGCGGCCGCCCGCGTTTGTGGCCCGGCCAGTAACGGTCGCTCCTCCGTCGCGGCCGGTTATGCCTGCAGCGGCGGTGGTTGCCTCGGCTCCTCCCCAGCCTCCTGCGGTGACAATCCCTGCTCCGGCACCCGTGGCCGCTCCGACCGCATCCGTCCCTGCGGCGACCACACCTTCCGTATCGCCAGCTCCTGTCGCGCCTAAGGAAGTGCCGGCTGCTCCTGCGGCTCAGGCTGCTCCGCCTGCGACAGCCGCACCAGTCGCTGCGGTGAACGCACCGGCGGCTCAGGCCAGCACTCCAGCGACTCCGGGTCCGCGCCGCATTGTTCCTCTTCCCAATCAGGGCGCTAGGATTGTTGCTCCTCCTCCGGCGAACTTGGCAGCGCGGCCGGGTGTCAACCCGGGAGCACGTCCACCGGCAAACACGGGTGCAAATCGTCCGCACATCACCATCACTCCTCCCGCGCCGAGTGTTTTGGGCAAGGCTCCATCCAAGGCTCCGGTGGTCGTCGCGGCACCTGCGCGTGTGGTGATCACGAATCCTCCGCGTCCGCCTGCTCCCCCTCCGCCGCCGGCTCCTGAGCCGGTTGTGCCGGAACCTGTGATTGAAGTTGCGCCACCGCCGGTAGAGGCTACGCCGGTTGCGGCGGCTCCAGCGCCACGCCGGGTGATCATGCCGCAGACCGGTCCTCGGCCTATCTACACGGCTCCCGCGCCCGCCCCTGGCACCCCTCCGCGCGGACGTCCGATCTTTGAGCGTCCGCGCCCAGGTTTCCCGGGCAGCGGCCCAAGCAACAGCGCGGGAGGGCCTCCAGGCTCGCGCCCGCCCATGAATATGGCTCCCGGTGCTCGCCGGCCGATGCATCCGACGCGGCCGATGCCGGGCGGTGGTCCAGGCGGTCCAGGTGCACCGCGTCCGGGGTTTACACCAGGTGCACGGCCGGGCTTCCCTGCCCGTCCAGGATTTCCTCCGCGTCCTGGTGGCCCGGGTGGAGCGCCGGGTGGTGCTCCTGAAGGCGGACCACCGGCGGGCATGCGTCCTGCGCGTCCGGGCCAGCGCCGCGGAGGCCAGCGCTACGAGAAGGTGAAGGAAGGCCCGATGAAGGGCTTCCAGCCGCCACCGCGCTATGGCGGCGTGCAGATGTCGCGCGAGCCGATGCCGATCACCAAGACGATCACGGTGACCGAAGGCATCAGCGTGAAGGATCTGGCCGAGAAGCTGGACGTCCGCGGCAAGGACCTGATCGCGGTGCTGCTGATGAAGGGCGTGCTGGTGACGGTCAACCAGTCGCTCGACGGCGAGCTGGTGAAGGATGTGGCGCGTCAGTTTGGCGCGGATGCGGCGGTCATCTCGGTTGAAGAGCAGTTGGAGAACGAGGCGATCGAAGGCCTGCTCGAGGACACGACCGACATGCTCGAAGTGGTGCGTTCGCCGGTGGTTACGGTGATGGGACACGTCGATCACGGTAAGACGTCGCTGCTGGATGCGATTCGTTCGACCGACGCTGACGTGGTCGACGTGGCGAGCGGCGAGGCGGGTGGAATCACGCAGCACATCGGCGCCTACAAGGTGAAGATCACCAAGCCAGATTCGCCGGCGTTTGGCCGCGAGATCGTATTCCTCGATACCCCGGGTCACGAGGCCTTCACCCGCATGCGTGCCCGTGGAGCCAAGGTGACGGATATCGTCGTCATCGTGGTTGCGGCGGATGATGGCGTGATGCCGCAGACGATCGAGGCAATCGACCACGCACGTGCGGCGAAGGTGCCGATCATCGTGGCGGTGAACAAGATCGACAAGCCGGAGGCCAATCCCGCGAAGGTGATGCAGCAGCTGGCATCACGCGGCGTGCAGGCTGTGGCTCTGGGCGGCGATACCGAGTTCGTCGATGTCTCCGCGAAGAAGAAGATCAACCTCGACGGCCTTGAAGAGATGATCTGCTACATCGCCGATACGAACGAGCAGAAGGCACAACCGGAGCGGCCGGCGGTCGGTACGGTGATCGAGGCCAAGCTCGATCGCGGACGCGGCGCAGTGGCTTCAATTCTGGTGCAGAACGGTACGCTAAAGACGGGCGACAGCTACATCGTCGGCAACACCTTCGGCAAAATCCGAGCCATGTTCGACGATCGCGGGCGCTCGATCACCGAAGCCGGACCTTCGACCCCGGTCGAGATTCTGGGTCTTGAAGGGATGCCGGATGCTGGCGACACCTTCCTGGTCATGGCGGACCGCGACAAGGCCAAGGGCATTGCGCAGTATCGCAAGATGAAGGAGCGTGAGGCACAGCTGGCGAAGAGCTCGCGGGTGTCGCTCGAAGGCTTGGCGGAACAGATCAAGCAGGCGGGCGTCAAGGACCTCAACGTCATCGTCAAGGGCGACGTGCAGGGTTCGGTCGAGGTCATCGCCGAGGATCTGTCGCACATGTCGACCGAGAAGGTGCGGGTGCGCGTGCTGCACTCTGGTGTGGGCGCGATCACGGAGTCGGACGTGCTGCTGGCGTCGGCTTCGAACGCGATCATCATCGGGTTTAACGTGCGTCCGGACCGCAACTCGGCCGAGGTCGCGGCGCGCGAGAACGTGGAGATCCGGCTGCACTCGATCATCTACGAGCTGCGCGACGAGATTACCAAGGCGATGTACGGGCTGCTCGAGCCGGTGTTCAAGGAGAACTATGCCGGTCGTGCCGAAGTGCTGCAGGTCTTCAAGATCACCAAGGTCGGGCAGATTGCCGGCTGCCGTGTGCTCGATGGCGTGATCCGGCGCAATGCGCAAGCACGCCTGATGCGAGACGGCTCGGAGATCTGGAAGGGCAAAATCAGCTCGCTGAAGCGTGTAAAGGACGATGTGTCCGAAGTGCGCGACGGCGTGGAGTGCGGTATCGATCTGGCCGGCCACAAGGATATCCGTGCCGGCGACACGATCGAGACGTACACGACCGAGAAGCTTGAAGATGAGCTGGGTCGTAACTCCGCTGAGCTGAAGAAGCAGCAGATTGCTGAGCTGAAGGCGGCCAAGGAAGCTGAGAATGAGGTCGCCCGGGCTGAGGCGAGTGTGTAGGTCGGAAGGACATTGCAGGAAGGGCCGGGATCGCTCCCGGCCCTTCCTGCTTGGAAAGACAATTAAAAAAGATGGGGCAGGATCTCGGTGGCCGTGCCAAGCAGGACTTCATCAAACGACTCTGCGTTCAGCGGCACTTCCGGACCGACATAGGTGGTGTGGATGCCGCGATGCCTTGCGAGATTTACGAAGCCCGCAGCGGGGTAAACCGAACCCGAGGTTCCCACAACGAGCAGCTGCGTGGCCTGTTGGAGCTGGCCGGCAATCTCTTCCATGGCCAGCGGCACCTCACCGAACCAGACAATATGGGGACGAACGGCGCTTCCGCAATCGTGGCAGCGGGGCAGGTTTTCGCCGTAAGACGAGTGGTCAGCAAAAGGCACGTTGCAGCGCTCGCAACGCGACTTAAAGAGCATGCCGTGCATGTGGTGGATTCGTTTGGAGCCGGCGCGTTCATGGAGATCGTCGACGTTCTGGGTGCATAGGTAAAAGCGGTCGCTGAGCTGGGCCTCGATCGTGGCCAAGGCACGGTGGGCTGCGTTGGGCTCTGCGGCTTGAGCGGCCACCCGGCGACTGGAGTAGAAGTTCCAGACGAGGTTAGGGTCTGCGCGCCAGGCTTCGGGAGTGGCTACTTGCTCGACGCGGTAGCCGGCCCAGAGACCTCCCGAGCCGCGAAACGTGGCCAGGCCGCTCTCCGCCGAGATGCCCGCACCGGTGAGCACGAAGAGCCGATCGTCCACGCTGAGCTTCATGGTTGCTTCGATGCTCTACACTGGGCAGGCATGCACCTAGACGCAATCCAGATTTCTCTGCGAGACTCCGGGCTCGACGGCTGGCTCTTTTACGACCATCATCATCGCGATCCATTGGCGTATCGGATTTTGGGCCTGGATGAAAAGATGCATGTGACGCGGCGCTGGTACTACTTCATTCCGGTCGCAGGCGAGCCGCGCAAGCTGGTGCACCGCATCGAGCGTGGCAAGCTGGACGTCTTGCCGGGCAGACTGAACGAATATAGTTCCTGGCAGGAGTTGGAGCAGCAACTGGCCGCGATGCTGGACGGCTCGACCAGGATCGCGATGCAGTATTCCCCCCGGAACGCGATCATGTACGTGTCAATGGTGGATGCGGGGACGGTGGAAATGCTGCGCGAGCTGGGCAAGGAGATCGTCAGCTCGGCGGACCTGGTCAGTCGCTTCGAATCGGTGCTGACCGAAGAGCAGATCGCCACGCACTTCGCCGCGCAGGAGAAGCTGGACGCCATCTTGAAGGCAGGATGGACGCACATTGGCGAGCGCGTGCGGAGTGGTGGTACGGATGAGTTCGCGGTCGTGAGATTCCTCGAGCAGGCCATCGCGCGGGCAGGTTTAGTGACCGCGCATGGGCCGAATGTATCCTGCGGGGCAAACGCTGCTGACTCGCACTATGAGCCGTCGGCGGCGGCGACCAAGCGTATTCAGCGTGGCGACTTCGTGCTGATCGATCTGTGGGCGAAGCGTGCGGGGCGGCCGGATGCGATCTGGTACGACATCACCTGGACAGGCGTAGTGGACCGGGAGCCATCGCCGCGCGAACAGGCCATCTTCGCGATCGTGCGGGAGGCGCGGGATGCAGCGATCCGGTCGGTCCAGGAGGCGTTCTCCGCGGGCAGGCCGATTGCAGGATGGCAGCCGGACGATGCCGCACGTACGGTGATTCGTGCGGCTGGGCTGGCTGAGTTCTTTACGCATCGGACAGGACATAACATCGCTACGGAGCTGCATGGGTCAGGTGCGCACCTCGACGATCTGGAGACCCACGATGTCCGCGTGATCCTGCCGCATACCTGTTTTTCGGTTGAGCCAGGGTTGTATTTTCCAGGGGAGTTCGGCATCCGCAGCGAGGTCAACATGATGACGTACCCCGGACGCGCAGAGGTGACGGGTCCATTGCAAACCGAGCTGCTTCGCATCTGAAACTGCTATCATCAGAGGCGATGGCGACTCCTGCACAGGCCACACCTCGGCCCATAGTTCGTTCTTCCACGCTGCCTTTGTTAGCGCTCATCGCAGGATGGCTGATCCCCGGTGCAGGTCACTTACTGGTCCGTAAGCCTGTGCGGGCTGTGCTGCTGTTCATCGCAGTCTGCACGATGTTCGCCGTGGGGATCGTGCTGCAGGGGAAAGTTTATGCGCCGAACACGGGAGATCTTTTGGATATTCTCGGCTTCGTGGGACAGCTTGGGACAGGCCTGCTGTTCGTGTTCGCGCATCTGCTGGACTGGGGACGGACGAGCGTACAAACGGCGCTCGAGGATTATGGCACCAAGTTCATCGTGGTCGGCGGTCTGCTGAACATCATCGCCGTCATCGATGCGCACTCCCTGGCTAGCGGAAGAAAGGCCTCGTGATGTTGAGCCACTTTAGCGCCATGCTCATCTTTGCCCTATGCATCTCAGTCGTCTTCGGCATAACGCAAAGGGCTGTTCCCAGAATGATGATCCGCTTCGGTGCGTTTACGTTTGGAATCCTAGTGTTTGGGACGATCGCGGCTAGCTGGTTGATGTATCTCATCAAGCGTTGAGCGCTTGAAAAGAAAGCCCCACTCGGTGAGGAGTGAGGCTTTCTTGTTTATCTAAAACGAATCTCTATGACTCAGCGTTCGGGTCTGGTGCTTCTCCGGGTGCCTGTTCTTCAAGCTGCCGCTGCATCTCTTCACGCTTCTTCTCTCGAATTTCAGCGCGCTTCTGTGCTTTCTCAGTAAGCTCCTGTTCGGCACCAAGTAGCTCGATGACTGCCATCTCTGCTGCATCTCCCTTACGGGCATAGGTGCGCACAATGCGCAGATAGCCTCCAGCGCGTGTGCTGTAGCGAGGGGCTACCGTGGTGAATAAGCGAGCGACGGCAGCATCCGTCATCAGGTACGCGAGCGCCTGGCGTCGTGAATGTACATCACCATTCTTTCCAAGCGTAATCATCTTCTCGATGATGGGGCGCGACGCTTTGCACTTGGTAATGGTGGTTTCCACGCGGTCATTCAGAATGACGGACGTGACCAGATTACGCAGCATTGCGCGACGGTGAGAGGTGTTGCGGCCTAGCTTGAAGCCGCCATTGCGGTGACGCATGGTGAGATCTCCTTCGACTCCCGCTTCTGCGGGACTCGGATTGCATCGTGTTGCGCTAAACGGGTCAGGAGGATTATTCCTCCTGACCTAGGTTGGTTAGAAGTTTTCCGGTTCGGAGGCGAGGTCGATTTCATCCTCGTCGTCCTCATCATCGTCGTCATCGTCGTCGTCGAAGCTGTAGCTAGCGGCAAGCGTGGCAGCAGGAAGAACCGAGGTTGGGCCGGGGATAGGATTGCCGTTCTCGTCGATTTTCATGCCGAGCGATAAACCCATCTGCGCAAGAATCTCTTTAATCTCGTTGAGCGACTTACGACCGAAATTCTTGGTCTTCAGCATCTCAGCTTCAGTCTTCTGGATCAGCTCGCCAATGGTCGCGATGTTGGCGTTCTTGAGACAGTTGTAACTGCGGACTGAGAGTTCGAGTTCCTCGACCGAGCGATTGAGGTTTTCGTTCCGGATCGACGGACCATCAAGGCCGCCATCGTGGCCGGCTTCCATCTCCTCTTCAAAATTGATGAAGATGGTCATGTGGTCCTTCAGCAGCTTGGCGGAAAGCCCAAGTGCATCGGCGGGAAGCACAGTGCCGTTAGTCCAGATCTCAATGGTGAGCTTGTCGTAATCAGTAATCTGACCGAGACGAGCGGCCTCGACCAGATAGTTGACCTTGCGGACTGGTGAGTGCACGGAATCAACAGGAATAAAGCCAAGGCCGAGGTCGCCATCGAAATTCTTATCAGCGGAGATATAGCCGCGCCCACGCTTAAGGCGCATCTCCATGTCAATCTTGCCACCTTCGGAGATCGTGCAGATGTACATGTTGGGATCGAGGATTTCAACATCGCCATCGGCTTCGATCATCCCAGAGGTAACGACGCCAGCAGCGTCAGAGCGCAGATAGAGAGCCTTGGGGCCATCGCCATTGAGCTTGAACGGAATCTGCTTAAGGTTGAGGATGATGTCGGTCGCATCTTCAACGACACCGGTGATGGACTGAAACTCATGCAATACGCCTTCGATGCGGACCGCGGTAACAGCCGCACCTTCAATCGAGGCGAGCAGCGTACGGCGCAGCGCGTTGCCGATGGTAGTACCAAAGCCGCGTTCAAAAGGCTGAGCGCTGAACTTGCCATATTTAGGGGTAATAGACTCAGTGTCGATCGCGAGACGCTTGGGCTTCTGGAAACCTCTCCAAAGCATAGGTATTTCTCCTTTTCCGACTCGCCGCGATGCACTTTGCGGAGACCGGATCCTACGGTTGTAAGCTACGACACAGCTGTTCGCTCCCAGACTTGTACCCTTGAGGGCAAGCGAATGGAAGCGAACAGCCAAATAGAGTTACTTCGAATAGAGCTCAACGATGAGCTGCTCGTTGACTGGCATCTGGATCTCGTCGCGCTTGGGAAGCGAGATAATCTTGCCGGAGAGCTCATCGCGATTGATGTCGATCCAGGTGACCGACTGTAGACCGCCGGCAAATTGCTTGGCCGTCTCTAGAATTCCAAGGGCTTTCGAGTTCTCCCGTACTGCAATGGAATCGCCAATTTTGCACTGAAAGGAGGGAATATTGACCTTGCGGCCGTTCACCGCCACATGTCCGTGACGAACGATCTGCCTTGCCTGGCGACGGCTGGTAGCGAGTCCCATGCGGTAACAGACATTATCAAGGCGAGTTTCAAGCTGTTGCAGAAGGTATTCGCCAGTGACACCCTTCTTGACAGCTGCCTTTTGATAGTAGGCCCGGAATTGCGTCTCCAGTGTGAAGTAGATACGCTTGGCCTTCTGCTTTTCACGAAGCTGAAGACCGTACCCAACTACTTTTTTTACCTTCTTTGATTGCCCGTGCTGACCAGGAGGGAAATTCCGTTTCTCAACGGGACACTTCTCCGTGAAACATTTAGGTCCTTTAAGGAAAAGCTTTACTCCGTCACGCCGACACATGCGGCAGACAGGTCCTGTGTAACGTGCCATTTGTTCTCCTAGATCGAGAGTCGATCGCTTTACACGCAGACTTGCGCTTCATCGCGATCCGTGAAGATAAGAGTAAAATCCGGGTCAGACAGAAACCCGGATCACGAAGTGCAGATCAAACGCGGCGACGCTTCGGAGGACGGCAGCCGTTATGCGGCATCGGCGTAACGTCGCGGATGGAGCGAACATCGATCCCCGCTGTGGCGAGAGCGCGGATGGCGGACTCACGACCCGAACCTGGACCCGAGACACGTACATCGACAGAGCGGAGTCCATGCTCACGTGCTCCATTGGCCGCACCCACCGCTGCTTGTTGCGCCGCAAACGGCGTTCCCTTACGCGATCCTCGGAAGCCAAGCGAGCCGGAAGATTTCCAGCTGAGCGTATTGCCCGTCTGGTCGGTGATGGTGACAATTGTGTTGTTGAAGGAGGCCTGGATAAAGACGAGACCATACGGAACGTTTTTGCGCTCGCGCTTCTTGAACTTCTTGCCTTTGCCGGCACCGGCTTTGGTTCCAGACTTCTGCTGATTCTGTGTCTTCGCCATTATTTCGTCGCTTTCTTCTTGCCGGCTACCGTGCCCTTACGCGGGCCTTTACGGGTGCGGGCGTTTGTGTGGGTGCGTTGTCCACGGACAGGAAGGCTACGGCGATGACGCAGCCCACGATAGGATTGAATCTCAATCAAGCGCTTGATATTGAGCGAAATTTCCTTCCGTAAGTCACCCTCAATCTGACCCTCTTTTTCAATCACCTGACGAATGCGATTCAGCTGATCCTCATCCAGAGTGCCCACCTTGACCATAGGATCAATGTCAGCTTCCACCAGGATCTTTGCGGCGCGAGAGTCGCCGATCCCGAAGATATACGTCAGACCAATCCGCGCCTGCTTATGATTTGGTACGTCAACGCCAGAGATACGTGCCATCTAGTTTCCTTTAGTGATAACTCCGTCAGCACAGCCGACTGAAGCAGGGTTAGTAGTTGCACGGAGTTATCTGTCAGGTTCAACGCAAGCCTTCAATGCGGCTAACTAGCCCGGCAGGACCGTTTACGAGAGGCCAAGACTAACCTTGGCGCTGCTTATGCTTGGCGTTTTCACAGATGACGCGAACGACGCCGCGACGATGAATCACCTTACATTTGTCACAAATCTTTTTTACAGACGCACGAACTTTCATAAATCTCCTAAAACTCCTTCTTTTCGAATCTGAAATCGAGGCAGTCCAGACTTTGTCAGCATCCAGCTAAAGCCAGCAACACGGCCCCGTCTTACTTGTACCTGTACACAATACGTCCACGGTTCAAGTCATACGGACTAAGCTCGATGGCCACCCGATCACCGGGAAGAATCTTGATGAAGTTTTTGCGCATGCGGCCCGAGATATGAGCCAGAGCCTGGTGCTTATTTTCAAGCTCTACCTTGAACATGGCGTTCGGCAGCGTCTCGACAACCACCGCCATGACTTCGATTGCATCTTCCTTCGACAAAGGACTCTCCCTGTGTTTCTTCGTCTAGAGATCCCCGCTTGTTAGAGAGCCCAGCAAAGTTACCATCTCTAATACTAAACGATCGCAACGCTTTTCCCAAAACACGAAGCGCCAAGCGTGGCCAAGCCACTTACCGTGTGAGCACCAGCGGTCCATCCCGTGTGATAGCCACCGTATGTTCAAAATGAGCGCTGTAGCTTCCATCCACTGTCACCGCAGTCCAACCGTCCTTCAACACTCTTACCTCGGCTTTACCCGCATTGATCATTGGCTCAATCGCCAGAACCATTCCAGCACGGAGCCGCGGTCCCTTCCCCTGAATACCATAATTTGGAAGCTGCGGGTCCTCATGCATGGCCTTGCCGATACCGTGGCCAACAAACTCCTTTACCACGCCAAAGCCTTCTGCCTCACAGATTTGCTGCACAGTCGCCGAGATGTCAAAGAGCCGGCCACCTGGAACAGCACGGCAAATGGCCGCCTCAAGCGAGGCCTCCGTAACCTTCAACAGACGGAGCGTCGTGTCGCTTTGCGGACCGATCGCATAGGTTACTGCACAATCAGAGTAGAAATGATCAAGCACCACACCACAGTCAATCGAGAGAATATCGCCATCTTTCAAAATCGTTTTTTCACTTGGCATGCCGTGCACTACTTGATCATTGAGCGAGGTACAAAGAGCAGCAGGAAAACCGTGGTAGCCCTTAAATGCGGCCCTTGCTCCGGAAGCTTCAATCTTCCGGACTGCCACGCGTTCAAGCTCCATGGTTGAAACGCCCGCCACCACTAGAGGACGAATCGTTTCATGAACCTGACGAAGTAGCTCTCCCGACCGCCGCATTTTGTCAATCTCGAGCGGCGTCTTCAACATAATGGCCATGGTTAGGCGCTCTCGCGGGATTGAGATTCGAAGCGCAGCCGCTGCAACCCAGAATGGATCGCTTCCGTGACGATCTGAACGGAGGCCCCGCCATCCACCTCACAGAAGCGTCCCTGTCTGCAGTAATGATCGACAACAGGTGCGGTCTGATCATGGAAACTCTTCATGCGCTGTTCGAACACGGGCTCAGTGTCATCATTCCGCTGCTCCAACCGTTCTCCATCGAGATCGCATATACCGGGAACGGCAGAAGGCTGAGTGTGAATGTTATAGATATGGCCGCGCGGACAGATGCGTCGGCCGGTAATCCGAGCAAGCAGAACATCATGAGATACCTGAACCTGAATCGCTACTACAGGCAACGTTCCCTTCCCGTGTCCCAGCTTCGTGTCCAACCAGTCAGCCTGCGCAAGAGTTCGCGGAAATCCGTCGAGAATGTAACCTTGCATACAGTCAGATCGTCCCAGACGCTCCGCGACCATCTCATTCACCAAACCGTCCGGTAATAATTCACCGCGCCGCATGCACGCGTCAGCGAAACGTCCCAGCTCCGTCTCTTGCCTTCGATGCTCGCGGAGCAGATCGCCCGTCGAGATTTGAGGGACGTGAAACGTCGCCATCAGTAACTTCGCCTGTGTTCCTTTGCCGACCCCTGGGGCACCCAGCAACAACACAGGTCCGGGCCTGAAACCCTGCTTCTCATTCATTTCGGTCAAGGTGTCTACCAGCTGCGTCGACCGCGAATGCGACCAGACTTTGGACTAAAACCATCATAGTGCCGCATGATCAGCTGTGACTCGATCTGTTGAATTGTATCCATCGCCACGCCGACCACAATCAGCAAGGAAGTGCCGCCGAAGTAGAAGTTAACACCGAGGCCGCTCGTCATCCACACCGGCATTCGCTCGAATACGCTCCCGATTAACGGCAGATGATTGAACTTGATGCCACTGATCAGAAACGTCGGAATAAATTGAATGATGCAAAGATAAAGCGCACCCACAAGGGTAATGCGAGTCAACACATCATTAATGAAGTCCGACGTTCTTCGACCCGGGCGGATGCCAGGAATGAATCCGCCGTACTTCCGCATGTTGTCAGCGATATCATCGGGGCGGAACACAATTGATATATAGAAGTAGGCAAAGAAGATGATCGCAAGGATGAATGTTAATTCATAGAGAGGCTCGCCTGGCGCAATCGCTCGGAGTATTGGGCCAAAAAATGAAGTCTCTGAAAGCTTCGCAGATCCAAAGAAACTCATGCCGGCGAAGAGCAACGGCGCCGACAAGATGGAACTGGCAAAGATGACCGGCATAACGCCACCGGAGTTCACCTTCAACGGTAAATGAGTAGACTGACCGCCCATCATGCGCCTACCCACAATACGCTTTGCGTACTGCACAGGAATCCGCCGCTCGGAACGTTCCACGAAGATAATGAAAGCCACCACAGCCACCATAAGGGCAAGGAGAATCAAGATGGCAATCGGGGTGAATGCTCCCCATGCCCCTGTGGTCGCCTTGGTGTAGAGGTCCACAATTCCCTTTGGCAATCCATCAACAATACCCGTGAAGATCAGCAGCGACATGCCGTTGCCAATTCCGCGTTCTGTGATCTGCTCCCCCAGCCACATAATGAAAGCGGTGCCAGCGGTCAGGGTAAGGACACATAGAGGAATGAAGCCCCATCTGGACATGGTCACCATGGATGACCCGGCATTCGTTTGAGTAAGCGTCAGAGCAATCGCTGTTGACTGGACGATCCCTAGCAGAACCGTGACGTAGCGTGTCCACTGGGTGATCTTGCGACGACCGATCTCGCCTTCCTTCTGCAATTTCGCAAGCGGCTCATAGATAACCGTCAGCAGTTGAAAGATGATCGACGCTGTAATATACGGCATAATGCCCAACGCGAAAATCGTCAGCTTCCGGAGGTTCCCGCCGGAGAACAAATCCACAAGCCCGAGAGCTGAACCCGCATTTTGATTGAAAAATTGTGCGAGCGCTTTGGCGTCAATCCCAGGTGTCGGAATGTGGGCACCAATGCGGTAGACGGCCAGAAGTCCAAGGGTGAAGAGCAAACGCGTCCGAAGATCCGCAATCTTGAAGATGTTGGCAATCTTTTGAAGCATCGTAAGGTCCTTAGGGGTAAAAGCAAACTGCCACTTAGCACTCGTTAACAGGTCAATCGTAACCTGTGACTCTCTTAGGCTGCCTTACCCTCTCCACTGATGAGGACGGCCTTTCCTCCAGCTTGCTCTATGGCCGCCTTGGCAGCCGTAGAGAACTTGTGGGCATGCACCGTAATTGAAGCCTTGATTTCACCATTGTTAAGGATCTTGATCAGCGAATTCTTTCGTTTACGCAGACCCAAACTCTCAAGCTTCTCAAGCGTGAACTCCGTCTCGCTGTAAGAAGCCTGAAGTTCAGCGAGACGATCGAGTCCGATCACCGTATATTCCACTCGGAAAATGTTTGTGAAGCCGCGCTTGGGAAGGCGGCGATGTAGCGGCATCTGTCCACCTTCAAAGCCACGCATCAAAGACGAACCTGATCTCGACCCTTGCCCCTTGTGCCCACGGGTTGAAGTCTTACCCATGCCGGATCCCATACCCCGGCCAACACGCTTTTTGTTTTCGTTCGCCTTCTTAGGCGCACGCAGATTTGAAAGATTACGGATTGCCATATGTCCTCGCTCAACGCCGGTTTGTCACCGACTCGCATAACCAAGCTGTTTCTATTGCTCATTATGTTTACTGTTCAATGACCCGAACCAAATGAGGCACTTTCTTTACCATGCCCATGATTGAAGTACTCTCTTCACGCTCTACTATCTGATTCAACCGAGTAAAACCTAGACCTTTGATCGTTAATTTTTGCTTTTCGGGTGCGCAGATCATCGAACGAAAGTACTGTAGTTTGATCTTTCCAACTGCCATGACACTCTCCAAACTCGGATAAACTACACAACAACATGAGTCCAGCCTAAAGCTCCTCAACCGTTTTTCCGCGACCAGCTGCCACTTCAGAACGGTCCCTCAGTTGCACCAAGGCGTCAAATGTGGCCTTAACCACATTATGCGGGTTTGCCGTTCCAAGCGACTTGGTAAGCACATTCTGGATGCCACAGGAAGTCATCACAGCACGAACGGTTTTACCAGCAATAACCCCCGTGCCTTCCGGCGCAGGTTTCAGCATCACCTCTCCGGCACCAAAGTGGCCAAGAACCTGATGAGGAATTGTGGTTTCCACAAGGTTGATTTTAAACAGATTCTTTTTCGCAGCCTCAATCCCTTTGCGAATTGCCTGTGGAACCTCTTTAGCCTTACCTGATCCATAGCCAACAATCCCCTCGGCTGGGTCGCCAATCACGACAAGGGCAGCAAAAGACATATTTTTTCCACCCTTGACAACCTTTGTGACACGATTAATCGAAACTACCTCATCTTTGAGATTAAGCCGATTCGCATCAATCTTTTTCCGCATCGCCATATGTTATCCTATCTAAACTCATTCTCGAAACCGTGTTGCGCTCTAAAAATCGAGGCCAGCTGCCCGTGCGGCATCAGCTAAAGCCTTTACGCGTCCATGGTAAAGGTAGCCTCCGCGGTCAAAGACGATCTTTTTTATGCCTTTTTCCTGAGCACGTTCAGCTATCAACCTACCCACGCGCCGCGCTGCTTCGATGTTTCCGCCATAGAAAACCTTTTCACCTTTTTTACCCGCAGAGCACGCCGAGGCCAGAGTCGTACCCTTGGCATCGTCAATGAGCTGTGTGTAGATGTGGTTTAAGGAGCGATACACATTGAGACGTGGGCGCTCAGCTGTTCCAGACATCTTTTCACGAATACGTGTATGTACCCGCTGGCGGATAACATCACGCTGACGAGGATTAATCATTGTTTACCTTTCTTCCTAGTGGCGTCGACAGAGTACTGACGACGTTCGGTGAGATAACTCGAACATGAAGATACTTCTCTTATTTCGCTCCGGTTTTGCCGACCTTCTTCTTCAGCTTTTCTCCGGTATACCGCACACCCTTGTTTTTGTAAGGATCTGGTTTTCGGAGAGACCGCATGTCCGCCGCAACCTGACCTACTTTTTGGCGGTCAATGCCAGCAACGGTTAGGTGAAGCTGCTTCGGATCGATTACAACTTCAATACCAGTGGGTAGCGGAAATTCGATCGGATGGGAATAGCCAAGAGTAAACACGACCATATTTTTACCTTTCAACTCCGCACGGTATCCGATGCCTACGATATCAAGCTCCTTCGTCCAACCGGTGGTTACACCCGTGACCGCATTGTAGATCAAAGCTCTCGCTAAACCGTGGAAGCCCGCCTGACTATCGTTCTGTCGCTCAACGATTAGTTCATCTGCTTTTTTTACCAGCGAAATACCCTGTGGGATCAAAGCGGCGACCTTACCTTTGGGACCTTCCACTAAGATAGAATTTCCCTCTACCGCATACTTCACACCAGCAGGTAAAGCAATCGGCTTCTTTCCGATACGCGACATTGTTCTTCCTCGGAGCTTGCGAGTCTTGACGGCATAAACAACCATCATTCCACTGCAGCTTAGTACCTGTAACAGAACTACATACAAAATGGTAGCAAAACAAACTTACCAAACCTCGCACAGCAGCTCACCACCGATACCTTCTCGACGAGCTTGACGTCCAGTCATCACACCCTTTGGGGTAGTCAGAATGGAAATCCCTAAACCGCCTTGAACGCGACGGATATCATCCTTACCTTGATACACCCGACAGCCGGGACGCGAGATGCGCTTCAATTCGCGCATCACGCTCTGGTTATTGACATCGTACTTAAGGTATACCCGCAACACCTTAACACCACCCTCTTCAGTGGGCTTGTAGTTTGCAATGTAACCCTCTTCTTTCAAAATTCGAGCAACCTCAGACTTTAACCTTGAGGCGGGTACATCCAATTTTTGATGACGGGAACGCATGGCATTTCGGATCCGTGTCAGAAAATCCGCAATAGGATCTGTCAGGTTCATCTACTCTCCTCCACCTTCCGTTCGCTCAGAAACTCAGCTCTGAGAACCTGCGAAAGTGTCTCCTACTCTTCAGTTACCAGCTAGATTTTACGACACCCGGAATTTCCCCTTTGAGAGCGAGAGACCGAAAACAGAGCCGACATACGCCGAATTTGCGAAGAAAAGCCCGCGGACGACCGCAAAGCTGACAACGATTATGCTGGCGCGATTTGAACTTTGGTTTTTTTGCGTCTTTGACGCGCTTTGCGGTGGTTGCCATGTGTTCTACTTTCCTGTCCTTCTAAACGTTCACTCGTCCCGTTTCTAAACAAACACTAGGCGCCCTGGCGGAAGGGCATCCCAAAAGCCTTGAGTAGGCTCCGTGCACCGTTATCGTTCTGCGCCGTGGTCACAATGGTTACGTTCATCCCTTTGATTTTGTCCACCTTCGCATAGTCGATTTCGGCAAAGATCAATTGGTCGCGCAAACCAAGCGTGTAGTTTCCACGGCCATCGAAGCTCTTCGAAGACACACCACGAAAATCTCGCACACGCGGAAGCGCAATGGAAATGAGCCGATCCAGGAACTCATACATGGTGTCACCACGTAAGGTCACCATGGCACCGATTGGCATGCCTTCCCGCACTTTAAACTGCGCAATGGACTTTTTGGCTTTCGTTGTCACAGGCTTTTGACCCGCGATCGCCGCTAGATCAGCAACCAGTGGATCCATGATCTTCACGTTTTGTGTTGCTTCTCCAAGACCCATGTTAATAACAATCTTTTCGAGCCGTGGTATAGCCATGGAGTTACGAATACCTAAATCGTTCTTGAGATTCTCTTTGATCTCACTGTCGTACTTTTCACGTAAACGTGCAGTCATCTCATTTCACTTTCTCTACGGATTCGGAGTGTGGCAGCCAATTCTTAGAACTCCACGTATACCGTTACGTAGCAATAACAGGTTCAGTATATCGGATTTAGACGCCCGGTCATTCGATGTCTTGCCGACTGATCTCACACTATTTACTTTTTTCAGGAACTGCCAAGCTGTTAGTCTTTGCGACTCGAACCTTTCGGTCTCCATCCACACGGCTTCCCACACGTGTTCTGATACCTTCAGAATCAAGCAGCATGACATTTGATAGATGAATCGTTGCTTCCTGCTCAGCAATCCCTCCCTTAATGTTACGTTGAGGATTCGGCTTGACATGCTTTTTCATCAACATCACGCCCTCCACAAGCAAGCGACTTTTCTCTGCAAGCACCCGCAAAACACGACCTTTTTTCCCTTTGTCTTTTCCTGCGATCACGACGACCTGATCGTTACGCTTAATCTTAATCTTGGACCTTATCTTTACCTGTGGACGAACTGGCATTGTGGATCCCTTCCTCGGCATTCTGTCGGAGCCGGACTCCGCTTTCGAGACTTTCCGGCTTAGAGGACTTCCGGTGCAAGTGAAACTATTTTAAGAAACTTCTTATCTCGCAATTCACGGGCGACTGGGCCAAAGACACGGGTACCTACGGGCTCCATACCGTCGTTTACAACTACCGCGGCATTTGAATCAAAACGGATGTACGTGCCATCACGGCGACGTGCTTCTTTACGCATCCGCACAATCACTGCTTTGACGACCTTCCCCTTCTTGACCGTGCCATCCGGGGCCGCCTCTTTCACTGCGGCCGTAACCACATCCCCAAGGCCGGCCTTCTTTCCAAGGCCACCTCCGAGTGGAAGAATGACTTGCAGCTTGCGAGCGCCGGAGTTATCAGCAACCTCAAGCATAGTGCGCATTTGTACTGACATAACTATTCTCCTTAACTGCGAAGCAAAAGGCTAAAATGACTACTTCGCAGTCCCTGTAGTAACTGCTTTTGACGGCGCAAGCTCAGACAGACTGGATCGGCGGACGATCTCTTCCAAAGACCACCGCTTGAGCTTGGATAGAGGCCGCATCTCGCGAATACGAACGACGTCCCCCATGCGCGCAGAATTTTGCTCGTCGTGTGCATAGAACTTCTTATTCGACTTCATGACACGCTTGTACTTCGGATGCGCCTTGCGCATCTCGATCTCTACGACGATCGTCTTCTGCATTTTAGTAGACACAACAATACCGATCTTCTCGTTGCGACGACCTGCGCTTTGCTCCGCATTCGGACTAGGCGCCTCATTTTGAGCTGGCCGATTCTCTTCCATTTCTAATACCTCTTCACTTTCCGCTCGGTGCGTGTGCTTCTAGCCGGCGCAACATGAACAGGTGAGGAATTGGCTACCTGTTCCGCAGCAATTGCACGTTGCCGAGCAATCGTTTTGGATCGCGCGATATCAAGCTTCAGCGTCTTCAACCGCTTCAGACCCTCTTGGTTCCCCAGGCTCTTCTGAAAGCGAAGTCTGAATAACTGTTCTGCCGCCTGCCTCTCAGTGAGAGTCAGCTCTTCATCGCTGAGATTCCGTATCTTCTCTAATTCCATCGGTATACCCTTTCGCCTGAACGGCACTGCAGCGGTTCGATACTTACTTAGCGGCAACCACTTCTTTCACATCGTGGCGCATGACAAAACTAGTCTTTAGAGGCAGCTTGTGAGCGGCCAGACGCATTGCCTCTTTGGCCAGCTCCGGTGTTACGCCCTCCATCTCAAACAGAACACGACCGGGGCGAACGACACAAACCCAATGATCTGGTGCCCCTTTTCCTTTACCCATACGCGTCTCTGCAGGCTTCTTTGTGATTGGCTTATCGGGAAAGATGCGGAGCCACACCTTTCCGCCTCGTTTAATAAACCGAGTCATGGCAATACGGCTCGCTTCAATCTGCCGATCGGTGATATAACCACATTCCATCACCTTCAAACCGAAGTCACCGAAGGATAGATCAGAGCCACGCCAGGCTTTCCCTTTCATCCGTCCGCGCTGCTGCTTGCGAAACTTTATCTTTTTTGGCATCAACATAAGAACTCTCCAATCACACTCTAGCACTGCGGACGGCAGCTAGGCTGAGAACGCACCTGCGGCAGTTGTAGCCGGGCTGGTAGGATTCTGATCACGACGCTTGCGTTGCTCATAGATGTCTCCGCGATAGACCCAAGTTTTAACTCCGATAATGCCGTAAGTTGTCTTCGCCTCTGAGAAACCATAGTCAATGTCAGCACGCAAGGTATGGAGCGGCAAGCGCCCTTGTAGATACCACTCTGAACGGGCAATTTCATTACCATTCAGGCGCCCCGACACCCGTACCTTGATTCCTTTACAGCCGAAACGCAGAGCCGAATCTACTGACTTACGCATTGCACGGCGGAAGCTGACGCGCTTTTCGAGCTGCAGTGCAATATTTTCACTCACCAATTGCGCGTCCAACTCCGGCTTGTTGACCTCAAGAATGTCAATGAAAACTTCGCGAGCCGTGCGCTTTTGAATATCGGCCTTAAGCTTATCAATCTCCGCTCCTTTGCGTCCAATAATTATGCCGGGACGCGCTGTTCGGATAATCAACCTGAGCTTGTTCCCCGGACGCTCAACTTCAACAGAGCTAACCCCAGCAGCCTTAAGCTTCTCGCGTAGCTCTGACTTAAGCTTGACGTCTTCAACCAACAGCTTGTCATATCCACGCTCAACAAACCAACGTGATTTCCAAGGCTTATTGATGCCTAGGCGGAACCCATACGGATGGACTTTCTGTCCCATAATTTTCCTTTATCAATCTGCTTGACCGACCGAGCCGGCGTAAGCCACGTGTAAGTTCAATATGTTTACCCGGCATCTCATAAGTGCAGGACGGCCGACCTTTATTTATTTCTTACTGGCTACCTTAAGAGAGGATTTACGCTTACGAGTCGCTTTGCCTTCCGCAACAGAGGAAATTTTATTTCCAGGCGTTGCATTCGCAGTCTTTCCTTTTTCTGCGACGCTTACAATGATATGGCACATGCGACGCTGATAACGGAATGCGCGGCCCATCGGGGCGGGCCGGATTCGCTTCATACGAGGTCCCTCGTTGGCAATCGCGGTATGCACGTACAAACTATCAACATCGACGTCTAGGCCTTGTTCATCAGAGAGGTAGGCCGCATTAGCAATCGCCGACTGCAGTACCTTCTCGATCACAGGAGCCATGCGCTTTGTCGAAAAATGAACGGTGTTTATCGCCTGCTCTACCCGAAGACCCTTAATCAAGTCTAGGACCAGCTTAGCCTTCTGTGGACTGGTACGCTGGAACCGAGCCTCCGCGCGAAACTCTCGAACTTTCACTACCGACCTAGCCATTTTCCTCATCCTTCCGGGAACTTATGTCCGGTTTACCTGCAGCAGTATGGTCTAACGCTGGAGCTTCTTAGCGTGGCTTAGCTGTGCTCTCAGCCTTCGCCGAGTGACCTTTAAACGTGCGTGTGGCGGAGAACTCACCCAGTTTGTGCCCGACCATGTTTTCAGTCACATAGACCGGGATAAATTTGCGACCATTGTGCACAGCGATCGTGTGACCTACAAATTCCGGAAAGATGGTCGAGCGTCGAGACCAGGTTCGTAAAACCTTCTTGTCATTGGTCTGGTTCATTACCGTAATTTTGGTCATAAGGTGGCCGTCTATAAACGGACCCTTCTTTGCGGAACGTGACATTCTTGACTCCCTGCTTTGTGCTAAATACGACGAATCTGTTGGCTGCCTTTTGCGGAAGCAAGAACAAGCCTCGAGACTTGGTGTAGCTTTTCATCCCGGTCAAAACTGGTAACCAAACATCACTTTCCTTTGTTACGTCGCTGCACGATAAAGGTATCCGTACGCTTATTGTTCCGGGTCTTGTATCCCCGCGTTGGCTGACCCCAGGGGGTAACTGGATGCCGGCCTCCGGAAGTCTTTCCTTCGCCGCCACCATGTGGATGGTCAACGGGGTTCATCGACACACCGCGGTTTGCTGGACGAATCCCCTTCCAACGATTCCGCCCGGCCTTTCCAATAGTAACGTTTTCGTGATCCGTGTTGCCTACCTGGCCGATAGTTGCCATGCATTCAACCAGGACACGGCGTGTCTCGCCTGAGGGTAGCTTTAAGAGGGCATAGTCTCCTTCTTTGGCCACCAAGCCCACCTGTGCGCCAGCTGACCGCGCCATCTGTGCGCCTTTTCCTGGACGCAGTTCAATATTGTGGACGATCGTACCGAGAGGAATATTCTTTAGCGGCAGTGCGTTGCCCACCAAAATGTCCGCCTCAGGACCAGACATAATTGTCTGGCCAACTTTGAGTCCGACCGGCTGAATGATGTAGCGCTTGTCGCCATCTGCGTAGTTCACCAACGCGATCCGTGAACTACGGTTTGGGTCATACTCGATCGTCGCGACCGTGGCCGGGATCCCAAATTTATCGCGCTTGAAGTCAATCAACCGCAACTTCTGCTTGTGACCACCGCCGTGGTGGCGGATTGTCATCATTCCAGTGCTGTTACGGCCACCGGTACGCGTTTTTACCGTCAGTAGCGGTTTATAAGGCTTGTCGGTGGTGATGTCGTCATTGACGAGCTTCGTCTGAAAGCGCAACGTCGGGGTAATCGGGCGATAACTTTTAATCGGCATACCAATTCCATTCTCCTGGCAGGGCGTTTCATGCCAGATAGGGTTTGTGACGGTAAATCACAGAAGTTGGGCTAAATGCTGTTCAGATACTCCGGCATTTTTTCACCGTGCCTGAGAACAACATAAGCTTTCTTCCAGTCCGGCCTGTATCCCGTGAACTTGCCGCGGCGTCGTTCCTTGCCTTCAACGATCGCAGTGCGGACCTTGCTTACCTTGACTTTGAAGAGCACTTCGACCGCCTGCTTGACCTCAGTCTTGGTAGCTTTCGCAGCGACCTCGAACACTAACGTGCTTTGCGTTTCTTTGGCCTGCATGCCCTTCTCGGTGATGAGCGGGCGACGGATTACAGTGTAGAGTGTCGGCATTATGCAAACTCCTTCACGGAAGCGGCATGCTCGCGCTTAGGAACAGCCTTCTTCAGCGTCTCTTGCAGAGCTTCAAGCGCATCCACGGAAAAGATGGCATGCTCATAGCGCAGCAAGTCATAAGGGTGAACCTCCGAAGAGAGCACCAACTCGACGCCCTCAAGATTGCGACTGCCTAAGTAAAGCTTCTCCTCGAGCTTGCGGCTAGACTCCACCAGCAGCGTTGTCTTGCCAGCCTCAAGTTTGCGCAAGGCTTGCGCGTAGAGCTTGGTTTTGCCTTCGGTAAGCTCAAAGGTATTTACAACAATCAACTTACCATCCTGCAACTTTGCGGCAATGGCCGACCGCAGGGCACCCATCAGCTTTTTGCGAGGAAAGGCGTATTCGTAACTGCGTGGCTGCGGCCCGTGCACCGTGCCTCCCGATCGCCAGAGTGGCGAGCGAATGGATCCAATGCGAGCGCGGCCAGTACCCTTTTGCTTCCATAACTTTTTACCTGAGCCCGAGACGTTCTTCCGTGTTTTCGTCGCGGCTGTACCCTGGCGCAAAGCGGCACGATAGTGCTTGACTGCCTCCCAAAGGAGACCATCGTTTATCTTAGCGGCAAACACCTCATCGAGCAATTCAAACTGCCCGACCGTTTCGCCGTCAAGACTCTTTACATCAATGTTCGCCATGACATCTTCTCTCTGTGCATGCGATCGACGCCGCAAGCCTTCCATCTGTTAGTCCGCCATCAGCGCGGCTACTGGTTGATGACTACTTCTTCTTGCTTGGAGCAGCCTTCTTTGAAGCCTTGAGCGCATCCTTCGTTTCGACACCAGCGAATCCTCGGCGCTCACGCGGTGGCGCCTTTGCTTTCGAGATCAAGACGTAAGCATCACGGTGACCCGGGACTGCCCCTTCTACCAACAGAAGGTTGTCCTCAAGATCTATCCCGCGAATGCGAAGATTCCGCACCGTGACCTGGTCAGTCCCTTTGTGGCCTGGCATACGCTGGCCAGGAAAGACTCTTGACGGAAACGAGGAAGCTCCGATGGAACCTTGGACCTGGAACATATGTCCATGGGACTTCGGTCCGCCACCGAAACCATGACGCCGTACTACACCGGCGAAGCCTCTGCCCTTTGAAGTTCCAATGACATCCACGAAACGCTCACTCTCGAAGATGTCCACCATCACACGGTCGCCAGCTTTCACTGCCTCTTCACCAGTCGCATTGATAACTGATACTTCCTTAATGATCCTCACTGGTGGAACACTGGCCTTAGTGAAGTGACCCGTCATAGCTTTGTTGATCTTTGAAGCCTTGACAAAGTCGACGTAGCCAATTTGTGCTGCCTCGTAACCATCAATTGCCATCGTTTTCAACTGCGTCACGACACAGGGTCCAGCTTTCAAGACTGTCACCGGATGCACGTCACCGCGCTCATCAAAAATCTGCGTCATGCCAATCTTCTTGCCTAAAATGCCTGATACTGCCATGTTATCTTCCCTTCCTCATCATGCCGACAAGCGGCACTGCCGGTTTACTGTTTCCAACTACTTTTGCACAGTCTTGATTTCGACGTCTACGCCCGCTGGAAGATCAAGCTTCATTAAAGCATCTACCGTCTGCTGTGTAGGCTCAAGGATGTCGATCAAGCGCTTATGGGTACGTATTTCAAACGCCTCTCGCGACTTCTTATCAACGTGCGGAGAACGCAAAACGCAATATTTGTTCTTCATCGTAGGAAGTGGAATTGGACCTGCCACCTGTGCTCCCGTCCGCTTTGCTGTATCTACAATCTCACCAGTGGACGTGTCCAACACGCGGTAGTCATACGCCTTCAAACGGATTCTAATTCTCTGTCCTGCCATGTCGTTTCTCTTTCGTAAACGCAAAGATCTGTCGAAGGCAATCGCCGGCAGTACCTAGTTAGGTCACCAGCGATCCCGGGGTTCACATTACTTGATAATCTCGGAGATTGTTCCCGCGCCTACGGTCCTGCCACCCTCGCGGATCGCGAAGCGCAAGCCCTTCTCCATGGCCACCGGCGTATGCAGCGTAATCTCCA
>CAXUNR010000043.1:0-31946 GCA_964252655.1 uncultured Acidobacteriaceae bacterium
CAATGTGCCCAATCGTCCCAATATTCACATGCGGCTTCGACCGGTCGAACTTTTCCTTGCCCATAATGCTCTCCAAGTTTCGTTGTTGATCTCATTGAGCCGGCGTACCAAAATGGCTTGTACGTCGGAGTGTCGCCTACCTATCCAGCGACGCGCATCGTAATCTCAGTAGTACGCGTACAGCTTGAAAAACTTTTGCCGCAGCTCCGCGGGAACGCGCTCCAGGCTAGCCAGATACAGCTCCCGAATCTGCCCCTGGTCCCCATTGCCCAGCTTGATGTACTCGGCCTGCGTCGGCGTTCCCAGCAAACCTTTGCGCAGAACGGTTTCAAAGTCACGGATCCGCGTGCCTTGCCTGGACAAGGCCTTCAAAAACTCCGCGACGCGACTTGCAGCAAACGAACCCTCAATCGCCGTGCGAACGGCACTAAACGACTGTGGATCGGCAACCGGCATGATCGGCTGCTCGAAGTTGCCGATCGGCTCGCTCACGTTTGTGTCCATGTTCAATCAAGCTCCTGCTTGCTTCTGGAATTGGAGCGGGAGACGGGAATCGGACCCGCGACCAACAGCTTGGAAGGCTGTGACTCTACCACTGAGTTACTCCCGCTTTGCTTTAATGACAAACCTGGAGCTGGCGGAGAGGATTGAACTCTCGACCTCTCCCTTACCAAGGGAGTGCTCTGCCACTGAGCTACGCCAGCCAAATTTCTACGACACCTTCATCCTACGCGAACGCGCCCAGCCAAGCACCACTCGCACACTAAAAAAACCCAAAAGTACCCAGGTCAGTGTCCGATATTTGCCTGCCTCCATCGTCAAGGCTACGGCCAGGCCAAGCGCTCCCAGCACACCAAGCGCCAGCACCATTCTTCCGGTTCCCGCCGGGCTCAGGTCCAACGCCATCGTTCGCTGCCCTCGGCAAAGTAAATGGTGCACAGGGGAGGATTCGAACCTCCGTAACTCGAAGAGTGGCAGATTTACAGTCTGCTGCCATTAACCGCTCGGCCACCTGTGCACATTTTCGCTGCTGTTCGGCGGCAAGCACGCCTTCTACCGGAGCCGCCTGAGTGTCAGTTGGAGCTGACGAAGGGATTTGAACCCCCGACCCTCTGATTACAAATCAGATGCTCTACCAGCTGAGCTACGCCAGCCCAAACAGCGATGCAAAAGACCCGCGAACAAAAAACACCCGCGATGCCCGCAGCACATCATGACTTTAGCATAGGGCTTCGACACGAACAAGAAAAGCCCCCCTCGCGCTGCTTCCATCTTTGCCCATGTGCACCGTCTAAGATGGCGGGACTACCGGACAAACCTTATGCGAATCTTCTTATCAGCCGCTCTCGCACTCGCGACCTGTACCGACCCTGTTCTGGCTCAGCAGCCGGTCACCGAACCACTCACCGTTCTTGAAGGTCCGCAGACCCCCGTTGCCACGCCCGCGCGTCGCTCCGAGCCCTCGCTCATGTCGAACGACACCGTCCTGCGCATGCACCAGGCCGGCCTCGCCGACGACCTCATCCTCCAGACCATCGCCACCCAGCCCGGCAAATACGACACCACGCCCGACGCCCTCATCGCGCTCAAGCAGGCCGGCCTCGCCGACCCCGTGCTCGCCGCCATGACCAACAAGGCTCGTCGCCAGATCACCGGCACGCCGCCGGCGGAAGTGCAGCTCTCGCCCGTCAACGAGATCGGCGTCTACTTCAAGGACAAAAACGGCCAGTGGCAGCCCATGGAGTCCGAAGCCGTGCACGTCAAGTCCGGCGGCTTCGTCAAGTCCACGCTTACCCACAACATCATTAAGGAAGACCGCAACGGCGTCGTCAGCGGCCGCGAAGCCTCGCTTCTGCTGCCGCGCCCCATCGAGTTCCTCATCTACACCCCGGACGGGGTCACCGCTTCGGAATATGAGCTCGTCCGCTTCCGCCTCAACTCGAAAGATCGCGAGTTCCGCGTGCTCACCGGCGGCGTGATCCACTCGACGGGAGGCGCCCAGCGCGACGACGTAGCGGTAACCATGACCAAGGTCGGCCCACGCGCCTGGACCTTTCGCCTGGCCTCCGACACGCCCGGCGCCGAGTACGGCATCCTTCCTCCCGGAACCGGCAACGTCACGAACGGCGGCAAAATCTATACCTTCGCCATCTCTGAATGAACACGGTTCCCGGTAAAGCGAGGTCAAGACCCGCGTCTCTGATCGGGACGCTTCTCTCCATCAAAGTCGTCCTACGGAAGACCATCGCCACCGGTGCGGTGCGCTCTAAAATGAAGGGAGCAAGTGAAGACCATGATGACCCGCCGCGACTTCAGCAAACTTTCCGCCATGACCGTAGCGGCTGCCACCCTGCGCACGGCCGGAGCCGCAGCCCCGCCTGACCTTACCCTTGAGATTGCGCCGTATCTGCTTGAAGCCTCGCCCAAGCACAAGATCCAGACCGTCGCCTACAACGGACAGGTTCCCGGCCCGCTGTTCCGCATGCGAGAAGGCCGTCCCGTTACGATAGAGATCTGCAACCGCTCCGCCGACCCCGAAGTCGTTCACTGGCATGGGCTGTTTCTCCCCTCAGAGATCGACGGTGCCATGGAAGAGGGCACGCCCATGATCGCCACCGGGGCGTCCACGCGCTACAGCTTCACCCCGGAGCCCGCCGGCTTCCGCTGGTATCACACCCACACCTTCGCCGGAAAGAATCTCCGCAAGGCGCAGTACGGCGGCCAGCATGGATTTCTCATGGTCGATCGCACGAGCGAGCCCGGCAGCTTCGACCAGGAGATCTTCCTCGCGCTCCATGACTGGGAGGGCCGCGACCTGAGCAGCGACGACGGCTCCATGAACCCGCTCTACGATGTCTCGACCATCAACGGCAAAATGCTCGGCTTCGGCGAGCCGCTGCGCGTGAAACCAGGCCAGCGCGTACTGCTGCATGTGCTCAACTCGAGCCCGACCGAAGTCCATTGGATCGCGCTCGCCGGTCACCGCTTCCACGTCGTCGCGCTCGACGGCAACCCGGTTCCCACGCCGCAGACCGTCGACATGCTGCGCCTCTCCCCCGCTGAGCGCGTCGACGCGATCGTCGAGATGAACGCACCCGGCGTCTGGGTGCTCGGCGAAGTTCGCAAGCACGTGCAGGCCGCGGGCATGGGCATCGTCATTGAGTACGCCGATGCAACCGGTAAGCCCGTCTGGAATCAGCCCGAAGAGCTCGTCTGGAACTACCGGCAGTTCGCCTCGACCAGCCCAGCCCAGCCCAGCGCCGACGCGAACCGCATGGAGCTCGTCTTCGACTCCAAGTTCCAGGGCCACGGCAACGAAGAGCTCTGGCGCATCAACGGGCAGTCTTACCCGCACACCGCCGAGCCTGTCCTAAAGCAAGGCCAGCGCTACCGGCTCGTGCTCAAGAACGACAGCATGGACGACCATCCCATGCACCTGCACCGGCACCCGTTCGAGGTGCGCACGGTCGACGGCAGCCCCGAGATGAGCGGCCTGATCAAGGACGTCGTGCTCGTGCCCACCAAGACGACGGCCGAGATCGAGTTCACCGCCGACCACCCCGGACGAACGCTCTTCCACTGCCACCAGCAAAACCATATGGACCGAGGCTTCATGATGGTGTTCAAGTATGCGTAAACCGTGGGTCGCTCGACTCGCTGTTTTGGCAGGGCTGACGCTGGCCAGCGCGCACGCCCACGCACAGGGCAACTACGAGATCCAGGTCTATGGCTCCGAGACCGTCGCGCCTAAAAATCTGATGGTCGAGCTGCACTCAAACTTCACCCCCGAAGGCCAGAAGTACTTCATCGACGGCGTCATCCCGACCAACCACCAGGAGCACGAAACGCTGGAGCTGACCGAGGGCATCAACAGCTGGTCCGAGGTAGGCTTCTACGTTTTCACCAGTTGGCAGGACGGCCACGGCGTGCAGTGGGTCGGCGACCACATTCGCCCTCGCGTCCGCGCCCCGGACAGCTGGCATCTTCCCGTCGGTCTCAGCATCTCGACCGAGATCGGCTATCAGCGCGCCGTCTACTCGCCCGACACCTGGACGTGGGAGATCCGGCCCATTATCGACAAGACGATTGGCCGCTGGTACTTCGCGGTCAACCCGGCGCTTGAGCGTACCTGGCATGGTCCCGACGTCAATCTCGGACTCGGCTTTTCCCCAGGAGTCAAGCTCAGCTACGACTTCAATCGCCAGATCAGCGGAGGCTTTGAGTACTACGCCGACTATGGCCGCCTCGGAGCCTTTGACGCGCTGCACGACCAGCAGCAGCAGATCTTCGCCGTCACCGACCTGAACGTCTCCCCAGCCTGGGAGATCAACTTCGGCGTAGGCGTCGGCCCCACAGCCGGCACCGACCACCTGATCGTCAAAGGTATCCTCGGCCGGCGCTTCAACTGGGGTAGGCACTCCACTGTGGAGTAACCTGTTCCGATCAAGAGAGAATCCGGGTGCCCCATCTCAGACAGTCCCACCGTCTGAGGTGGGAATCCTACGAACTCCACCGTCCGCGATACACTGCACCCTGCATGCGCAAGCGCACCATCCTCACGCTCGTCGCGGTCCTCGCCATCGTCTGCACGCTCGCCGTCGCCATATACGTTTGGCAGAAAGCACCGCCGCAAGTCGCACGCCTGCTCCCCGAGTCCGACGCCATCCTCTACGTCGACCTGAAGCCTCTTCGCACCGCCACCCACTTCGACCGCAACCCGATCTCGCCCACCTCCTTCAAGCCCTTCATCGACGCCACCGGCATCCTGCCCGAGCGCGACGTCGACGCCGTCGCACTTGCCCTGCATCGCCTTCCCAACCCCAACGGCCCCAACGGTCCGGCCGCCTTCTCGCTCGTCTTCGAGTGTCGCTTCGATCGCGCCCGGCTCGCCCGCTACCTGGCCTCCATCGCGACCGCGCAGGAGATCTACGCCAACCGCACCATCTACGCCGTGCCGTCGCAGGGCCGCCTCGTCCGTGTAGCCTTGCTCGGCTCCGATCTGGTTGCCACCTCGAACGCACCCACGCCCGAGCAAATCCACGCCATGCTCGACCGCGAGCGCACCGCGGCCAGCCCCTTCGCCGGCTCCGCGCTGCTTGAGGCCCACTTCCCCGACGTGCCCGCCTTCTCAAGCGCCTGGGCGATCGGCCGTATCGGGCTTCCTTTCGCGGCGGAAAACGGCGGCATCTCCGTCCTAGGGCTTGAGCTTCCGCTCGCCGCCGACTCCCTCTTCGTCGCCAGCCTGCGCTACACCACGCATCTCGCCCTGCGCATCGACCAGATCGCACCTAGCGACGCCGAAGCCGCACGCACCGCACATTCGCTCGACAGCCTGCTCAGCTTGGTGCGGTCCATCCAGTTGGCGCAGCAGCCCATCCCGCACACTACCGCCGAAATCGCCCTGCGCGACTTCCTGAACTCCGTCGCGATCGCGCAGCACACAGACCGCGTCACCTTAACCGGCACCATGGCGGCCGAGGGCCTTCGGGACCTCACCCGTTCGCAACCTGTTCCGACAGGCCGATAAACCGCGAAGCGGTTACCTTCGTTTCATAGCGCTCAAAATTCAACGCCCGCCAGCAACGAGCCGTGTCCGCAATCGCGTAGAATTTTGCACATGAGATTCACCGCGTCCTCCCTCTCCGCTCTTCTCATCGCAGCCGCTGTTCCCGTTGCTTCTCAGGCCCAAACAGCCAACCAGCCCGCAGCCCAGACCGGTCAGACCATCACCGGCCCGGCAGCCTTCGGCGACTGTAATCAGCAGCAACCCGGCCTCCGCCGCAAAATCACCGTCGCCGACCTGCCCCAGCCCAAGCCCGAGGAAGCCGTCAACAACGGCCCGCACTTGGTCGCCCGTCCCGCCGACGCCTGGCCTACCGCGCCCGCAGGCTTCAAGGTCACCCTTTACGCCGGCGGCGACTACACGCCCACCGTAGAGTCATCGTCCATCAATAACCAGGCGCCGTCCGTCCCCGCCGCGCCCTCCACCTTCCGCGAGCCGCGCCTGATGCGCACCGCCCCCAACGGCGACATCTTCCTCTCCGACTCGCACGGCGACAAGATCTTCGTCCTGCGCGGCATCGGCCCCGACGGTAAGGCGCAGACCGTCTCCACCTTCGCCACCGGCCTCAACCTGCCCTTCGGCATCAACTTCTACCCCGCCGGCCCAAACCCCAAGTGGGTCTACGTCGGCAACACCGACTCCGTCGTCCGCTTCCCCTATCACTCCGGTGACCTCGTCGCTACCGGCAAATCCGAGACGATCGTCTCCCAGCTTCCCGGCTTCGCCCAGCTCCGCGGCGGCGGCCACTGGACCCGCGACATCGTCTTCACTGCCGATGGCTCGAAGATGTTGGTCTCGGTCGGCTCGGCATCCAATGCCGACGACGCCGACACCCATCCCAATGAGTTCCATCGCGCCGATGTACTCGAGTTCTCCCCTGAAGGCAAGTTCCTCGAGGTTTACGCCTCCGGCATTCGGAACTGCGTCGGCGAGGCCATCAACCCGGTGACCAAGCAGCTCTGGTGCTCCACCAACGAGCGCGACAATCTCGGCAACCATCTCGTCCCGGACTACGTCACCAGCATCCAGGAGGGCGGCTTCTATGGCTGGCCCTGGTACTACATGGGCGGCCACCAGGACCCACGCCTGCCCCAGCCCTGCGCCAACGGTACCGGCCCCAACCCCCAGGCCGCCAAGCTTGACGCAGACCAGGCCGGCAGCTGCCAGCGCACCGATCTAGCCGCCAAGGTCATCACTCCGGACGTCCTCGTTCAGCCGCACATGGCGTCGCTCCAGATGCTCTTCTACCCGAACGCCGGAGACTTCCCGAAGGCCTTCGACGGAGACATCTTCGTTGCCGAACATGGCAGCTGGAACCGCGCCGGCCGAGCCGGGTATGAGGTCATCCATATCCCCCTGCATAACGGCAAGGCCGACGGAACCTACGAGGACTTCCTCACCGGCTTCGTCACCAAGGATGGCAAGGTCTGGGGTCGTCCGGTCGGCGTGACTGTAGGCAAGGACGGCAGCCTCTACGTCACCGACGACGGAACCCGCTCCGTCTGGCGGGTCACCTGGACAGGTCAGTCCAACACAAAAACGGCCTCCCGCTAAACCAATTAAATTACCGGGTGCCCCATCTCAGACAGTTTCATCTGAAACGAGCTCCACACAGAAGTTCGGGTGCCCCATCTCAGACAGTCTCATCGTCTGAGGTGGGAGCCACGAAGCTTTGCCGGCAAACCCTCAATTGAGCTTCTGCAACCGTTCCACCAGCTTCTCCGCCAATGGCTCCCCACTCTCCGTCCAAAGCAGCCGGCTGGAGATCCCACAGTGCTTCTCCACGCTCAGCGTAAACGCTAACAGCATCTCCACATTCTCCTTGATGTGCTGGGCCGCCTCCGTCCGCGCGTCCTCATCCTCCCACACCTCTTCCTCATCGAACACCCAGCTCGCATCCAGCCCGAAGTCCACCCGGATCAACCCATTCTGCTCAAATGTCTGGTCGTCGAACTCCGGCCCAAACGCCAGCACCTTCACCGTCTTCGGCACACGCCGCCAGAGTCCATCCAGCCCGCCCTCGCCCGCCTCATACGTCCAGAGCTGCCACTGCATCTCGAACTCGTACGCCGTGTCCTCATGCAGCAGCTCCATCGCCTCCGCCACGGCATTTTCGATGTTGGCGTCGGTCGTATCCTGGCTGTCCTCCGCACGCTTGTCGAGCACATAGACCCGCTGGTACACCGGAGGCTCCGAAAAGCTCACCGGATACGCCGCCGCGGCCGCCACCTTCGGCAACCCGCTCACCCGCGCAAACTGCCGCAGCACACCCACCACCGCCGCCGGCAGATGCTCAAACCGAAAATTCGGATACCACACACTCAGATAAAGCTGATCCGCCATAGCTCCAGTCTATTCCTCCGCACCTCTCGGGCCGCGGCGGCCCGGCGTTCGTTCGTTGCCCTCTGCTAAGCGACACTAGATAGCATGCCGTCCGAAGACAAACCGCTCGCCCCCGGCCTCTACCTCGTCGCCACCCCCATCGGCAACCTCGAGGACATCACCCTCCGCGCCCTCCGCGTCCTGCGTCAGGCCGACAGGATTGCTTGCGAAGACACCCGCCAGACCCGGAAGCTCCTTCACCACTTCCAGCTCGCCACCCCCACCGTCAGCTACCATCTCTTCAACGAGGCCGAGCGTGCCCAGCAGCTGGTCGCCGAACTTCAGGCCGGCGCCCGCATCGCCATCGTCTCAGACGCCGGAACCCCCGGCATCGCCGACCCTGGCACCCAGCTCGTCCAGGCCGCCATTGCCGCCGGCATCCCCGTCTTCCCCATCCCCGGCGCCAACGCCGCCCTCGCCGCCCTGATCGCCAGCGGCCTACCCGCCGAGAGCTTCATCTTCCACGGCTTCCTACCATCCAAGGCCGGAGCCCGCCGCTCCACCCTCGAAGCTCTCCCACGATTCTCCCAAACCCACATCTTCTACGAAACCCCGCACCGCATCCTCGAGGCCCTCGCCGACCTGATCGCAGTCTTCGGCCTTGCCCAGCCGATCGTGCTCGCCCGCGAGCTCACCAAGCTGCACGAAGAGTTTCTCCGTGGACCGGTCAGCGATGTGCAGGCGACCCTGACAGCCCGTCATCAACTGAGCGGCCAACTTCGCGGCGAAATGGTCCTGCTCTTCACCCTTTCCGAAGCAGCCATGCACGAACCCGTCACCAGCGTCGCGGCCGCCGTTCGCGCCCGGATGACCACGCAGCAGCTCTCTGAAAAAGACGCGCTTAAGCAGGTAGCCCGCGACCGCGGCATAGGCAAATCGGAGGTGTATCGCGAGTTCCAGCGTGACGCGGCCAAAACAAAGCGGTGAAGCTCTGCCTCACCGCCCTCCGCCTCACCGCCCAACAGCAAACAAGTTCTACCACTCCTCGCTTAGATTCACGTCATCCTGAGCGAAGCGAAGGACCCCTGCCGTCGCCGTTGTTCTTGCCGTTGCTTCCCTCCCGCGAGACCGAATCCGCCTAGATCCTACCGCCCACCAGTTCCTCATCTTCCGCCAGCGCCGGATAATCCACATACCCCTCCGGTCCGTGCGTGTAGAACGTCTCCGAATGCGGCTCATTCAACTTTGCCCCCGTCCGAAAGCGCTCGACCAGGTCCGGGTTCGCGATGAACAGCTTGCCAAACGCCACCGCATCTGCCTCGCCGGCCTCGATCACCTGCTCGGCCTGCGCCTGCGTGTACTTCTCGTTGGCCATATATACGCCACCAAAGGCCTTCTTCAGCTCCGGCCCAAGACGGTCGTCGCCGAAGTGCTCCCGCGCCATTAGGAAGGCCAGCTTGCGCTTGCCAAGTTGCTCGGCTAGATACAGGAACGTCTCCCGCGGGTTTATGTCGCCCATGCCCATCACGTCCCCGCGCGGCGCCAGATGCATGCCGACGCGATCCGCTCCTAAGACTGCGCTTACCGCCTCCGCAACTTCAATATGCAATCGCGCTCGATTCTCAACCGACCCGCCATACTCGTCCTTGCGCTGGTTCGACGCCGAATGCAGGAACTGGTCCAACAGGTAGCCGTTGGCCCCGTGAATCTCCACGCCGTCGAAGCCCGCCTCTTGCGCGTTCTTCGCTCCTTGGTGAAACTCCTCCACGACTTGCCGAATCTCGTCGAGTGCCAGCGCCCGCGGCACCTCAAACTCCTTCTTCGGCCGCATCAATGTCACCGTTCCAGGAGGCGCGAGCGCACTCGGCGCAACCGGCTGCTTGCCGGCCAGAAATGTCGGATCGCTCACCCGGCCCACATGCCAGATCTGCGCAAAAATCTGCCCGCCGGCCTCATGCACCGCCGCCGTCACCGGCTTCCACAGCTCCGTCTGCTCCGCGCTCCAGATCCCCGGAACCTGCGCATACCCCACGCCCATCGGCGAGACTGGCGTGCCTTCCGAGATAATCAACCCGGCCGTCGCGCGCTGGCGATAGTAGTCCGCCATCACGGGAGTCGGCAAATGATCGACCGTCCCCCGCAGCCGGGTCAGCGGCGCCATGATCACCCGATTCGGAAGCTTTAGCGCTCCTACCTGCAACGGCTCCAATAATTTGCTCAAAACATCCTCCAGAACATCCTCCCTTCTAGATGTGCGGGAGCGAGCAACGATGCTCTCGGCCCGTGGCGCGACTGGATTCCGTTCAGCCGGCGACCACGATCTCCGCAAAGTCGGCAATGCCGCCAAAGTCCCCCAGCGTCCGTGCCAGCAGCGCCAGCCGGTTCGCCCGCACTCGCTCGTCGGGATCCATCACCATCACCGCGTCGAAAAACGCATCCACCTGCGGCCGCAGCATCGCAATCGCTTCGAGCGCTCCGCGGTAGTCGTGCCGCGCGCGCAGTTCCGCCACCTTCGACTTCAGGTCCGCTGCTTTCTCCGCCAAAGCCAGCTCTGCTCCATCCTTCAGCATCGCCATATCGAGCATAGGCGCTGCGGCGATCTTCTTCTCGCTCGCCTGCGCCAGGATTTTCTTCATTCGCTTGAACGCTGCCGAAACCGCCGCAAAATCTTCGCCCGCCCGGACCGCCGAGACTGCCTCCGCCCGCGCCACCGCATCCCGCACATCATCCGCGCCAACGGCCAGTACCGCCGCCACCACGTCATACGCCTGCCCCTTGGCCTCGCGCAGGTAGAACTCCAGCCGCTCCGCCAGGAACACTTCGACCTTGCCGATGAGCGCTTCGTCCCCCGCGGCTACCCCCGCCTGCGCGATCTCCCCCAGTGAAAGCGGCAACCTGCCCTCGGCAAGAATTTTGACGATCCCATTCGCCGCCCGCCGCAGCGCAAACGGATCCTTCGACCCCGTCGGCTCCAGGCCCAGGCCAAACATGCCGGCGATCGTGTCCGCCTTGTCCGCCAGCGCCAGCAACTGCCCCTCCGCCGTACGCGGAATGCGGTCCTCCATCGACTTCGGCAAGTACTGGTCATAAATGGCCTGCGCCATAGTCTCCTCCAGGCCTTGTGCCCTGGCGTACAGCCCACCGATGATGCCTTCGAGCTCGGTAAACTCCTTCACCAGCTCGGCCGTCAAGTCCGTTTTGGCATAGACCACCGCCGCCATCAGACTGGGCAGCGACAACGACGCGCCCCGCTCCATCGCCAAGCCACCTAGCATCGCAGCCAACGCGGACATGCGTTTGGACTTCGCCGCATAGCTGCCCAGATCCTTCTGAAACGTCACGTGCTCCAGCAGCGCGGTTCGCTCTGCGAGCGTCATCCGCTGGTCGAACTCCCAGAAGAACCGCGCATCGTTGAACCGCGCCCGCAGCACCCGCTCGTTGCCGTGCCGGATCACCGCTTGGCCGCGGTCGTCCGCCTCCGTGTTCAGCACCGCCAGAAAGTACGGCGCAAGCTTGTTGTCCTTCGTCTCGACCGCAAAGTAGCTCTGGTGGTCCCGCATCACCGTCACCAGCACCTCTTCGGGCAGCGCCAGGTACTCCTTGTCGAAGCTCCCCAGGATCACGCTCGGCCACTCCGTCAGGTGCGTCATCTTGTCGACCAGCGCGTGATCCTCGCGCCAACGCGTCCCCTCCGCCGTCCGGCAGACGCGGTCGAGCGCCTTACGGATCGTATGCCGGCGCAGCGCGACGTCAGACATGACGTGCGCCTGTGTGAGCGCGCTCGCATACTCGTCGGGCGTGCTGAGCGAGATCGGCGCAGCCCCAAACAGCACCCGATGCCCATACGTCACGCGCCCGGCCGTGTACCCGCCAAACTCGACCGGCACCACGTCGTCGCCGAGCAGCGCCAGCAACCAGCGCACCGGCCGCACAAACCGTTCCGGTCGTCCCGCACGCCAGTACATATTTTTGGCCCAATAAATTCCCGCAAGCTCCTTCGGCAACTCCGCGGCCAGCACCTCAGTCGCACCGCGCCCTGGCTTCACCGCCAGCGCCGCCACGTACTCGCCCTTCGGCATACTGACAACCTTCAGCGCCTCAACGGCCACGCCGGCCTTCTTCGCAAACGCCATAGCCGCCGGGCCGGGCTGCCCATCCTTGTAAGCGATCTTCACCGCCGGCCCCATCACCTCTTCCGCCACATCCTCCTGCCGCGCCAGCACCCCGCGCACCAGCACCGCCAGCCGCCGCGGCGTCGAATAGCTGATCGCCGCGACCTCTCCCACAAGCAGCCGCTCCCGCTCGAGCACGCTCACCACGCGCTTCCGTAGCTCTGCCTCGGCTCCCGCAAGCATGCGCGCCGGCACCTCTTCCAAGCCAATCTCCAACAAGAAATCCATACGCCAGCTTTCCTCTGTGTCTCTCTGTGAAGCCACCGCGACCTCTGTGCTCGTTTTAACGCAAAGCCAGTGCCGCTTCCTGCCCCGCATACGCCTTCGCCACACCCACCACCAGCGTCCGGATCCGCGCCATCACTCCCACCCGCTCCGTCACCGAGATCGCCCCCCGCGCATCCAGCAGATTGAACATCTGCGAGCATTTCAGCGCCAGCTCATAGGCCCCCAGCACCGGAAACCGCTTTAACTCGAGCGCCTCCATCGCCTCATACCCGCGCGCCCGCTCGAGCAGCCGCAGACACTCCGCCTCATACAGCCGCAGATGCTCCCACAACGACGCCACCTCGGCATAATCAAACCCGTACGCCGAGAACTGTTCCTCTTCCGCCAGCCGCATCTCGCCGTACGTCGTCCGTTTCCCGGTGTCCGGCTCCACCGCCCACACGATGTCGTAAATTGAGTCCACATCCTGCAGAAAACCGGCAATCCGCTCCAGGCCGTACGTGATCTCGCCCGAGATCGGATCCAGGTCCATGCCGCCGCACTGCTGGAAGTAGGTGAACTGCGTGATCTCGAGGCCGTCGAGCATCACCTGCCAGCCCACGCCCCAGGCGCCGCCTACCGGCCACTCCCAGTTGTCTTCCTCGAACTTCAGGTCATGCTCGCGCAGGTCGATCCCGATCGCCTCCAGGCTCTCGAGATACAGCTCCTGCACATTCACCGGCGGCGGCTTCAGAATCACCTGCATCTGCAGGTGCCGGAACAGCCGATTCGGGTTCTCCCCATACCGTCCGTCCGCCGGACGCCGACTCGGCTGCGCATACGCAATCCGCACCGGCTTCGGCCCCAGTACCCGCAAAAACGTATCCGGCGACATCGTCCCCGCGCCCACCTCTACGTCGTACGGCTGCTGCAGCACACACCCCCGCTCGGCCCAGAAGCGCTGCAGCGTAAACAGCAGCTCTTGAAATGTGAGCGCCTTTTTCTTCTCACCAACACCCATCGCGCGACCCGTCTCTCCTGGCACATCTTGGCAATCCCACGATTCTACCCCGGCCCCATCCCAGCTCCGCTCAGCGATAATTCCTGTGTGAGCACACTCGCCTCCACCCCCGCCCTCCAGCCCGACCCGCACTCCGGCTCGCTCCAGCAGCTCCACGTCCGGCTCGCCCCTTTGCAGGCCCGCCTCGCCGCGCACCCGCTCTATGCCTCCATCCGCACACCCGCGCATCTCCGCCTCTTCATGCAGTCGCACGTCTTCGCCGTCTGGGACTTCATGTCCCTGCTCAAGACCCTGCAGTCGCGGCTCACCTGCACCTCCGTCCCTTGGATACCCACCGCCTTCCCGGAGTCGCGCCGCTTTATTAACGAGATTGTCTTCGGCGAGGAGTCCGACCTCTACGCCGGCCGCCCCATCTCTCACTTCGAGCTCTACCTCCAGGCCATGCAGGAGTTCGGCGCCGACACCGCCTCTATCGCCGCGCTCATCGCCTCCATCACACCCTCCACCTCCGTGCACGCTTTCCGCACCCCCGCCGGCGCGCCAGACGAGGCCTGTCGCTTCGTCGAAACCACCTTCACCCTCATCCGCTCCGCCTCGCTTCCCGCGCTCGCCGCCGCCTTCACCTTCGGCCGCGAAGACGCGATCCCCACCATCTTCCGCGCGCTCGTCCAGGAGCTCGACCAGCGCGAAAACAATCTCACCAAATTCGTCTGGTACCTCGAGCGCCACATCGAGATCGACGGCGAAGATCACGGTCCGCTTTCGCTCCGCATGATTGAGGACCTCTGCGGCACCAACGAACAGCTCTGGACCGAAGCCGGTGACGCCGCCGCCCAAGCCATCGAGGCACGTCTCGAGCTCTGGAACGGCATCCTCGCCCGTATCCAACATGCTTAGAACTCTCTGATCCAGGGTAGGTCGTCCAAGAACCGTAGCCTCTTTGTTGGCCTTTCCGAAGAGAGAATCTGCGTTTTCGCGCGCCATGCCCGCGAGCGTGAACGCGATCAGACCTTCCTGAACGCCTCATGGCACACTGGACCCTACCGTCAGTCACACATACCCTTGACCGCAAATCACACCGACAGTCAATCCCCTTTTTGGGGCATCGACAAAGCTTGTGACACTTTCATGACATATCGTCCGGGAGGCGCTGCTACTTTTTGGCTAAAGGAGACCTTTCCCATGGTCAACGCCCTCCGCAAAACCCTCGCCCTCACCGGCTTCCTCGCCCTCGCCAGCTCTGCCCTGTTTGCGGACGGCATCTCCGCCACCGCCACCCTCACCGATACGCAAACCGCCTCCGGCGCCTACAACTACACGGTGAACCTGACCAATACCGGCACCACCACCATCGGGACCTTCTGGGTCGGCTGGGTTCCCGGAGCCGGCTTTCTCCCCACAGTACCCACCAACATCAGCTCGCCCGCCGGATGGACGGAGCTTTCGACCAACGCCGGCCACGCCCTCCAATACACCACGACCTCCAGCCTGCTCGCCCCCGGAGAATCCCTCACCGGCTTTGACTTCACCAGCACTGACAGCCCGGCCCAGCTCCTCGCCACCTATCCCGGCACGGCTACCGGCGTCGGCGCAGGCGACCCGGACCTCACCTCCTTCGTCTACATCGGAGCTCCGCTCAAAGATCCCGGAGAGCAGATTGTCATAGCAGAAGCCGCTCCCACCGTCACCCCGGAACCTGACTCGCTCGTGCTCACCTTCACCGGCTTCGGTCTGGCCGGGATCGCCGCCCTGCGTCGCCGCTTCTCCGGTCGCGCACAGTAGACCTCGTCCATCAGCCAGCACATCGGAGCCGGGATCCTACCAGGCATTATTTCGACCTGATCACCTTCCGGGTCCCGAACTCCGGTGTGTTGCCCTCGTCCTCCCGCATGGTCGTCAAAAGCATTCCTCTCACTAGAGTTCAAAAACAGGTGTCCTTCGCTGCAAAGGCGGAGGACCTTTTGTAAGCACAGCCTGGTGCTATGAGCGCACGGTATTGAGGCTCTTGCTCCTTTGTTGTCATTCGCGAAAGGAATCTACGGTTGCTCTTATTCATCCCTTGCCACACCTTCGGCGAATCAGCTTTATAACCCGAGGGGATTGGTCTAGGTTCGGCTCAGCTCGGCCACCATACGCAGCCCCTTCGTCTGGTCGAGAATTCTATGAGCCATCACCTGCTTCGAGCTCTCCGCAAACTCCGTCATCGACTCCCGCGTCAGCCACAGCCCCGCATTCCGCTCGGCATCAAAGCCAATCCCCACCGCTGAAACATCGTTCACGACGATCGCGTCCACGCCTTTGCGCAGCAGCTTCGCCCGCGCGTTCGCAGCCAGGTCGGCCATCTCCGCCGCAAAGGCAATCACCAGCGTTCCCGGACGCCGGCGTTCCACGACCTCCGCGAGAATATCCTCGGTCGCCTCAAGCTCCAGCGTCATTGGCCCGCTGCGCCGCAGCTTCTCGGGTGAAGCCGCGCGCACACGAAAGTCCGCCACCGCCGCCGCCCCGATGACCACCGTCGCCCGATCCAGCCGCGCGAGCACCGCCGCCCGCATCTCTGCCGCCGTGTTCACCCGCACCGTCTCCTGCCCTGCCGGTCCGTCCAGCCCGGAAGCCGTCACCAGCGTCACGCGCGCTCCACGTTCGGCCGCGGCCGCAGCCAGCGCATGGCCCATCCTGCCGCTGGACCGATTGCCCAGAAACCGCACCGGATCGATCGCCTCCCGCGTCCCCCCGGCCGTCACCAGCACATGCTCCCCGGCCAGATCCTGCCGCCTGGCTAGCCGCGCCAGCACCGCCGCCGCAATCGCCTCCACCTCCGCCAGCCGCCCGCTGCCGGTCATCCCGCACGCCAGGTAGCCCGCGCCCGGAGCCACAACCTCCACGCCCCGGCCTTCGAGCACACGCAGATTCGCCTGCGTCGCCGCATGATTCCACATGTTCACGTTCATCGCCGGAGCCACAATCACCGGAGCCTCAGTCGCCAGGTACACCGTCGAGATCAAGTCGTCCGCCAGCCCCTGCGCCAGCTTCGCCAGGCTGTTGGCCGTCGCCGGCGCGATCACCAGCGCATCGATCGCCTGCGCCACGGCAATATGTTCGATCGCAAACTCGCCTTCGCCCTGCGTCTGAGGCTGCCACAAGGACCCCAGCACTTGCCTCCCGGTCAGCGCCGCAAACGTCAGCGGCCGCACAAATTCCTCCGCCGCGGCCGTCATCGCCACCTGCACCTCGACCTCCGCAGCCTGCAACAGCCGCGCCAACTCCGCCGCCTTGTACGCCGCGATCCCGCCCGTTACGCCCAGCAGCACTCTCATCGCTCGCTCTCCAACACCACGTTGTCGATCAGCCGCGTCCGGCCTACCTGCGCCGCCACCGCCACCAGCGCTCCCTCGCGCAGGTCCTCCACCGGCGCGAGCGTCCGCGGATCGACCACCTCCGCATACTCCAGCCGCAGCCCCGGCGCACACTCCAGCCGCTCCCGCAGCCAGGCTTTTATCTCCGGAACGGAGCATCCCGCCGGGAGCTGCAGCAGCGCCTGCGCAATCGCCCCGGCCTGCTCCCGCTCTTCCGCGCTTAGATAGCGGTTGCGCGAGCTCAGCGCGAGCCCATCCGCCTCCCGCACCGTCGGGCAAATCACCAGCTCCACAAGAAAATTCAGGTCCTCGACCATCGCCCGCAGCACCGCCACCTGCGCCGCATCCTTCTGCCCAAAGTACGCCCGGTCCGGCCCGACGAGGTGGAACAGCTTCGCCACTACCGTCGCCACGCCGCGAAAGTGTCCCGGCCGCGACACGCCGTCCAGCCGATCCCCAATCCCCTCCACCTCGACCATCGTCCGCAGCCCACGCGGATACATCTCCTCCGCCGCCGGCGCAAACAGCAGGTCCACGCCGGCTGCCTCCAGCTGCGCACAGTCGTCGTCGAACGTCCGCGGATAGCGCGAGAAGTCCTCATTCGGCCCAAACTGCGCCGGATTCACGAAGATCGAAGCCGCCACCACCGCGCACTCCGACTTTGCCGCGCGCACCAAGGAAAGATGCCCCGCATGCAGCGCGCCCATGGTTGGCACCAGTCCTAGCAAGCCCGGGCCCACCGTTCGCTGAGCCTCCCGCAACTCCCCGATTGTATGCAGAATCCGCATTGCTACTTGGCTCGCCCGGCCGGCTCAGTGTCGAGCTCGGCCCGAACCTCCGCCGACAGGTGATAGCTCTCCGCTTCGCTCGGAAAACTCTGCGCCGCCACCTCCGCGCGGTACTTCGCAAATCCCCGCCGCAGCAGGTCACCAGCATCCCCAAACGTCCGCACAAATTTAGCCGGAGTCCGAAACCCGAGCCCGAACATATCGTGCAGCACCAGAATCTGTCCATCGCACTCCGGGCCCGCGCCGATCCCGATCGTCGGAATTCCGGCCGCCGCGGTCAGCCGCGCGGCCACTTCGCGCGGAACGCCTTCGAGCACCAGCGCCACCGCGCCCGCGCCTTCGAGCGCCGCCGCATCCGCCAGGAGCCCATCGATCGCCGCCACCGACCGGCCCTGCACCCGATAGCCGCCCATGCGATGCACTGCCTGCGGCGTCAGCCCGATGTGCCCCACCACCGGAAGCTCCTCGCGCGTCAGCCGCTCCACCAGCCCTGCGCGATCCGCCCCACCTTCCAGCTTCACCGCCTCGGCACCGCCCTCTTTCACCAGCCGCAGGGCATTCCGCACCGCGTCGTCGGCCCCAGTGTGGTAGCTCCCGTACGGCATATCCACAACCAGAAAACTCGACCGCACCCCGCGTCGCACCGCCCGCGCATGGTGCAGTATCTCGTCGATCGTCACCGGCAGCGTGCTCTCGAGACCCAGCACCACCATGCCCAGCGAGTCGCCGACCAGGATCATTTCGATGCCCGCCTCGTCGGCGAGCCTGGCCGTGGGATAGTCGTACGCCGTCACCGCCGAGATCGGCTGCCGCCTGCGTTTCGCATCCATCAGCGTCTGCGCCGTGATCTTCCCGGCTGCCGTGCCTTCCGGTCGTGCGCTCATCTTCGTCTCCAGTGCCGCTCCGCCCTAAGCTCAAAGCAGATACGGTCCGAACGTCTGCGATTATAGCTCCGCACCGCAAGCTCAGGCCCGCGCCAACGCCCGCGCGCTCAGCAGTCGCCGCTCCAGATGCCGTTCCAGCAGCTCCACCGCAAACCCCCGCAGCTCCGTCCCCCGGCCCTTCGGCCATGGTTCCTCGGCCAGCCCGGCCACCGTCCCGCGAAACATCCGCGCCGCCTCCGCCACGCTGCCCGCGCTCAAAGTGATCGCCCCCGGGCGCCGATCGTCCCCACACGTCACCCCGTCGGTCGTCGCCGAGTACCACACCGGCCCACCCGTCAGCCCCGCGCCACACACCAGGCAGCGCCCCAGCTCAGGCATCCAGCCCATCAACCGATTCATCCACAGGCAAAAGTACGTCACCGGCATCCACACCCGGCCCACGTCTAGCTCCGCCAGCACGGCCAGCGTCAGCCGAAAGACCGCATCCTCAACCGCACCCTCCGGCAGCTCATCGAGCACCTCCGCAATCAGCTCCAGCGCCGCGACCCGCGCATAGTCGATCCCGCCGGTCAAAGGCGAGCTCACGATCTCAAACGCGTCAAGCCGCACCAGCTCCTGCTTCGGCCTCTCCGCCCAACTCGCCCGCACATGCGTCATCGGCTCGAGCGCCCCGCCAAACCGCCGCCGCGACCGCATCGCATGCCGCGCCACACCTTTGACCCGGCCATGCTCGCGCGTGAAGAGACTCACCAGCAGGTCTGCCTCCTGAAACGGCCAGGTCCGCAGCACGATCGCCTCGCCCACCCGCGAAATCACCCGGCCTTCCTTCACATTTGCTCCCGCGCAAAATAAACGCGCAGCCCCGAAAGGCCGCGCGCTGCGTACCTACACTCAGGCTTACCGCCCGAAGTGCGCCGCGTTCTTCTCCTGGAACGAAGCCCACTTGTCCGGAAGGTCATCTCCCGCATAAATCGCCGACACCGGACACACTGGCACACACGCGCCGCAATCGATGCACTCCACCGGGTCGATATACAGCTGCTCATTGTCGCCGTAGCCCTTCTCGTCCTTCTTGGGGTGGATGCAGTCCACCGGGCACGCATCCACGCACGCCGAATCCTTGGTCCCGATGCACGGTTCCGCAATCACATACGCCATCTCTCAGCTCTCCCTTAGTCTCAATCTTGATCGAAATCGCTTACGCCGACAATCCCAAACTTTGACCTGATTCTACAGCAGCTACCGCCTGAAGGCTTCGAAGGCAGACGGCAATTTTGATCGTATCCGTGCCCGATCTCACGCAGCCTCACCGCGTGAGATCGGGATGTAAGTCTCCCGATCCGCCTAAGTTCCACCAAACCCTGGACAAACCAACTCCCACTTACACCCACATCCCGGGTGCCCATCTCACGCAAGCCTCACCGCGTGAGGTGGAGATTCAAATCTCTGCCGCTTCAACTCCACAGTGAAAACCTTCCCCTTCAACGTAAGTAAGCATTTATATAGCTCTTGCATCCGTAATCGCAGGCTGCCTACAAATCCGCCCCGAACCCTTCGCCCTCACCCAATCAGCGCCCGTCCGCCTCACGCCGCGCCCGAAACTCTGCCGGACTCGGAATCGGACTCACATCCCTCCCCGCGAACAGATCCGCGAACAGCCCCTGCATCTCCCCATAGATCTTCCCGTTGGTCGCCATCACCTCGCGCGAGTCCAGGGTGAATTTCCCGCCATCGAACTGCGTCACCGTCCCTCCGGCCTCCTCAACCAGCAGATACCCCGCGCTCGTATCCCACGGGTTCAGGTTGAACTCCCAGTAGCCATCGAGCCGCCCACACGCCACATACGCCAGGTCGAGCGCCGCCGACCCCGCACGCCGCACCCCATGCGACCGCAACGTCACTTCTTGATAGAAATGCACATTCGGCGAGCGGTGCCGCTTCTGCGAAGGAAACCCCGTCGCCGTCAGCGACTCCGCCAGCGTCTTCGTCTTCGACACCGCCAACGGCCGCCCATTCAACCACGCGCCCCGTCCCCGCTCCGCTACAAACGACTCATCCCGCAGCGGATCGTAGATCACTCCCGCCACCATCTCTCCGTCCGCATCCTCGGCCAGCCCCGCCGCCCTCCGCTCGAGGCCGAGCACCACGCAGAACACCGGAAACCCATGCGCGAAGTTCGTCGTGCCGTCCAGCGGATCGACATACCACCGATACTCGCCGGCCAGCCGCTCCCGCGTGCCCTCTTCGCCGTAGATTCCATGCTCGGGAAACGCCTCCGCCAGCCGCTGCTTGATCAGCGCCTCACTCGCCCGATCGGCTTCCGTCACCAAGTCGACGTCGCCCTTGTACTCCATCGCCACGCCGCGCTCATAGAACCCGCGCAGCAGCGCACCCGCCTCTCGCGCAATCTCCTCCGCTACCCCCGCAAACTCGAAACCCGCCACTCCAGCCTCCGCGCACTACTTACTCGCATAGTACCCGGTCCGGTAGCGCAGGTTGATTTTGGCCCCACTCGCAGACCCGCCGGCCGGGTCCGTCACGTCCACCTTCAGCGCCCGGTACCCATCCGACCGACTCTTCACCGTCCGCTCCGGCGCGTAATAGCCCAGCACATACTGCGTCCGCAGGTCATCTGAAACCTTCGCAAACGCCGGGCTCAGATCCTTCGCTGTCTCAATGTAGTAGTACTTGCCGCCCGTATCGTTGGTCAGCTGGATGAGCGCATGTTCGCCGCCGGTGTTGCGCCCCGCATCGGCGTAGATCGGGATCACAATCAGCGCATACACCATCACGCCCGCCTTCTGCGCCTGCTCGAGCGCCTGCTGGTACTGCACCCCGTGTGCGGTGTCGCCGCCATCGGTGATCAGCACCAGCACCCGCCGCCTGCCGTTGGCCGCGCTCGTCTCGCCCAGCCGCTGGCTTGCGAGATAGATCGCGTCGTACATCGCCGTTGCGTCTCCACGTTGGAGCGCCCCTAGCCCGGTCTCGATGCGCGCCTTGTCCGGAGTAAACGACACAATCTCCCGCACATTGTCCGCAAACTCCATCAGGTCGAGCTCATCCTGATCCCGCAGCAGCGCCTTCACAAACCGCTTGGCCGACTCCTTCTCAAGCTTCTCATTGCGCATGGTGCTCTCGCTGCCATCGATCGCCAGCACAATCGACAGCGGCGTCGCCGACTCCTTTTCAAAGACCGCAATCTTCTGTTCCTTGCCGTCCTCGGACAACCGGAAGTCCGCCTTCTCCAGCCCCGCTACTGGAGCCCCGGTCGCGTCTACCGCGTTCACCGCCACCGTCACCAGCCGCGATTGCAGCGTCAGCGTCGGCACTTGCTCCTGCGGCGTCCTGCGCTCAATCGGCGCCTGCGCCCCGCACACCGCCGCCCAGCATCCCCAACCCAAGACCGCTAACCACCCATGCCTCAACGCAAACCCTCGATCCGCCGTGCACCAGAGTAGACGCAGCTCCCAAGGCAACGTCTTACTCCGCGCCGTCTCCTGCTCCAGGCTTCCGCCTTACCAAACGCCGATATCTTTGCGGCAGCGTACCCATCTCACAAACGCATCCAACTATCCGAAACCGAAGGAGCCTCCCATGGAACGCCGTGATTTTCTCAAATCTGCCGCAACCGCCGGCGTCGCCGCTGCCGCACCCGCACTCGCCCAGGCCGGCCACACCTCCGACCGCGCTCCCGTCAAGCGCGCCGAATCTCCCAACATGATCTACCGCGAGCTCGGCACCACCGGCGAGCGCGTCTCCGCTATCGGCCTCGGCGGCTACCACATGGGCAAGCCCAACATCACCCAGCAGGAAGCCCTCACCCTCATCCGCCAGGCCATCGACCGCGGCATCTCCTTCATGGATAATTGTTGGGACTACAACGACGGCATCTCCGAAGTCCGCATGGGCCAGGCTCTCAAAGACGGCTACCGCCAAAAAGTCTTCCAGATGACCAAGCTCGACGCCCGCACCGCCAAGGACTTTGACAAGCAGCTCGAGCAGTCCATGGGCCGGCTCGACACCGACGTCATCGACCTCGTCCAATTTCACGAGATCCTTCGCTTCGAAGACCCCGACCGCATCTTCGCCGACAACGGCGCCATCCACGCCGCCATGGCCGCGCGTCAGGCCGGCAAAATTCGCTACATCGGCTTTACCGGCCACAAGGACCCACAAATTCACCTGCGCATGTTCGAGGTCGCGGCTCAGCACGGGTTCAAATTCGACACGGTCCAGATGCCCGTCAATGTCTTCGACGCGCACTTCCGTTCCTTCACCAACGCCGTCATCCCGGTCGCCCTCAAGGCCGGAACCGGCGTCCTCGCCATGAAAACCTTCGGCGACGGCCACCTGCTCCAAACCAACACCTTCAAGCCTATGGACGCCCTGCGCTACGGCCTCTCGGTCCCCGGCGTCTCAGTCGTCATCACCGGCATGGAGAAGCCAGCCATCCTCGACCAGGCCTTCGCCGTCACGCAAGGTTTCAAGCCCATGCCCAAAGACGAGCAAGCAGCACTGCTGGCCGGAACCCGTGACGCGGCCATGACCGGCAAGTACGAGCCCTTCAAGACCACCAACATGTTCGACGGCACCGCCCAAAATCCGAAGTGGCTCGGCGGCGACCAGGCCAAAGAGATCGACCCCTCAGCTCCGCCTCAGCAGGTCATTGCCAGCTAGAGATCCCCGCATTCCCGAACAAAGGCCTGCCTCCATTGCGGAGAGCAGGCTTTTTTTACGGAGCGCACAGGTGGGAAATTCTCCATAGAAGGCTTTACACCCTTAGTGATCGTTCCCAAAGGCTACTTGTACTTGTCTTGTGGTGGAGTTGAGCGGGATCGAACCGCTGACCTCCTCGTTGCGAACGAGGCGCTCTCCCAACTGAGCTACAACCCCACATCCTGAAGCCAGTCCCGCTCACGGCAGAACGCGCATCTCTGGGCTTTTCGAGTGTACCAGTATCCCGGGCCAGCTCCAAACTATTCCACCGTACACCGCACCTCCGTCCCCGCCGCCAGCGGCTTCTCGACCACCACCCACAGCACTCCATCCGCATCGGCCGTCACCGCCGTCACCTTGATCTCTAGCCGCGTTCCCGAGCGGGTCTCCGCGGCAAGCGTCCCCGTATCCCCCTCTGCGAACTCCGCCGGATCGAGCGTCAGCGACCACGTCCCCGCCAGGCCCACCCGCGACTCCAGCCGAATATCCGTCACCTGCGCTTGAAAGCTCCTCACGCCTGCAGCGCCCGCCCCAGCGTCTCCATCTCGTACCGGCTCCCCACCATAAACGGCGTCCGCTGGTGAATCGCCTCCGGCTGCACACTCAGCACGCGATCCACGCCGTTGGTTGCCATCCCGCCCGCCTGCTCCGCAATCAGCGCCAGAGGATTCGCCTCGTAGAGCAGCCGCAGCTTGCCCGCCGACTTCACCTTGTTCGGCGGATACAGAAACACGCCGCCCTTCAGCAGCGTGCGATGAAAATCCGCCACCAGGCTCCCGATATACCGCGCCCCGAACCCCTCGCCCTGCAGCCCCGAAAGATAGTGCCGATACCCCTCCGGCCACGAGGCCACATTCGCCTCATTCACGCTGTAGTACTTGCCCCGCCCCGGCATCTTCATGTTTTCCTGGCTCAGCACAAACGCGCCGATCGTCGGATCGAGAGTGAACGAATGCACCCCGCGCCCCGTCGTATACACCAGCACCGTCGAGGGACCGTAGAGCACATAGCCCGCCGCCACCTGGCTCGTCCCCGGCTGCAGCACAGACTCCGTCAGCGACCCCCACGTCAGCCGACGATGCACGCTGAAGATCGTCCCAACATTCACATTCACATCGATATTTGACGACCCATCCAGCGGATCAAACACAATAATGTATTTGCCCGTGTCCAGGCTGCGGTCGAAGACCACCGGCTCCTCATCCTCCTCGCTCACCAGCGCCGCCACCGAGTCGCGCGTGCCCAGACAATGAATCAGTGCCTGGTTCGCAAACACATCCAGCTTCTGCTGCTGCTCGCCCTGCACATTTTCTGAGCCCAGCGCGCCGTAGATGTCCGTCAGCCCCGCCGCCCGGATCTTGGCCTCGATCATCTTCGTCGCCAACGTAATGCCGCTCATCAACCAGCCAAACGTGCCGCGCCCCTCCGACATCTCCTGCTGTATATGCTGCTGTACTGTCGTGATCATGCCGATGCGCCCTCGCTTCCCATACTAAGCGAAGCCCCAAACACTCCGGCTTTGCACGGCCGCTCAGCCTGGTCTCCGCCGGTGCAAGTGCTTTTTCGTTCATTCGCGCCGCGCAACCATGTACTCTTCCCAAAGAAGCCGCAGTCTAACCCACCGCCGAACCCAATTTCGGCAGACAGTAGACGGAACGGTCCCCGAACAAACCAACTTAGGAGCAAGCTTGAACCCCTACCTTCGGCTCGTATGTTTCTTTGCCGCGCTTGTGCCGGCCATCCTCGCCACCCAAACCCACGCGCAGGCCACCGCCACCGCATCCCGCACGCTGCGCCTCTCCGTCTTTGCCGGAGCCAACGGCACCTTCACCGGCCTGAGCGGAGGCAAAAATGCCGGCCTCACCGCCGGAGGGGACCTCAGCTTCCGCCCCTACTTCTCGCTTGAGCCCAGCCTCGAAGTACGCGGCACCTACCCCGTCCACGACGGAACTCTCGACGCACAGAAGAACGTCCTCGCCGGCCTCAGAATCGCCAAACGTTTCGGTCCGTTGCATCCCTACGGCGACATCCTCTTCGGCCGCGGAGAAATCGATTACCAGAACGGAGGCTACGCCGACCCCTCCGGCCTTCTCCGCTACTACAGAACCGTCTCGAACGTCCTCGCTCCCGGGGTCGGAGCCGACCTCGACCTCAGTCCTCGCTTCAGTCTCAAGGCAGACGCCTCCTTCCCGCGCTACGCCACCCCGGTCACGACCTCCGGCCACCTGGTCGGCACCTCCCTTACCGGAGGCCTCGTCTATCGCTTCAACTTCGGCCGATTCCCGGGTTCACGCCGATAACGAAGGACAAACCTTCCCTCTCGAAGCAGACAGGACGGCAAGGCCCTATTTCAGGTGGGCGATCCAGTAGGCAAACAGAACCAGCACAAAGGACGCAGCCAGAAACACAAGCTTCTGCCGCCCTAGGTAGCGCGCACGCCCCAGGGTCATGGCTGGAACCAGCCCCGGCCCCAGCAGCAGGCCGCAGATAAATCCACCCAGGTGCGCCGAATTATCAATGCGCACAGAGATCCCCGGAATCGGTAGCGCCGTCCCCAGCCCAATGATCAGGTTGATCACGGAAAAACGCACCACGGAGGTCCGCAGGCGCTTCAGCTCAGACCACGGAATCGGAAGCTTACGATTGGTTAGCAGCACGATCAAAATCCCGGCGATCCCAAATACTGCCCCCGAAGCGCCCGCACCCACCCCGGCAATCAGCTCCAACGGCTGCCGGAAGAAGATCGCGGCAATCACATCCCAAGCCACCGAGAGCAGGTTGCCGGCCACGCCCGTCAGCAGGTACACCACAATCAGCCCCATCGGCCCCAGCAGCGGCTCACCCAACAAACCCAGGTTCCACAGGCACCACATATTGGTCGCAATATGGATCACGCCAATGTGCACAAACATCGCAGTGACCAGCCGATACCACTGCCCTGTCAGCACCAGCAGCGCATTGTTCGCGCCAAAGTGCCGTAGCTGTGCAGGCGTCGGCGAATTGACCGAAACCCCGTGCAGAATCATCCACAAAAACACTCCCAGGTTGATCCCCAGCAGGAGATAGGTCCCCGGTGCCGAGCGAGGGTCCCACTGGCTATACTCCCGCACATCCCGAGCGCGAACCGGAGCGTGCTGATTTTCAGCCAGCGGCGACGCCGTGGTTGGAAATATCTCGCCTTGAGGCTCAGGAGGCATCGGGGTGCCGGGTCAGGCGTGGCGGCGCGAGATACGCTGGCGAAGCTCGGACGGAAGGCGCTGTTCGACCAAATCATTCAGCAGCGAAGGAAGAGGAGTAGCAATCGCCACCAGCACACACAGGATAAGAGACAACATCAGGCCCGCAACTGCCGCCGCCTGCAGCGAAATCGTCACCGGCTCCTGACGGAGATGCAGTGTGAGGCTGCCCGCGATATGCGTAAGCGCTTCAATCCGGCGCATCACCATGGCCGCCAGTAAAAAGGCAACCATCGAGAGCGCACTCACCGTAATCAGCAGCACATCGATCGTGCGCGCCGCATGCTGCCGACGTCGGCAGTGCATGCACTCCACCAGATGTTGCTCGTAGTCTGTGCGCATCTCCGGGGAGATGTTCGAAATGTCGTACCGCCACCCGGAGAGAATCGCACCGACGACCGGATCAGTGCAGGTCTTTCGATGAACCGGAAGGATGGAATAGTTGGTCTGTGTAGGCATAGATTCAACCCTCATCTTACCTCTTTGATTCCGGAAGCGCGAACAAAGGTTCAGTCTTATCTGCCGTCTCCGTTGCGTTCGGCCAAAGCCATGCCGCTCCCCGTACCCCGCTCGAATCGCCAAACCGCGCCGGCACGATCGGCGTATCGAAGTCTCCGCCAAACACATACTCTCGCACCAATCCCGGAACATTCCGGTACAGCCGCTCCACCCGAGATACCCCGCCTCCCATCACGATCACATCCGGGTCGATCACATTCACCACATTGGCCAGCCCGCGCGCAAGCCGACTCTCAAAGCGCGCGAACGCAGCCAGCGCCTCGGCTTCCCCCACCTCGGCCTGCCCGGCGATCACCCGCGTCGTCAAGCTCTGCCCCGTTTCGCGCAGAAAGTCAGCGGCGATCGCCGTACCTGACACCCAGCTCTCCATGCAGCCGTGCAGTCCGCAGTAGCACGCCGGCCCCGGCAGCTCCTCGGGAGTAGCCCACGGCAGCGCCGTATGTCCCCACTCCCCCGCAATCCCGTTCGGTCCCGCATGCACCTGCCCCCCAAAGGCCAGGCCGCCCCCGCATCCCGTACCCAGGATTACCGCAAACACCATGCGCGCACCAGCCGCCGCTCCGTCCGTAGCCTCAGAGACCGCCAGGCAGTTCGCATCGTTCGCCAGCCGCACCTCGCGCCCCATCGCCACACTCAGATCTCGCTCAAAAGGCCGCCCATTCAACCAGGTAGAATTCGCATTCTTGATCAACCCCGTCGCGGCCCGCACACTGCCCGGCATACCAACCCCGACCGTTCCCTTCCTCCCCAGTTCGCTCTCCAGGTACCCCACCAGGCCAACCACCGCCGCGATTGTCCCGTCGTAGTCTCCCCGCGGGGTATCAACACGCCGGCGCACCAACTCCGCTCCGGAATCATTCATCGCCAATGCTTCAATCTTCGTTCCACCCAGGTCGATCCCGATCCGCATACCGTTCCTCACTCCAGCTCTACTGGCCCTGCTCCTGCAGCGATTTTGCACACAAAGACCGGAGCCTCCACGCCCGTCGCCTCCCGATACCGATCGGCCAACGCCTTGGCGAAGGCCTCCGCCTTTGCCGTTTCTACCAGCGAGACCGTGCATCCGCCAAAGCCGCCGCCAGTCAACCGCGACCCCAAACATCCTTCCAGCGACATCGCCAGCCGCACCAGCAGGTCGCATCGATCGCAGCTCGCCGCAAAGTCGTCCCGAAAACTGGCATGCGCATCGTTCATCAGCGCACCGAACACCCGCGCATCCCCAGTCCGCAGCGCCGCAACTCCGAGATGCACCCGTTCGCTGTCGGTAATCACGTGCCGCCCTCGCAAGAACGCCTCCTGGGACATCCCATCCTTGGCTGCAAACAAATCCTGCAGCGTCGCATCCCGCAGCTGGTACGTCGCCTCGTCCTTGCCCAGCTTCCGCGCTACCGCCTTTGCCGCCTCTTCTACTTCGCGCCGCCGTGCGCCGTACTTCCCGTCCCCGACCGAGTGCTGCACCATCGAGTTGCACACCACCAAGCGCAGATCCGCCGGGATCGGCGCCAGTTCCGAGGTCAGCGCCCGCGTATCGATCGCCAGCGCGTGGTCTTTCACTCCGCACGCGGAGATAAACTGATCCATAATCCCGCACGGTGCACCGACAAAGTCGTTCTCCGCCTTTTGGCACGCCAGGGCCACCTCCGGCCCGGGTATCTCTTCTCCAGCCAACGCCAGCAACGCCGTCGCCGTCGCCACCTCGATCGACGCCGAAGAGCTCAGCCCCGCGCCCAGCGGAACGTTGCCCGAAAACGTCAGATCGGCGCCCTCTACCTTCACCCCACGCAGTCCAAGGCTCCACGCCACGCCCGCCGGGTACGAGCTCCACTCATCCTTGCCCCGCGGCCGCAAATCTTTTAAATTAAACCCAGCCTCATGTTTGAAGTCGAGCGAATACAGCCGCAGCTGTGTATCGCTCCGCGGACTAGCCGCCACCAGCGTGTTGAAGTCCAGCGCTGCCGGCATGCAGAAGCCGCCGCTGTAATCCGTATGCTCCCCCAGCAGGTTCACTCGCCCGGGAGCCTGAAACACTCGGAACGCTTTCACTCCCGACTGCTTCCGATGCTCCTCCTGAAGCGCCCACACTCTCTGCTCGAAGCTCCGCTCCTTCACCTCACTCATTGCTTTCGCCCGGCCGCCTCGCGAAGCATCTCGGCCGCCCTCTCCGGTGTAATGTCGCGCTGCGGCATCCCCAGCATCTCGAATCCCACCATAAATTTACGTACCTCCGCCGAGCGCAGCAGCGGAGGATAGAAATGCCCGTGAAACGTCCACTCCGGATGCGGAGCACCATCCGTCGGCCGCTGATGGAAGCCCATCGTATACGGAAAGCTCGTATTGAACACCTTGTCGTACATCGCCGTCACCTCGTGCAAAATCTCCGCAAGTCCCTTACTCTCCTTATCGGCAAAATCCAGAAAGCTCCCAATTTGTGTCCTAGAAAGAAGCAGTATTTCAAACGGCCACACCGCCCAGTACGGCACCACCGCCACGAAAGCATCGTTGCTACACACCACTCGCTCGCTCGCAGCCAGCTCCTGCGCAAAATAATCAGCCAGCAGCGTTGTCCCATGCTGCTCCAGATAGGCCAGCTGCGCCTCGCCCTCGAGCAGCGGCTCGTCCGGCACATGGCCCGTCGCCCAAATTTGACAATGCGGATGCGGATTGCTCGAGCCCATCATCGCGCCGCGGTTCTCAAAGATCTGCACATAGCCGATTTCGTCGGAACCGCCAAGCGTCGCAGTCTCTTCCTTCCACTGCGCCACCACCCGCTCAATTGAGGCAACCGGCATCTGCGACAGCGTAAGGCTATGATCCGGATCAAAGCACACCACCCGGCAGCGACCTACCTCCGGCTCCTGCCTCAATAGACTTCCCGCGTACTTCGGAGCAGCCGCCCCGTCCACCACGGCCGCCGGGAGCAGCGCCGGGTAATCATTGTCGAACGCATACACCCCCGTGTACTTGGGCGTCTGCTTCCCCCCGGCACGCGGATTACCCGGGCACAGATAACATTTTGGGTCATAGGTCACCCGCTCGGTCGGCACCGGCTTGGTCGTTTGCCCCTGCCAGGGACGCTCAGTGCGCTGAGGCGACACTAAAACCCACGATTTTCGCAAAGCGTTGTACCGGCGATGTGGCCGATCAGATGAACTCAGTTCCACAGAATCTTCCTCGTCCCACGTGTACGGCCCGCAAAGAAAGAGCAGCAGCTGAGAGATCAGCTGCTGCTCAGGAAATCCCACGCGCTTACTTGCCTTCGTTCGCCTTACCGCGCTTGAATAGCTCGTTCACCGTGCTCACAAAGTGAGCCGCGCCCGGGGGCGTTGGAACGGAACCGCTCAGTACCTTCTCATAAGAGATGTCCTTACCGTAGTAGGCCGCCGTGTCCTTCTGGTTCTGGTTGACTTCATCGCCCGTCACGTCCACTCCGGCAAACAACCCCTTGCTCCGTGAGTAGGACAGGAACTCAGAGTTGGCCAGCTCGGTCGTCCCTGCGGCCGAGTTGCGTCCAACCGGACCGGCCGATACAGCAATATCGCCGCCCAGCTTGACCTTATCCTTGAGCAGATCGTCCATGCTGCGACGATTCAACCCGATCAACACCAGATCCGTCGACTGACCACCCGCCTGGAAACCAAAGCTCGCACCGGCCATCTGAATGAACACAGGCGCGCTCCAACCCTTGTCCGTACGGCAGGTCGCGATACCCTGTCCATATTGACCACCCAGCAGAAACGCAGCCTTCTTGAAAGACGGAACCACAGCCACGCACTGCGCCTTGGCAGCGATGTCCAACGGGATACCCTTATCCTTGGTGTGCATTAGTTGGTGAAGAATCTCATGAGCCGAGTCAATTCGGCCCTGTAACTTGCTGTCAGACTGAGCAGCACCCGCTCCGGTAAGGCTTGCCGCAACAAGGGCAGTCGCAATCAATGTACGCATATGTCTCCTGGTTCTCCTATCGTTCCGTGGCTCTCTTAGCCAATTTCCGCTTTGCTGTCTTTACGAATAACACGTGTGTGACGACGAAGCACACGAAAAAGGTTGCCGGAAAAAGACACTTTCGGACGAAATGACGGTCCTCCTACGCGTCCACCGAAAACCGCAGCACGGTCCTGCTGCCCAGCTCCTGGCTTGGCCGCAGCACAATCGTCGGAAAGCCCGGCTGGTTTGGCGTATCCGGGTAGTGCTGCGTCTCCACGCAAAATCCCGAGCGCCGCCCGTACACGCCCCCCTCTCGATTCGGCATCGTTCCGTCCAGCATATTGCCCGTGTAAAACTGCACTCCCGGCTGCGTCGTCTCGACCGTCAGCACCCGACCGCTTGCCGGGTCGCGCACCTCCACCATCGTCTTCATCGTCCCCGGCTCGCCCATCGCCCAGTTGTGGTCGTAGCCGCCTGCGCGCCGCAGCTGCTCGTTCGGCTCGTTGATCCTCGCGCCAATCCGCGTCGCCGTCCGAAAATCAAACGGCGTCCCCGCCACCTCCGCCAGCTCACCCGTCGGAATCAGCGTCGCATCCACCAGCGTGTAGCGCGCCGCGGGAATCCGCACCACATGATCCAGAATCGTCCCGCTACTCTCTCCCGCCAGGTTGAAATACCCATGGTTGGTCACGTTCACCACCGTCGGTGCATCCGTCACCCCCGCATACTCAAGTTCCAGCGCACTCTCGGTCAGCCGGTACCTGACCTCCACCGACAGCCTCCCTGGAAATCCCTGATCCCCCGCCGGACTGACCAGCCCGAAGCTCACTCCATCCGCCTCAAGCCGCGCACTCCATATTTTCTTGTCGAATCCCACTACCCCGCCGTGCAGCGTATTCGGCCCGTCGTTCAGCGGCACTTGATACGTCTGTCCATCGAGTGAAAACCGTCCCTTGGCCAGCCGATTGGCTACCCGCCCCACCACCGCGCCCAGATACCCCGTATCTCGCACATACTCCTCGAGCGTCGCATAACCCAGCAGGACATTGCCCATCGTCCCCACGCGGTCCGGCACTCGCAACGAAACCAGCCGCGCCCCATAATCCACAAAACTAGCCACCAGCGCGCCATTTTCAACCGTGTACAACGTCACCGGAGTCCCATCCGGGAACGTGCCAAAAAGCTTCGTCGAGACCAGAACAGACATGCCTGCCAGCATACCCCCAACCGTTCCCCCAACG
>CAXUNR010000044.1:0-30586 GCA_964252655.1 uncultured Acidobacteriaceae bacterium
CCCACCCCCCACCGCCACCACCGAAGCCACAGTCGACGCCACCTCACTCGAAGACGCCAGACTCGCCGTCGAGCAGACCAACCATGCCTTCTTCGGAACGCTTCACACCCTCGCCTGCCTCTACGCCGGACAGGATCACCTGGCCGAAGCCCGTCTCACCCTCTTTGAAGCCATGGCCGTCGGCCATCTCGCGCAGCCAAATCCCGCCGTCTGGTTTGGCTTTGCCAGCATCTACCAGCAGCTCGGCGCGACCGATGCCGCCATCGCCGCCTATAAACGGATCCCGCACCCGAACGGCACACCGCTCGACCCCACCGACGTCTGGGTCTTGGCCCAGGCCCGGCTCAACGCGCTTCACGCACACTGACCCCCAAAGGTGGTACTCGGAGCACCGAACCCCTTCGCATACACTAGAGCCCATGTGCGGAATCGTCGGTTACATCGGTCCTAAGCCCGTCGTTGAAGTCATCATTGAAGGCCTGCGCCGCCTCGAGTACCGCGGCTACGATTCAGCCGGCATCGCTGTCGGTGGCTCCCCCGAGCACCCCAACACCCTCGAACTCCGCCGCGCCCCCGGCAAGCTCCGCAATCTCGAAGCCGTCATCGCTGCCTCGCCCATCCACGGTACCTTCGGCATCGGCCACACCCGCTGGGCTACCCACGGCCGCCCCACCGAAGAAAACGCCCCCCCCCACCGCGATGGCACCGGAACCCTCGTCGTCGTGCACAACGGCATCGTCGAAAACTACCTCCAGCTCAAGCAGTCCCTGGTCGCCAAAGGCCACAAGTTCCAGTCCGAAACCGACACCGAGATCATCGCCCACCTCATCCAGGACGAGCTGGAACTCGCCGGCGGACCCGTCCCCGAGCCGGGAACGCGCACGTTTGAGGCAAACTCGGACGAAGCCGTCATCGACGACCGTAGCGGCAACACGCGCGAAGCGCTCCCGCCCGTGCGGCTAGCACTCGACGAAGCCGTCCGCCGCGCCGTCAAGCGACTCACCGGAGCCTTCGCCATCGGCGTCCTCTCCGCCCACGCGCCAGACACCCTCGTCGCCGCCCGCATGGGGCCTCCTGCAGTTTTGGGTATCGGCGAGGGCGAGTACTTCCTCGCCTCCGACGTCCCCGGCATCCTCCACCACACCCGCAACATCCACTTCCTCGCCGACGGCGAAGTCGCCATCCTCACCCCCTCCGGCATTCGCCTCACCGACTTCGACGGCCAAGCCCTCCCCCTCAAATCCCAGCGCATCGCCTGGGACCCCATCCAGGCCGAAAAGGCCGGCTACAAGCACTTCATGCTTAAGGAGATCAACGAGCAGCCCCGCGCCATCCGCGACACCACCCTCGGCCGCGTCTCCTTCGACACCGGCGAAGTCTTCCTCCCCGACATGCAGATCACGCCCGAGGAGTTCCGCACCCTCACCGGCATCACCATCGCCGCCTGCGGGACTTCGTGGCACAGCGGCCTCGCCGGCAAGTTCATGATCGAGCGCCTCGCCCGGCTCCCCGTCGACGTCGACTACGCCTCTGAATATAGATACCGCGACCCGATCCCCGACGCCCTCAACCTCGGCCTCCTCATCACCCAGTCCGGCGAAACCGCCGACACCATCGCCGCCCAGCAGGAACTCATCCGCAAAGGCTCAAAAACTCTCGCCATCTGCAACGTCGTCGGCGCCGCCATCACCCGCGCCGCGCAAGGGACGATCACCACCAACGCCGGCCCCGAGATCGGCGTCGCCTCCACCAAGGCCTTCACCGCCCAGCTCACCGCCCTTTTCGTCTTCGCGCTCTACCTCGCCCAGCAGCGCGGCACCATCTCGCCGGAGGAGTCGCTCCACCTCGTCACCGAGCTTTCGAGAATCCCCGCAAAACTGGAAGAAGTTTTGCGTACTGTGGATGCCCAATGCCAGCAGCTCGCCAAGAGCTTCTCCACCGCCGACGACTTCCTCTATCTCGGCCGCGGCATCCACTACCCCATCGCGCTTGAGGGCGCCCTCAAGCTCAAGGAGATCTCCTACATCCACGCCGAGGGCTACCCCGCCGGCGAGATGAAGCACGGCCCCAACGCCCTCATCGACGAGACCCTCCCCGTCGTCTGCATCGCCACCCAGGACCCCGCCGACGCGAGCTCCGTCCTCAAGTACGAAAAAACCCTCTCGAACATCCAGGAGGTCACCGCCCGCTCGGGCCGAGTCATCGCCATCGCGGTCGAAGGGGATACGCACATTGAGCAGTTGGTCGAACACACCATCCACATCCCCGCCGCCCCCGCGCTCCTCTTGCCCCTGCTAGAAGTAGTCCCCCTCCAACTCCTCGCCTACCACATCGCCGTCAGACGAGGCTGCGATGTGGACCAGCCGCGGAACCTGGCAAAGAGCGTCACCGTGGAATAGAAAGTTCTAGCCGGTAAGTAACTATGAGCGTTTTCATCACATATTTCTCATACCAGGAGTTCTTCTCGGAACCCGCACAGCGGGATGATCTGATCGCGTGTATTGCGAAATACGACGGCTACAGCGTATTACACTTTCTTCGTCAGCTAAACAGCCACTTACTTATTTGGGAAAACGGCATTCTAGGCGACGACGTCAAGTACCAAGCTTTCGTCTACCGGCTTCTGCCGAATATTTTGGGTGAGCAACTGGTCTTTGAATTACAAAGATCAAAGACGCGTAGAAGAGCGTTCTTTCACACGCGGCAACTTCTCTACCTCGCAAAGCTCGCTATCCAACACTGTAGCTTTGGATCTGGGCACGCTTTTGGAACCCTGGGGATAGAAGCAGGGTTGATCTTTTTGAAGGTGAACGACCAGCTTCACATTCAAAAACGTGCAGAGATAGACCTTTTGAGTGATGATGATCAAGATTATACAATTCTTGGCGAACTTATTGCTGTAAATGAATTTGCTAGTACTGATGCGGGTGATCTTGTAATTCGAGCGTATACGATGTTATTCACGCTTCCAAGTAACGCTTCTGGCAAGGCTTTCTATCTAGATCTAGAGGAAATATTTGCCTCAGAGACAGGGATAGCTCTTCGACAGTACTTCGTGATGTGCTTTGTTCTCATCACGGGTACGATGAAAGAATTCTACAAAAAGGTCAATTCGGCACTTACCTTTGGAAAAGATGTGTGGTCTCAATCGGACCTGCCAGAAGACGTCATAAATAGTTTTTGGATGCAAGTGTCCATCTCCGTAACAGCAGCAAAGAACGAGCTAAGCGTCGACCGCGGAAATAGTGACGTGACTTTGTTCCGTAGATGGCCACTCCTGGAACATCTTGGAACAAGGTTCGGGTTTGATTCTAAGTTCTTTCTTGAAAAGTTATGGGCTGGTCCATTTTGGACAATATTTCATAGTTCAAGCGACGCGGAGAACAAGCTGCCTCAGTTCGTTGGCTGGTTGTTCGAGCAGTATCTGAATGAGGTGTTTGCCAAATCCTGCGGTCCCTACAACGCTTATCACCCGCAACCTAAAAGGGCGGACCGGAGTAGTGCCGAGCTCACTGACGGCATCCTGATCTGCAATGACACACTGATTCTTCTCGAGTACAAAGCAGCAATGTTTACCGCTCAGGCCAAGTATTCGGGTGACAGGGAGCTTCTGAGGCAAGAAGTTGAAAAGAAACTCGTACAGAATGAGCGAGGAAGGTCAAAAGGCGTTCTGCAACTTCATGAAGCAATTGAATACCTCAACGTCGCCGACCTTAAAACTGCCGTTAATGGTGTGGATTTGTCAGGTATCAAAACCATATATCCACTTCTTATTACCTTAGAACCGCTAGGAGATGGTTTGCTAGTGAGTCGAGTTTTGAATCGCAGATTTCAGTCGATACGAAGCGCGTTCAGTAGCTCTAAATTTGAAGTCAAGAGACTACACTGTACCGGTGTAGCAACAATCGAAAAGATAGCGGGTGCGTTTCACTCTAGTTCAGTTGCCGACCTTCTAAACGATTGGGATTCATCAGACATTCCTCTGCGCGGTACTTGGAGGATGTATTTTGACCCTTCTAAGCATTCGAGCGGAAGGAGCTTCAACACAGCGACGTTCAACGAGATTGAGGCTAGTATGCTTCCACTCCTGAAGCTCCGCGAGTAGCGACTAGCCGGCAGAGTGGCCGCAAATGGCTACTCACCCATCCCTCGCCATCTTTGTCCATGCCCCATTCATCGTAGCCTCACCGCGATGAGTGGGTTGCCACCCCAAACTTCCGACTTACGATCTCTCCATGCCCATCGGCCTGAAACGGTACCACCAAGCCGAAACCCTCCACTTCCTTACCTTCAGCTGTTACCACCGTCTCCCCTATCTCTCCGACCCAGCCCCAAAGCACCTCACCGAACTCCTCCTCGAACAAACCCGAGCCCGTCACAACGCCCATCGCTTTGAGGAAAGCCAGCCGCCTACGTCCTCATGCCCGAGCACGTCCACCTCCTCATCAACGAGCCCCCAAGATCCTTCTCAGCGCGTAGATTAAGTCGGTTTCCTCTCACGGACAGCTACGGTGTTTCAGTAAGTTGCACCGGCATCCCCGCTACAGCCTGTAGAAATGTTCCGCGCCCAGCACCAGCCCAAGCGTAATCGCGGCAATGGCGATCTCCCCAATCGCGCCCACCAGGAACGGCTGAAAGCCTTGCTTCAGCAGATCTTTGAAGCTGGTGCGTAGGCCCACTCCCGCGAACGTAAGCAGAAACGCCCAGCGGCTCAGGTTGCCGAGCGCCGCGATCTGTGGACGCGTGAAGCCATAGGGGATCAGCCCGGCAAGATGCGGAAACGCCCTGGGATCGAGTGTGCCCAGCGTCGCGACCAGCGAGATGAACAGGAAGCCGAGCACAAACTTGGGGAACTTGTTCCAGAGAAAGGCTCCCTTGCTGGCGATCTCTTTAGCCTGCCCCTTCCTGGCCCAGTAGAGCGCATAGCCGAGAACGACGAAGCCGATGCACGCGTTCCGGCACGTCTTGGCGAGCACGGCGAACTTCCCGGCAGCGTCGGAGTAGAGGGCGCCAGCCGCGGTGGCCTCCGCGGTGTTGTCGACGGCCAGGCCCGTCCACAGCCCGTAGGCATGGTCCGACATGTGCAGTACGTGCCCAATCAACGGAAAAAAGACCAGCGAGATCGCGCCCAGGGCAAGAATCGCCGCGATCGCGACAGAGGAGTCTTCCTCGTCGGCTTCAATGGCGCCCTGCGTGGCGATAATGGCAGAGACGCCGCAGACGCTCGAACCGACAGCGAGGAGGGAAATGAGCTTCGGCGAGAGACGGAACCCGCGGCCCAGGTACGTCATGAACGTGAGGGCCAGGACGAGCTCGATGAAGATGAGCACGAACGAGATCCCGGAGAGATGCAGGATGTCGCCAAGAATAAACCGCGCGCCGAGCAGGATAATGCCGGCCTTCAACCAGAACTCGTAGGTCGCAACGCCGGGACGAAAGATGCGCGGCAGACCGATGGTGTTGGCAATCAGGACGCCGATGAGGATGGCCCAAAGCACATATTCGACATTTGGCAGCACCAAGTGATGAGCCTTGCCGTAGCGCGCGATGGACTGCTCGATGAACTTTCCAGCATAGCCGACGGCGGCGAGCAGCGCGATACCTGGCAGGAGACCGGGAAGGCCGTGCCGGTTGGCGTCATCACGGTCGCGTTTCAGCGGGAGGGGCAGGGAGTTGGCGCTTGTGGCCATGCAAATCTCCTTGGGCTGTGCAGGTTACCAGGCAACGGTCTTGATGACCCCGGTGCGGACGAGAAGCGCCAGGGCGAGAGACAAAAGCACGGCCCAGACGTCAAGCGAAAGAGTAAACTTCTTTGCCGGTTCGGGCATTTGGGGACTCCTGGGATCGGCGACGAAGAATTGACAAGACGTGAACGCTAGCGGCAACAACAACACCGGCGGGGAGCCAGGTGCAAGGGCGCGAAAAGGAATGCGAGTTCGAGGCTGCGTCGCATGCGTAGCTTCAGATGTACCACGATCGATGCAGATGGAACAACCGGAGCAACGATATTCAAAGGGGCTGGTAGTAGCGGCTGCCGGGATCGGCACAGCCAAGGCACAGGATCTGACCGCCGCGATGTATCTCGCGATCGTAGTTGATCCCCTCGCCGCATATCGCACAGGCGATGCGCGCAGACTTATAGCCGGGCAGCTCACGCGGTTCAATCGGCGCCTGAACCCACTGTTCGGTGAACAGATCGTCGTCCGGCATCGCACGGTAGGCATGCATCTGCTGCTGGTTCTTGTTTTCGATCTCCGGGTAGAGTTCGCGGGCGCGCTGTTTTGAGGATTCGCGGGCGGCGATGCGGACAGCTTTTTGGCTCGGAAGATCGACGAAGGTCGCGGCCATCTTGCCCCAGTCGCGAACTTTGAGAGCACGCTTGCCAAGACGGCAGCCGGTAACCACGGCGATCGCGTCGGTGGCGCAGCGATCGATTTCGACGAAGGTGACGAGCCGCTTGCGATCCGCCCCCCGGGGATCGGTGATGCCCAAACGGGCAAGACCGAGCATAGCCATGCGTACGCCGAGAATCTGACCGGCACAGAGGTGGCCGTGGGCGATTTCGGCTTCGTGCAGGAGCTGGTCGAAGTCGAGGGGCATGATTTGAGCTTACGCCTGGACGGCATTCAGCAGAGCTCCGCCTACGGCACAGGCCCGGATGCCACGGCCTCGGCCACTCGCTCCAGGCTGCGCTGGTGCACACGGATCAGACCCGAGCGTGGACTGTCCAGGTCCAAGGTAAGTGACAGCGCCGCCGCCACGACGACCGGCAACACCAGCCGCAGGAATTGCGACCGGGTCCCAATCCCAACTCCGACCAGGCCGCTGGCAATGAAGCTGATGAACAGCAGCATGCCCCAGGCAAGCATGGGAATCCGGTTTTCGAAAGCGGCAGTCCGGCTTTCCGCAATGTCCACCACGGCGAGGATCGATTGGAGGAACTGCGCGCTGTCCGGGTCAGGCCGAGTATTGGCAAAATCCGCGGCAAGCCGCCACATCCGCGCCTGTAAGGCGGCCGAGGACCGCAGGCTTTCGTTGATGCGCTCTACCGACGTGCCCGCCGTCAGAAACTGCAGACGCACGGGAACATACTGGCGTAGCAACGCCTGTTCGGCGGAGCGCACCGGCTCGGGCAGGGTAGCGGTACGCAGCCAGACATTGGCAAGGTCGTTCGCCTCGGCGATCTCCAGGTTTTTTCGCTGGTCATAACGGCCCACGCCCATCGAGAAGGTAAACCCGAGTAGAAGTCCCAGCAGCGCCAGAACCGCGCTTTCGAGCGTCTTAAAGGTGCTCGCCTCCACCTCGAGGGTTAGCTCTCGGCGCTTACGCATCTGTCCGCCGACCCACGTCCCCAGCCAAAGTAAAATCACGACCCCAACAGAAAACATAACCGGATGGATGCTTAGCAGACGCGCTCCGGAAGCCTGGATCCCCATCGGGGGTGAGATGCGCTTCGCGCGCACCTATCCAGTCTCAACAAAACCATTCCTGATAATCGTTGCTCAAAGCTCCTTCATTGCCGTCAGGGCTCTCCTGCCTCCTCTCCTTCTTCAATCAGCGAGGCAGTTCCGACGACCTCGAAGGTAAGCATTTCGCCGCCGGTGGGTTGGAGGGAGACGCGCAAAGGTAGGCGCTGCCAGGACGCAGCTTTACATACAGGGAAGAAGTGATTGGGCTGCGGCCATGGGCCAAGCGCCTTTGAGACGACAGCGCGGTGACCGCCAATCTGCGCAACGATGGCAAAGAGGCCGCCTTTGCCGGTAGTGGCGGTGCCGCAGTAAGCCGCATAGTCGCGGAACCAAACCACGTCTGAGACCGCAAAGTCGAAATCCGGCAGATGTAGGACCGTGATGCGGCCGGTCACACGGTCAACCAGCAGCCAGGGGCCAGGCTGCCAGACCCATCTCTGCTCGCGGTCAGAAGGCAGTGAGTCGTTGAGGCGCATGGCGCGGCGGATAGCGAAGGTGCGGTCGGTCACCTCATGCATTTCGCCCGTGGTCCATTCGCGCTGGCGCTCGTCGACGACGAGAGGACGAACTTTCAGGGTGGTCGTGTCTTCGTTTTTCTCGTCGGGGGTCACGTCCGCCGGGGTGTAGGGCACCTTGCGCACGGCCCCCAGCGAGACGGCGTGCAGCCGCGGCGGATTGGCAAACTTCGGCGGCTTCGGCGGAGGACTCTGCGCGCCGGCAGCGGCGAGGAACACGATGAGAATCAGGCTAGACCAAACAATATTCATGGGAGGCAGCGTACAAGCCGGGTTCGGCCACAGACCGGAGCACAGCGAAACGCACCCTTATCTTTGCGGGAGCAGTCGGAGGTGTCCATGCCTCTTTAGCGGGATCACCACCCAAATTTGGGTTACTTACAGGGTGGAAGCGGGCCGTTCCTCACCCAAAATTACCCAATGCAGATTCGTTCCTGTTACCTCTGTGGTTCGGGCGTGCAAACAAAGTGCAGGTAGGGCGATTGCCAGAATTTCAGAAGGCGCGGAGCGGGCCAAAGTAGTATCTTGAAGAAAGACGCCGCCCCCCGCATCTAGAGCGGACAAGCCTATCAGCCGAACGCCTGGCGGCACCAATTTAGCAAGTAAGGAAGGATTCGCACTATGTGGAAGCCCAATCAGCCCGGAAGCACGACGCCTCCAACCCCGGAACCGCAACGTCCCGCGACGCCCGCGCCCGCCAGTTTTGAGCCGGCCCCGGCAACGCCCGCGCGTCCTGCGGCTCCGGCGGCGAGTTCCGCTCCGTCGGCCACCGGGGAGCAAGCCACGATCGGTAAATCGCTCATCGTAAAGGGAGAAGTGACCGGCTCGGAGTCGCTCTATATAGACGGCAAGGTAGAGGGTGCCATCACGCTTCCCGGCAACCGGGTCACGGTAGGACGCAACGGTCAGGTCGCGGCAAACATCTCGGCACGCGAGATCGTAGTGCTCGGTAAAGTCCGCGGGAACTGCCAAGCATCCGACCGCATCGACATCCGCAGCGAAGGATCCCTCACCGGCGACGTCATCGCCGCGCGTATTTCGATCGAGGACGGTGCCTTCTTCAAGGGCGGAATCGACATTCGCAAGCCGGGCGCAGCCGAAGGCAAAGGTCTTGAGAAGGTTTCAGCCGGCGAGCCGATCGCGATCAACAGCTAGCCTTCACAGCATTCCACTCAATCAGCTCCTTCCGCAGCCTGGAAGGAGCTGATCTTTTTTGTAACCGGGCAGAGGAACCCCTTGGCTCCAACCACAAACACGCCGAAGCCGAGGGCCAAGCCGGGTTACTATTCGGGGATGATGCGTTGCGCGGGATTGCTCGCGACAGGACTGTTGTTCGCGGTGGTTTCGGCCTCAGGGCAGACAAGCCTCGCCACCAATGCGCCGGCAGGAACCGAGCTTTCCACACGCGTGGTGGCCTACGCAATCGACGCCAAAATCGATACCGCGCAAAAATCGGTCGACGCCACCGAGACCCTCCGCTATAAAAACCTGACCGGAAAGCCCCTCACCAGCTTTCCCTTCCACCTCTACCTAAATGCATTTCGCCCGGAGTCAACCTTTACGTCAGAGAACCACTTCGGCGGAGGCATCCGCGATAGCGAGCAAAGCGACGAATATCCCGCCGCCAAGCGCGGAGCCATTACCATCGGGCACCTGGACGCCGAGGGCTTCGGAGACCTGACCGGGAGCATGCACTTCGCCGCGCCCGACGATGGCAACGCAAACGACCATACCGTCGTGCTCGTGACGCTGCCGCGGGCCGTCGCTCCCGGCGAGACGATTACCTTCCGCATGCGCTTCCACGATCAGTTTCCGGAGTCCGTCGCGCGCAACGGGTACAAGCGCGATTTCCTCATGGGGGGCCAGTGGTTCCCGAAGGTTGGCGTCTTCTGGCATGGAGCGTGGAACTGCCACCAGTACCACGCCACAACAGAGTTCTTCGCCGACTTCGGCACCTTTGACGTCCGCCTGACTCTGCCGAAAAACTACACCGTAGGCGCCTCCGGGGTGCCCACGGGCGATCAACTTAACAACGACGGCACACGCACCCTGCACTTCTACGGTGAGGACATTCACGACTTCGCCTGGGCGACCAGTCCGCACTTCACCGTCACCACGGGAACCTATCTTGGGTCGATGGGGCCGGTCCAGGTGCGGGTCCTCGCCCTCAGAGCGCACCCGGACGCCGGCCCCCGCTATCGGGACGTGCTGCTCAAGTCCCTCGACCAGTTCGACCGCCGCTTCGGCCCGTATCCCTACAAAATCCTGACCCTCATCGATCCGGAGCCGGGCTCCGAGATGGAAGGCATGGAATATCCAACGCTGATCACCGGGGGAACCACGCTCTGGGACCCAAGCCGCCTCACGGAGATCACCGCCGAGCACGAGTTCGGCCACCAGTACTGGTACGGCATGCTCGCCACCAACGAGTTTGAAGACGCCTGGCTCGACGAAGGCATCAACTCCTACACCGAGGTCAACGTGACGGCCGCGCTCTACGGCCAGCGGACTAATGTCTTCGGCAGACGCTGGGCCAACCTGTCCGACCAGTCCGCCCAATACATCCAGTATCTGGCCATGCCGGACTTCGACCCCGTGACGCGCTTCGCCTGGCAGTTCCGCAACTCCGAGAGCTATGGCGTCGTCACCTACGGCAAATCGGTCACGCTGCTCAAGACACTGGAAGGTCTGGTCGGCGCGGACACCATGGACGAGGCGCTCAGAACCTACTTCCTGCGCTACCGCTTCACGCACCCCACCACCGAAGATTTCCTGCGGACGATCGAGGAAGTGGCTATTCAGCGCGGAAGGTCCGGTGGAATGCTGGTCCGCTCCCCGGAGGTAGTGCTGCCGGGCCTGGGCGCGCAGGCAAGCTCGGGAGCGCAGACAACCATCGTCAACTCGGGCTTGCGCGCGTACCTGCGCCAGGCAGTCTATGGGACGGCGATCCTCGATTACGCCATCGACAACATCAGCTCAGGGCCGGCCGAGTGGTGGCTGGCAAACCCCAACGAAAAGCGCCTGCGGGATGCCGTCACCGTCCACCGGTTGAGAGGTTTCCTGATGCCCGTAACGGTCGAGGTCACCTTCTCGGATGGCAGTCGGCGTCGAGAGGTATGGGCTCCGGCAGTCGGAGAGAACGATCGCTGGAAGACATGGACCTATCAGACCGGAGCCAGCATCGTCTCGGCGGAAGTAGATCCGGACCACACTCTGCTGCTCGATGCCAACCGCTTCAACAATAGCCGCACAGAAGACGCCCGGCCCGGCCCGGCGCGCAAGCTGACAACGCTGTGGATGGCCGCGCTCGGCCTTGGTGAGCAGCTGCTGGGATGGCTGGTTTGAGGCCTGCGCAGAGGTCCATCCTGGGTCGTGGGCTGCGCCTCGTGCTCGCGAGCCCGGGAGCGCTCCTATGGACCTACGCCTTCAACGCAGGGCTGGCGTTCCTGTTTTCGCTGCGCCTGCATACGGAGATGGCCGGCGTACTCGACCACTCGCTCGCGGCCGAGCGGCTATCCTCGGCCTTCGATCTTGGAACACTGCTCGAGCTGCAGCATACGCTCACAGACCATGTGCCAGGCGGTGGAGCCAGCGGGTATTTAGGGCTGCCCGTGTACCTGGCGGTCTACTTCATCCTGGTGCCCGGAGCTCTAGTCACCTACCACGCGCACGCCCCGGGGCGGCTGTCCATCCTCCTTGGCACTGGCCTGGGGTTCTTCTGGCGCTTCGTGCGCATCACCGTACTCGCGGCCATTGTCTTCGGGGCCGTGCTCGCGCCGTTGTTCGCCGCGCAAAATGCATGGGTGGCCCACGTAGACCAGCGCTTCGTAGGCGCGACCGCGTTGTGGCTCGAGGCTCCGGGCGCATTGCTCATCCTGCTCGTAGCGGCGCTGCTGCGGCTGTACTTCGACCTCCTGGAGGTCTATACCGTGCAGCTGAACGATCATCTCCTGCCCAACGGCAAGACCGACCGGCGCATCCGTTGCGTGCTCGGGCCGGCTCTGCGCACCCTTGCGGCCAACTTCGGACGAGCCTACGGGACCTTTCTGACACTGGCCCTGCTAGGCACAGCCGCGCTCGCAGCGACCTGGGCAGAGGCCACCGAGCTCCTCGCACAGCGGCATATACTCCCCATCTTCCTGCTCACCCAGCTCGGACTCCTACTCAGCCTGCTGACGCGTTTCTGGCAGCGCGCAGCCCAGACCGTGCTGGCCGCCGACAACCGTCTGACCGCCGACACTCTCTCATCCCCGATGAACAGCAGCTACTCGCCCGAAGAGGCACACTGGGCACAAACCGGGGAGCGCCCCAACACGCCATCGGGCGTCCATCTCGCCCCGCCGCCCGACGCCCAATCCGATCCCGAACCGGCCGTGCCTTCGCTCGAGCAGCCCGACCTCGGAGTCTTTCACCACGAACCGCCCTCCGCCGAACCGCAGAAGTCATAGTCTTCCCATCCATTCAGCGATAGAATTGTTACAGCCGTATGAATTTATTTATTCTTCGCCATGCCAGTGCCGGTACTCGCCGCGCCAATCCGTTACTCGATGTAAAACGTCCGCTGGATAAAGAAGGCAAACAGCAGTGTCTGCGCCTGGCGCACATGTTAAGCGCCCTCAAGGTGAACTTCGACCTCGTACTTTCGAGCCCGCTCAAGCGATCGGTACAAACAGCGCAGTTTGTCGCTACGGAAACCGGGTACGAAGCAAAAATTCAGCTCTCGAACGCCCTTTGTCCGGAGGCCGCGTTTCCTGTCTTCCAGCAGATGCTGCAGCAGTGGGAAGGACGCGAGAACGTGCTGGTCGTCGGGCACAGCCCCAACATTCAGGGCTTTCTCGGATCCCTGCTGGCGCCCCCGGTCCCCGACAGCGAAATACCGATGCGCGTCCCACTAGTGCGCCTGCGCAAAGGATCGCTCGCGCGCGTCACGCTCGGGCGCGGTCCGGCCAGCTTGTCCAGTCTGCTTGACCCCCGCCTGGTACGCGCTCTCTACGCGACCTCCACCAAGAGGGTTCTGCGGAAGACCTCCAAAAAGTAAGGCGCTTCTTTCTTCACCGCCCAGGCTTCGAGTTCCGCACCGCCACGGCCGGGAAGAATCTCAATCACCACGCGCTTCGGATAGATCCGCGTACTCAGACCCACCACGGCACTCGCACGATCCTGGTTCAGCGCCACCGCTAGGCGCAGCAGCACCACCGCCCGCGCCACGCGTAGCTGCTCCTCCGCACCCAGCGGACGCATGTAGCGGTCAAGCGGATCAGGCCGCGTCTTGCCCTGGTAGCGCGCAATATTGGCCACAATCAGCCGCTGCTCAGGAGAGAAACCGAAGATCTCCGAGTTCGCAATAATGTACTGCGCATGCCGGTGGTGGCCCTGGTGACTCATAAATTTGCCCACCTCCACCATCATGGCCGCGGCCTGCACCCAGATGCGGTAGTCCACCGGCAGCCCGTGCAGCTTCTCAAACGCGTCGAACAGCTGCACCGCATGGGCGCGCACCGGCTCGGCCTTCTTCTCGTCGATGCCGTACCGCTCGCACACCGCCAGCACGCCCGTCCAGCGCTCCTGCTCGATCTGCCGGTGAACCGCCGCGCGGAGGTCGACCTCGCCCAGCATCTGGGCCAGCATGCCGTCACGCAGGCCCAGCGCAGAGTACCGAAACCCTTTCAGGTGGAAGCGCTCCAGCAAAGTCGCATACACCTCCGCGCCCCCCACAATGATCTCGGCGCGTTTCGGCCCAATCCCCGGCATCGCCTCGCGTTGCGGATTGGTCATCGTCAGCAGCTTGTTAGCCAGCTTGCGTACGTCGGCCGTTGAGGCTTCGAGAGGCTCCAGCCTCGTTCGCTTCTTGATCGAAAGCTTGCCGTTGAGCTTGCCGGCGGAGGACTTCCGCGCCGCCGGTACGGCAATCAGGGCCGCGCTGGCTTCCGCAAGCGCAGCCGCCGTGCCGGAGGTCGCGATCACCAACGGCACCTGCGGCCGGCCCAGCTTCTTCTCCCCGCGCCGCAGCTCGCGCTCAATATACTGGCGCAGCCGGTCGGCGTCTTCCTTCGTAGGAGGATCGTTGCGCAGAAACTCCTGCTGCAGGCGTACCGCGCCCAGCGGCAGCGAGACCATCTCCTGCACCCGCCCTTGGTCGGACAGCGTAATCTCGCAGCTTCCTCCGCCCAGGTCGATCAGCAGACATTTGGAGCGGCCGTCCGGCTCAAGCGTCACCACGCCCAGGTGGATCAGCCGGCCCTCCTCAAGCCCGGAGATCACCTCGACATCCCAGCCCGTCGACGATTTCACCCACTCGGTGAACGCGGCGGCGTTGCGCGCGTCGCGCATGGCGCTGGTGGCGACGATGCGCACCTTGTCGCAAACATGCGTCTGCACCGCCTTGTGAAAGCGCTTTAGCGCCTTGATCGTCCCGGCCATCGCCTCAGGCGAGATCATCCCCGTCTGGAAGACGCTCTCCCCCAACCGGGTCACCTCGCGATCTTCATAGAGCGTCTTCAAACGGTGCTGGACGACCGAGGCAATCTTCAGGCGGGAAGAGTTCGAGCCAATGTCGATGGCGGCAAAGGTGGGCATGCTGGGGGTATAGCCTCCGGCGTCAAGGGGTTCATTAGAAAGATACATGGCGCAGAGCGCAGCGAGATCAAATCCAGGCCGGAGCAGCTACACGTGCGAGCCGGAGAGTTCAGTCCGCTATGCTGTAAGTGCGTCTTTTCTGCATGAACACAAAGCCCCACTTCTCCATTCTGGCGACCTCATTCGCGGGAGGTCCAAGACCCCGGAATGCGGCAATGATCCTTTCCGGATTGTGGCTGGTGCTCTATTTCGCCGCCTTGTTCGCCCCGCCGCTGCTCGACGACGCCGATGCAACCCACGCCAGCGCCGCGCGCGCCATGGCCTCCACCGGCGACCTCGTCACCCTCAAGGTAGATGGCGTCCGTTACCTCGAAAAGGCTCCGCTGCCCTACTGGTTCGCGGCGGCCAGCTTCCGCACCTTCGGCTTCAACACCTTCGCAGCGCATCTGCCCCAGGCCGTGGCCGTGCTTCTGCTTATGCTGCTCGGCCATCGCTGGGCAAACCAGGCCTTCGGCGCGCGCACCGGCTTCTACACCGCCATCGGCGTGCTCACCTCGGTGGGCGTCTTTCTATTCACGCGCATCCTCATCCCGGAGGTCTGGCTGGCGCTATTTCTAGGCGCGGCCCTCTTCGCCTTCCTCAAGGCGCTGGGCCCCGTCGCCTCCAGGGAAACCCAGTTCGCACCCCTCCCCGAGCCGGACATGCGTGAGCAGCCAGAGGCACGAGAGCATCCAGACGTGCGAGAGCGGCCGGCCGTAGCCTGGTACGCCGGGCCTCTCTTCTACCCCTACGTGATGTGGGCGTCCCTAGCCCTCGCGGTGCTCAGCAAGGGCCTCGTGGCGCTCCTGTTGTTTTTCGCCACCGCGGGGCTCTTTCTTCTGCTCACCGGAGAGCGCAAAAGCTGGCGCAAGCTGCAGCCGTTCTCGGGCATGCTCCTCTTTTTCGCCCTCGCCGCACCCTGGCATGTGCTGGCCGGGCTGCGCAACACCGGAGGCGCGAACGGCCACGGCTTCTTCTGGTTCTATTTCTGGAACGAGCACGTCCTGCGCTTTATCGGCCGGCGTCTGCCCGCGGACTACAACCGGCTGCCGGGCTGGGTCTACTGGGGCATGCACGGCGTTTGGCTCTTTCCCTGGGTACTCTTTCTGCCGCTGGGGGTAAGGGCCGTGTGGAGTCGCTACACCCACCAGACCAGGGTGCTGACGAAGCCGGCTCGACTTGGACGCTCATCCTTTTGGAAGATGATTTGGATTTGGATTGCCTTTGTTCTGCCAGCAGTGTTCTTCAAGGAATACCTTGCGTTGGATTGGATCACGTTTACCGCGCCGATCCTCGTTCTCTTCGCGTTTGGTCTCATCGCGTGGGAACGCACAAACACCGGCCTCTCCGCCTCCCCCTTCCACCGCATCGACCCCCAACAGCGCAGCATCCTCCTCCTCAGCCTCTTCGCCGCCATCGTGCTCCTCTTCTTCTCCCTCTCCACCAATCAGGAGTACTACACCTTCCCCGCCTATCTCCCCATCCTGCTCTTGCTGGCCGCCACCATCACCCGCGCGGAGCAGACCTACACCACCAGCGAGGCCGCCCGGCGTGCCATCGCCTTTGCACATGCGGCGCTCGCAGCCGTAGGAGGCATCGCGTCCCTGGCGCTGCTATGGGGCTTGTGGAGCTCCCGCCATCTGCCTTACCTGCCCGATGTCGGTGAGGTCCTGGCTCATCGCGGCGTCGGCAGCTACACCTTGTCCATGTCGCACTTCTTCGATCTCACCTCAGCCTCCTTCGCAGCGCTGCGGCTGCCGGCGGTGCTCGCCATCCTCAGCCTCACGCTCGGCCCGGCCGCCGCCTGGATGCTGCGTGCCCAGCGAAGGCACCAGGCAGCAACCACCGCCGTAGCCTTCACCGGCGCCGGCCTGCTCTTCGCCGCGCACCTGGCCCTGGTACGCTTTGCCCCGGTGCTCTCAAGCCGGCAGTTTGCCGCCAAAATCGAGACCCTGCAGCATCAGGGCGCCCTCGCGCCAAACACCGAAATCCTGCTCTACGGCGACCAGGCCTTCGGCTCCTCCATCCCCTTCTACCTGGGCCGGCCCGTGCGTCTGGTGGAGGGACGCTCCACCTCCATGCTCTTCGGCGCAAGCTTCCCCGACGCCCCGAACGTCTTCGTCACCGCCCCGGAGCTGGCCGCCGAGTGGGGCCACGGCGAACGCAAAATCCTCTTCGTGCCGGCCGAAAAACGCGCCGACGTAGCTCAACTCCTGGATGCGCGCGCCCTCGTGCTCGACCAAAGCAGCGGCAAACTGCTCGTCACGGACCGCGTCCTCGATGGAGACGCGGCGCGGTGACCGAAGCCAGGCGCTCGAACCCGCGGTCCCTCGCGCTCATCGTGCTCACGTGGCTGCTGCTGCAGATCGGCGGGCTTTGGACGCCGGGACTGCTTGATGACGTCGACTCCGTCTACCTCGAAGTGGCCCGCGAGATGCTCCAGCGGCACGACTTCGTCACGCCCTACGTCGACGGCATCCGCTTCTTCGACAAGCCGCCCCTCCTGTACTGGCTGGCCGCAGGCGCCATGCGCGTCTTCGGAGAGCACGACTGGGCCGGACGTCTGCCGCTCGCCCTGGCAGTCCTCGCCCTCCTCTTGGCGGTCTATGGCCTGGGCCTGCGCTGGTTCTCAGAGCGCGGGGCGTTCTACTCAGCCCTCGTACTCGGAACCGCGATCGGCCCCTACCTCTACACCCGCTTCTACATCCCCGACATCTTCATCTGCCTCTGGATGACGCTCGGCGTCTGGTGGTTCCTCGTAGGGATGGAGCGCCTGGGATCGAGTACCCACCTCTCCGACGAAAAAGCCATCCCTGCGACGGCGCCTCCAGGTCGCTTCCGGACACTTTGGCCTTTCTTGCCTTGGATCGGCTTCGGCGCAGCCCTCGGGCTCAATCTACTCACCAAGGGCCTCATCGGCTTGGTCTTTCCGCTGGGCTTCGTGGTCGTCTCTCTAGCCTGTACACACACCCTCCAGCCGCGCACCCTACCTCTGCTGGCGAGTCTGGAGGTCTTGGCAGCAGCGGCAGTCTTCCTGGCCGTCGGGCTGCCGTGGCACATCCTGGTGGCTCTCCGCAATCCGGCCATCGCGCTTCCAGCCGGCCTCGGGCTTCCCGCGCGAGCAGGTTGGGCCTGGTTCTATCTCTATAACGAGCACTTCGCCCGCTTCCTCGGCAAGCGCATCCCGCACGACTACGGCAACACGCCGGTCTGGCTCTTCTGGCTCTACGCGCTCATCTGGGTCATGCCCTGGGGAGTCTTTCTGCCGGGAGCCTTCGTCGGCTGGCGAGAGCGGCTCAGAACCCACCGGGTCGCCACCTTGGAACGAACCGGTACTGAAAACGAGATACGGGCCAAATGGGCAGAGCTAGCCGCAGAGTCGGGCAGGCAGCGGCAAGCTACCCTGGCCATCACTCTCTGGGCAGCCCTGGTCCTCCTCTTCTTCTCCGTGTCCAGCCGCCAGGAGTACTACTCCTTACCCGCGCTCCCGGCCCTGGCGCTTGCTCTCGGCGGATTTCTCGGCCGGGCAGACACAGCCCAAGCCGCATACCGGTGGTCGCTTGGCTGCCATCGCTGGCTCCTGCTGCCGATCTCCTGCCTGGTCGCGGCAGTCTGCGCGTTCTTCGCCATTGAGGCTCCGCAACCGGCGCCAGGGGTCGATCTATCCAGCCTGCTCGCCAGCAATCCGGAGCTCTACAACCTGTCCCTCGGCCACATCTTCGACCTCACAGGCGCGGCCATGGGGCTCTTCCGCGGACCGCTGATCCTGGTGTCGGCCGGCATGGTGCTGCTGGGCGTCGTCAGCTACCTGCTGCGCCGCCGAGCGAAGACCTATACGGCCAATCTGACGCTGGCCGCCGGGATGATCGTGGTTCTGCTGGCGGCGCACCAGGGCCTGGTACGCTTCAACCCCATCCTGGGCTCGAAGGGGTTGGCGCAGTCCATCCTGGCCGAGCAGCGCACCGCACCCCAACCCGGGGACCTGATCGTGCTCGACGGAGAGCTGACCTCAGGCTCAACGCTCCTCTTTTACACCCGCCAGCCCGTGCACCTGGTCAACGGGCGCGTCAACGGACCGTGGTTCGGAAGCTTCTGGCCGGACGCTCCAAAGCTGTTTGAAAACGAAGCCTCGCTCCGCAGGCTGTGGGCCGGGCCCCACCGCATCTTCTTGATGACCTACGTACCGGCAAGCCGCAGAACGGAACTCCAGCCGTGCGGACCGGTGCGGGACGTAGCCAGCGCAGGAGGCAAAACTATCCTGGTCAATCGCTAAAAGTCGTGGCAGGAAGCATGCCCTCTAGTCCGGAGCCTCCACTCTCCCCCCCGCCTTCAACGTATAAATCGTGCCCCGATAATAAAACTTGTCCCCCCCATAACTCCCCAGCCAAAGAACACTGCCAAGCAGATCGCGCAAAGGATACACCGCCACATTGCGCAGCCGGTCCGGGTCGCCCAGCACAGAAAGGATCGCCGCCGCCTGCAGCCAGCGATTCACAATCATCGCCGCAAGCCAAAGCAGACCCGCGCCCGGCCGACCCACCACCCCTCCCCACAACAGCCCGAGCAAGCCGAAAGGCATCGCAAACGTCAGCCCGCTGCCCAGATGCCCCCACGGCCGCGAGCGCCGCGTCGACTGCATCCAGCGCAGCTGGTTGCGGAACGAAATCCAGAACGGCGTGTCCTGCACCATCAGCCGGATCACGTGCGTGGCCATCTTCACCCCGGCACCCTGCTTGGCCAGCCGGTTGCCCAGCTCAAAGTCATCCGCATAAAACTGTCCCAGCTCGGCAAAGCCGCCCACCCGCGTGATGCTCTGGCGGCGCGTCGCCATGGTCGCGCCCAAAGCAAACTTCGTGCCTTCGATCATGTCCGCCACCAGCACGCCCGACGTCATCTCCACCGACTTGCCCACCGCGTCCAGCTTGGCCGCAAAGCTCGCCTTCCGCCCGCCGTACGCCGTCCCCACATACACGCACGACGCAATCCCCAGCTCCGGGTCGCGCAGGTTCTGCACCATGCGCAGCAGGTAGTCCGGTGCCACCCGCACGTCCGCGTCGGACGTAACATACAGGTCGTACGCGGCCACCGAATCGAGCTTCTCAAGTGAGTACACCTTCGCATTGTGGAACTTCGGCATAGGCTCGCCGCAGGTCAAGTACTGCGCCCGCACCTGCGGGTAGCGCGCCCCCACCTGCCGCGCCAGCGCAAGCCCCAGATCCGTCTCGTGCCGCGCGCAAAACAGCAGCTCAAACGGCGCGGGATACACCTGCTCGAAGAAGCTCTCGAGATTGCGCTCCATCCCCGGCTCGGTCCCGTGCAGCGGCTTTAGCACGCTCAGCGCGGGGGTAAAGTCAGGCGGCGTTCGTTCATCCCGGCGCTTGCGCACGCCAAACCGCACCGCCGCCGCCACCACCATCACGCAGTAGATAGACGAAGTGACGGAACCGGCAAGCGCCACCGAAAACAGCAAGCGCGGAAACACACGCATCAGAGCAAAGACCTCACCGCAAGTCTAACGGAGAGACCGGAGGTGCCTGCGCCCGCAGCTCCTTCGTCTTCAGCACAATCAGATACTCGTAGAAGCTCTGCAGCGTCGCATACGCCACGCCGGCCGCACCATCGAGCAGCGCGCCGCGCACAAACATCATGTATCCCCACTTGATCACCGGACGCCCCGGAAGCCGGTAAAAGAGCGCCTTCTGGTGCAGCCGCCGCGTATGGAAATCCGGGCTCCCCGAGCCTAGCCCCAGCGCCGTCCGCAGCGACGGATTCTGGAGCCCAGCCTCCGCATAAATCAGCTGCGCCTCCATGCTCGAGTAGCGGTTATGCTTGTCCACCCAATGCGCCAAACCTTTTGAAAAAGGGAAGTGGTCGAGCGGCTCCACCAGGTCCGCAAGCGCGCCGTCCACCTCCAGCACCTCATTGATCGACCGCGTCCACCGCGACCGCTCCGGGCGCACCATCCGGATGTACAGCGGCGTCATCTGCGCATGCTTCAGCCACGTCCCAAACAGAAAATCACGCCGGCGCAGCCGGAATCCGGCCACCTCCGGCAGCACCGTCGTCACCCGCCGCCGCATCTCCGCGCAAAGCGCCGCCGTAGGCCGCTCATCGGCATCCAGAATCAGCAGCCACGGATACCGAAACGGCAGCGTAAACCCGAAGTTCCGGTGCGCGGCATAGTTATCAAACCCGCGCTCGACCACCTGCGCCCCCGCCGCCCGCGCAATCGCCACCGTCGCGTCCGTAGAGTACGAGTCCAGAACATGAACATCGTCCGGCAGCGGACTCGCCAGGCCCGCAACCGACGCCAGCGCCCCAGGAAGATCACGCGCTTCGTCACGCGTCAAAATAAGCACGGAGATCATCTCCGGGTATCCTAGCCGAACGCGCGCAGCCTGGTCGTGTGGGTATCCACGCCACCCTAGCCGCGCCGCCCCAGCCGCAATCATCGCAGCCAGGGCGGCACGTCACATCACCCACACACTCAGTCCGCCGCGAAGCTCGTGCCTTCCGCCGTCACCAGCACCGAACCGCCCTCCGCCTGGTGCACTCGAGTTAGCGCCCGGCCGCCCGGCCCGACCCACGTCCGCGTCCACGAGCGGCTCACCACCCGCAGCATTACCAGCACCAGGAACGCCAGGCCGGCATACAAAATCCAACCGTTGCGATAGCTGCCGAAGTGCTGCTTCGAGTAGCTCAGAATCGTCGGAATCAATGATCCGCCCAGTGCGCCAATCTCGCCGATCATGCCGCCGGCAATGGCCGTCGTCGTCGGCCAGCGCAAAGGCACCAGCTGGAACGTAGCCCCGTTGCCCGCGCCCAGCGCGCCAAAGCAAAGCATAAACAGCAGCGTAGTCACCAGCAGCGACGGTGCCGCCATCAAGCCGAACAGCCCCGCAATCGCCACCAGGAAGATGACCGAAAGCGTCGTAATCCCGCCCAGCTTATCCGCAAAGTAGCCGCCCAGCACCCGCGTTGCCGAGCCCGTAAACGTAGCCAGCACCGTATAAAAGCCGGCATGCACCTTCGTCATGTGGAACTGGCTGACGTAGAACGTGGTCAGGAACGTCGACAGGCCGATAAAGCCGCCGAACGTAATGATGTACACCATGTTGAAGTACCAGCCATCCGCCTGCCACAGGCACTGCAGATGCTGGCCGAGCGACTGGTGCTCGACATCGGGTGGCTCCTTGGCAAAGAAGATCATCACCATCAAAGGAAGCAGCATGCAGCCCGCCGCAAACCCGTACACATGCTGCCAGCCGAAGTGCATCGCCAGCTTGGGAGCGAACAGCGCCGCAAACGCCGTACCACTGTTGCCGGCGCCCGCAATGCCCATCGCCAGCCCTTTATACTCCTGCGGAAACCAGCCCGAGCCAAGCGACAGCGCAATCCCGAAGCTGCCGCCCGCAATGCCCAGCAGCACGCCCATCGCCAGCACCGAGTTGAAGGTGTGCACAAAGTAAAAACCATACAGCAGCGCCACAATAATGCAGCTCATCTCGATAATCGCGGCCATCTTGCGACCGATGTACTGCGACAGCACACCCAGAGGAAAGCGCATCAGCGCGCCGGCCAGAATGGGAATCGAAATCATCGTGCCGGTCTGGATCGGCGTCAGGTGAAAGCCCTCCGAGATAAACGGAGCCATCACCCCGTTCAGCACCCAGATGGCAAAAGAAAAGTCGAAGTAGAGAAACGCGGCGAGAAGCGTCAGCGGATGACCGGACTTCATGAAAATCTTGTAGCTAGCCATGTCAGTTTTCCTCGGATGAAATGTGTAAAGCGGGAGAGCCTCGGCAGCTTGAGAAGCGACGTCATGGTCGCCCGGGGCTGCCGTCTTACTGCCTTCTGCCAAACACCGGCGTCGGGGCCGGGGGAAAACTGAAACCCGCCCTACTGCGCGGAAGACTTATGTACGCGTACCGCGCACTGCTTGAAATTAGGCTCGCGTGAGATCGGGTCGAAGTCCCCAAGCGTCACGCGATTTGAATTCGTCTCCACAAAATGAAATGGCATAAACACCTGCCCCGGCGCGACGATCCCGGTAATGCGCAACTCCACCCCGGCCACTTTGCCGCGGCGGCTCGCCACCGTCACCTTGTCATGCGAGCGCAGCTGCAGACGCTCCGCATCGGCCGGATTCATCTCGAGCCACGCATTGGGAACCATCTTGTTCAGCATGTCTACCTGTGCGGTCTTGGTGCGGGTGTGCCAGTGCTCGACGGTGCGCCCGGTGTTCAGAATCAGGCCGTACTCCTCGTTGGGCTGCTCGGAGAACGGATCGCAGGGAACGTTGTGCAGAATCGCCCGGCCGTCCGCCGTGGGAAAGACGCCGTCGGCATACAGCCGCTCGCCCCCCCACTGGATGCCGCCTGCCTCTTCAATTTGCTGCCAGGTGTATGGGCTATAGTCGCACATGCGCCCGGCGGAGACGCGCTGCCACTCGGCATACGCATCCGCAGTCGTAGTCCAGCCAGGGTAAAGCTTGTCTTTCACGCCTAAATGCGAAGCCAAATCGAGGAAGATGTCGAAGTCGGGCCGCGCCTCACCCGGTGGGCTAACGATGCGGTTCACCTTCGAGATGCGCCGCTCGGAGTTGGTATACGTGCCTTCCTTCTCGCCCCAGATCGCCGCCGGCAGCACCAGGTGCGCAAAGTCCGACGTAGGCGTGGGATGGAAGCCGTCCTGCACCACCAGAAACTCCACCTGTTCGAGCGCCTGCTTCAGCAGCCCATAGTTTGGAAACGAAACCACCGGGTTGGTCGCGATAAACCACAGCGCCTTGATCTTGCCCTTCACCGCGGCCTCGATGATGTCCGGGTAAGCCATGCCGCGGGCTGACGGAATCTCGGCCGCATCGATCCCCCACAGCTCCGCCAGTTCCTCGCGGTGTGCGGCATTGTCGAACTTGCGATAGCCCGGCAGCGCGGACGTAAACCCGCTCTCCCGGGTGCCCATCGCGTTGCATTGGCCGGTGATCGAAAACGGTGCGGCTCCCGCGCGGCCCAGGTTTCCGGTAATCAGCGCCAGGTTGTTGATCGCCGCCACCGTCACCGCACCCTGCGCCGAGTGGTTCACGCCCATCGTCCAGCCGATGAAGCCCGCCCGCGCCTTGCCATACAGGTGCGCAACCTCCTCAATCCGCTCCGCAGCAAGCCCGGTCATAGCCGCCACGCGCTCCGGAGTAAACTCCGCAACATACTCCGCAAAGGACACGTAGTTGCTCGTATGTTCCGCAATGTACTTCGCATCGATCAGCCCGTCGCGAATCAGAATATGCGCGATCCCATTGATCAGCGCAATGTCGCCACGTGGCTTGATGGCCAGATGGATGTCGGCCATCATGGCCGTCTTGGTCACCCGCGGATCGACCACGATCAGCGTGCGTCCCGGCCGCTTGCCCGGGCCTTCACCCACCCGCGTGCACAGGATGGGATGGTTGTCCGCAATGTTCGAGCCGATCAGCAGCACCACGTCCGCACTCGCCATATCGGCATAGCTGCCCGGAGGCCCATCCGAGCCAAACGACAGTTTGTAGCCGGAGACCGCCGACGCCATACACAGCGTCGTATTGCCGTCGTTATGCGGCGTCCGGAAGCCCAGCTGCACCAGCTTGCCCAGCGTGTAATACTCCTCCGTCAGCAACTGCCCCGTGCCCACCACGCCCAGCGTATCCGGCCCGTGCTTCGCCTGGAGCGCGGTAATCCGTTCGACCATCGTTGCCAGCGCCTCGTCCCAGCTCACCGGCTCGAGCTTGCCGTTTTTGCGCAGCAGTGGCGTCCGCGCGCGGCCCGGGCCATCCAGAATATGGTGCTCGCTTAGGCCCTTGGGGCACAGCTTGCCGCGGTTCACCGGATGATCCGGATTCCCCCGCACCGCGACCGCCTTGCCGTCCTTCACGCCGACCAGCATGCCGCAGCCCACCGAGCAGTAGCCGCACGTCGTCTTCACCCACGTGTCGGCCACGCGCGCAGCCGCAACCTTGCCGTACACCGGGTCCTCGGCATACGCATACTTCCTCTGCGCTGTGTCGATGCCGAGCATGCGCTCCACGCGCGTTCGCAGGCTCATGCGTGCGCTCCCGCAGGCCGAGACCGCACAAACGTCAGCGCCATATTCAGCGGAACCACCGTCACGAAAAAGAGATAGCGCGAGACCAGCACCGCTCCCAGCCCGGCGACCATTGCCCCCAGGCTATGCGCCGTCGCCGCCAGCCCCAGCGCGCAGCCAAGCAGCACCACAGACCCCACGGCAAACGGCCAAAGCCCCGCCCCCGCCAGCAGCGACCACGCCGCCCGCGACTCAAACGCCGCAGACCCGCGCATCCGGTAAGCCCGCACCGCCTGGTTCAGCAGCCACGCCCCGGCGCACAATACTGTGATCGCCAGCGCATGCACCGGCTGCACGGCCACGCTCGTCAGTGGATCGAGCACACCCGGCAGCGAAAACGGCTCCGTCAGCCTTGGCAGCAGATCCGCCAGCGCCGTCGCCAGCAGGCTACCCAGCAGCGCCGCGGTCAAGACAAAGTCTGCCGGCGTGTGCACCGTATTCCACGCAGGCCGCGCCCGCACCAGGTAGATTGCCGCGCTCGCCAGCGTACCCAGCACCCCAAAAACAGCCGCCGCACAATCGCAGGCCTCCGGCAACCAGGCCACCACCGGCACTCCAAACTGCCGCGCCGCCGTCGTCACCGCCGCCGCGGCCAGCGCGCCGAAGAACAGCGTAAACAGCAGCACCTCGCGGCTCAGCCAGGAGCGACGCCACATCTTCAGCGCCCGATACGCATACGCCGGACGCCCCAGATGCAGCGTCGAAAGCGTCAGCGCAACCGCCGTAACGCCCAGCAAAACAAACAGAGCCAAAGCGTCGAGCGCCCGCCACGCCAGCAGCACCCACAGCGCGCCAGACACCGCCTGCATCAGCGCCGTCATGTAGATCAGCGGCACATGCGCATGCTGGCGCTCGATCTGCCCTAAATCTACCCGCTCCAGCCCCCGCTCCACCGGCTTGGCCGCCGCGAACTTGCCCGGCAGTGTCACCCGCGTCGTCGAAACAGTCTGCTCGGCAGCTGGCAGGCCAGGCGCATCGGCCAGCGCATAATCCTCCCGCCACGCGTCCATATTCACCAGCTCAATCGCAATTGCCCCCTCCGGGCACGCGTTCACACACGCCGGCTCGAGGCCTTCATCGAGCCGCCCCTTGCACATATCGCACTTGCCCACCACCCCGCGCTCCGGGTTGTACTGCGGCACCGAGTACGGGCAGTTCCACACGCAATAACTGCACCCGATGCAAGCATCCGCCGAGTGCAGCACGATGCCCGTCACCGGATCCTTCGTATACGCATCCACCGGGCAGCCCCGCAGGCAATCCGCGTCCAGGCAGTGGTTGCAGCCCATCGAAAGATAATGCCGCTGCGTCTCCGGGTAGCTCCCCGCCTCAAGCTCGCCGACCCGCCGCCACTCGATGTCCGCCGGATTGTTGTTCTGCTCGTTGCACGCAATCTCGCAGGACCGGCAGCCAATGCACTTGGTCATGTCGAAGTGAAAGCGATACTGTTCGCCCGGCCCGGGCTTGCGCGCAGGCAGCAGCGCGGAGACCACCTCCGCCGCCGCTGGAGGAAACACAATCCCGCCCTCCCCCAGCGACAGCCCCGTCAAGCGCACCAGCTCCGGGCTCGAGCCTTCGACCGCGCGCTCATGCAGAGGCAGATTCATCTAGTACACATCCCGCAGGTAACGCCGGGTGTCATGCAGGTTCTGCACATAGTCTTTCGCAGCCTCGACATCGCGCGGCCCGTGCCGCTCGATCACCGTATGCAGCGCCGCGTCCACGTCCTTGGCCATGCGCGAGGCGTCGCCGCACACATACACGTTCGCCCCTTGCTCCAGCCACGCAAACAGCTCCGCGCCCTGCTCGATCATCCGGTCCTGCACATAAACCTTGTGCGCCTGGTCGCGCGAAAATGCCGTGTCCAGCCGCGTCAGCAGGCCGCTCGCCGTCATCTGCTCCAGCTCCTCACGATAAAGAAAGTCGCTGGCCGCACTACGGTCGCCGAAGAACAGCCAGTTGCGCCCCGTCGCGTTCGTCGCGCAGCGCTCATGCAAAAATCCCCGAAACGGCGCAATCCCCGTGCCCGGACCGATCATAATAATCGGCGCCGCAGGGTCGGCCGGCAAGCGAAACTTCTTATTGTGCTGGATGTACACCGGCAGTGTGCCGTTGAGCTCCGTGCGGTCCGCAAACAACGTCGAACACACGCCGCCGCGCTCGCGGTTATGCGAGCGATAACGCACCACGGCCACGGTCGCATGCACCTCCCCCGCATGCGCCTTCGGGCTTGAAGAGATGGAGTACAACCGCGGCGCCAACGTGGGCAACAAGTCCACGAGCTGCTGCGCAGAGCTCACAACGCCCGGATGCTCGACCAGCAAATCAATCAGCCCGCGATCGTAGACGTACGCATCCAGATGCGTCTGCTGCTCCGGCTGCAGCAGGTTCGTCAGCACCTTCACCTCGCCCAGCTTCGCATACGCATCCACCAGCTTGCGGCTAAGCCGCGTCACCGCCAGCCTCTGCGTCAACGCCTCCGCCACCGTCACCTGCCCGGCCTTCGCCAGCACCACAGGCTCCTCGCCCGTCAGGTGCGTCGCCGTCAGAATGTCCTCCACCAGCGCGGGATCGTTCGCCGCCAGCACGCCCAGCGCATCGCCCGCCTCATACCGCAGGTCGGAGCCGGCCAGCGAAAAGCTCAGATGCATCGTCTCCTTGCCGGAACCCTCGCCCGTCAACACATGCTTCGCAACCAGCGACGAGAAGAACGGATGATCGCGCGTGTACATGCTGGCCGACTCGGCAGCAGCAACCGGCAGCGCGGCAGGCGGGACGGAAGGAGCCTCAGCCTCAGCCTCAGCCTCAGCCTCGCGCGAAGACTCCAGCCGGGCCAGCAGCGCCGCCTTCCAGCGCTCGAACGGCTCGTCCACCTCCACATCCGCAGTCACCGCAGCCGTCATGCGCCGCGCCCCCAGCGCCTCGAGCCGCAGGTCGAGATCCGTCCCAAACTTGCAGAAGTGCTCGTAGTGGCTATCGCCCAGCGCCAGCACCGTATACTCCAGCCGCTCCAGACGTGGCGCCGTAGCTGCCGAAAGCGCATCGAAAAAGCCCTTCACGCCGTCCGGAGGGTCGCCTTCGCCGTACGTGCTGGCCACGATCACCGCGCACTCCTCCACCGAAAGCTCATGCACCGGGTACGCCTCGAGCGAGGACAGCTTCGCGGTATGGCCCTTCGCCTTCAAGTCCTTGGCGATCTTCTTCGCCAGCCGCTCACCGGTGCCGGTCTGCGACGCGTACAGCACCGCCACCGTGCGCGGCTCGAAGCTCGCTGCCACCCCCGCAGACGCCGCCGGAGCACTCGAATACATCCCAGCCAGAAAGCCATTCAGCCAGGCCCGCTGCGCCGCATTGAACGGCGCGGAATCGGGAAGAAACGGCACGGTAGACATCACTAGACTCCCTCTCCAATCTGCGCAAACGCACGCAGCTGCTCCACCGAATGACGCCGCGTGAACGCCAGAAACGTCTCGTCCTCACCCGTCCGCGCACCCGCAAACGCGCCCAGCAGGCGCTCCATCACCGGAGGCAAATCGCTGAACTTGATCGCCGGGATCAACTCGCGGCCCAGCCCCTGGTCGCCGTCCGTGCCCCCGCCGACCGACACCACGTAGCCCTCCTCGCCCTCCACCTTGGTGCCCATCAGGCCCAGGTCGCCGATATAGTGCTGCGCGCAGGAGTTGGCGCAGCCCGTCACGTGCAGGTTCACCGGTTGCGTCAGCTGCGGAAAGCGCTCATCGAGGTACCGCGCCAGCTCCACCGCATGCGACTTCGTATCGCTCGCCGCATACCGGCACCCCTGGCTGCCCGTACAGGCCACCGTCCCGGAGAGCACCGGTCCCGCAAAACAGGACAGCCCGGCTAGCGTCAGCTCACTCCGCACCGCTTCCAGGTGGGCCTCCGGCATATTCGGCAGGATCAGGTTCTGCCACACCGTCAGCCGGATCGCGCCATCGCCGAACCGCTCCGCAACGTCTGCCACCGCGCGCATCTGCGCCACCGGAAGACGGCCCACGGGAACCGACACGCCCACATACGAGAGCCCCTCCTGCAGCTGCCGATGCACCCCAATGTGCCCGGCACGATCGACCGGCCCGCGCGGCTCGCACTCCGCCGCCGCCAGGCGCAGCAGCGGAAACGCGAGCAGCTTCTCCGTCTCCTCCAGAAATCTAGCCACGCCCCACTTGTCGACCAGATACTTCAGTCGCGCCTTCTTGCGATCGGTGCGGTCCCCATGCTCGGCGAAGACGCGGATCATCGCCGCCGCCACCGCCACGGCCTCATGCGGCTTTAGAATGACGCCGCAATCAGTGGCAAATTGTTTATGCCCCGTAATCCCGCACAGCACCACGCGGAAGTACACTCCCGCCGGCAGCGCCCGCCCTTCCCCCACGCGCACAGCCTGGAAGCCGATGTCGTTGGTATCCGCGACGGCCGAGATGGCACCGCCATCGTCGAACGCCACGTTGAACTTCCGCGGCAGGCCGAACAGGTCGCGCGAGTTCAGAATGTAGTGCGCCAGCGCATCGGCATACGGCCCCACATCGAGCAGCGCCTGCCGGTCGAGACCCGTAATCGGCGAAGCCGTAATGTTGCGGATATTGTCTGCGCCCGAGCCCCGCGAGCTCATCCCCAGCGCCGCAATCTTGTTCAGCACCGGCACCAGATGGCGCGGCTGGAACTCGCGAATCTGCAGGTTGGCCCGCGTCGTCAGGTCCACCCGGCCCGCGCCCCAGTCCTCCGCCATCTCGGCCAGCCCGCGCATCTGGCGCGAGCTCAGCACACCGCCCGGAGCGCGCATCCGCAGCATGAACGAGTCCTGCGCCGGCGCAACGTAAAAGAAGCCGTGAAACTTGAACCGGAACGTATTCTCAGGGCTCGGGATTTTGTCCTCGTTCGTGTGTGCCAGCAGCTCGTCCCACGCGTCGAGCGGATTGCGCTCGTACTTCCAAAGCTCTTCGCGGCACAAATCTTCAACCGGCGTGCCATGAAACTCCGCCGCCAGATCTCCTGCTGCTAGGTTCTCCACGCCCGATCCCGGATCGGCCGTAATCTGCCCGGCAGCCGTGTGCCCCGCAAACGGCATGCGCTGCCGCACCCCCGAGAAGAAGCCTTCCAGATACTGCTTCTGCTCCAGCGAAAACGGTTCGCCCGCCGGCAGACCTGCGGGGAGCGCGGAGACCGCATCGGGAATCTGGCCTGGGCCTGGCATCGATCAAACTCCTTGGCAAAACGAAAAGACTCATCGTCTGGGGGAGCTCGTCGTGGAGCCAGGGGGAAGATCGCGCGGTCGCAAGGAAAAGTATGGTGGTTCAGAGAGGCTGCAATCATGGCAGCTTCTCAAAGGTTTTCCTGCCCGGTGCGCTTAGACTAGTCCGACTTCCGCGCGCTTGCAAGCTTCTGTCTGCCGCCCGCGAACGCTTCCACGCACAGGAATTTGCTTGCCTGGTCGCCCCCTCCGTGTTACACAGTTGTTACAACACCCTGAACTCATGCGACCCCCTGACTGTGTCGCAACGGCCGATTCCCACGTAGCGCACCTCCGCGCTTTCGAAGGCAATCGCTCCCATCCCTTCGTTCCTAAACCCTTTCGTCCGCCCCACCGTGTGCTGCCCAAACGCCCCGCAAAGGGGTGAGGCAACGGTGCGTGACGCTCGCCGCTTCCTCATCTGGAGAACGCATGATCTGTCGCACTGCCTCCCGCTTCTGCCTCCGCTCTACACGCCCCGCCCTGATCGCCCTCTTCCTCGCCGCCCTTACCACCGGAGCGAACATATCCGCGCAAACTGTTGACGCCGGAAACACCGAAAATACCGCCACCGCCGGCAATACCGCTCCCGTAGCCGCCACCCCCGCCTCAGAGCCCAACCC
>CAXUNR010000045.1:0-30321 GCA_964252655.1 uncultured Acidobacteriaceae bacterium
GGTGGTTGAAAAAGTCAGCCTTCGGGAAACAGACGGAGAGCCACTTTTGGCTTCTGTCCGCCCATCAAGCTGACGCTCATCCGCAGTTTGCACAAGATGAACTGACCGCGATGCACGAAGCCGTGGCGGCGGGAGAGGCGACTGCTGCCACTTACGCACTTTTCTATGATTCAGTCGCAAAAGCTCAAGGACGACCGCAACACTGGGGCACTAAAACTGTTTGTGAGGGCGGCGAGCGACGTCTTTACACAGTGGACGACATGCAGGGTTTGGATCGCAGGAGAGACGAAGCTTTACTTCCTCCCGAAGCCTCTTACATAAGAGGCCTGCCTCCGTGTTCCAAGTAGATACGACAAGGACCCGACAAATATTCTGGATAGGCCTGGTAGAAGCGTTTCGCCTCTGGGTATGCTCATCCCCAGAGCGTTAGCGTACGATTTTTGACGTTTGGTGTAGTGACCCCTCTTTGCTCATGAGACGGTACATATATTTCAGAATGATCCGGCCGACCGGCCGAATTCTCCCTTGCTGGCACAGGTTCTCACCGAAGGAGGCGCAGACTTCATTGCGTCTCTAGTAAATGGAGAGGTACCTGAGCCTCAGCGAGCAGCCTGGGCCGGCCAACGCGAATCCTTTCTGTGGAATGAGTTTCAGAAAGACATGGTGGCGACACAACCGTCAATGAGCAAGCAGGATCCGGCTGGTTCCAAACAGGCGAATCTTCGATGGATTGGCAACTACCAAAAAGCTCCGGCAGGTTGGCCCTTTGAAGTCGGTTACTGGGTGGGGATGAGGATACGGCAGTGCTCTTTCTCGGCTGCTGTAGATAAGCATCAGGCGATCCGTGACGTGATCGACTGGAACGATCCTCAAGCAATTCTTACAAAAAGCGGCTACCAGGGTGGCTCTTGCGGAACAGTCGTAGGGGGAACGACGAATAAGCCAGCTCCCACCGTTGGTCCCGCGTAGGTCCTGTTTGACGCCGCTGTCGGAACAGACGGTTTGACACTGCCAAAGACCTTAGTCTGTGGTGAGATATGACCACCGGTAACTCCTGCATGCAACCTAACAATTCGGCTTTGTCACTGCGGCAGCTGCAAATCACCCAAGCTACGTTTTGGCCAAAGCGCATGCTCCTTCAACTCGGCAAGTCCTCGCACGAGGACTACGTCCTCAACTTGATTTCCGAGTGGCTCCCTTACAAGAACGGGAGGGAGCCAGCTTTGGCGAGGCACCCCATCGACATGGTAGATTTGCTCCGTTGCATAGGCGACATCGACCCCTGTCTTCGGAAGTTTGTCATCTGACACCGCTCCCGCCAGATGAGCCATAGGCGTCCCCACGACCACAGCCCGTTGCATTGCATCAAAACCTATGGCCATGCCTTCACCCATGCTGCCTGTCCAATGATCGACAAGGATCACGACCGGCGCAGTTTAGGTGAATGGACACCGGGGCGCGACAAACTCAACCCAGTTCCGCTCAACATCGGACTGCCCATAGTTGGGGATGCGATGCCGCTGGTAGGGAAGGATTGCCGACACGAAGCGTCCCATGATGCCGAGTGCAACCGAGCTGTCTCCTCCACTCGGAACGTCCCGAAGATCCAGAATCAGACCTTTGTGTCTTTTACTTCGAGAAGTGCTTTATCAAAGGCAGCGTTAGTAGTCTGTTCGCCCAGCGAGTTGTTGAATCGAATGACCCCAATATCACCAGGAAGGCGTTTCAATGAGAGGTCCTCTGGAGCACGGTCGAAGTGACGTTCCACAGGTAAGCTCACGGTGTATGAACGACCGGCAGGCGTCACCAGACCCAGCAGCCTTGACTCATCTGACTTGCCTGTCAAGACAGAAAGCAAAGCCCACTCTCGTGCCTGTGGACTCCCCTGCGGAATGGCTGGCGTCAGCCGGTCTGCAATCGCCTTCTCCAGTAAAACGGAACCTACGCTCATGATTCGGTCCCCCACGTGGATGCTCGCACGGTCTGCATCGCTTCCTCTCCGAACAGAAGTGACCACGGCCCCCGACGGCTCAAATTGAGCCCAGACATCTGCAAACGTAGGAACCGGCAACCAGCGATTCACCAGATGAGACCGGACCTCGGCATGGAAATCGTGCAGCTCGCTGATAGCAGAAGCCAGCACTGCATCGAGTGCTTCTTTCGAATCGGCCTGCAGCACAGCCCCGGCATACCGAGTCTCCCACGTTAGCCAGGGCTTTTCCGTGCGGCCCAGATAAGCGTAGCTGTTCTCGAAATCATGCACGAAGGTTTTGAAATCTGCCTGCCTTGCAGGCAAGGAGAAGTCCTGAGCAGACGCAGTCGCCCACGGCGTTAAACACTTAAGCCAAATTGAGCGGCGACGAATAGCATTAGCCCTATTCTCTTCAACACATTTCCCTCCAAAAAGAGATGCTTCAGGATAGTGTTCAGCACGGACAAGCGATGTAGAGGTCGAGGGATCGAGGCTATCAGGACATTCTCGCTTGTGATAAGTAAAGAGGACCCCTTTTTCTAAAAGATTCAGGATCAATCCGCCCGCCGACTTGCTCCTTCATGAGCCAATCTCTGAGCGCGGGCTCGCGCCAAGGAGATTGACAACCGCGGTTTATGGTGGCGTGGAAGTCAGTGTCATGGCTCGCAGGTCAAGTGTCCATGCAGGAAAGACATTGAGCGTTTCCTCGCCAACGCGTTCGTTTGTGACGTGCTTGGCCAGCCGAGCTACTTGCCATATGAAGAAGCAATACGGCCCTGCTGGCCGGAGACACCGCGGCCGGCATCGTCGCATCGTGAGTAGGGTTTCTGATTATGACGATGAGGGGGGAAGCTGAAGGCGGAAGAACGTTGCGTGCCGAAGCGTGTGTTCATTACTTTGTGGCTCGGTCTGAACGAAACCGAAACTCCGGTACAGATGGGCGGCAGCCGCCATCGTGTTTGGATCGTTCTCAAGGTAAAGCGCCGCGTAGCCTGCAGCATGAGCAAAATCGATTGCAGTGGCGACGAGTCGACGGCCAACCCCATGGCCGCGTAGCGCAGGACGAACGAACATCCGGCGAAGTTCAGCAGCTTGAGAGCCTGAGTTTAGTTTCATTGGAACTATAACGATGCAACCAGCAGGTTCATCGTCGACTCTGGCGAGCAGAATTACGCCAAGCGGTGGGACGGCGCCGCCAGGGAGAGCAGCAATCTCAGCGAAGCGGTACTCAAAGGAGAGTTGCTCAACGCTGATGAATGTGGCGAGAAAGCGCGTGTATTCCTGCAAAAGACCGCGAACAGCTTCAAGGTCCTCGCTGGTTGTGACTGCGTGAATCTGCACAACAGTCGATAGGGCGCTGATCTTGGTCTCAATCATCGATTCACTGGCTTTAGTCTAAAACAGTCGGACGGAGCGAGACAAAACAGTCGATATGGGCCGTCCAAGTCTGCTGCTGACCCACGCGCGACGGCAAGACGGCGGTATGGTTGCCTTGGTCGGCGGACGGTGTATTTCAGTAATAGAAGGCAAATTGAGGCTGGCCGATGATCAATACGATCAAGTGCTAATTCATCATCGCGGTAGAAGTGAGAAGGGCGCAGCCGGCACTAGACGGCCTCATATTCCTGGGAGGGTACCGGGCTGGGTTGCTGACACTGTGTGATTTCGCGGCAGCTATAGTCGGCATACATAGCCAGCGTTACTGAAGATGGCGATTCGCGGAGAGTCCGAATCTAATTATTTTCTCTAACCCCTCAGCAGGCAATCAGATACGTCGCATGTTGGTTCACAACCAGCGGTCGCTATCAGGGGAACAGCTTGGTGCCTGACATAGGACGAAGAACCGAACGATTCGTAGTATCTGCTCCTTTGGAGCTGCAGAACTGCCACAAACCTTCGTTTTTAATGAGATCACGGCAGGACTGGTTACTTCTAAGAATGCGACTGTCAGGCCCAATCTCTAAACAGAGTGTGCAAATCTTCGGCTTATTGAAGCGTACGCGTCACTCTACCTGTTTCGTCCAAGAACTGGATAGTTGAATCGCCGCTTTCTGCAACCTTTAGGATCAGCCGCTTTCTTCCCATACCATCTCGAAGAACAAGTTGGGAAGCTTTGTCAGTACTGCGACCGAGGAAAGCTCTCTGCGTTCCACCAATGTGAGCTGACTGGAATGCTGCTTGCTTGGCCTGTCCATCGGGCATTGCCATAATCTGCGGTAGGCGGTCGTACGTAGCAGGCAGATCGGGCTGATCGTTGACGTACATGCCCGCAAACCGATCCTGCCCGTCTTCGACGCTTAAAAGTTGCAGGGTTTGGTCCTGATGATAACGGTCAAAGGTGAGGCTGCCTCCGTTGTTCGCCTTTCCGTCCACGAGTCCGCCGCTAAAGATAAGGCCTCCATTTTCGTCGCCATGATCGTTAAAGAAGAGCATGCCGGCTTGCGGTCGGTCGGAACGTGCATACTCTTGCTTACCCATGATTAGACCAGGCATCCGGGCATGGCTGGAGATCGTCATTCGCAAGGTGCCGTCCGGCTCCCGAACATTGATACGCTCTACGTCGAGTTCCTGGAGATGTTCAGAACGCGGAGAATGGCTACCCGCAAAACAAAAATTCCGAAACCGAGCGTAATTAGTGCCGCATAGGTTCCTACGACTCGCGAAGCGTCGATGCGCGGAAAAAGTTTCATGACTCATGTTACTCGGGCACGGCGAGGGCTATTTTGAAACGTGATGTAGTGAGAGGCGCAGCATACCCGTGACGAAGATGAGAGCCGCCTCCTCGGTAATCTGCCCTTCGTTTGAAGCCCACGACCCGTCCCTGCTGCAAAGATCCACATAACAACGGGCGGGGTCAGTTCCCCGTTCCTGCAAGGCATGAAGCGCAGGGTCTGCACCTTCGGGGTAACCGTTCGGGCCAAGGACAGCCCAGCCAGGTACTGCCACCCCATAGTCTTCATAGGTCCAGTGATAGGGACGAAGGACCGGATGAGCGCCAAAATCTGTAATAAACGAGTGATCGGCGGCGTTGTCCCCAAGCATCCACGCGAGCTGGTCGAGCGCGGCTTGGTGAAGCAAAGGACTCGGCTGTAGCGAGTCCGCCATAAGAAAGAAGGCGGCCCAGTGTAGAACGCGTTCACCGCTTCCCCAGAAATAATCCCCCGGTCCAAGCACCACGTGGAACGGACGGCGTCTAGCTGTTATGGCAGCTCCGACCGCCGCACGCAGGATTGATGTTCGGGCCATCTTGCGAAGGCGAGCAGAAGACCTCTTTGAAGAAGCCAGTTGGTAAAGCCCGAGCAGAGAGGGATCGTCCGAACTCACCTCTGGCTGCCTTCGCGAGGCAATCTCTTTTGCGAGTTCAGGTGGGTCGAGACTGTAGACGAGAGCATGTTCTGCTTTGGCCCAAAGCGAGTCACCGGCAAGATCGTGATCGGCATAGAACGGATCGTGAGCTGGCACATTTGGGTGCTTCTCGATCCATAACCAAGCTCGGTCCGCTGCCGCACGATACTGAAGTGCCGCTTCCCTATCGCTTGCAGCGAAGAACTGTGACGCTTGGTACATCACGGCGGCAAAGTCGGCCGTGCTGCCTGTTGCTGCAGGTGCAGCGATGCGCACATTGGGGTCTTGGTCCGGTGGTTTGCCCCATGCAGCAGCGAGTGACGCCTGTGTCGCACCGTCCACCTTGTGCCGGACACCTCCATCTGGGTCTTGCATCTTGAGCAACCAGGCGAGGCCCCATCGAGAGTCAGCTAGCAGCCTGGGATCCGAGATCGTCGTCTTCCGATCTCCCGCCGCGACGCGTCCTTGGCTTCCATACAAATCCAGCATGTAACTGACCGTGATCGCCGTCATCATGGTCCATTTTCCGTAGTCGGCGGCGTTGTACCAGCCACCCGTGAGATCACGTTGTTCCCTGGTTCCGGCTAGCACTGCATCGTTCATATGGGAAGCCGGATGATGTATCCCAGTCGCCTCATCATTGACAGCGACACCACTGCGCAAAAGATCAAATGTGTGCACCGCTGCTGTATATAACCCCCGGGGCGGGAAAAAGCGTGATTTCTCCGGCTGCGCGCGAGGGATCAACACAAATATCACCAGCGAGATTGGGCCGAGACTCCTCAACAGCACCATCTTATGATGGTTGCGGAGCTACGCTCAGCAATCACCGCTTACTGAGCTAATCTCGATAAGATGCAACACACGGAAGCTGCCTCCGCTACGCTGTCACAAACGTTCGTTTGTGGTAGTGCTGAACTGCGGAATACTGGCTTGACGGGTTGGAGAGCGTCAGTGAGCCAAGATGAATCCGGTTTGGCAATCTTAGAACAGCGCTTCTCAAAGGCTAACCACGTTGTATACACCAGCACATCGTCTCAGCAGTCAATGGAATGTGGATTCTTATGTTTGAAGACCTAAGAGGAGGCGGCCGTAGACAATCTATCAAGGTGTGCCTCTGGAAATTGCTGCTAGCTGTTTGTATGCTGATCCATGTCTCCGCGAGTTGGGCGCAGACTACGATCCATGTGCCTGCCGATCAGCTGACGATTCAGGCCGGAATCGATGCAGCGTCGAACGGTGACACTGTTTTGGTCGCGCCAGGAACGTATCCCGAGAATATCGACTTCAAGGGCAAGGCCATCAACGTTACGAGCGGTGCCACCAGCTTTGCCGGAGCCGCCTCGACGATCATCAACGGCACTGGACAGGTTCCGGCGGTCACCTTTAAAACGAGTGAGACACGTGCATCTGTCCTCGATGGCTTCACTATCCAAGACGGACAAACCGGAATCTATCTGGCGAACAGCTCAGCCACGATCAGCAACAACCTGATCACAAGCAACGTAGCTTGTGGCATTGCGGCAGCGGGCCAGAATGCAGGACCGCTGATTACAGGTAACCACATTACAAACACTCGTTACATCTTAGGTGTACAGTGTCTCCCATTCAGCCAGCCCTATGGAAACTTTAATGCTGCTCAGGAAGCAACCGCTGTCTGGCTCGAAGATGTGGGAACCGTGGAAGTTACTGGTAACACAATCGACCAAAACGGAGCGCTGGTTCCGATCAATGGGGTCTACGGTCCAGTGGGTGTAGCAATCTATTCTCAAAGCATTTACAACCTGACAACGCTGGTTGTTGCAAATAATGTTCTACATAATAACTACATGAACGCCGATCCTACGATCGGCATCTACGAGGCCGCTCATGCAACGGTGACTCAGAATCTGATCTATAACAATCTAAACGGGGAGCTAGTGGGCACAAACGTCAGTAACAGCAGTGGCGTTTCCGGCATTATTGTGACCAGAGATGATTTCTTTTCTATCTTCCATCCCGGAACCATCTCCTCCATGATCGCAGTCAACAATTCGGTGTACGGAAACACCAATCAGGCTGGGAGCATAGCTCCAACAAGTTTCCAGGCGGTGTTTTTCGGTGAAACGGGGTTAATCAAGCCTTTCCTAATAGAAAATAATCTTTTCGTTGCCACTACCCAGAACGGAACTGTTAGCTGCTCGGATATTCCTGGGGCAATCGTGTACTCCAACAATGATGCTTTTTACGCCCCTGCTCCTCAACCCTCTCTTTGCCAGGGCACTGGCGCGGGCAACCTAATCGTTGATCCCGAGTTTCTCGGCCCCCTCACCGGTGACTTCCACACCCAGCGCACCTCACCCGTTGTAGCTGGAGGTGACATCAACGCTTTGGGCCTTCCTGCGACCGATCTTGCCGGTAAGAACCGTACCGTCTGCGGCACTGTCGATATGGGAGTGTACGAAGTCCACCCCATCCCGCCGATCTCCCTTTCCTCTTCGCTCAATCCCTCCGTAGGCGGATCCCCCATTACCATCAACGCCACCGTCACCGGCAACTGCAACATCCCGACCGGAGTCCTGACCTTCTACGCTGGCAGCGCGGTGCTCGGCATGGCGACGCTTAACTCCGCTGGCGCGGCGGTGTTCTCGACCGCTGCCCTCACCGTTGGCAACGACACGATCATCGCCACGTACCCCGGCGACTTCAACTTCGACCCAAGCACCTCGTCGCCCCTGACCCAAGTCGTCACTGGATACCCCACCGCCACGAATCTCCAAGTCGCACCCAATCCCGCGAAAGCATTTCAGGCAATTACATTCACTGCAAGCGTCGCCTCGCAGTTTGGAACCCCGAACGGCACGGTCAGCTTTCTAGCCGGCAACACGGTTTTAGCGACTTCCCCGTTGAACGCTGCCGGAATCGCCAGTGCAAGGACTACAAGCCTTGGAGCAGGCACCTACAACATCACAGCGGTTTATAACCCAAGTGTCACCTTTGCTGGCAGCGTCTCTCCCGTTGTGGTAGAAGTCGTCGAGGGAGACATGACGACAACCGCGCTGCTTCCACTCCAAATCCTTCGCTTTTCAGTCAGGCAGTCACCTTCACCGCACGCATCACCGCTCCGCAGACAACTATCGTGCCGACCGGATCAGTGATGTTTCAGGAAGGTCAGACGGTGCTTGGCAGCGCCGTTGTCTCCGGAGCCGGTGTTGCCAGCTTTGCTACTTCGGCATTGGCCGTAGGCAGCCACACCGTTACAGCGACCTACAGCGGCTCTCCAAACACCAATGCCAGCAACAGCAGTGTCGTTCAAATCGTGCAGCCCGCGTCCAGTTCCGTGGTGCTCTCAGGAACTCCGAACCCCGCCGCTCTGGGGAGCACAGTCACCCTACAAGCGCACGTGACCTCTCTGGGCGCGCAGCCTAGCGGCGTCGTTCAGTTCAGCGATCAGTTCGGATTGCTGGGAACCGGCACACTCTCGGCCGGCCTAGTAACCTTCTCCACAAACACGCTGTCCTCCGGTACGCACAACATCGTTGCCACCTATGCCGGAGGAGGGAACTTCGCAGGCGGCCTCTCTCCGGTTTTAGCTGAGGTGATCCAAAGCTTCGACTTCTCGATTGCACTCTCCCCGGCGACGCTGTCGATCGCTCAAGGCAAACAGGGCCAGGTGAGCGTGCAGATTGCTGGCGTCGGCAATCTTCCAGGAAACATCTCTTTCCGAGCCAGCCAAGTCCCACTCTACGGCACTGTCTCGTTTATGCCGGCGACGGTCGTATTTCCGACGGGAGGCGGAGGAGCGACCACACTCTCAATGGACACTGTTCAGCAGCCTCCTCAACACGTAAGGCTAAAGACAGATCGTCCCCGCCCAGATCGCGGCCCTTCCTTGCCGGCACTCGCAACTCTCTTTGCTGTGCCGTTCTTGTTGTCTCGACGGCGCAGGTTGCGGAATCGATTCTGTGCTCTGATTTTTGCAGTCGCGATTGCCGGCATAAGCGGTTGCACCAACATCTACTACTCTCTAAATCCAGTGAGTCCAGGCACGTACACAATCCCTGTTACTGCAACCGACGAGAACTCAGGCATCGCACATACTGCCATGCTTACCGTTCAGGTTACCCCTTAAACAAGGAACCGCATATCGATTGACATTGCGGTTACCATCGCTCGCTGCGCACCAGCGTGAGTGCAAAGAGTGCACAGAAGATACCAATCTTAGTGGAGCCTATGACGGTCGCTAAATCAGCAAAGTGTGTTTCCACAAACGTCTTTGGGGAAGTTGAAGCGGGAGATGCTGTCATAAACCTTCGTTTGTGACGACCATCGTTCCCTTCCCAGCTTCAAGACACGTATGCCGCGCATAATAGCAACATGAGCCGTAAAACGGGCAAGGTGACTGGTGATGGCTAGGCAGGGCTTACTCCGCGGACCGAAGTTCAATATGCGTCACACCACGATTATTGAGGCGGCGCTACCCTTCGTGCAGATGCTCAAGGCTTCGCCGGCCGTAAAGAAGATCTCTCTTGGCGTGATTAAGGCTGTGAGCAGCGGTCCGTCACGCAAAGGCGGCTCACATCACATCACGGCTCTAATCTTGCCAACCGCCGTGCGGTTAGTTTTCGAGGAGGAAGTTCTGTACAGCAGTTCCACGTATTCGGGCCGGATCTGAACAAGATCGCCGGCCTGGGAGCCGAAGACATCTGAATCCGTAGCAGTAGGGTTTAGACCACCGGTCAGAACCGTAGCAAAATGCAAGAACTGACCTGTAACCTGCAGAGCTATGTGGCGGGTTTCCTTCAGCGCTAACTGACGCCGATTACAAGTGTACTGCGGGCTGCGTTGACCACGTCGTCGGTGATGACGGTCAGGTCGTCGACCTGGAGAACGCGTTCTATCTGCAGGAAGAGTCTGCGCAGAAGGCGAAAGTTTCCGCCCGTAATTCTTGCGATGCTTGCGACCGCCTGAGCATCGGTGAAGTCGGCGCCGTCGAGTTGCAGGCCCAGCTTTTGCCAGTGGCGGGCGAGCACGAAAGAGAGCTCGTCCCCAAGCAGTGGCCGGTAGTGATGGGCGAAGCCGACTCGGCTGTAGAGCTGCGGATAGCGGGACATGCGCTTCTCAATTCCTGGCATGCCAATAAGGATGAGGCCGATGTCATTGCGGTCGAAGAGGTCGCGCAGATCTTCCAGAGCGATGGGATTGAGGCGCTCCGCCTCGTCGAGGATGACTAGTTCTACGTATTCCCAAGGCTGGGAGCGCCTCGTATTGCCGGTGTGCTGATCGATGCAGACGTTAATGCGTCCAAGCAGATCGTCAAGTTGATGACGAAGAGCACCAAAAATTGGCTCGGACGTCAGGTGTGAAGAAGAGAACACGAGACCGAGCCAGCGTCGCATAGACCTTTGTGTCTGCTTCGTCGCGAGGTCCCCAGCGAGTGAGGAGTGGCTCGACGGTCTGCCAGTGGGCGTACCGTCTGGCGGACTTTGTCTTTCCCACTCCGGCAGCGCCGTAGCATAGGCCGATATAGCGCTCTTTGCGCACGACATTTGCAAATTCTGCGAACCGGCGGTGTTCTTTGGTGACAATGAAAGCCTCTGCACGACGGGGCGCTTTGGTTGTTTTGATTCAAGGTCCTCCCGGTAGATACGTAGCTTGGACTTTTCGCGCTGTGTGACTGCAGGCTTTGCGGCAGTCGGGGCGGTCATCTCTGTGTGCGGAGCAAGGAAATCCGCTACTGGAGTTACACGCTCCCTGATCTGTCCGCGAAGCGCTCGGCGGTGGGTCGAGCGTGCAGCCTGAATATCCTTCAACGTGATCGCCTGGCCGCTGTGCTCGGGACTGACTGCGCGGCAAAGGAAGCGATTCCGGTGAAAGACACGAATCTCCGCAACATCGCGTGGATCGTAGCGAATGGTCACGGCCTCTTTCACGTACGCCGCGAGGGTTGGATCCATGTACCGAATTCCTTGGAAGTGAATGCCGTCGCGGTGAACAGTCCGGGCTTTCGCCACCGAGATCAGCAGCAGGTCCAAATCCTCAAGACTGTCCGGCATACGCGGAAGCCAGCCGTTGCCCGACCAGGAGGTTGCGGTGCAATGCGAATCTCGCGATGAACTCGGGCGTTATAGGTGCCGACCAGGAAGTTGCCGATAGCTCGGTCCAGTTCAGACAGAGATAGTTTTGGTTCTGTAGTCGGCTTGCCATGGTTCAGGTAGCCGGGCAGCTCATGCAACGGTTCTGTGTTGAGAGTTCCGAATAAACGCTCGATCTTGCCGCGCCCTTGAGGACGGGCGATGGTGGAGTAGACGAGTTCAAAGTACAGGTCTACAGCGACCTGCTCAAGATGCTTGCTTGTGAAGTCGCTGCCGTGATCGACATAGAGCACATCCGGAATCCCGCACACAGCCCAGAGTGGGTCCGCTTTTCGCCAGATGGCCTGACGCAAGGCAAGCGAGGTTTGGAAAGCCGAAGGCGCATCGACAAAGACCGAGTAGCCGGCCAGGGCGCGAGAATGGTCATCGATCACGGTCGTCAACCACGGTCTGACTGGTTTACCGCTTGCGTCTCGAATGAGCACGTCAAGTTGAGTGTGGTCGGCCTGCCAGATTGCATTTGGGCGGCTTGCTCGATGGCGGTAGACCAATTCGAACTGGTCGCGGTAGCGAGCAGGACCTTCATGAGCTAACGTGGTCAACGCTGGATCGAGCCGAGAGACGATGGCGTACACGGTGCTGTACGAAGGCGCAGTCCACTCTCGCTCTTTGCACAGCGTGAGAACGCGACGATAGACGGCAGCGGCAGAAGGGCGTGGCTTCTTGAGGAACAGCCCCTCGATCAACTCAACTGCTTCTGCCGGCAGCTTGCGGTGTCCGCGGTCTTCGCGGGTCTGCCGAACGAGTCCGGCCAGGCCACCGGTACGATACTGGGCGAGCCATCGTTCCACGGTTCGCAGACCTACGCCGGCTGCTTGTGCCGCTCTTGGAAGCGAGACGCCTCGCTCCGTGTGGGAACGGAGTACGCGGAAGCGAGTCATCGCCTGCTCACGCTGCACTTCCGTGAGTTCTGCCAACGCCGGCTGTTTGTCTTCCAAGTGCATAGCTGCACCTCGACTACGCTCTGAACCGTGTCCGTAAGACGATCCTTCAACGGACAGCTCGGGACTGACAATGCGAAAGCCCAGAAACCCGGCAATCCGTGTCTCACATACCTGGTACGGTGATATTCTCACACAAGGCCCGGTAAACGTTACAACTTATGCCAAAAACTCTCATCGGCTACGCACGATGCTCCACGGACAAGCAGGACCTGACTGCCCAGCGGGAAGCACTCACCGAATTAGGCGTAGCCACGAACCGAATTTATGTTGATCACGGATTGACCGGAACGACTCGGGAAAGGCCAGGTCTGAATCAGGCGCTTGCCGCCGTGCGTAAGGGAGATACACTGGTCGTGCCGAAGCTGGACCGGCTCGCCCGCTCGGTTCCCGATGCGCGCTCCATCGCAGATGAACTGGCAGCACGGGGCGTCACCCTGGCGCTCGGCCAAAGCCGTTACGATCCAGCCGACCCCATGGGCAAGATGTTCTTCAACATCCTGGCCACCTTCGCGGAGTTCGAAGCCGACCTGATTCGCCTCCGCACTCGTGAGGGAATGAAGATTGCCCGCTCAAAAGGCAGACTTCGCGGCAAACAGCCGAAGCTCTCAGACAAGCAGCAGAAAGAACTAAGTCGCATGCATGGAACTGGCACATATACGATCAGCGACTTGGCAGAGCTTTTTTCTATCTCCAGGCCGACGGTCTATAGGACGCTCCTTCGTACCGCTCAAGGTTCGGCTTAGGTTCTAAAGGTCAGATCAGAGTTTCTATACTTCCCGCCGCATGCGGAACGGTAGTAGTCGTAAACACATCCTCAAGCCCTTGTGGTAGTTTATTGATAAACGATAAGGGAGAGGAAAGATTACGTGGCAAATAAGCACCAGCTGATCCTAAAGAGCACCCAACTCGTCTGGTGGCTCCGAGCCGCCAATGTCACTGTCCTCGTGATCTGGTTTTTCGTGATCGTACTCTCTTGGCCTTTCGCATCCCGCATCTCGGCCCGCATTGCACTCTCCCCGCTCCAAGGCAATATCCCAGCCACCCTGACCAGCCTCCGCCTCCTCCTGATCCTCGGCGTCGCTACCGGGGTCGCCGTCGACCGTCTCTTCAAGGCCTTATCCCGCATCATCGCCACGGTTTCCCACGGCAACCCTTTCCTCGCCTCCAACGCCGCCCTCCTTCGCACCATCGCATGGATGCTCTTTATCATCCAGCTCCTCGACCTTGCCGCTGGAGCTGTCGTTAGCTTCCTTCACTCTGCTGGTGCTCGCGGCCTCTTCTGGACGCCCTCCATCACCGGCTGGATCGCCGTCGTCATGGTCTTCGTTCTCGCCCACATCTTCACCGTCGGTACAGAGATGCGCGATGAACTCGACGGAACGGTCTGAGCTATGCCCATCTTGGTCACTCTCGAAGAAATGCTCGTCAGGCGCGGTATGACTCTAACCGAACTCTCAGAAGCCGTCGGCATCACCTTAGCTAATCTTTCCATCCTCAAGACCGGCAAGGCCAAAGCCATTCGCTTCTCTACCCTCGAAGCGATCTGCTTCGTCCTCCGCTGTCAGCCATCCGACCTGCTCCAATTCCAACCAGTAGATAATGCCGGAGACCCTCAATGACCATCACCGAAGCCATCCGCTGGTCTTACGCCCGCAGCCTGGCATTTGTGTCAGCCTGCCCCGTGCTATTCCTCATGCCCGCTGCGGTTGAGCTCGCACAGCATATCGCCGAACAGCACCTCGGCATGTATCAGTCTCGCGCCAGCTTCCGAGCCAGCGCTGATTCATCACTCCGAATGGGTCTCGGCCACTTCAAAGTCGCCACTATCCTGCTGTCTCAGCTTTGGGTTACGCGCTTTATAGGGTTCGGCAATAACGCTGCTCAGGCTCGCCGGCTGAATCGAGCGACAGTACTGCTGGTGCTGCCTGTCCTGCTCTGGGGCATACTAGGTCTGCTGATCGGTCTGGATGGCATGCACGCTCTGCAAGCAGTCGGCATCTCCATTCAGCCAGCCAAACTCTGCGTGGGCGTGCTCACCCTCGCGCTCAGCATTGTTGGTGCCGGACTCGCTCCTTGGACTGTCGCCGCCATGCTGGGTGATCCCCGCATCAGCTTTACCCGCTCGCTTGCCCTCACCCGAGGCAACTACCTCTGGGCAATATTCTTGCCGATGGTCGTCACGCTCCCCATCATGGCTCTCCATTACGGGCTCTCCTATGCCGCGCTGGGTCGCCCCCCTGCTGCAATATGGGTTCTATTGATCCTCGATTCGCTTGCTGCAGCCTTGATCGGGGTCGTAGGCTCCGCAGGAGGAGTCAGTGTAGTCCTTCGCATCACCAATGCAGCGAACATCAACCTTATAGACCACATTCCCGTCGCGGCCTCCGCTTAAAACTTCTTGTGGCACGTGGTTTCTTCGATTCAGCACCAACACTCTGCAGGTCCTATGAGCCCATCGGGCCGCCTAATAGTGCTGAAGAACGACCGCCACATAGCTCTGAAGGTCACAACATAGCACGTAGGCACGGAACTGCGTTGCACAAGGGCTACTTTAGCCATTATGCTACAGGTCATGGTCAAGGCCAAAGAACCTAATGCCACACAAAGGCCCCGACACCCGCCAATAGGTCAGCTCGTCGGCTATGTTCGCGTGAGCACGTTCGACCAGAACGAGAATCGGCAGCTCGAAGGCGTTCGAACGGATCGTGTGTTCCTCGATAAAGCTTCGGGAAAGGACGTTAACCGTCCACAGCTTGAACTCATGTTGAGCTTCGTGCGTGAGGGTGACACAATCGTGTGCCACTCGATGGATCGGCTCGGGCGCAACCTGGACGATCTACGAAGAATGGTTCTTGGTCTGACGGCTCGGGGTGTTCACGTCCGATTCGTGAAGGAAAGCCTGATCTTCACCGGCGAAGATTCGCCGATGGCAAACCTGTTGTTGAGTGTCATGGGCGCTTTCGCTCAGTTCGAGCGTGAGCTGATCCGCGAGCGGCAGCGCGAGGGTATAGAGCTGGCGAAGAAAGCCGGCGCTTACCGCGGCCGAAAGCATTCGCTCTCTGTCGAACGGGCGTCAGAGCTGCGGAAGCGATTAGGCGAGGGAGAGACCAAATCGTCTCTCGCGCGGGAGTTTGGCGTGGACCGCACGACGGTCTATCGTTATGCGAAACGTAAGAGTGGAGGACGGGCATGATTCATTCTGGCTTGGCTGCACTGAAGCGGTGGGACAGAGAAGAGTATGCGGCTGGCTACCGCGCCCGCTTCTCTGAAATTCCTGACTCTGAGACGGCTCACCGCTGCTGGCGTTGTGGATGGGAAGACGCGGACACTGAAGCTTTGGAATCCGTTCGACACAAGAAGGTCTTAGCCGAGGGCAGGGAAGATCATTCGAAGATACCTGGGGAAACCTGTACGACTCCGGGGAAGATGCGAGAGCAAACGGCATCTCATTCGATTCGGAACGGACTGAGCCCTGGAAAGAGGGTTGGATTGCCGTGGACATTCGGCTCGGCATGCTTGCGGAACAGGAGCACGATGAGGAAGGGAACTCAACGCGCGCTGCATTGCCGTGCGGACGGGAGACCATGCTGGCGTATGGCCTATGTGCGACCTGTTACACCCTCAAAGGGCAGGAACAGGAGCACTTTGGAGGTCTGCGGGAAGCCGTTCTGGAGCGGGATGCTATCGTAACCGCGTGTACGACGCCGCGGGCTGGGATAAGCGCTTGATCAACTGTCCCCACCAATCCGGAGAAGCTGAGTCCTGAAAGGCGGATTGATCGCGTCGATTCCAGCTTGCAATGATCGCGAACCGGGGTCAGGCACTCCGCAAGTCAGAAAGAATTAGGTTCGGCACACAAACCGTCATGTAATAGCCACATATGCACAGCGCACAGTTACGTCAAGCCGATCTCAACCTCCTGGTAGTCTTCGCGGTTCTGGCGGAGGAGCGTCATGTCTCGCGTGCAGCAAAGCGACTTGGCTTGACGCAACCCGCCGTAAGCCGTGCACTGCAACGAACTCGTGAGATATTCCATGATGATCTCCTCGTACGAACCGGCGGTACATTTGAGCCGACGCCGATGGGACAGCGACTCATTAACGAACTTGAGTCGGTCCTTCCGCGGCTCGACAAACTAATAAGCGGGACGGGTTTCGACCCAAAGAACGAGGATATATGCTTCCGGGTTGTCGCTGACGATTATGCCGCCCTGCTTTGCGGCGAGCGACTATGTCGTGGATATATGCAAGCTGGAAGTAGAGTGAGTTTCGCATTCGTACCAAAACTCGACAGCATGTACGACGCTTTAGCACGCGGCCAAGTGGACCTAGTTCTAGGGGTGGATAACGGCAATAAAGAAACTTCCGCTCTTATGTCAGAGTTCCTCTGGGACGAACATTTCACGTGTGTGATCTCAGAAGAGCAGCCCTATTCACGCCAGCTCACGCTCAAGCAATATATGGGACTCCGGCACATTCAGGTGACCGGGGCCCAAAGTCTGGTCGAGCGAGATCTTTCCATGGTAGGGGAGAAGCGGCGGTTTGCGTTTACCGTGCCATACTTCGCTGCCGCCATCTGCGCTGTAAGGGGAAGCGATCTTGTTGCGACGGTCGGAAGAAGAATAGCGGACCATGAAGCAAAGCAACCGGGATTGAAGGTTGTTCGAGCGCCCAAAGAGATTCGTCCCTATCGGTACATGATGTTTTGGCACCCTCGTGTGAACACCGACGGAGCCCACATGTGGCTTCGGACTGCTTTGAGAGATGTGGGTGCACAGGTCAACGGGAGCTGAAGACGCGGTTGTCGACTGTACGCCTCATTAATACAGACCTACCATGAGCACGAAGCAGCAGATGCGTGTGGCGCTAGGCCCTGCAGAGTGATCGTCAACAACGCGGAGACCACCTCAAACATAAAAACATCTACCAATATGATTATGTTTGGCACACATAACAGGCATTAGCATTATGCATTGGACCTCCTTGAGGTTGAAGTAGAAAATCGTAGATGAAGCAGCTACTGCGGAATGCAGCGAGCTGCTCACACTGAAGTTGTCTCGGTGGTGTCAGGCGAGTACAGTGCTTCTAATCGTCGTTAGAGCAGCTTCGTACCGCCCAATCTGATTAAGAACCATACCGTTTCGAATGCGTTAAGGAGTGAGTGGGATGAATGTTCGGGGCAACACAATGCTCATCACAGGTGGCAGTTCAGGAATCGGGCGTGCCTTGGCGGAGAAGTTCCATGAACTAGGAAATAGGGTCATCATCGCGGGGCGACAACAGGACACTTTAAGGAAGGTTACAGCAGCTAACCCGGGTATGGAGCAAGTTGAGCTTGATCTGCAGAATCCAGAGTCAATCCTTTCTGCGGCTCGCCACGTAGCTGAGACATACCCGATGGTCAACGTCCTGATCAACAACGGTGGTATTCAGAAACCGGAGAGGCTTTTGGAGCAGTCGAGCGATCTCAGCGTGATGACCTCCGAGATCGAGATCAACTTGCTAGGGCAGATTCGGCTTACAGCGGCACTGTTGCCACTACTGAGGCGCCAGACGCGTTCCACAATCATCAACGTCACCTCGGGACTAGCTTTTGTGCCTATGGCAGCGGTACCGACGTACTGTGCAACGAAAGCGGCGCTTCACTCCTACACGATGTCCCTGCGTCAACAATTAAGGCAGACAACGACCGGTGTCATTGAGATTATCCCGCCTCAGGTCCAAACGAATCTCAGCCCCAATCATGCTCACGATGAGCGAGCCATGCCGCTGGGAGACTTCATAGCAGAAGTCATGGCGATCCTGGAGGACGGTTCTTCCGATGAGGTGGTTGTGGAGCGGTGCAAGCCCATCCGCTTCGCGGCGGAGCGGGGAACCCTCACCGAGGTTTTCCAGACCTTTAATGCGAGAGCCTAAAACCTCGGCGAGCTAGTGGTTAAGACCGCGCCGAACAAAGGCGCACCGTTACTTCAGGACAAGCGGCTGTACGCGACCGGCAGCGTGCACGCCGCGAGGTTCAAGCACGCCCCGTTCATAACGGGAAAGGACAATTTATGCGCAAGATAGCTCTCGAAGAACATTTTGGTGTACCCGATCTTCCTCAATACTCAGCCATTGGGCAATTTGGCTTTACGAAGGAGTCTGGGCAGGACATGAACCATCGCCTGCAGGAGTTTGATGAGCTCCGCCTAAAAGCGATGGAAGAGGGAAATATCTCCCGGACCATTCTGAGCCAGGCCGCTCCGGGTATCGAATCGGCCACCAATGCTCAGCAGGCCGTCACCGATGCGAAGAAGGTCAACGACTTTCTTGCTCAGCAGATCCAGCGCCGGCCGGATCGTTTCGGGGGATTTGCTACCGTCCCTATGCATGCTCCCAAAGAAGCGGCCGAAGAGCTGGAGAGGGCGGTTCGTCAGCTTGGTTTCCAGGGTGCTTTGATCAACGGGCATACCCATGGTCACTACCTTGATGAGGACCGGGCTCAGGTGTTCTGGGAGCGAGTCGTCGAGCTGGATGTACCTATCTATCTCCACCCAAATGTCGCCTTCCAGGTGCCGCAGAACTACCAGGACCATCCGGAGTTGATGGGTGCCCTTTGGGGCTGGACACCGGAGACTGCGACGCACCTCCTGCGCCTGATTTTCTCAGGTCTTTTTGACCGCTTTCCAACGGCTCAGGTCATCTTGGGGCATGGGGGCGAGACATTGCCGTATCTTCTATGGCGTTTGGACAAGCGCTATCAGCTCAACTACTTCGGCCTCACGCTCAAGAAGTTGCCATCGGCATATCTTCGGAATAACGTCTCTATCACCACGTCTGGTCTTTTCGATACCGCACCGCTTCGTTGTGCTCTGGATACGATCGGCGAAGACCGCATCCTCTTCTCTGTCGATTATCCGTTCGAATCGAGTAAAGAGGCTGGAGATTGGTTGGACGGTATCGATCTCCCACAGGGCACTCTCGAAAAGATCGCGACAGGGAATGCGAAGCGCTTGTTGAAGCTAAACGACTGAACTTCCGATGAAAAACAGCATGGAGCGCCTTCATGAGGCGCTCCATGTCAGAAAAGGCAGTGCAGAGTGTCACTAAGCATGGATGTGGATCTAATCAGAATCAGTCTTTCAATCAATGGGCAGAAGCGGGACCTGGCTATCGAACCGCGGCTCACACTTCTCGATCTTCTTCGCGAAGAGCTTGGGCTTAGCGGTACCAAGAAAGGCTGCGACCACGGACAATGTGGAGCCTGCACTGTGCTAATCGACGGAAAGCGTGTCAATAGTTGCCTTACGCTCGCTGTTCTGCAGGATGGCGTGTCGGTTCAGACGATTGAAGGTCTTGCGACGGGCGATGCCTTGCATCCGTTGCAGCAGGCCTTTTATGAACATGACGCCTACCAATGTGGCTACTGTACACCCGGTCAGATCTGCTCGGCGCAAGGCTTGCTCAATGAAGGTCATGGAACGACACGGGAAGAAATACGTGAGTGGATGAGTGGAAATATCTGCCGTTGTGGAGCGTACCCAAACATCACCGAAGCCATTCTTGAGGTGGCAGGTCGGAAGGAGGCATCATGAGAGCTTTTACCTTTGCTCGTGCTGAGGATATACCCGATGCCATTGCCAAGGTTACGGCGACTCCAGCGACCTCGTTCATCGCCGGCGGAACCAATCTCGTTGACCTAATGAAGTATGACGTGGAACGTCCCGCAAATCTGGTCGATATCAATCGCCTGTCGCTTAGAACGATTGAAGACCTGCCTAATGGCGGGCTCAGGCTGGGAGCTCTGGTGTCGAACGCGGACACGGCCAACGACTCTCGCGTTCGATCGCGTTATCCGATTCTCTCCAGTGCCATTTTAGCGGGGGCAAGTCCTCAGCTTCGCAATGTAGCGACGAACGGAGGAAACCTCAACCAACGCACCCGCTGCTATTACTTCTACAACCCGATCACCCCGTGCAACAAGCGAGAGCCTGGGTCCGGTTGCGGAGCCATTGGCGGAGTCAATCGGGTGAATGGCATTCTCGGCACAAGCCCGCATTGCATCGCCACCCACCCTTCGGACATGTGCGTCGCTCTGGCGGTACTGGACGCGCAGGTCAGAGTGACGGGTGTGGGCGGTGAGCGGGTCATTCCGTTCACCGACTACCATCGTCTACCTGAGAACAAACCGTGGCTCGACAACACGCTCGAAAGCGGCGAGATCGTTACAGCGATCGACCTTCCCAGGAGCAGTCCTTCCGAACGCTTTACTTATCTCAAGCTTCGTGATCGGCAGTCGTATGCCTTTGCTCTCGTCTCTGTTGCGGTCGTTATGCAGCTTGAGGCCGGCTTGATCCAAGATGCACGGGTCGCTTTGGGGGGTGTAGCCCATAAGCCTTGGCGAATCCCATCGGCTGAACTTCTGTTACGGGACAAAGAACCCTCTGACCAAATCTTCGCGGCCTTCGCAGAGGCGTTGATCGACGGAGCGATCGGCTATGGCGGTAACGACATCAAGATTGCGCTGGCCCGTCGCGCCATTGCTCGAGCCTGCTGGCAGGCAGCTGCAGCTACACCACAATCTCACGTTGGTAAACGCATCCTTTAAAGGAAGGTCACTGTGGGTACGATAGAAGCGACTCGTGAAGTGACTCAGGAAAATCTCCGGCTTGCTCCGCGCCGTGTCGAAGGCCACCAGAAGGTGCGTGGGGAAGCAGTCTACGTCGGCGATTACGATGCTGCGCGCATCGGCAGTGAAATGGATGTAGCTGTCCTGGTTACCAGTGCTCAGGCAACCGGCAGCGTCATCGGCATTCAGGCTGAACTCGCACTTGCGAGTCCCGGGGTGCGTGCCGTCATCACGCACGAAAACGCACCTCGTTTACATAAAGTATTCGTTGTGAGCGGGACTGAGATTGCCGACATTCTTCCGCTGCAACAGGCAACTCTATCGTACGCGGGTCAGTGCGTCGCCATGGTAGTCGCGGATACGTTAGAACATGCGCGTACAGGAGCGCTTCTTGTGGAAGTTGTATATTCGCAGCCGAACATTGAGCGAGCTTTTACTCTCGACCAAGGTCTATTCCGAGCGGCCGATGCAAAGAAAGTAGGAGGCGGTGAGGAGGGGCATGTTGAAATCGGTCATCCCGAGCATGCCTACGGGCTGGCGACACACAGAGTCGATATGGAGTTCGAAACCCAGCCACATCATCACAACGCGATGGAGCCTGCGGGCATTGTTGCAGTGTGGGATGCGGAAGGTGGACTCACGGTCCATACGCCCAGCCAATTCTGTTATGGAGACGCTGTCATCCTTGGAGAAGCATTCGAGTTCGGGCTGAAAGATCGCCTGCCACGGATGGTCGCTGGGGTAATTGGTGGCTTTCAGTTCGACAGTCGTGTGCGTGTTGTCACTCCGGTGGCTGGCGGGGCCTTTGGGGGCAAGCAAGCGAATATCCACCTGCTTCTCGCTCCCATGGCGGCGAAGTTCACCGGTAGACCGGTCAAGCTCGTCCTCACCAGGGAGCAGACCTTTACCCAGCAGCCCTTTCGCGGGGCCACTCAGCAGCGTCTTCGTTTGGGCGCGAGTGTCAATGGAAAGCTGGAAGCTATCCTGCATGACGCCTCGATGGCGCAGGGGGCCGGCGGTTCTTTTGTGGAGCCTACGATCGAGAACACAGCCAAGGCGTATGCCTGCGAGAACATACTGGCTCACTCACGAGCGGCTCGGCTCGACACTAACGCGCCAGGCTGGATGCGCGCTCCGGGGTCCTCCGTCGGTCAATTTGCCTTGGAGGTAGCAATGGATTCATTAGCCGAGAAAGTGGGGGTCGACCCGCTGGAAATCCGGCTTCGCAATTATGCAGACACCGACCCTGAGACTGGCCATGACTGGTCAAGTAAATCCCTGCGTCAGTGCTATGCCGCGGCAGCAGAGCGCATCGGCTGGCACAGGCGCAACCCGGAGGTTGGAAGCATGCGCGAGGGCCGGTCGATTGTAGGCTTCGGCATGGCCACGAGCATGTACCCGACGAGACAAATGCCGGCCGTGGCGCGTCTGCTGCTCCATCCCAACGGGCGAGCAGAGGTGCATATTGCAACGCACGAGATTGGGCAAGGCACCATCACCAGCATGACCCAGATTGCGGCGGAGCGGCTGGGACTCCCCATGGCGAACGTTGGGCTCCACTGGGGAGATACATCGTTGCCGTTCGGTTCTCCGGCCTTCGGGTCACTGGGAGCCCTCTCAAATGGAGCCGCAATTGTCGAAGCAGCAGATATGGCTCTTCAGGATCTTTACCAGAGAGTTGTAAAGGACGAATCGTCACCGTTGTACCAACAACACGTGCGCGATCTGAGAATCAACGGTTCCGAGATCGTGGGTGCTGCGGGTAGGAGCGAGTCCGTCATTAACGCGCTACGCCGTCTTACAGCCCCAATCACGCAAGAAGCAATTACCGGGCGTGATTTCGGGCGCAGCAAATACGCTCGTTACGCGTTCGGTGCGCAGTTTGCGAAGGTAAGCATTGACCCGGACACCATGCACATCCACGTGGACCGGCTGGTCGGTGCCTTTGCGGGTGGTCGAGCGATCAATCCTCTCATGGTTCGAAGTCAGCTGCTCGGAGGCATGGTCTGGGGTCTTGGGCAGGCTCTCATGGAGGAGAGTTCCATCGACACAAGAAGCGGTCTTTGGATGAACCCAAACCTGGGGGAGGCACTCGTACCTGTTAATGCCGATGTCGCCGGTCTTGAGGTGATCCTGCTCGAGGAGGACGATACCCGCGCGCATCCGCTTGGAGCCAAAGGCATGGGGGAGATCGGTGTCGTGGGCGTTGCTCCCGCCATCTCGAACGCAATTTACCATGCGACAGGACGGCGTCTTTGCTCCCTTCCAATGCGACTAGACGATCTGCTGTGAGTAGGTTCTGCTTGTATCGGTCGTGGATCGACGCGCTTGGTTTAATGAAGCATATCTCGAGAGCGTCTTGAGTAGGGATGATGGCGCTGTGCGCTTGCGGCTCACAGCAAGAAGGTTGTGATTGGCCAGAACGGCCGTTCACGTAGCGATCGTGCGACGACCAGCTAACACTTCACTCAGAACTTCCGATCCGCTTCAGATCACTCGCTCATCATTACCCGGCCAACTCGTGCCTCCCAAACCCCAGGCTTGGAAGACGAGCCGGGCAGTTCAACTTGGCAGAGAGGCGACATTTCTACTTGGCAGCTACAAACAAAAGTGATAGAACATGCGTTATCGGACTTAAGCCATTTGTATGAATAACTTACGTCCGATACTACCACTAGGGCCTGGGTGGGACCACGGCGTCCTTGGCCGATTTCGCAAGCCTGAACTTCACGGTCGTCTTGGCCTTGATCTTGATCGTCTCGCCCGTGGCCGGGTTGCGGCCAATACGGGCCGCACGCTGCGCCTTCACGAGCTTGCCCAAGCCCGGGATCGTGAACTCGCCATTCTTTCGGGTCTGCAGGATGGCTAGTTCAACGAGTCCTGCAAGAAAGGCGGCACACTGCCCGACCGGAAGCTCAGTCCTTTCGGCCATGTACCGGATCACCTGGGTCTTGCTCATCTTCTGTGCGGGTACCTGGGGTAGACCCAACATTGCTGTCACGAGGGGCAATCTGTCACCCAGTCATTTGATCGTAACCGAGCAGGAGTTGGGCTCCGACCGATTGTGGGCCGAAATGCGGCGGGTCGAGAGGTAATCGGGCGGTGAGGTCGAGCCGGAAGCTGCCATAGGGATTGATGTGGCTGTGGATCATGGGCGTGATGCCTCGCCGGTCGTCCGTGTTGAGACGACCGTTTCAGGAGGTTCGGCCAGCACCTGTTGAATCATGAACGTGTTGATGTAGACGAGCGAGACTTGGATCAGCAAGTGTTGAACTGTCTCTTAGTGTTCGCGAGACACCCTCCACATTTCATCTCAAATTTGAGATGTATTTTGTCTAGATTACCACAAATCTCAACTTTGATACACTGCGAGTTCTCCACCACCCACGACGTTCGCTGGCTACATAAGTGAACGGGGTAGCAAATTGGTGCAGGAGTGGTATGACTCTCTCTGTGAAGCTGATCAGGATGAAATTTCTGATACCGTCAACCATCTCGCCTCCATGCCTGTCACCGAATGGAAGCGCCCCGAGTCCGACAAGGTCGTCATGCCTCTGGCAGAGATTCGCTGCAAGTCGAGCGGGACGAATCACACCATCAGGTTGTACGGCGTTTTCGACGAAAAGATCAGAGTTCGCTTCATGATATTGAACGCCATCGAAGCTAAAAAGACCGGCTATGACAAGGCTGGACAAGACCTGGCGCAATCGCGACTCGCACTACTGAGATCTGGGAAGGGACCAACACATGAGTTTGCTTTCGAGAGAGGGGCTTCTAAGCCGAATCCGGCGCAGCAAGGAAGCCCGAACAAAGCTCGTGTCCTCGAATTTGGACAAGGGCGTAGCAAGCCAGATTAGGGCCACGAGGGTTGCCCAGCAGAAGACGCAAGGAGACCTTGCACGAGACGCTGGCATGAACCAAATAACATCTCTCGGCTGGAGTCTCCGGATTACGGGAAGCACACAATCTCTTCCCTGAAGAGAGTCGCCGAGGCTCTAGATGTAGCTCTGGTCGTGCGCTTCGTTCCTTTCAGCCAATACATCAATTGGCTAAGCGGTACGCCGCATACTGATGAGGGGCTGCGACCAGAAGCTCTTGCAGTACCCAGCTTTGACAACGAAGAGGAGCGTAGCCATTTCGAGTCTGAGTTGCCTAACTACGAATGCCGTATTCCACCTCAAGTAATGGCGCGGTGAGCATTGTGCCGCCCGCGACAATCACTCAATCCATGGAAACACCCGCATTTACCGGCGTGTATCAGACACTACATTCCGTTTCCATGAAAGAGGTTGCGTAGATGCCCCTACATAAAATGCCGAATGGCAAAGAGATGAAATGGAAGGAGCAGGACTATCCAACCGTTTATGCAAATTTGATGGGTGTTGGAATGACTCCCTTCGACATTGCGATAGTATTTGGCGAAGTTGGAGACTCAACCGCAACAGAGGTGATCGGCATTCCTCGTTTGAAGTTACTTCTAGCCCCAGAGCAAGCAGCGAATCTGCAGAAGATCTTGTGACTGTGGCCCTGGATGCGTGCGTGAAGAGCAATGGTCAATTGCGAGCAACCGGAGCGGTCGATAGCGACGCTATGAGCGTTTAATTTGAAGCGCAGAGAATCTAATAATACCGTTTACCTCTCCTGTTAGGCGCTGTGTTCGCTGCTCTCGCCTCGTAACGATAGATGGTGCGCCGATCGACTCCGAACTCGCGTGCTAAAGCCGACTTCCCTTCGCCGGCTATAAGACGGCGACTAAGTGCGGCGGCCTGCTCTGTCGTCTGGACTCTGCGCCGACCGGTATACACGCCAGCTTTCTTTGCCAGTTCAATCCCTTCACGCTGGCGCTCGCAACGTACCGGATGCATCTCGGATGTACACGGTGCGCTGCATAAACGTGGTCGTCTTTCCGGCGGGGGAGTGCAACGTTGTCGTCTTCCAGACCACGGCGGAAAAGGCTTTGGCGGGCTGTTGCAGGTTACTCATAGCGCCCCAGGCATCAAGAGTGGCTACACCGATGAGACAGAATACAACAATTCGCTTCATGGTTCTGCGCTCCTTAGAAGCTGACTGTCAGACTGGAAGACACCTATGCTATTTCTTATTGGAGCGTAACCACAACTTCAATAATGCCTGTGCCTGAGTCGAGGTGACCGATAGCTTTACCGATTACCGCTCCGAGCATTTGGGTACGATCAGCTCCCTTCATGGCATAGCCAGCTTTTGAAGACGTGACAAGCAAGTCACCAGGCCTGATCGGCCCATTCTCGCAAGTCACCTTGGTAGGCACGATGCCGGTCATGGCCATAGGCACTTCTTCCGTCATATGCTCCCGGCCGGTTAGCTGACGCCGGCCTACAAGCCCAGGCTTGGTAGAGTAAATGCCAGTAACGCTGGTAGAGTAAGGCAGGGATGACTTCACAAACCTTCCCTCGGATGTAGAGTCTATGACGATGACATCTCCGGGTTCCTACTCTTTGCGGTGACCAGTTATGTTGACCGACTCAGCATAGTCTCCACCTGTAAGTACACCATTCCAGGCGGTGGTCTGAACACTTCCATCGGAAAAGTACATTTGTCCGCCCTTCCCCTGTGTTAACGCAATGTCACCGTTAACTTCCAAGATCGTCGTTCCACTAGGCGGCGCAGACTGGAGGCCAGTCAGGTCGCTTCCAGGGGAAACTATACCGACGCCTATATCTCCCGCAGAATCTATCGCGAACGGAACCGAGCTGGGCGCCTCACTTTGAATGGTCAGGGCGCTCACTTGATCATCTCGAAGATCATAGGTCCAGCTTGTATTTACCAATCCCCTCAGCGAGAGAATACTTCCAGGAGTTGTGAGAAAGAGCCTGCTTGACACTGCGACGGTCGGGGTAGTTATTGATGAATTATTAACTGGAAATGAACCTTGAGAAAGGAACGAATTTCCTACTGAAGACGCTCCACTGAAGAGTGGGACGGTACCTGCAGTTCCACCATTTGTCGTTACTGTACTCTGAGCGTTCGTGCTTACTGCCACAAGTAGTGCGCCCGTCGCAATGATGAGGTTTCTTACTTGCATATAGTAATCTCCGAAAGAGGCTTGGTGATCCATGGGCGTTAAACAGTTTGCAGTGCAGATGACGCCGCAAACTGAACACAATGAGCTTTCGCGATCCCGCACAAGATAGCCGGCCAACTAAAAGTTTTATGTATTAGAATGTCATTGTTTTGTCATCGCTTGATGACATGAATTGGTCACGCGCTATACTTCTCAAGGGCAAGGGTGACCATGAGTTATGGATCGCTTGAAACAAGAGGGCATGGGCGCTCAAGGGTGATTCAGGCCGGACGAGCGATCGCAGCAATTATGGTGGTCATCTGCCACGCCTCTAGCTTTGTGGGCGCTGATCTGAAGCTTTGGCATCAATACGAATGGTATCTGTGGCTTCGTGGCACAGCGCTGGGCGTCCAATGCTTCTTTGTTCTGAGTGGAATTGTAATCTTTCACTCCTACATGAAAGATACTGGCGGCACAACACCTATCGTTTTTCTATGGAAGCGTTTCATCAGAATATACCCTCTTTACTGGATTGCATTCGTTATAACTGCAGGAAAGCAGCTTCTGCAACCAAACATCGAGTATACATATCAAACAAGTCCGTGGGTGCTCTTGTCGGGCTTGCTGTTAGTCCACGTCCATTCAGTAGAAACTAACATGGTAGTCGCGTGGTCACTTTTTGACGAAGTATCATTCTATCTCCTATTTGCTGTGCTCCTTTACAAGCGGTTTCTTGGAGGAGCCTTACTACTTATATGGTTCGTGGCCTCTCTGCTATTACTACAGACGTCAAATATCTACGCAGGTGTCTTATTCTCCCCGAACTACCTGCTTTTTGGCATGGGCATGGCAGTAGCTTGGCTCTCTCAGCAGAAAGTTCGCTTTCCCGCTCAAGCTGTTCTCGGGGTTGGCATACTAGTTCTGTTCTCAGCAGTGATAGTAGCTGGGCACTTGCCGCAAAAGCGAATCTCAATCAATCTTCTTTCTGGAGTTGCCGCTGCTTGTAGCTTCTTCGGAGCTTTGGACTTGGAGCGCAAAAGACTTCTTAATATTCCTAGTTTACTTGTGCGTATCGGTGACGCGTCCTATTCGATTTATTTGACACACTACATCATCTTATCTGCAATAGCGCACGGAGCATTTAGGTTCTTTGGACGACATGCCGTACCAGCATCTGTGTGGCTTTGTGTACTTGTGTTATGTGGAGTTGGTTCCGGTCTGATCGTGTACGCAGTTATCGAGGCTCCCCTGCTTCATTACCTTAAGAAAATAAGCCCTGTGGCATTGCTCCATCGCTAGCCAATTGGCTACAGGTAGATTCGCCTGGATACGGCAAGCTGGACAATTATCCCGCTTTGAGGTCTGCGCGCGGGCTAATGCCTCTGCACGCCAAAAGGCTTGTGAGAGCAGCAGCGAGGGCAAGATATGTAGGGAGAATCTCAGGCTCGACTTCCTTCTCGAGCCTTCGGAGTCCGCTTGGGTGTTTAGACTCCGAGGCCGAAACCTTCAAGGTCAATTCAGGAAGAATCGGCTCCGAAATGCTGCTGAGATCAATGGAAGGCTCCACCTGGCTGAACTCCACTCCTTTAGCTAGGTCGGGAGCCTGCTGCAAGGGGTTTGTGCCATCGGACGTGTAGATTGCGATCTCCCGCGTATGCGGGTTGAGCTTGGTAAGGGCAGCTTGCTGCTCGGCGAGCCGGTTGCTCTCGCCGGTCAGGAAAATGCGGTCGGCCGAAAGATGCTGGGCGCTCTCGACCGTATAGCCGTGGTCTATGTGGCGGGCCTTCTCCCGGTTCAGCTCGACTGCTCTACCGCTGTCGAGGCGGGCCGAGATGGAGTTGTCGTCGCCGATCCGCTCGACCGTGGCGAAGTCCCCAGACCGAAGATGGTTTTGCTGGTCCCCGGCAGTGAACTTCCACGCCACGCCCGTACCCGCAGAGCTGCCTTTGCCTGGTGAGGACTATAACGTCGCACCCACCACCTTCCAGGCCATCGTCCGGCAAAGCAGGGAATCGGGCGAACGCTAAACGTCCTCGCACGATGGGGACTGGTCCCGTTCTTCACCAAGCAACTCTCCGACATCAAGGGCCTGTCCACCATCCACGCCCGCTCCGAATCCATCACCAAAGCTCCCACCTGGCGCGAGCCCATCAAGAAACGCCGCTGCATTATCCCTGCCGATAGCTTCTATGAGTGGTCGAAAGTCTCGGCTCCGCTAAAGACGCCCTACAGCTTCGAACTCACCAACGGCCAGCCCATCGCCTTTGCCGGCCTCTGGGACGCATGGAAGGACCGGGAAGGGAACTGGCTCCAGTCCTTCGCCTCGCTACCACCGAAGCCAACGAGCTGATGGCGACCGTTCACCCGAGAATGCCCTGCATCCTCCACCCCAGAGACTTCGACCGGTGGCTCGACAGGGAAGAAACCGAACAACTCCCGCTCGATCTGCTGCGGCCACTGCCCTCAGACGAAATGGAGATGTTCGAAGCCCATCCCTCCGTCGGGAACGTAAGGAACAACGGGCCGGAACTCATGAGAAAAGCTGCGGTAGCTAGCGAGAGCGGGGCGCTGCCGCTGTAAGACCGATTGTGCTGTGAACGCTTATAGCCGGTAAAGTTGAGTACGGTCGCTAAACACAATCCCTATGTCAATTCCTGATTACCAATCCTTAATGCTTCCCGTTCTCAAGACATCCGCTCACGGCGAAGTGCGTATTGGCGCTGTGGTGGAGAGCTTGGCTGATGAGTTGAGGCTGACCGAAGACGAGAGGACTCAACTGCTGCCCTCTGGTAAGCAGACTGTTTTCAGCAACCGGGTTCACTGGGCAAAGTCGTACTTGAGCAAAGCCCAGCTTGTCGAACTCACTCGTCGGGGTCACTTCATCACCACGTCCCTTGGTCAATCCGTTCTGCAACAGAATCCTGCTGGAATAGATAACCGCTTCCTCGAACAGTTCGAAGGTTTTCGGCAGTTCAGGGATCGATCAAGCGAAGACACTGCCGGTGCTGTCGTCGTACCCGCTTCGGATGTGGAAGATTTGAAGCAGACTCCTGACGAGATTATGCGTGCCGCTCACCAGCAAATAGATAGCGCTCTGGGGCAAGATCTCTTGGACCGCGTACGCAACGCGCCTCCCGAATTCTTTGAGCGGCTGATCGTAAATTTGCTGTTGAGCATGGGCTACGGCGGTTCACACGCCGACAAAGCAGGTCGGACTCTGGGCCTGACCTGCCCGCAGAAATCTCTACCAGTTGAATTTGGAGTTCTCTCGTAATCTGA
>CAXUNR010000046.1:0-30307 GCA_964252655.1 uncultured Acidobacteriaceae bacterium
ACCGACACCTACACCTTTGTCGACCTGGGATGCGGCAAAGGCCGCGCTTTACTGGTGGCCGCCGAACTCCCCTTTCACCGCCTCGTGGGGATCGAGATCGCGCCGCAACTGGCCTCGATCGCCCAAACCAACACCGCCCGCGACCCGCGCATCCTGGTCCAACAAGGCGACGCTGCCACCTTCGCCTTCCCCAATCAGCCGCTGGTCATCTTCCTCTATCACCCATTCCTGCCGCCGGTGCTCAAAAAGGTTCTGCGCAACCTGCAGCAGGCACGCGCCGGGTCCAGTCATCCAGCTTTTTTGCTCTACGCCAATCCGGCGTACCAGCAAGTCATCGCGCGTTTCCCGTTCCTGCACCTAGTTTGGCATCGCCGTCTGGCGCTGTCGAGTGAAGACGCCGCCGTCGATCGCCACGGCATTGTGGACGAGCCCTACGCTCTCTACCAAACCTGAGCACACTTTAATCAAACCCAGCAAGTAGTCACAGCGCGGGACTAGTTAACTCGTAGTACAAGTCCCGCGCTGCTTCATCCCCTACCGCCCGCGGCGCGCCGTGTCGTGCCGTTCAATCCCTCGTCCTACAGGCCGCGCCCACCCGTGCGCATACGCCGGATGCTGGAACTCGCCACGATTGCCCCAGTTTCGGCCCCAGACTCCGCCGCCGATCAGAATGCCATGCGTCCTCCAGGCAAAGCCCGGGTTGCCCCACCAGCCGAAGGAGAGAAACGGGCCGCCGATAAACACGCGCGGGCCAAACGTGATCGCGCTGCCCACGAAGAAGCCGGGCCTGGGAGGACCAAACACCACCAGCGGGTTATACACTGGTACATAGTAGGCACGGGCAGTCACAGGCTGAATCTGGATCGAGCCGTCGTTGGTGGCAACATTGTCATACTGGTTAGGCCGCAGATAGCCGTATTGCTGAGCCTGCGCGCGCTCCCGCTGCACAGCATCCATCACGTCGCCGCGCTGCGCAAGCACGGCCTGACCCAGCTGCTGCGTCCAGCCCGGATCGCCCGCCATCAGGTCGAGCACGGCAGGAAATGGAATCAAGCCCAAAACGCTCGGATCATACGGCAGCTGGTCGGCCTCGATCGCCTGCCCAAGCGTGTCGCCGTTCAGGTAGTTATGCTGATCCGCCCAGGCAGCCGCCTGCGGAACCTCATTCCAGTATGTTGCCGCAGTCAGAGTCTGCGCCAGCAAGGGGTCGGGGTAAAGCGCGATCCGAGCCACCAAACCATCCAGCTGCTGCGGAGCCATGGCCGGAGGCAGCGGCGCACCCGCCGTAGGATACGCACCCGAGACCTGCCCCGGATACTGCGCCTGAGCACCGTAGGGCGACGGCGGATACTGCGGCCCCTGCGTAGGGTAGGCTTGCGCCGGATACTGCGGCTGCTGTGCAGGATACTGTTGTGCCGGATACTGCGGCGTTTGCGCAGGATACTGCGGCTGCGCAGAGGACTGCGGTGGCTGCGCTGGATACCCGGACTGAGCAGGGTATGGCTGTGGCTGCGCAGGATACGTCGGCTGCGCAGGATACGTCGGCTGCGCCGAGTACCCGGGCTGTGCCGGAACCTGCGCAGGCGCCGGCGTAGGAGCCGGATACGCACTCGGGTCCTGCCCCCACGCCGACGCACCCACAAGCAATAAACCCAGGCCAAGCCGTGACACGACATGCGTGCCCAAAACAGAAGATCGACAGTCTTTCATCCAAAGTCCTCAGGAACCAAAACAGGCTCCGCAGGCTTAGACCCGCATTGTCCCAAAGGAGTTGCGATCGGGCCCGTCCGGCCGGCAGCGCCAGGTCAATCGAAGAGGCTTGGCCCCGCTTCTCGCAGCGGTTCGCCCGGAACCCCGCCCTGGCAGGCAGGGCAAAGGCGCGCATGGATGTCGCAGCCGTTCGCTCCATACGGATGGTCGCAGTGTCCGCAGCGGAGATGGTACACACGCTGGCCGGCAAACGTTCCCGACGGCCAGCCCGTATCGCGCACCACCACCTGTCCATTGCCGTTACGAAAGCCGGGGCAGGTCGTAGCGGCTTCGCGCGGCATGCGGATCTTTCGGAGCATCCGGCTATTCTCTCATCGGCACGGCGAGGAAAGCCCCGCTTGGCCTGCGCCATGGCAGACGTCTGGCCCGCGCCGTAGCAAAATAGACCTATGGCTTCTTCTGAAGAGTTCGTCTCGCAATCGGTGCGCATCGACAAGTGGCTTTGGGCGGCGCGCTTCTTCAAAACCCGCGTACTCGCCACCGCAGCCTGCGATGCAGCGCACATCCTCTGCAACGGGCAGACCGCCAAGCCCTCACGGGTGCTCAAGCTGGGCGATCGGCTGGGCATCAAAAACGAGGGCGGCGAGTACACCATCGAGCTGCTGGCACTCTCCGACCAGCGCGGCGCCGCCACCATCGCGCAAACCCTCTACCGCGAAACCGACGAAAGCCGCGAGCTGCGCGCCAAAGTCGCCGAAGCGCGCAAAGTCATGCTAGCCAACGATCCCCTGCCCCAGGGCAAACCATCCAAGAAAGACCGCCGGCTGATTCATAGCTTTCGAGGGAGATAAGCAGCCTCGCTGCCGGCCCGAACTCGAGCACATCTCCCCCAACACAAATCACTCCTCAGGCCCTCGATCCACAGACGCACCAGCAAGCGGCCCCGCACCCAAACCGCGGCCAGCCTTCTTCTTCCGGGTCGGATAGACCGTCTTCTCAGGCGTAGGCGAAAGAATCTCGTCCACCTGAGCCTCCACCGCACTCCAGTACTTCACGTCCGCGGGCCGGGCGGAGGGCACACGCTGCCGCATGCGGGCATACCACAGGCTCCACTCCAGCTCCTTGCGATTGTTATGGTCGATCGCAGCCTGCACACGCTGAACTTCACTCGGGACGGCCACAGGCTAGGCCAGCCCCGTCGACTCAGCCTGCTCCTGCGCATGATAGCTCGAACGAACCAGCGGGCCGGCCTCAACATGGCGGAAGCCCAGCGCAAGCGCCTCATGCTTCAGGAAAGCAAACTCGTCCGGAGTATAAAAACGGCTCATCACCAGGTGGTCCTTCGACGGCCGCAGATACTGCCCGATCGTCAGAATGTCCACACCGCGCGCGGCCAGGTCCCGGAACACCGCCAACAGCTCATGCATCTCTTCCCCCAGCCCCACGATGATCCCCGTCTTGGTCACCTGGCGCAGCCCAAGCTCAGCCGCTATCTCTTTCGCCTGCTCAAGAAAGCGCAGCGAGCGCAGATACCGGCCACCCGATTTCGCCACGCGATACAGCCGCGGCACGGTCTCAATATTGTGGTTCAGGATCTCGGGTTGCGCGGCAATCACCCTGCGCAGCGCCGTCTCGTTTCCTTGAAAATCCGGCGTCAAAATCTCGATCCGGCATCCCGCGGCCTGCAAGCGAATCTCGCGCACCACCTCCGCAAACGCCCGCGCCGCGCCCAGGTTATCGTCATCCCGATTGACACTGGTCACCACCGCGTGCGCCAGCCCCAACTGCGCAACCGCATACGCCACGCGGCGAGGCTCATCAAAATCAATCGGCTTCGGCCGCCCCTTGGGCACCGCGCAAAACCCGCAGCGCCGCGTACACAAGTTGCCCAGCATCATGAAGGTGGCAGCCTTCTGGTTCCAGCACTCGCCGATATTCGGACATTGCGCGCTCTCGCACACCGTGTGCAAATGCAGATCGCGCGCCAGCTTCTTAAGCGCATGGAACGTCTCGCCGCCCGGAGCCTTGGCTTTCAGCCACGCAGGCTTGCGCACCGGTAGATTCGGCCCCAGCTTGATCTGCACAAGCTCGGAGGTCGGAGCGGATATCTGCGCTGCGGACGCCATGGCCACCATTCTACCCGGACGGTCACCCCAGATGCATCTTCAAGCAACAGGGATACTCTAGTCAGCGGGAGGCGCCCATGCGCAGACACCGTATTCTCTCCACCTTACTTCTGATCGCACCTTTGCTGGCGAACCCAGGGTTCTCTCAATCGAATAGCCCTCTTACACCGCAGCAGCAACAGGATCGCGTGGTTGAAGCTCGGCGGCAGCAGCTTCGCTCTCAAGCCAAACAGGCCTTTGACGCGCAGATGGCACGCGAACAGGCCGACCAGTGTCCCGGTGCCCAGAACACGCAGGAGTTCAATGACTGCTTCGGGAAGGCAGCGGCGATCGCGGCCGACAATCTAAAAAGCTACACGGATGCCCTGCGAGCGATCCTTGTCCTGCGCTATTCCGACAGCCCTTCGAAGCCCGTTACGGGGATAGCCGGCGTGGAGCAAACACCCGAACAGGACGGCGCTGAATTCACCCGGCTCGAGCAGCTCTGGCAACGCTACAAGACGGCCGCTTCAGCGGCAGCCTTCCATCAGTTGGATGGCGGCACCGCGGGTCCATCGTTTGAACTCGAGACAGAGATTCGGCTCACACGCAATCACATGCGGGAACTAAACAGTATCTACAACGAGATCCTTAACCTGTAGACAAACGGTGTAGCTCTTGAGCAAGCAGTACCGTCCCGCGAAGCTCCGCCAGTCGCTCGTCTCTCAGCTCAAATCGCATCCAACGAAGCCGAGCCGCAATCCCTGCCCTACTAGAGCATGCGGTCCCGCACCTCTGGCCGCACCAGGTAAAGAAAGAACAGCAGCATAAAGCAGCCCTGCAGCAGCGGCGGCATCGCATGCGAGAGACGGAAAATATAAAAGTAGCCCGCGCTCAGCAGCAGGCAACCCGCCAGCACAATCGCAAAACCCCACCGCCGCATCTTCAACAGCCCAAAGAGTCCCACGCACAGCAGCGTAGAGAGCGCAAGCAGCGTGTATTTGCCCGCGCCCACACCAAAACGTCCGGTCAGCACAGCAAAGACGTTCAGCAGAGTAAAGAACAGCAGGAACAGCGCAATCCCCGCAATGCCGGGCAGCATCTTGCCTCGCAGCGCCGGGTTCGGCTGCGGATCAAGCCGCCGACGTTCGGGCTCACGACCATCCGGCTCGCTCTTCCCAAGCTCGCGGTTCCCAAGCTCACGATTCTCGGTCTGGCGAGGGTCACTCATAGCGTATGCAGGTAAGCAAGCAGCGAACCCAGGTCGGCGTCGTCCACCCGGTTGGCCATCGCAGGCATGTTCCCGCGGCCATGCAGCACCGTCGCAGAGACGCGCTCGTCGGTAGCGGCGGCTCCGCTCGGCAAAGCCGGCTTCTTGAAGATACCGGACAGCGACGGACCACGCAGCGCCCCGGTCCGGCGATCATAGTGGCACACCGCGCAGTTCGTCGCGTACACCACATGGCCGCGAGCCTCGTCCGGGCTAAGCTCGGCCAGCGGCTTCGGATGCGGCGTGGCGCTGCAGCCTGCCAGGGCGAATACGCCAACAGCGAAAAACGAAAAACCCCTCATTTCTCTATTCTCGCACCCCACCCCCACTCGCCCCAACCTCAGTTCGCGGCTGCGATCAGCTCAACAATCCGGTCCATCGCCGCACGGTCGGCAGGCGTCCCAGGCAGATGATCGTCGACCAGAATAGAAAAGACGAGCATCTGTCCGCTATCCGCGACCACGTACCCGGAGAGCGCGCGCGTCTCGCTCAGCGTTCCGGTCTTCGCGAAGATTCTACCTTTCAGCGGAGAGTCGGCCGCCGCAAACCTCCCGCCCAGCGAGCCGTCCACCCCCGCCTCTGGAAGCGCCGCTTTGTAATCCGCAAACCAGGGCTGCGCGGCGGCATAAACCAAAAACCTGGCCAGAGCGCGCGGCGTCACCAGATCATGCCCGCTCAGTCCGGAGCCGTCATAAAGCTTAAAGTCTTTCGGGTCGAGCCCGGCGTGCAGCATGTACTCCTTCACCACCGCGACGCCGGCGCTCTGCGTATGCTCGCAAGCAAACGTCGCGCCAAGATTGCGAAGCAGCACCTCGGCGTGCAGGTTCTGCGAAACTTTCAGCGTATACATCATATCGTCCGCCAGGCGGGGAGAACGATGGACGCCGAGAACCGTCCGCGGAGCCTCCGGGGGAACCATCGCGACGCTCTGCGCCTGACACTCGAAAGCGCTTCGGTTTGCCCGATACGGCCCGTTCAGTACGCCGCGACCCAGCATAAAAGTCACCGCAGGTTCCTCGCGGATCACAGGCCCGAGCCTGTGCAGCTCCGCGTGCCTCGCCTTCGCCACACCGCCGATCGTCACCCCGCGCCGTTCAAGCGCCTGCTTCAACGCAAGCGCCGCGTACTCCGCCGGGTCCTCGATCGCGATCGCCTGTCGGCAGGGCTGCGCCTCGGGCTTCCTGTCGCCGAACACCTGCAGCACCTTTGATCCGGCAACACGCTGATACCCCAGCCGATCGTCGCACCCGCCGTCGAAGCTCCCCACAGACACGTTGGCGTTCAGCGTGTAATACGGCAGATCCGGAATCGCAGAGACAAGTACCCTGCCGCCCGGCGTGGCTCCGGGACTCACGCTATAAACCACCTCGTTGTCATGCACGGTCAAGGCGGAGACCGGCGCACCGTACCCCCACAGCAAATCGTCGGCCGCCCAGTCCGGAGCATAGGGCTCCCACGCGAAGTAGCCGTCGTTGCCCACTACATCACCGTCGATCCGTCGCACCCCGGCAGCCACCACCTGGCCCGCGAGTTGCTCCACATCGGCAATCTTCGCAGGCTCCGGCTGCGGGTTCTTGGGCCTCTGCGCCGGAGCAAGATACGGTAGATCCCGCGCACCGAAGTTGGCGTCGCCTCCGCCGACCAGCTCAAGCGATCCGTGCAGCACGCCGCCGGACATCTCGCCTACGGCCTCCACCCGCGTCTCGAAACGCTTCTCCGCGCCCAGCAGCGCTAGCGCCGCGCCCCCGGTAAACAGCTTGTTATTCGAAGCCGGCCGAAACAGCTGCGTCTCGTGAATCCCGCAAAGCTGCACGCCGTCGAGCGTCGTCACCATCACGCCCCAATGTGCGCTCCCCACGTCCGTACCCGTCGTCAGCGCGCGAAGCTGGTCGCAAAACGGCGTCTGCCCGGCCGCAGGCAAAGCCACCCAAGAAAGCACAAGCAACGCACGCAATCCCAAACCCAGCATCCACGCAGTGTATCTGGCCTAAGCATCTCCCCTGTGGGTGCAGCCGGTGCCAGGACCTTTTACGTCGTGTGATCGACGATGATCTTCCACCCCTTCTCCGTCTTCTCCATCACCAGCGAGAACACCCCATCGGCCGGTCCACCTACCTTTTTACTGCGGTCCAGGTGGTACTTGCCCAGCACGACCACGAAGCGATCATCCAACACATGCGGCTCAAGCTCGGAAAAAGACAGCGTCCCCATCGCCTCGCGCGTCGGATAGTTACTGTGGTAATCGAGCAGCATTTGCCGGTAGCCGCGGCTAATCTGTCGCCCCACAAAAAGAGTATCGGCCGAGTTCTTATACCCCTTCGCGTAGCCGTCCAGATCGCCGCGATTCCAGTCGCGCTCCTGCGCCGTCAGCACCTTTACCGCATCCAGCTCCTCGCGCGAAAGCGTACGCAACTGATCCGGACCCTTGTCCGGATTCTTATCCGGTGTCTGAGCCGGGGTCTTATCCGCATTCTGAGCGGGAGTCTTATCCGAGGTCTGAGACATCAACCCCGCCGGCAACACTCCCAAACCAGCCGCCAAGACCAACCAAAGAGAAACTCTGCGCAGCATCATCGATCCACCCTACCTTCCCAAATCTTCTGTGAAGCGACAGGACCGGCCGCAGCTTCGCATTCAGTTCCTCTGATGCTGAAGGAACGAAAACGAAGACGGTTCGGATGCCGATGCGAAGATCGGCCGTAAAAGAGCTAAAGATACCGCCAAATCCGCCGATAGAATGATGTATGAACCAGACCCGCACCGTGCACGCCACCTGCTCGCTCGACTGCCCCGACTCGTGCGGAGTCCTGGTCACGGTCGAAACAGCAGCCAATGGCGCAGAGCGTGCAGTCAAGCTGCAGGGCGATCCCACCCACCCGGTCACGCGCGGTTTCCTGTGCGGCAAGGTAACCAAATTCCTCGATCGCGTCTACGCGTCCGACCGGCTGCTCTACCCAATGCGGCGGCGCGCAGGCGTTGCGAAGGGTCCGCTCGCGCATGGTCGCGAAGCCGAGGCCTTCGAACGCATCTCCTGGAACCAGGCTCTGGACGAGATCGCAGCGCGACTGGCGTCGATCGCCCGCCAGCATGGACCGGAATCAATCCTGCCCTACAGCTACGCCGGCACCATCGGCCAGCTCGGCTACGGCTCCATGGATCGCCGCTTCTTTCACCGGCTGGGTGCCTCGCAACTCGATCGCACCATCTGCGCCTCGGCCGGAGGAGCAGCGCTCGCCGGCGTCTACGGCGTCAAGCTGGGCACACCGCCGCAGGACTTCGCCCACGCCGGCCTGATCGTCGCCTGGGGCGCAAACATTCACGGCAACAACATTCATCTGTGGCCGTTCATCGAAGAGGCTCGCAGAAAGGGCGCGCGGCTGATCGTCATCGACCCCTACCGCACCCGCACAGCCGCCCTCGCAGACGAGCACCTCGCCATTCATCCCGGCACCGACGGGCTGCTGGCCTTGGCCATCATGCATGTGCTCTTCCGCGAAGACCTGGCGGATTGGGAGTATCTGCGCGCCTGCACCCATGGCGCCGACGAGCTATGCGCCCACGCCCTGCGGCCAGAGCACAGCCCGGAGCGAGCGGCTGCAAGAACGGGGATCGACGCGGAAACCATCCTGCGCCTCGCGCGAGCCTACGGACATGCTGCCCGCTCCAGCCGCCCTGCCGTCATCCGCCTCAACTACGGCGTGCAACGGTCCGAAAACGGAGGCACGGCGGTCCGCGCGATCGCGATGCTGCCGCTCATCACGGGCTCCTGGAAGCGGCGCGGCGGAGGCCTGCAGCTCTCGACCAGCGGAGCCTTCCCCTTCAACGCCAAGGCGCTGCAGATGCCCGAACTCATGCTCGAAAGCCCACTCGGAAGGCCGTCCAGAGTCGTTAACATGAGCCTGCTCGGCCACGCCCTCACCGAACTCGGCACAGACCCAGCGGACACAAACGGCCCTCCGGTCAAGGCCCTGTTCGTCTACAACTCGAACCCAGCCGCCATCGCCCCCAACCAGAACGCCGTGCTCGCCGGTTTTCAGCGCGCGGACCTCTTCACCGTGGTCCACGAGCAGTTCTTCACCGACACCGCCGACTACGCCGACCTGCTGCTCCCCGCGCCCACCTTTCTCGAGACCAAAGACATGCAGGGCGCCTACGGGCACTTCTTCGCGCAGCTTAGTCAGCAGGCCATCGTGCCGCTCGGCGAAGCCCGCAGCAACACGGAGCTCTTCCGCAATCTCGCCCTGGCCATGGGCTTCGACGAAGCCTGCTTCCGAGCGAGCGACGACGACCTGATCGACGCGGCGCTCGCCACCGACCACCCATGGCTCGCCGACATCACCCGCGAGCGGCTGGAGCGCGAAGGGCATCTGCCGCTTGCGCTCCCAACCGCTGCCGACGGACAGATGCTGCCGTTTTCAACCCCGAAGTGGTTCGCCAACGCAAGCGGCAAAGCCGAGCTGCTCCCCGTACCCTGCTTCGTCGCACCCGAGGAATCGCGAGCCCACGCCGATGGCCCCTATCCGCTCGAGTTTCTACCCCGCAAGGCCGACCACTTCATGAACTCCACCTTCTCCAACCAGCCCGCGCACCAGCGCATGGAGTCCGCCACCGCCGGAACTCTAGAAATGCACGGAGAAGACGCGCAAGCGCGCGGCCTAGCACACAACGACGAGGTCGAAGTCTTCAACGGACGTGGCTCGATCACGCTGCGGGCCAGCCTCAACGCGAAGGTAGGGCGCGGCGTCGTGGCCGCACGGCTCGACTGGTCGAAGCTGCCCGGCGACCTCTCCGGACGCCACGCCAACGTCAACGCCCTCACCTCCGAGCGCCTGACTGACATGGGAGGCGGTCCAACCTTCTACTCAACCCTGGTGGAGGTGCGGCGCGTCACTCCACCAGCAGCGGATGCCGCCCCGGAGGGCATCGAAACGCCTCCGCCAGCCGCACCGGCGTCATCACCTCTTCCGGTCGGCCGCTGACCAGCGCCCCACCGGGCGACAACAGATGCACTGCCCCAAAGTTCCCCTGCACCAGGTGCAGATCATGGATGGACGCAAAGATCGTAAGCCCCTCATGCCGCAGATGATCCAGCAGCTCCAGCAGCTCGACCTGCCGGCCGATGTCCAGGTTCTGCGTAGGCTCGTCGAGCAGCAGCAGCTTCGGCTCCTGCGCCAGGCCCAGCGCGATCTTTACCCGCTGGCGCTCGCCGCCGCTGAGCTCGTTGAAGATGCGGTGGCGCAGACCGGTAGCGTCCGTGAGCGCCAGCGCCCGGTCGACAGCCAGCCAATCCTCACGCCGACTCCCGCGCAGCAAGCCCAGATACGGGCTCCGCCCCTGCTCGACAATCTGCTCCACCGTAAACTCAAACGGCACCTCAAACCCCTGCGGAACCAGCGCCACTCTCCGCGCCCGCTCCCTCCGCGGCAAGGTATGCAGCGGCTCGCCTTCGAGTAGCACCTGCCCACGGCTCGGCTCCAGGCCACCCGAAAGAACCCGCAACAGTGTCGTCTTCCCCGCACCGTTCGGCCCAATCAGCGCCGCCGCCTCGCCGCACTCGACCCGCAGGCTGAGATCGGCGAGCACCGGCCGCGCGCCGTATTGAAAGCTAACCGCGCGCAGCTCGAGCATCGGCATCACAGGCTGTACTCGCGTTTGTTCTTGCGCAGCAGATACAGGAAGAACGGGCCGCCAACAAACACCATCACCACGCCGACCGGCACCTCCATCGGCGCAAACAACGTCCGCGCAGCCGTATCTGTCACCACCAGAAAGATCGCCCCGGCCAGCGCCGTCACCGGCAAAAGTCGCACATGATCCGGCCCCAGCCACAGCCGCGTGACATGCGGAACGATCAGCCCGGCAAAGCTGATCAAACCGCCAAGCGACACCGCAAGCGCCGTCAGCAGCGACCCAACCAGCACAATCCCCACCCGCGCAAGCTCAACCCGGACGCCCAGCTGCTCGGCATACTCATCCCCCAGCGCCAGCGTGTTCAGCCGCCGCATCAGCGGATACGCAACCACCAGCGCCACCCCCAGCATGGCCGCCGCAACCGCCAGCTGCCGCCACTCCGGAACCCCGACAACCCCGCGCAGCCACGCCGACACAATCCTCCCGCCCGTAGCCGGATTCGGATCGAACATCTCAAACAGGTACGTCGAGTTGCTCAGCATCATCCCCACGGCAAAGCCCGCCAGCAGCAGCGTCACCCCGCTAGTACGTCCACGCGTCCGCGCCAGCCCGTACACCACGAACATCGTCAGCACCGCACCCGCAAACGCCAGCAGCGCCGTCGCGCTGAAGCCGAGCAGCGACCATTGCGCCAAAAAGACAATCCCGACACACGCCCCCACTGCCGCGCCACCCGACGCGCCGATGATGTAAGGATCGGCCATCGGATTGCGAAACAGCCCTTGAAACATCAGCCCCGAGACCGACAGTGCCGCGCCCACCAGCGCTGAAGCCAGCACCCGCGGCAACCGCACCTGGAACAAAATCGCGTGCTGCATGGGGCTGAGCGGCCGGCTGCCAAAAATTGCAGCGAGCATCGCCCCAACCGGCAGCCGATACGCTCCCAGCGACACGGACACCAGCATGGCCGCGCCCAGCAGAAGCGTAAGCAGGCTGACGGCGGCAGCCAGCCGGTTCTTTCTCGGCGCCGCCGGCACAGGCGTCCCCGAGCCTCGCCTGCCAGCAGCAGCCGAGGTCCTCGGGGTCGCCACCGGCTCGCTTACTTCAGTCGCCATGACTCCCCACCGAAGTTCACCTTCAGTCCGGTGCGAAAGGTAAACGGAAGCACCGGGTAGCCGAACGCCTCGAAGTAGTGTTCGCTGAGCAGGTTCTCGATGTTCGCATAGACGTTCAGCCGAGGCGCGGCCTGGTAGCCGCCGCCGAGTGCAAGCCGCTGATACGCGCCGTCCAGATTGCGGTTGGGCAGCAGCAGGTTAGAGCCGTAATTCGCCGGGGTTGACGTATACGACGTCAGGAAGTCGTCCGCGCTTAGAAAGTCGCTATCATCTCTGCGCCCGACCAGCGTTCCCGTGAGTGAGCCATACAGCTTCGACCGCGTATACGTGAGCCCGAAGTAACCGGTGTGCGGCGCGATGCGAAACGGTCTTGCCCCTACCAGTGGCGAGTACTGTCCGATGGGAATCGTGCTGAAGTTCGACGAAGTGTTGAAGCTTGGGGACAGACTGTCGCTCGATAAGGAATGCTGGACGACCGGATCCGTATAGGTGTACCCGGCCCGCGCAAACAGGTGATTCCCGATCTTCAACTCAGACTCAAACTCGATGCCTTGCGAGCGGAACGCCAGCGAGTTCAGGTACGCGCCGTACATAAATGCGGGCAGGTTGGCTACGGGGACTCCAAGTTCGAGCAGGCCCGTTTGGGGGACGTATTCGACGCCATTGGTGAACTGGTTGTGAAAATACGTAACGCCTAGCCTTGCCCGGCCGTCGAGGAGCTCCTGGTCGACGCCCGCGTCAAAGGTGCGGGAGTTCTCCGCCCCGACGGGCGTGACGTGGTACTGGCTGATCAGCTGAGCGCCGTTCGGCAGAGAAGCCAACGTGCCGTAAAGCGAGTTCGCCTGATCGAAGATGGCCGGCTCCTTAATTCCTTTGCCAAAGGTTCCGTGCAGCTTGGTTCCGCTGAAGAGCCGCGCCGCCGAAGGACGCACAAGGTAGTAGGCGAGCGAAGCGCGAGGAGTCGCCGCGAACCCGAACAAGCCGTTATCCTCTAGTCCCGTGCCCACTTGATAAAACAAGCGATGGCGCACATCGCCGGCCAGCTGCATGGTGTAGCTGTAGTTGCCGCGCGCGATTGCCGTCGGCGTGCTTCCGATGGCACCTGTGGATCCGCGCTCGGCCTCGAACTTGAAGCCGCCCAGAGCCGTTAGGTGCGGCGTTACCTGGAAGTCCGTCTGCGCGTAGACGAAGTCACGGCTGACAGGCGAAACATAGGCCGAATAGGTGTTGCTGTACTGAAACGATGCCTGCCCGGTTACCGCATAGCCATTCGCCCCGGTGATCGTCACAGGCGCTCCAACGTAAACGAAGTTGACCGGATCGTAGATGCCCGTTGCGCCGAAGCTCTGCGATTCCGGATGCTCGCGCAGCCCGCCATAGCGAATCTGGTTGTGCCACCGGGCCGTGGTCTGCTCGTTCCATGCGCCGGTGTAGAAGTTATCCTGCTCGCTCTGCTTGGCGTCGTCCGGGATGCCATAGAGCGCCAGCGCATTCGGCTGGCCTTCAGCCTGCGCCAGGCGTCGCACGGTAAAGCGAAACTCGTTCGCAGCGTTGGGCTTCCAACCGAAGTTCCCCGCGTAGGTAGCGTTGTGATATTCGCTATTGGGCAGGTTGTTGCGCGTCTCCGCCACTCCAAACGCGCTGTATAAATCGAAATGCCGGTACGTCGTGCTCGCCTCAAGGTTATTGCGATATGTGCCAAAATTGCCCGCGTCGCCCGCATACGTCAACAGCGGCAAAGGCGTCGTTCCCCGCGCCGTCGTCACGCTGACCACGCCGGCCAGCGCATCCGAGCCATACAGCGCACTGTTCGGCTCACGCAGCACCTCGATCGAGCTCACCCCGACCGTGGTGAAGTTCGCAAAGTTCACCGCGCCGCCGATCGCATTCGCCGGCACCCCGTCGATCAGCACCTTATTCGCGTCCGAGCTGCCCCCGCGAATAAACAGACTCGTCGCTCCCCCCATTTCACCGCTCTCGGTCAACTGCAGCCCGGGAACCAGCCGCAGCGGCTCCTGTACCTCCGTGCTCAGCACAAACTGCTCACTCGGCAGCACCGTGACCGCCGCGCCGGTCTGCGCCTCGGGCAAAGGCGCGCCGATCGCCGTCACCGTTACCTCCTGCGTGAGCGTCTCCGTCGCGAGCGTGACGTCAACCTGAGCGTCGCCCTCGCCGCTGAAGTAGCTGGACGCGGTCGTGGAGGTCTGGAACTCTGGAGCACTCACCCGCACGCGATACCGGCCCGAAGCGGGCAGCGCCAGCCTGAACCCTCCATCCGGCCCGCTGGTTGTCGTGGTCACCACCTGCGAGTTCTGCACCAGCTCCACCTTCGCCCCGGCCACCAGCGCGCCCAGCGGATCGCGCACCTCGCCATGCAGGCTGCGTGCGTTCTGAGCCAAAACAGGCGCCGTCACACAGCAACCAACCAACGCAACCTTGCGCCACAAAGACGTTCTTCTCCCTGCACCAAAAGCCATGGATTCCCCCTCGAGTCTTGCCTGCAGCCGGGCCGGTCTCCTGACTCGCGCTTCATCAAACCGAGGCTGCCTTCCCAAAGAGCCTGCGCTCCGGTGGCGTTGGTACCCCTTGCTTCGGTTCTCCACGCTTACAGTTACGGGGTAGTGGCGGATTTGCACCGCGCTTCCCAAACACCCTGCTGGTTACTGTTCTCGTCATGGAGCCGGTCGAAATCGCCCGTCCCCCTTGATTTCAAAGATCGTTATGGATGAAACTCCCGCGCCAGATCCTCCAAAGCATCGACCACCTCCGGACTCGGGTACTCAACCCGCTCATCCACGAAAAAAACCTTGCCCGCGCGCACCGCCGTAAGCGTCTCCCAGCCCGGACGGCTGCGCAGCGCGGCCAGCGTCGTATGGCCGCCGCGCACCAGCAGCAGCGCCTCCGGCTGCCGCGCGATCACCACCTCCAGGCTGATCTGCGGCCACTCCTGGTGCAGGTCCGCCGTCACCGATGCGCCGCCCGCATCGGCGATCATCTCCGTAATAAACGCACCCTGGCCCACCGTAAACACCGGATCGACCGAGATCGGCAGAAACACCCGCACCACCGGCTTACCCTGCACCCGCGCCTTCACCGCGTCGATCCGCAGCGTCAGCCGCCGCACCTCGGCCTCCGCCGCCGGCCTCCGGTTCAGCGCCTCGCCCACGCTCCCAACCGTACGCAGTACGCCCGCCATCCCGTGCGGATCGGTCAGGTAGACCGGCACGCCCAGCTGCCGCAACTTGTCCAGAATCGCCGGATCGTTCCCATGCGCCATCGCCAGCACCAGGTCCGGGTTCAACGCTAAAATCCGCTCGAGCGACGGATGGATCGGCTCGCCGACACTCGGCTTCTTCAACGCCTCGCTCGGATAACGCGTAAAATCCGTGATCGCCGCCACCTGTGCGCCGCCGCCAATCGAAAACACATCATCGACCAGACTCGGCGCCAGGCAAACCACGCGCTGTGGCTGGTCTGGCACCGTCACCGTCAGGCCGGTCTCGTCGCGCAGCGTACGGCTCGCCTGGCACGGAACCGCGGTACACAGCAGCGCCACACCCAGAACGCGCAGCAACCATTTCGGCCAAGTAGTCCGTCTCGATCGCAAATCTCTTAACCGCACGTGCAACGCTCTCCTGCTCGCCGGTGGCAAGCACGCCCGCACAAATCCGTGCGAAGCCCTGGAGCGGGATCTTCAGGTTAGGCGGCAGGTTGCGCCGGGAGGACAGCCGGCAGCCGAAGACATCTCGACTCGCCGCCCGTACAGACGCAAGGTTGCTCTTCAACTCTCCCAGCGAAGTTGAATCAAGCCCAGGCACGTCTGGCCGGTCTCCTGACTTCGCGCTTCAACGAATGCAGCCTGCCTTCCCAGGATTGAAGAACACAGCTCCCAGTGGCTTTTCCTACAGACTCGGCCGAACCCTCAACGCTCACAGTTACGCGGTAGCGACGGATTTGCACCGTCTTCCCGAACACCAGACAGGTTGAACTATACCTTCGCGCCTTGCTTTGATCAACGATCAAGTCTTCAACGTTGATCCCATTCCACAGCCGAAAATCGAAGTATGCTGCCAAGAGCGGAGAAGTAACCAAAATTCATTACCAATTCCAGGTTACGATTTGCTTCCCAGAACATCCAAAACACGGCACGTGAGGAGATCCATGGCACAATCTGAGCGGTTTCGTCAGCAGCAACGAGTTCCTCTGGCAGGCAGCGAACGCAAAGCATTCGAGCAAGCGCCGGCCGAGACCGCGCAGACCAAAGACCAACAGGCAACCCTCTCCGTCGTGCTCCGTCCCAAGGCCGCGCTCGACCCAGGCACGCTCGCCACCGCCAAACGCATCAGCCGAGAGGAGTTCGCCTCGCAGTACGGCATAGACCCCCAGACGCTCGAACTGGTGCGCGCTTTCGCCGCGGAGTTCGGCCTGACCCTCGATGAAAGCGCACCCGGACCCTCCACCGTCTACCTCAAAGGCACCCTCAGCGCGCTGGAAGAGGCCTTCGGCGTCATGCTGGACAGCCATCGCATCGGCGCAAAAACCTATCGCGTCCGGTCCGGCTCCATCTTCCTGCCAGAGCAGCTCTCCGGCCAAATCCTCGCAGTCCTTGGACTCGACGACCGTCCGCAAGCCACGCCTCACTTTCGCCGCGCCCGCACACACGCCGCCAACGTCTCCTACACCCCCGTGCAGGTCGCCGAGCTCTACGGCTTCCCCGCCGGAGCATCCGCCGCCGGGCAGACCATCGGTCTCATCGAGCTCGGCGGAGGCTTCCAGCAGGACGACATCACCGCCTACTTCACCAGCCTCGGGCTCCCCGTACCCACCGTCATCGCCAGCTCCGTCGACGGAGGCACCAACACCCCAGGCTCGGCCGATGGCGCCGACGGCGAGGTCATGCTCGACATCGAGGTCAGCGCATCCGTCGCGCCCGGAGCCAAAATCGTCGTCTACTTCGCCCCCAACACCGACCAGGGCTTCATCGACGCCATCTCCACCGCAGTCCACGACACCACCAACCGCCCCAGTGTTATCTCGATCAGCTGGGGTGGCCCGGAGTCCACCTGGACCGCGCAGGCCACCACCTCGCTCGACGCCGCCTGCCAGGCCGCCGCGGCCGTCGGCGTCACCATCACCGTCGCCGCCGGAGACAGCGGCTCAACCGACGGAGTCACCGGCACCGCCAACCACGTCGACTTCCCCGCCTCCAGTCCCCACGTCCTCGCCTGCGGAGGAACCAAGCTCGAAGGCTCAGGCGCCACCATCAAAAGCGAAGTCGTCTGGAACGAGCTCACCGCCAAAGAAGGCGCAACCGGCGGCGGCGTCAGCGCCCTCTTCCCATTGCCCACCTGGCAAGCCAACGCAAACGTCCCCACCGCAGGACGCGGCGTTCCGGATGTAGCCGGCGACGCCGACCCCGCCACCGGCTACCAGGTACGCGTCGACGGACAAAGCCAGGTCATCGGAGGAACCAGCGCCGTCGCACCCTTGTGGGCCGGCCTCATCGCGCTCGCCAACCAGGCCAACGGACGCGACGCAGGCTTCGTCAACCCCACGCTCTACGCCGCGCCGTCCGCCTTTCGCGACATCATCAAGGGCAACAACGGCGGCTTCTCCGCCAAGCCAGGCTGGGACCCCTGCACCGGCCTGGGCAGTCCTCACGGAAAGGCCATCATCGCCGCCCTAGCTTCCTAAAGATCCCCGCCTTTGTTGTCATTCCCGTAGGGAATCTGCGTCTGCTTGCGTCGTTCGTCCCCAACCCTCTACTCACCTGAAAAGGAGAAACTATGCGCCTCGAACCCATCGCCCCGGAGAAGTTGAACGACCAACAACGCGAGCTGAACCAGAAGCTGATGCAGGGCATCGGCAAAAGCCTGCAAGGCTTTAGGAGTGAGCGCGAGGACGGCGCGCTCATCGGACCCTTCCCCGCCATGCTGCACTTCCCGCAATTCGGCGCCCCGGCCTGGGACGTCTTCACGGCGTTGTCGAAGAACAGCACCTTACCCAAAGCCGCGCATGAGATAGCCATCCTGGTAACGGGAGTTCGGTTCAACTCACGCTATGAGCTCTATGCGCATGAGCGCGTAGCCGCAGCCGCTGGGCTCTCTGAAGCAAAGATCGCCGCAATCTCCGCAGGACAGCGGCCACCCGACCTAACCACGGAAGAAGCCATCGCCTACGACGTAGCGTCGCGCCTTACCAAGGGCGGCCAACTAGGCGACACCACCTACAAGGCTGCCCTCAGCGCGTTCGGAGACCAGGGAACCGCCGAGCTCTTCTATCTGATTGGCAGCTACTGCCTGATCTCCGTACTGCTCAACGGCTACGATGTTCCCGTCCCCGAAGAGTGATAACGACGCAATCGTCCTAGTAACTCGCACTAAGTCATCTCCCATAGCAAGGTCGTCATTCTGGCGAAGCCAAATTTCCCGTATTTGCCTTTCCTTAACCCAGGCACATCCACCCTCAACGGCTAATCCGCAGCGCCACCTGCAGCACCCGCTGCTCCGTAGTCGTAGTCGTAATCGACCCAAACGCCGCAGCACCAAAGCTGCCGTTCGGCTGCCCGAACGCAGGTGTATTCGTCGTATTGAACAGCTCGGCACGAAGCTCCGCATCGGTCCTCTCAGAGAGCCGCGTATGCTTCACCAGCGCCGCATCGAGATCCCGATACGCCGGCCCGCGCACCGGATTGCGCGACGCATTGCCAAACGTAAACTGGCCCGCCGTCGCAAACGCCGCCGTGTTGAAGTAGCGCGCAGGCGTGCGCAAAGCAGGAGCCAACGCAGGGTTCGCAATCCGGTTGGGCCGCTGCAGCGCCACGCCCGCAAACGCATTGTTATTCGTCGCCTGTGTCACCGTCACCGGCATGCCGGACTGCATCAGCCCGATCACATTCACCGCCCAGCCCCCCACCAGAAAATCCGCAAAATGGTTCGAGCCAAACCGATGTCCGCGGCCTGCAGGCAGGTTGTAAATGCCCGCCGCACTCAGCACATTTGGCGTATCCCCCGAAGACGAATCGCGCTCCAGATACGGCCGGTACGTATCCGCCGCGATCAGCGAAGAGGAGTTCGGCGAAGACAGCACCGTTGTCGAAAACACTGAGCTCGCATCGTCGATCAGCTTCGAATGCGTATACGCAAACAGCAGATACGCGCCATGGCTCAGGCGCTGCTCCACCTTGGCCTCGATCGCGTTATAGTTCGCCGTACCGCTATTATTCCGGTAAATCGAAACATTCTGGAAGCGCGGATAAGGCTTCAGCAGCTGCGCCGCCGCCACCGTCTTGCCCCCGATCGTACTCGATGCAGGAACCTGTCCATAGAACGGATTCACCACCTGCGCCGTCAGCGAAGTAGGATTCGTCAAACCCTGCGCCAACTGCGCGGCGGTCAGCTGGTTGAAGTTCGAATCCGGAATGCCCACATGCACCACATGCGTGCCCACATACGCCACATCGAACGAAAGATTATTGGTCACCTGCCGCTCGAACGCCAGGTTCCACTGCTGCACATAGCCCGAGCCCGCCGTACGATTCGACGTATACACGCTCTGCCCCAGGCCCGCGTTCGGCGTCAACGCAATCGGCGCCACCGTCGGTCCGGACGAGAGCGCAAACGCTGAATTGATCGAATCCTGCGTCTTCTGCTGGACGTTTTGGATAAACGGAAACTGCGGCAGCGTAAAGGGCGTCGTAATGCCCGACTGGTCGAAGAACACAATCCCGAAGCCCGAACGAACCACCGTCTTCGGCGTCACCAAATACGTAAAACCGACCCGCGGCGCAACGTTGCCCCAATGCAGTTGCCGCGCGCTGCGTGCATCACCATTGACCCCCGCGTAGTCCAGCACCTGCGTCGCCGTGTTGAACACCGCGCCCTGATTATTCTTCTCGGTCGAAGGCGACGCCAGCGTCCAGCGCGCGCCCAGGTTCAGCGTCAGACGGTCCGACGCACGCCAGTCATCCTGCACAAAATACTCCTGGATATGATCGCGCGGCCGCAGAATGCTGGTCTGCAAATCGATCGAAAACGTATCCACCTGCCCCAGCAAAAAACTCGCAATCGAATTCCCGCCCGTGGTTGCAGCCGCCGCGGCCGTCTGCGTATCCGTGCCCGTCGTCGTAAACGCAAAGGAGCCCGTCGGGTTCGGAGGAGACACCGCGTTCAGTTGATAAAAGCGGAAGTCTCCGCCCGCCTTCAACGCATGCCGCCCGCGCGTGTAGATCAGCGTCTCCTGCGCCTGCCACACGCCCGTCTGGTACTGCGAAAACGTACTCGCCGAAGGGCCCAGCTGCTGGAAGCCGGTAAAGGTGAACAGCGGCAGCGCGTTGTTGAACGCAGCGTTGGTAGGAATGCCGGGAATCCCCAGCGCGCTCGAAGCCGTAGAACCCAGCGCCGGCCCCACAATATTGTTGCTGCGCCGCGTATAGCCCACATGCACATCGTTCACCAGCGTCGGCCGAAACGTATGCACCTCATCGAAGACCGCCTGCTGCCCCAGCACATGCGACAGGCCCGCAACGCCGTTCGTCCCCAGAATGCCGGTAACCACAGGCCCGCTGCCATCGGGAAGATAGGTGATCGGCTGCTCCACGTCGGAGAAATAGGAATACCGCCCAAAGGCCCGATCCCGCGTACGAAACGCTCCATCCACGCGGAAATCGAACTGGTTCTGATGGTCCGCATCGTTTGCCGTACGGCTATAGTTGTTCGCCGCGCCGGCGATCGTCGGAACCGGAAAACGAGCGAGCAGCGCTAGCGCCGCAGGGTCGAGCGGAACGTTGATCACATCGTTCGGAAACTCGGGCCGAATGTACTTGCCGCCCACCACCGCGGTCCGCGTCGGATTGTAGATCTTCGACACGCCGGTAAAAATACCCTGACGCTCCGCAACCGTCGGAACCGTGGAAATCACCGTCTTGCCGATCAGCTGCTTGATCCCTTGATAGTCCCCAAAGAAGAACAGCTTGTCATGCAGCACCGGCCCGCCCAGCGTTCCGCCATACAGGTTGCGGCGATACTCCGGCTTACGCCCGGCCGGAGCAAAATAGTTACGCGCATTCAGATCTTCGTTACGGAAAAATTCAAACAAACTACCGTGAAATTGATTCGATCCGGAACGCGTCGCCACGTTCACCACGCCGCCGTTGAACCGTCCAAACTCAGCCGGAACGTTGTCCGCCTCCACCGTGAATTCGGCAATGCCGTCGACGATGGGAAAAAATGCGACCTGGCCAGGCTCCGGCTGCAGCGCAGAGATGCCGTCGTACAAGTACTCATTGGTGCGCGGACGCCCGCCGTTGATGCGTGGAAGCACCGTGCCCGGAGGCAGGCTGACTCCCGGCGCAAGCTGCGCAAGGTTGATAAAGTTGCGGCTGTTCAGCGGAAGCGCAACCACCGTCGTGCCCGGAATGTGCGTCTCGAGGTCGCTCTCGCCAACCTGCAGCAGCGGAGCATCCGCGTCAATCGTCACGGTCTGAGTATCGTTTCCAACCGGCAGAACGAGCTCGGTAGAGACCGTCTGCCCCACACTCGCCGTAACCCCTTGGCGGTTCAAGTGCTCGAAGCCCTGAGCCGTAACATCGATCGAGTACACTCCGGGAGTCAGTTGCGGAAATAGAAAATCTCCGGAAGCAGAGGACATCGTCTTCTGCCGCTCGCCGGTCGCGGTCTCCGTCAACACCACCTCCGCATGCGCAATCGCGGCACCTGAAGGATCGTGAATCGTTCCCTCTACACTCGCGGAAATCTGTGCAACTGCAGGCGCAGCAGCAAACAAAACCGGAACAGCAAGACAGATCAGCTTCAAGGCAAAAGTCTCCTGGGGCCGCAAGCAAAGCGACTGGATCGATGATCGTAGTTCGGGGCGATCGGGGACGAAGGAGCAGACATGCGGCATCCATGCATCCACGATGATTCGAAATTATACGAATCAAATCGTAGGGTCAATCCGGGCAAGCAGAATTTCGATGGATGGCGCAGCGCAGATCTGGATCCGAAGAATCCTTGGCTCACCGGGTGCCCCATCTCAGACAGCTTCATCGCCTGAGATGGGAACTCACAGAAGGTGTGAAGGGCCGGCACATAGTGCAGTCGACACGCTCGGTAACTGCTGGCACTAACCGTTACCCAAGCCGATCAGAAAATCGCCACTAGGGTAGAGACTCTTTTTCCTTAGTTGTCATTCCCGAAGGAAATCTGCGAGTGCTTTTTCTTCATCCCCGCTCCGACCCCATACGCAGTCAGGAATCCAGACGCTCAATCATCACGTCGGTCGACTTGATCAGCGCGGCAACCGATTCGCCCTTCTTCAACCGAAGCTCGCGCGCCGCGGTCGCCGTAATGATGGCCGTAATCTGCTCGTTATCGGTCGTCACAGTCACCTCCGCCATCAGCCCCTCCATCCGCACGCCGGCCACCTTGCCCACAATCTGATTGCGTCCGCTCACGCGCCGGTAGCGCTCGCGCGACTCCGCCGGAGCCTTCGCCTTGTCCGCGGCCAGAAACGGCTTCAGCGCGGAAGAGGCGATGCGATGGTGCCCACCCGGCGTCTGCGTCGTCTTCAGCTTGCCGGAGAGAATCCACTGCTTGATGGTCGGATAGCTGATGGCAAGGTGGCGAGCCGCTTCCCGCGGCGTGAGCAAAGCTTGTTCCGGCATGTCCACATGCTAAATGCAAACAGAGCGCCGAACACCACCTGCCCGCACGCTCCACACGAAGACCCTCGCCCGCCTACAGTGGTAGGCCACTCGCACGAAGGTGGGATGGGCGTTCAGACTCGTTCTTCCTAACCTTCCTACAGAGGCCATCCCTTGTTCCGCTGGACCTGCGTCAACCAGACAATCCGTTCCCGTACTCACGCTCTGCGGAAACAGCTCCACGGGCAATCCATCGTCGAGTTCGCGCTGACGCTGCCCATCCTCTTGCTCGTCGTCACCGGCATCACCACCTTTGGCATCGCCATCACCAACTACGTCCAGCTCACCGAATCGGTGAACGTCGGAGGACGCGCTCTCGCAATCAGCCGCAACGAGGTCGTCGATCCCTGTGCCACCGCCGCCGCCGCCGTCCAGGGTGCCGCACCCTCTCTCAAGCCCGCCAGCCTTACCTACAGCTTCGTCCTCAATGGAACCTCGTTCAATGGCAACACATGCAATAGTTCCAGCGTCAGCACCGGAGCCGCCGGAGATCTCGTCCAGGGCCAGTCCGCCACCATTACCGTCACCTATCCTTGCGCACTCAAGGTCTACGGCGTCAACTACGCGCCTAACTGCATCCTGACCGCCAAAACTACCGAGCTCGTCCAGTGAGGTTCCGATGATCGAATACGACTCTCGCCATCGTCTCCTGCACCTTTGGCAAGACGACCGCGCCCAGGCCCTGCCCATCATCGCTCTCATGATGACCATGCTGCTCTGCATCACCGCCCTGGCCTTGGATGGAGGCCGAGCCATCTACAGCACCCGAGAGCTCCAGGCCACCAGCGATGCCGCGGCGCTCGCGGCAGCGCACTCTATTCCCACCGCGACCACGGTCGCGCAGATCACCGGAGCAAGCGGCGTGGCCGCCACCTACAGCTCGGCTCAGGGCGGACTCAACGTGCGCAGCACCTTGCCCTCCGTCACCGTCACCAGTACCCTCAAGTGCCTAAGCACGCTCCAGGCCCAAGGCATCGCCTGCGTGGGAACGCTCCCCTACAACGCCGTACAGGTGACTCAGTCCTCAGTCCTGCCCATGTACTTCGCCGGCATCCTCGGCCATCGCACCATGACCATCTCCACCACCTCGACAGCCTCCAAACGCGGAGGATCGCCGCGCCCCTCCAATATTGCGGTCATCCTCGACACAACCCTTTCGATGAACATCTCGGACTCCAACTGCGGCACGACCCAGATGCAATGCGCGCTCAACGGATTGCAAATCCTGCTGAACAGCTTGTCGCCCTGTTCGTCCTACCAGTCCACCTGCCCTACCAGCGGAAACAACCCATTCGACTCAGTCAGTCTGTTCACCTTCGTGAACGTCAGCGTAGGCACGGTCGGCGTCTATACCGGCTGCACAGGAGCCATGCCCGGTCCCTCCTATGGCAGCAACTACTACAATTACGCGCCGTACGGCAACTTCGACCTGCAGACCTCTCCGTCCGCCACGCCGTATGCGCAGCTCCCCACGGGATTGGCCTATTCCTTTCCCACTCCCGGGGCCACATACGCGCCCACCGGATCGACCAATCCCACCTACCAGGTCACCAATTTCCTCGTCGACTACAAGACCTCCGACTCGGCAACCTCACTCAATCCCAACTCAGCCCTCGTCAAAGCGGCCGGAGCGGTCAGCGGCTGCGGAGGCATGGCTCCGCCCAACTTTGAAGCCGACTACGGCACCTACTACGCCGGAGTCATCTATGCGGCTCAGTCCGCACTGGTTGCCCAGAAACAGGCAAACGGCGCCGATAACGTCATCATCATCCTAAGCGACGGAGACGCAGACGCCCTGCAATCCGGGGACACGGTCGTCAACCAGGCTAATGGGGGCAATGCACCCCCAAACTCCACCAACATGGCCGCCGCCGCACCCACCGGTAGCGGAAGCTACATGACCGCAACCTCAAACGGCTCATATCCCTCCTGGGTCGGGGAATGTGGTCAGGCCGTGGACGCAGCCGCTTACGCCACAAACAACAAAACCCTTGTCTTTTCTGTCGCTTACGGCTCTCCATCGACCGGCTGTTCTACCGATTCCAATGCCGGCAACCACCCGAACATCACGCCTTGCGACACCATGTCTGGCATGGCCTCCGCAACCCAGTACTTCTACGCGGACAATCAGCAAAACGGGCAGAGCACCTCATGCACCGCCAGCCAGCCTTATACCTCGCTCAACAACATCTTTCAGGCCATCGCGGCGGAGCTATCGCAGGCCCGCCTAATCCCTAACAACACTACGTAGATAGAGCGCGATTCAGTCTCCCGGATCCCATCTCAGACACGTCTCTTTCGTCTGGGATGGGACCAGACGAGAACCTACTTCAACTCAAGACCTGCAAAAAAGTACCCTATCTCAAAAGCCGCCGTATCTTCCGCATCCGAGCCGTGCACCGCGTTCTCGCCAATGCTCGACGCAAACATCTTACGCAGCGTCCCCTCTTCCGCCTTCGCCGGATCGGTCGCGCCCATTAACTTGCGCAAGTCCGCAATCGCGTTCTCTTTCTCAAGCACCATCGGAAAGATCGCTCCCGAGCTCATAAACGTGGTCAGCTCATCAAAAAACCCGCGCTCCGCATGCACGTAATAGAAGCCCTCGGCCTGCGCCTTCGATAAGCTCATCCGCTTAATCGACACAAGCTTGAAACCGGCCTTCTCCACCTCGGCCAAAATCGCCGCCGTAAACCCTTTGCGAACCGCGTCCGGCTTAACAATGCTGAATGTACGTTGTACCAACGTGTCGTCTCCTTGAAAACCTTTCATCTAGTGTACCGGAGCTCTGCAAACGCAGAATTCTAAGCCAGGCAGCGAACAAACCTGACTCCTCCCGTGTCAGAAGAAAATGCGCCGCACCGCCTGAATTTGGCTCGCGGGCTGCATCGCTTGGACTACCGACTGCCTGGTCAGCATCCGTGTCCATTCCCTGCAACACGCCAAATTCGCTCTCATACCGGCGCCACTCTTCCTTATCGCCTGGCTCTTCTACTGCTCGCAACCCCCACTGAAGCAAACTAAATCCTGCTATGCGGCTAAGAATCTTTGTTATTCGAACAGAGCCAGAATCCCCGTATTTGTTCTTCGCCTGATATCTAGACACTTGTCCATCAGACGCGCGACCCTTTTCCCAGCAACCGAGCCATCGTCTCCCCGATCTCCGCCGGCGACTTCACCACATGAATCCCCGCGTCCGTCATCGCCTGCATCTTGCTCGACGCCGTACCCTCGCCGCCCGAGATAATTGCCCCGGCATGTCCCATCCGCCGCCCCGGAGGGGCCGTCTGCCCCGCAATAAACCCAACCACCGGCTTCTTTACGTTCTCCTGAATGAACTTCGCCGCAGCTTCTTCCGCCGAGCCGCCGATCTCCCCAATCATGATGATCGCCTCGGTCTCCGGATCGTCGTTCAGCAACCGCAGCGCATCGATGTGCGTCGTCCCAATAATTGGATCGCCGCCAATCCCGATGGCCGTCGACTGCCCGATCCCCCGCTGCGTCAGCTGGTACACCGCCTCATACGTCAGCGTGCCCGACTTCGACACAATCCCCACCGAGCCCTCTTTATGAATCCGCCCCGGCATAATCCCCACCTTCGCCTTGCCCGGCGAGATCACCCCCGGACAGTTCGGCCCGATCAGTCGCGTCCCGCTCCCCTTCACGACCTCCCACACCCTCACCATATCGAGCGTAGGAATGCCCTCCGTGATGCAGATCACCAGCGGCATCCCCGCCGCGGTAGCTTCCAAAATCCCATCCGCGGCAAATGGAGGAGGAACAAAGATCACAGACACATTTGCGCCGGTCTCCCTGATCGCATCTTCGACGGTATTGAAGACTGGAAAGCCATCTACAGTCTGCCCACCCTTGCCCGGCGTCACCCCACCGACCACGTTGGTCCCATAATCGCGGCATCCCTGCGCGTGGAACAAACCTTCGCGCCCCGTAATTCCCTGCACAATCAACCGCGTATTCTTGTCTACCAGTACCGCCATATAGAATCCTTTCGAACCAGCTAAGTTCCCAATAGTTCCGCAAGTTTCTGAGCTGCCGGAAATGCCCGCTCAGCCCCGCCCTTGTCAATAAATCCAGGAACGTGAATCTGGTTCGGCGACCATTTCTTCTTGTTCAGAAGATGCTTATTGCGTCGAATGCATTGATCAATCAACTGCTGTTCAAGCTGCTCTATGGTTAGGTACTGCCGTTCAGTGACTTCGCCACTGTGCAGGACTCGGCCGTTTTCCACTAATGCGATGAAATGGATGTACAGCGGTCCCTTTTCTGACAGTTCAGCAAACTTCTTACCCTTGAAATGTTCCAACAAACGCTGACCAAATTCGCGTGAAGTCATGCCCACATACCAGGGTAAAGGCACGCCTCCGTCGTCGGGCTTCGCTGCGATTATGTAGATGCCGACCGCATGTTGAAGTTTCCCATCCCCGTCCGCTTGAATTTCTCTGTAGAGTTCGTCGATGCCATCATTACTGTGTTTCTTAAGTACAAACGGTCCATAGGTATCGAACACAGATCATTATCCTTTCGCCGCGGAAACCGCTCAGTCAACTACTTATTTCATCGTCAATCCCACAGAAAACTTTAGCGCCGTGTCTACCCTTCTCTAAACTGCATCCAGCGACCGAGCCAAATCCTCGAAATCCTCAACAACAAAATCGTACTTGCCCGTCGCCTCCGCATCTTCGGTCGCACGCTTCACGAAGCAGGTCTTCAATCCGTTCTTTCGCGCATGCTCCAGATCCTCGTTATGCGCCGCTACCATCAGCACCTCGGCCGGCCTCAGGCCAAGCAAAGCCACCGCTCCCAGGTACATCTGCTTTGCCGGCTTGTAAGTCCGAAACATGTCCGCACCAAACACCACATCCCACGGCAGCCCCGACCCCTTCGCCAGATCCACCATCTGCCGCGTCGTTCCATTCGAAAGTGGCCCAATCATGAAATGCTGTTTGAGCCGATCGAGCGCGGGAACCACATCCGGCCAGACCGCAAGATGATGCCAACCCTGCGTCAGCCGCTCTCGATCCGCACCGGTCAACTTCGCCGCCCCAAACTTCCGCACAAGCTTATCCAGTTCCTCGCGGTGTAGCTCATCCAATCCGGTCCATATACGCTTCCCTTTGCGCACCGGTTCGATCGCCGGCTTGTAGCGCGCACGCCACGCGACCACCAGCCCCGCCCAATCCGCATCAATCCCGCGCTCCGCTCCCAACCGCCGCGCATGCTCCGTCATGCCTCCGCGCCAGTCCACCGTCGTCCCAAACATATCGAACAATAACGATTGCACTTTTGCATCGGAGGTTGCCGGTCTCTTCCTACGAAAAAAGAACATGCTTATCCTCTCGCCGCGACAATCGCAACGTCCTCTATTTCCTTATCGTCAGTCCTGCAAAAAACTTTAGGCCCGTTTCAAATGATTTTCTGCAGCAAGTTTTCAAAGAAGTTAGCGGCAGAGCACTCGTCCCGATCTTGCGCAATGGTATTCAGATAGCCGGGAACACGTGCTTCGCAAGAAAGTGAGTACTTTGCAAATTGAAAGATTGTTGTTGACAGCAAGGCAAGCAACAATCAACGAGCCTTCAAGCCTGATGATCGCTGGATAGTCGTGATCTGTCTTAGCAACTCTCCGCAAAGTACGTTGTCGTGACGGGACATCCGATTCGTCGTTTGTCGCCAAAGCTATAAGCAGCAAGCTGACTTTCACCTCAACCAGATTTAAGAAGTCATGCAGCCCAGCATTATATTGCTTGTTGAAGTGACTCGCAATGCGGCTCCCGAAGCTGCTACAACGCCCGACATACACAGGTAGATCGCGACTGTCATCGGCGAACACGTAAACACCTGAAGCATCATTGAGAAGTGAATTCGCCTCCTTGCTTCGCAAGCTCATCGGACTTCATCTCCACCTTCATCGGAATCGCAAACGGACCGTATGGCACGAAATCCATGCATCACCCTTTCGCCGCTTGCACCGCCAAATCCGCTGCGTCCTTCATCGTCGATCCCACCTCAAACGCAAGGCCCGACTCTGCCAGAATCTTCCTCCCCTCTTCCACATTCGTCCCCTCAAGCCGCAAAATGATCGGCAGCGTCACTCCCAATTTCTTCGCCGCAGCCACAACCGCTGTCGCCAGCACATCTACCCGCAGGATCCCACCGAAGATATTGATAAAGATGGCCTTCACATTTGGATCGCTCAGTAGAATCCCAAACGCATTCTCAATCTGTTCCTGGTTCGCCCCGCCGCCGACATCCAGAAAGTTCGCCGCCTTACCCCCCGCATACTCGATGATGTCCATCGTCGCCATCGCGAGGCCCGCACCATTCACCATGCAAGCGATATTCCCATCCAGCTTGATATAGTTCAGTGCAAACTTCGACGCCTCTACCTCTAGCGGATCTTCTTCCGCCAAATCGCGTAGCTCCTTCAATTCCTTGTGCCGGAACATCGCGTTGTCATCAAAATTGATCTTGCAGTCGAGTGCTACCAGCTTGTCATCCTTCGTCGTAATAAAAGGATTGATCTCCATCAGCGTCGAATCCGTATCGACAAACGCCTTATACAGTCCCGTCATGAAGCCGACCGCCGGATTGATCTGCGTAGGCTTCAGCCCCAGCTTGAACGCCAGCGCACGCGCCTGGTACGGCTGGAATCCCACCGCCGGATCGATGTATTCCTTGTAGATCAGCTCCGGCGTGGCATGCGCTACCTCTTCAATCTCCATCCCGCCCGACTGCGAAGCCATGAACACAACCTTCGCCGACGCCCGGTCCAGTACTAACCCCAGGTAGAGCTCGCGCTCGATCGCCGAACCCTCTTCAATCAGCAGCCGCTGCACCTTTTGCCCAGCCGGCCCCGTCTGATGCGTCACCAGCTGCATCCCCAAAATTTCCTTCGACGCCGCATCCGCCTCCTCAAGCGTCCGCGCCAGCTTTACACCACCGCCCTTGCCGCGCCCTCCCGCGTGAATCTGCGCCTTCACCACTACTACCTTGTTCCCCGCCGCAAACAGTGATTTCGCCGCCGTATCCGCCTGCTCGAGCGTCGTAGCCATCTCGCCTTGCGGCACGGGAACGTTGTACTTACGAAGAATTTCCTTCGCCTGATACTCGTGGATCTTCATAAAGGAAGCTCTCTCGGCCAAGTGCGGCGCCCGCCCATCCTATCGAACCGCCTTCAACCTTCGCAATCGTCCTGCGCTGTAATCGCACACTCGTCCAAACCAAAGTACCGTACTCACCCCGCATGCTACCCTCAGCCCGTATGTCCAACCTCGTTCAGCAAGCCCTTAAGCACATCGTCGAGGGCAAACAAACACTTACCCGCGAGCAAGCCTCCACCCTCTTCCATTCCATCCTTACCGAGCAGCCGCCTGAACTTCAGGTCGCCGCTCTCCTCGGAGCGCTTGCCGCTCGCGGTGAAACACCTGCCGAGATCGCCGGCTTCGTCGACGTCCTGCGCGCCCACGCCACGCCCCTCCCCCTCACCGACAGCGAACGCTCCCGCCTCGTCGACACCTGCGGCACCGGCGGCGACCACTCCGGCTCCTTCAACATCTCCACCGCCGCCGCCCTTGTCGCCGCCGCGGCCGCGGCCGGAGCTAACGCCGCCGCCGGAACCAGAGCCACCTCCATCATGGTGGCCAAACACGGCAACCGCGCCGTCACCTCCCAGTCCGGCTCCGCCGACGTGCTCCAAGCCCTCGGCATCCCCGTCGACCTCTCCCCCACCCAGGCCGCCGACGCCCTCCGCCGCCATCAC
>CAXUNR010000047.1:0-3612 GCA_964252655.1 uncultured Acidobacteriaceae bacterium
CCTGGTTCCTGGGCGAGAAGGGTGGCGGGGGCGAGCAGCGCAACGGAGGCAAGCGAGAAGGCGAGGAGAAAGCGGCGACGGGGCAAAGCACATCCTTCCGTGATCCGAGGCAGTGGTTGCTCGGATCGGCTTCGCGGGTCCTTCGTCCTGGACAAGGACGTGACGCTCCACTCAGGCATGAGGTTCTGTCTCTTCAATAGAACAAAAGCTGACGGGTGGGGTGAGGTCGATAGTATTTGTTTATGGAGGGGATAGAGGATGGGCGTATCCGTCCTGTCTATGGGCGGGATTGCCATGTTCCATGTTCGGTCCTTTAGATTGGATGGCTGCCTAGAATCGAGGCAATGCAATCAACCTGTTGCGGCCCCGTTTTGAAACCGAGGAGTCCATCCCGGCTGTACCTGCTTGTTACCTGCTTTGCACTGCTGTGTCTGGGGACGGCACAGGCGCAGGGGCCGAGCTTCACGGTGGGCTGGTCGGTGTATGCGGGCTGGAATCCGTATTTCTACATGCAGAAGTCCGGCATTTTGAAGAAATGGGCGGACAAGTACGGAGTTCAGATCAAGGTGCAGCGGTTCGACTATGCGGCTTCACTGGACTCGTTTGTGGCAAAGAATATCGAAGCCTGCGCGATGACGAACATGGAGGCGCTCGACCTACCGGCGGCGGCGGGAGTGGATTCTACCGTGGTCATTACGGGCGACTATTCCAATGGCAATGACCAGGTGCTGGTGCGCGGCGGGCTTACGTTTCAATCGCTGCCGGGGCATCGGGTGATGCTGGTTGAGAAGACGGTGAGCGAGTATTTGCTGGAGCGCGGGATGGTGATGAGTGGCAACCAGGCCAGGATGGGCGGGCTGAAGCTGCTGAATACGTCCGACTCGGACATTGCTCCGGCGTTTTTGAACAACAAGTCGAACGAGGCGGTGGTGACGTGGAAGCCGCTGGTGTCGCAGATCCTGGTAGACAAGAGCGTGCACTCGATCTTCGATTCTTCTCAGATTCCAGGGGAGATCCTGGACCTGATGGTCGTGCGGACCGAGGTATTGAACCGGCCAGATGGGTCGGGTCAGAAGTTTGCCAAGGCGCTTACAGGGGCATGGTACGAGACGATGCAGCGGCTGAGCGGCGGCCCGCAGCAGGCCGAGGCGTTGAAGGGGAGCGCGGCGGCTTCGGGGGATTCGGTGGACTCGTACAAGGAGCAGTTGAAGACGACAGCGTTGTTTTCGACGCCAAAGGCCGCAACGGACTTTACGACCAGCCCTATGCTGAAGCAGAAGATGGACCTGGTGCGGCAGTTCTGCTTTGCGCATGGGCTCCTGGGGAAAGACACGAAGTCGGTGGACGACGTGGCGATTCTGTATCCGGATGGGTCGGTGCAGGGGAAAAAGGATCGGGTGCGGCTGCGGTTTGACGCGAGTTACATGCAGGCTGCGCAGCAAGGCAAGTTGTGAGGACGCGATGAGCGTGGCTCCGTTCGACATCCAGGCTCGGCCGAATCGCGCGGTGGCGCAGGCCTTGTCGTTTGTATTCTTCCTGGTGTGCCTGCTGCTGTACGTGCATACGTCGAAGGTGCGGCATGCGGAGAATCCAGAGGACCGGATTGTGCCGAATGCGGCGCAGCTGAGCGGAGGCGTGCATGCTTCGGTGCTCGAGCCGGCGGAGGAAGATGAGTACATTGCTCCCGACGGGGCTTCGAAGTGGGAGCGGTTTCGGCACTCGATGATTTTGAAGGACACTGTTTCGAGCGGGCGGCGGTTCGGGATTGCGCTGCTGCTGCTGGTGCCTCCCGTGTTGATCGCGCTGCACATTGGGCTGTTTCCGTATCTGCATGCGGGCGGGATGCGGTTTCTGTTGTTCTTCGACAAGATTGTGGCACTGTCGTTGCTGCCGATTCTGTTTATTGTCTTTGGGATCGATGAGTGGTCGAAGATTGCGCTGATCGTGATCGGGGTGGCGCCGACGATGATGCTGGACGTGATCGGGATGGTGAAGGCGGTGCCGCAGGAGCAAGTGGTGAAGGCGTTTACGCTGGGCGCGAACGACTTCGACGTGGCGTACCGGGTGACGTTCAAGCAGATTCTGCCGCAGATCCTCAACAGCCTGCGCCTGAATTTGAAGCCGATGATGCTGTTTCTGTTTGCAGGCGAGATGATTGCGGCAAGTGATGGGCTGGCCTACCGGATTGCGATTATGCGGCGGCATATGGGCATGGACGTGATTCTGCCGTACGTGCTTTGGGTGGCGGTGCTGCTGTTTGGGGTGGATATGTTTTTGCGTGTGCTGAACCGGAGGATGCATCCATGGTTTCAGACCTAGAGGCCGTTGAGCGGGCTCCGGCCGCAGAGGTTGCGCGGCGGACGCCGGCCATCCATATAGCGGACGTGTCTGTCTCCTATGCCACCGGCAAACAGCAGACGCGGACCATTCTGAATGGGCTTGAGCTTGAAATTGCGCAGGGCGAGTTTGTGGTGCTGCTGGGCGAGACGGGCTGCGGCAAGAGCACGCTGCTGCGGATGATCCTGGGCCAGGAGCGGGCGACGCGCGGGGCTGTACTGATCGATGGGCGGGAGGTCACGCGGGTGAGTTCGGCCTGCGGCTATGTGCCGCAGAGGTATTCCCTATTCCCCGATCGGACGGTGCTGGGAAATCTTAGGATGGGACCTGAGACATCGGGATTTCATTTACTCGGGCGATTGCGTCCGGGGTTCCGCGCGTTTCAGCGCCAGGTGCGGGCCGAGGCGATGCGGCAGCTGGAACGGATGGGCTTGCATGCGGGCGACGCGGACAAGTATCCGCACCAGCTCTCAGGCGGGATGCAGCAGCGGGTGGCGATTGCGCAGGCTCTCATGATGAAACCGAAGATTCTACTGATGGATGAGGCGTTCAGCGCGCTCGATCCGGCGACGCGCACAAGCCTGCAGCGCATGCTGCGGGAGATTTGGCTGGAGACGAAACCGACGGTGGTCTTTGTGACGCACAACACGGCCGAGGCGCTCTACCTGGGCACGCGCGTGGTGGTGCTGGCCAAGCAGGGCGAGGCGGGAGCGCGGGTGGCGCTTGACCACCGGATGGCGAAGACGGGGATGAGTTTGAAGCGGGATGGGCAGGAGTTTTTGAACTTGATGGAGCGGGTGGAAGACAGTTCGCGCGGCGTGCAGACCGGACAAGATGCAGGGCTGGGTTTAGGGGAGCTGGCATGAAGACGGCTGGCATGGGACGGTCGGGAATGTGGGGCGCCTGCACGTTGACGCTGCTGGCGCTGCTGTCGGGCAGATTCGTCGCGGTGCATGCGGCGGCGCGCGGGCAGGAGGCAGGCGGCGCGAAGCAGGCGGTGGACATGCATGCGGCCTCGTCGGTGGCGGCGAGCGCGCAGTCGACGGATGGGTCGGCGAAGGGTGCGCCCAAGCCTTCGTCGGCGGGTAGTTCCGGGGCAAAGGTGAAAACAGTAGCAAGTGCTCCGGCGGCGGCGGGTACGGTCGAGTACTTCAACGCGCAGGTCCGTCCGGTGCTGGCGAATAACTGCTACAAGTGCCACACGTCGGAGGAGATGGGCGGGCTGCGGCTGGATTCGCGCGCGGGCCTCTTGAAGGGCGGCGACTCCGGGCCGGC
>CAXUNR010000047.1:3712-28831 GCA_964252655.1 uncultured Acidobacteriaceae bacterium
GGCGACTCCGGGCCGGCGATCGTTCCGGGCGATCCGGACAAGAGCCTGCTGCTGCAGGCTGTGCACCAGACCGGCGAGATCAAGATGCCACCCAAGGGAGGCAAGCTTTCGGACGAAGAAATCGGCGTATTGAACGATTGGATCAAGATGGGCGCACCCTGGCCGGCGACCGGCGTGGCCGTGCGCACGGAGCCGGACAAGATTACCGACGAGACGCGGCACTGGTGGTCGTTCCAGCCGCTGAAGGCGCCGGCAATCCCGACAATGAAGGACGCATGGGCGCGCACGGACATCGACCGGCTGGTGCTCGCGAAGCTTGAGACCAAAGGCCTAAAGCCGGCGGCGCAGGCGAACAAGCGGACATTGCTGCGTCGCGCAACGCTCGACCTGACGGGCCTGCCGCCGACGGAAGAAGAGGTCCAGGCATTTGAGGCGGACAAGGATGCGAACGCGTATGAAAAGGTAATCGATCGCCTGCTCGCCTCGCCGCGCTATGGCGAGCGCTGGGGCCGGCACTGGCTGGACGTGGCCCGGTACGCGGACGATGATATTCGCGGACTCGACCCGCGTGGGCGCGGGTATATGCCGCTCGATGGCGCGTATGTGTATCGCGACTGGGTGGTGAAGGCGTTCAACGAGGACCTGCCGTACAGCACGTTCGTGAAGATGCAGCTGGCCGGCGACCTGATGGAGAAGAACCCGACGCACGATCAACTGGCGGCGACCTCCTTCCTGGGAGAAGCCCCGTGGATTTGGGATCAAGCGGAGCCGGTGCAGGGGCGAGCCGATGAGCGCAACGAGCGCATCGATGCGGTGACGCGCGGCTACCTGGGCCTGACAGTCGCGTGTGCGCGCTGCCATGACCATAAGTACGATCCCATTCTGGCGAAGGATTACTACGCCCTGGGCGGAGTGTTCGCGAGCTCAACCTACAAGGAATACAACCTGGTTCCGGAGGACGAGGTTGCGTTCTGGAAGCAGCGCTTCGACAAGGCAGACAAGTTCGACGAAGAGTCGCAAGCGTACAAAAAGACGGCCAGCGAGCAGCTCGCCAAGGCGATGGCGGCGCAGACTTCGAACTACATGGTAGGTGCGTGGCGGGTGAGTGGTAAGCCCAAGATGAAGGTGGAAGAGGTTGCGGAAAAAGACAAGCTTGACCCTGAGCAACTGGATCGCTGGGTGAAGTTCCTGGCCAAAAAACAGACCTTCTACCCAAACCTGCATGACTGGCAGATGATGATCGCTCAGGGTGGGGCGGAAGACCAGGCGAAGTACCTGGGCGACGCATTCCAGGACACGGTGCTTGACCTCGAGATGGAGCAGAAGAAGATCGAGGAAGAGAACAAGAAGATCGAGGCCAAGGCGGATGTGCCCGTGTTGCGCAAGAAGGAAGCCAAGCCGAACGAGTTCGACACCTACGATGAGTTCTGCCCGGGCTGCACGCTGGAGCTGAAAGTGATGACCCCGGAGCGCGCCAACCTTTATTCCGACTTATTCATTCGTGCTCTGGGCTCGGAGGAAGAACGCGGCGATCCGGGGCTGTTTGCCTTCCGCGGCTGGGCGCTGCAAAGGCGTATGGGTGCGGCCGAGCAGCAGTATCTAGCTGGCCTGCAGGACGAAAGCAAGAAGCTGCACAAGGATATGCCGGAGCAGTATCCGTTTGTGCATGGGCTGGCAGACAAGCCAAAAGTGACCGACATCGCATTGAACCTGCGCGGCAATCCGAATGCGAATGGACCGATCGTGCCGCGAGCTTTTCTGACGGTGCTGAGTAATCCGGAGAAGAAGCCGTACACGCAAGGGAGCGGCCGCTTGCAGTTAGCGGATGACATCATCGCGACACCCCTGGCTTCGCGGGTGATCGTGAACCGTGTGTGGAAGTGGCACTTCGGCACGGGGATTGTGAACTCGGCGGACAACTTCGGCAAAGTGGGCGATCCGCCGTCTAATCCCGAGCTGCTGGACTATCTCGCGATTCAGTTTCAGAAGGACGGGATGTCGATCAAGAAGCTGCAGAAGCAGATTATGATGTCGGCGACTTATCAGCAGAACACGCATGAAAGTGCGGAGGCGAAGGAGAAGGACCCGGACAACCGACTCTACTCGCACTTCACGTTGCAGCGGCTGGATGCGGAGCAGTTGCGCGACTCAATCCTCTTTGTCGCGGGCGATCTTGACGTGAGCAAGATGGGCGGTCCGGCGAAAGAGATGAGCACCGACAACACACGGCGCACCCTCTACGTCAAGGTAAGCCGCTTCCGCATCGATCCCTTTCTGCAGGCGTTCGATTTTCCGAATCCGACGTTTACCGCAGAGCAGCGCTTCTCCACCAACGTACCCGTGCAGCGACTTTATTTCATGAACAACGCCCTGGTGTATGCGCAGGCGGGCAAGTTGGCGGAGCGCGTATATGCGAACGGCGACGATGCGAAGCGCATCACGGCGACGTATCGATATGTGTTTGCGCGCGAGCCGACGCCGAAGGAAGTGGAGCTGGGGCTTGAGTTCCTGAAGTCGACCCCGGAGAAGCCTGGGTACCTGGTCAATCAGGAGCCGCTGACGGCTTGGAAGCAGTACACCCGGGCGCTGTTCAGCTCCAATGAATTTGAGTATCTCAACTAGTCACGACTGTAGTTTGGAGACGACCTGATGTTCAGTCACAAGCCGAAACCGATCCATCGCCGGGATGCCTTGAAGAAAATCGGGGGAGGGTTTGCGTTCCTCAGCTTTGCGAGCTTGTTGGGCGAGCAGATTGCGGAGGCGGAGACCAAGCCAGAGCTGAATGCATGGATGAACAGCGATCCGCAGTTCACGCCGAAGGCCAAGCATGTGATCTTCCTGTTCATGAACGGTGGGGTGTCCTCAATCGATAGTTTTGACCCCAAGCCGGAGCTGGTGAAGTACGACGGCCAGGCGATGCCGGGCGGAGATCTTGGGCATGAGCGGAAGACGGGCAAGCTGATGAAGTCGCCCTTTGAATACAAGAAGTACGGCAAGTGCGGCATGGACTTCAGCGAGCTGTGGCCGAACCTGGGCGAGTGCGCGGACGACATCTGCATGGTGCGTTCCGTATTTACGGAAATCCCGAATCACGAGCCGTCGCTGATCATGATGAACTCGGGCGCTAATGTGGCGGGACGCCCGTCGATGGGCGCGTGGCTGACGTACGGCCTGGGCAGCATTAATAAGGATCTGCCGGGCTTTGTCGTGCTGAGCCCGCAGGTTCCGACGACCGTCGGGCCCCCGTTGTGGAGCTCGGGATTCCTGCCCGCGGTGCACCAGGCGACGTATGTGTCAGACAACGTGAAGGATAAGGAGTTCGATCCGTACAAGCTCATCCCAAACATTCATAACGAGCGCTTCGACTTGGCGACACAGCGCAAAGAGCTTGACCTGGTGAAGAAGCTGGACGAGATGAACATGGCGGAGTCGGAGACGAATCCGCAGCTGGAAGCGACGATCGGTTCGATGGAGACGGCGTACCGGATGCAGACCGAAGCGCCGACGGTCTTCGACGTGCGCAAGGAGAGCGAGGCCACGATCAAGATGTATGGCGAGGGCTCGACGGCACGTGGCTGCCTGACCGCGGCGCGGTTGATCGAAAAAGGCGTGCGCATGGTGCAGGTGTATTATGCGGCCGGCGATCCCTGGGATCATCACGCAGACATCCTGATGCATCGCAAGAACGCGAAAGACTCCGACCAGCCGTTTGCGGCGCTGATCAAAGACCTGAAGGCACGCGGGTTGTTCGATTCGACCATCATTGTCTGTGGGTCGGAGTTCGGGCGTACGCCGGTCGTTGAGCTAGGCGGAGCCGGCACGCACAATGGGCGCGACCACAATCCGCATGGCTTTACGATGTGGCTGGCCGGTGGCGGGATCAAGGGTGGGACCATCTATGGTGCGACTGACGATTTCGGCTGGAAGGTTGCGGACAAGCCGGTGCATGTGCACGACATTCACGCAACCATCCTTTACATGCTGGGTATCAACCATGAGAAGCTGACGTACCGGAACAGCGGGCGTGATTTTCGGCTGACGGATGTCTCGGGCAAGGTCATTCACGACATCATTGCGTAGGCGACCTGTGCGCGAGGTATGGGAAGGTCAAAGCTTGAGGATGGAACGAAGGCTGGTTAGGGTGCTGCTGGGTGTCGCGGCACTTTTGTGGCTAAGTGGATGCCGGGCAACGCAGCCGGGCCAGATGCAGACATCGGTCATCATCTGGACCAAGCATCACGTCACGATCGGCGGTAAAAGCGACAAAAACCCGCTGAAGACAAACGCCGAGACGATTGCGGACGGCAAGGATCTGTTCAAGTCCTACTGCATGGTGTGTCACGGATTGGATGGGCAGAACACGGGAGTGCCGTTCGCCAAGACGCTCGACCCGCCCATTCCCTCGCTGACCAGTCCTCAGGTGCAGGCATACACGGACGGCCAGCTGCATTGGATTATCAAGAACGGCATTGCTCCCTCGGGTATGCCGCCTTCCGATGGCGAGTTCTCGAATGACGAGATGTGGAGCATGGTGACTTACATCCGGCACTTGCCGGCGAAGGGCAGTCTGGGTGTGCCATCCGTATACAGTGGAAATTAGGGACAAAGCATCCTCCTTTCTTCGGCCCGCCTCGCATCCTGCGTGCTCACCTCTGCGGGCCGTTCCTTTCCGCACACCCTCCCCTGAAGCCAAAACAAACATCTCTTGCGCAAGGAAGCCTAAGGCTCGCAAACGGTAGGGCAGTAAATGCGATTCCGGCAATTTCTAACAAAGCGATAAAATCCGCTCACCGGAATAGCGCTAAGTTGTCGAAAAGGAGTGGTGGGCACAGCAGGATTCGAACCTACGACTTCCACCGTGTGAAGGTGGCACTCTACCGCTGAGTTATGCGCCCTACTTGTTCCATTCAATCAGTTGCAACCTGCCCCGTCAACCGCGTGGGAACGCTTCGTTCCACTACCCGGCGGCGCGCCAACAGCACAAATCCGCACCTGACGATGGGAAGCTTGACCTCTTCAAGCTCCAGATCATGCTGCTTCGCCGCAGCCGCAGCCTCCGGGCCGGTCAGCGCACAACACGAGCATGACATGAATACCTTATTCCTTGCGAGATTCTAAGTAGCTGCAAGCTGCACCGATGGGGGCCGGACGTCTCTTTCCACAATCCCGCATCGGTCAGGGATGATCTTCGCTTTCTTCACCGGTAGAATTTTGCGCGGCTGGAATCTCTGGACTGTTATCGCGCGGTACTCTATGGAAACACGGACAGTGTCAAATAAAATGCAACTGTCACGGATCTTGGTTCTATGCGCGTCACTTCTTCCCTCAATTTGCCTATGCGTCTGCTAATTCTCAGCCTCATCCTCGGGGCTGCAGGAGCCGTATTTCGAGGCACTGTGCAGGCCGGCACGGAAGAACAAACAGCGAAGGATACCCGCAAGACCTACCAAGTCCATCAAGCCTCCACCTACTCCTATAAATTCGGTGCTGATGCTCCGTTCCTACCCTCGAATGCGACCACCGACACTGGCGAATTTCTGCAGCCTTCCGCTTTCCTCACGGCCGATTACTGCGGCCACTGCCATCAGGCCTCGAAGGCGCAATGGCGTCAGTCTGCGCATAGCAACTCTAACCGGCCGGTGTGGTACCAGCGCAACGTTGATCTTCTACGCACTGAAAAGGGCCTCGAATACACGAGGCATTGCGAAGGTTGCCACAACCCTGTGGCTCTGCTCTCCGCCGGTCTCACCCCCACTCAGCCCAAGGTGCATGCTTATGATGTCGACGGCATTACCTGCACGGTCTGCCATTCAATCCAGAAGGCGAGTACGCAAGGGACCGGTAGCTACGTTATGGGTACCCCCGCCGTGCTGGTCGATGAGGCGGGGCAGCCCATTACCCGGCCCGTCAGCGATGCCGAGGTTCTCGCTCATCTGGACCGTCATAGCAAGGCCGTGATGAGAGATTTCTATCGAACCAGTGAGTTTTGCGCGAGCTGTCACAAGGCTGCCCTGCCACGTACTCTGAATGATTACAAGTGGCTTCGCGCCTTCTCCGTCTATGACGAGTGGCAAAACTCTTCTTTTGCCAAGCAATCCCCTCTGCCCTTCTACACGAAGGATTCGGTTTCTACCTGCCAGACCTGTCATATGGGACGGGAAACGCTGGAAGGCAAAGATCCCGGCGCGAAGGCCGATAAGCTTGCCTCGCATCGCTGGCTGGGAGCTAATTCCCTGATTCCGGCCGTTTACACTTATCCTGAGCAACGTGCAAAAACCCTACAATTTCTGCAAAACAAAGTCTTAAATGTCGATATCTTCGCGCTAGAGCGTGACGTTGGGGATACCGCGACGGCACGCTCCTCGAGTTCCGGCGAGCTTGCCGCTCCCCTAGGCGTCGCAAGCTACAGCATCGCCGCAGGCGAGCGTCTCATCGCTGACATTGTCATCCAAAATAAGGGTGCCGCGCACAGCCTTGTACCCGAGCAGCGCGACATGTACGAATCCTGGGTCAATTTCACACTTAGAGATCGTACCGGTGTGGTGCTGGCCGAGAGCGGCTTCTTGAAGCCAAACGGCGACCTGGATCAAGGTGCGCACAGCTTTACAAACCGCCTCATCAATGCCAAAGGCGGCCTGAATGACCTCCATCAGGTCTGGAACAATCGCGTTGTCGCGTACAACAATTCTATTCAGTCGGGACGCTCGCAGCTTGTGCGTTACAGCTTCCGTATGCCCGCCGCTACCGAAGGTCCCATCACTCTGACTGCCACGGTGAAGTACCGCCGCTTTGATCAACACTTTATTGATTTCGGCATGGGGCAATCGCATTATGTCCAGCCCATTATCGACATGGCTAGCACCACTCGTACGATTCAGGTCGGCGAGAATATGGCGACGACGCCAGGCTCCGGTGAAAACAAGGAGTGGATGCGCTGGAACAACTACGGGATCGCTCTGCTCGACGCACAGCAGTACCCTGCGTCGCTTGCAGCTTTCCAACACGTCGCCCAACTGCGGCCGGAATACGCCGATGCCTTCATCAACATGGCGATTGTCGAGATTCAGTGGGAGCGTTACAACGAAGCCCTGCCGCACCTTGAAAAAGCTTTACAGATGGATCCCAAGAGCGCCCGCGCCCTGTACTACCGCGCACTCGTGGAACGCAACGAGGGACGTCTCGATCTCGCCATTACGGACCTTAGCCAGATTCTCAAAGATTTTCCTCGGTCGCGCGACGCTCACCGTGAACTCGGCTTCTCGTTCTATCAGCAACACAAGTATGCTGAGGCCGTTACTCAGTATCAGGCGCTACAGGCCATTGACCCCGACGATCTCGCCGCGCACTACAATCTCTCCATTTTGTATCGACGCTTGGGCGTTCGCGACAAGGCAGCGCAAGAGGCCACGGCGTTTGCTGATCAGAAGGATGATCCCACTGCCAGCGCTTATGCCCTTGAATATCTCCGCAATCACACCGAGCTAGCCAATGAGAGTGTGCCGTGGCATGTCCACGCTCTCACCCCGGCAAAGGTCTCAGCTGGAGCCAGCGCAGCCGGCAAGATAAACACAGCCATCAAGGTTGGTGGTCAATAACAATTAACATCAGCACATCCTTGCCTAAGGCGATCAAACCCGCGGTTTTGGTTGCACGAAGTAGCCAAGCACCATGGCACAACACACCGTCAACGTAGAATTGATCTCATAAGCCAACTCACACGACGGGAAGCGCGGTCCAGCATCTTGCCGATTTCCTCCCGCGTCGCAGTTGCTAAAACTGCCGATCGCGAACAGTCTAAAAATGAAAGGAACTTAGTGGTGCTGAAGGGAGCGGGGATGCGTAAGCAGATTCTCTGTATGGCCGTACTCCTTCTGTCGAGTAGACCCTCTCCCTTGCGCGCGCAATTAATCCCGGCGACACCTGCCGCGTCGCCGTCGACGATAGCTCCCTATGCTCTCGGCCCCGTGATTGGTGGTAATTTCACAGACACAGCTGCCGCACTAGGCGTGAGGTTCACCGGTGTAGCCTCGCACACCAGCCATAAATATCTAATCGAGACTATGGGTTCGGGGGTTGCTGCTTTCGATTTTGACAATGATGGTCGTCTCGATCTCTATTTCGTCAATGGTGCCCCGCTCAGCGATCCCACGCCCAAGGGAACCGTTCCGCAGAAGAGCTCACCCAAAGACTGGAATAGGCTCTACCATCAGCGTAAAGATGGAACCTTTGAAGACGTTACCGAGAAAGCCGGGCTACAAGGCGTGAACTACGGCATGGGAGTGGCTGTCGGTGATTTAGATAATGATGGCTTCGAAGATCTTTACGTGACCTCATACGGCGGAAACCACCTTTACCGCAACAACGGCGATGGCACCTTTCTTGACATCACGGTGAAGTCTGGCACAAGCGGCGATACTACCTCAGGTAACTCCTGGTCTACGAGCGCTGCCTGGGTCGATCTCGACAATGATGGCCGACTTGATCTCGTTGTGCTTCGCTATGTCAAGTGGGACTTTGAGGACGTCTGGTGCGGTGAGCACCGCGAAGGCTATCGCTCCTACTGTCATCCGGATGTTTTTCCCGCCATAGCACCGCTGGTATACCACAACAACGGCGACGGCACGTTCACTGAAGAAGCCGCCAAGCTGGGTCTCGGCATTCCAGGCAAGGGCCTTGGCATAGGCATCGCTGATTTTGATCGAGACGGTAAAACCGATCTTGCGATTGCCAATGATTCCATGCCGGAGTTCCTCTTCCGCAATAAGGGTGATGGCACCTTTCAGGAGACTGGCCTGCTGGCTGAAATCGCAGTCGATGGGGATGGCCATACCTACGCGGGCATGGGCATCGATTTTCAAGACTACAACGATGATGGATTGCCCGACCTTGTCATCACCAATCTCGCCAACCAAAAATACGCCCTTTACTGTAACAATGGCGATGGTTCTTTCACCTATGAGACCTATGTCTCCGGCCTCGCACCTATGACTCTGCTGCACTCCGGCTGGGGTATCCGCTTTCTTGATTACGACAATGACGGCAAAAAAGATCTACTCATTGCACAGGGACATGATTTGGATACCGTTGAGCTCAACTATCCGCAGCTGCACTATAAAGAACCCATGCTGCTGGCTCGCAACATGGGCAATGGCAGCTTTGTCGACGTATCAAAGGAGTCTGGCCCAGCATTTGCCGAGCGGTGGGTAAGTCGCGGAATGGCCGTCGGTGATCTCGACAACGATGGCCTTATCGACGCCGTGGTCGCCACAAATGGCGGTCCCGCGCACATCCTGCACAATACAACCGCAACGCAAAATCATTGGCTCACGCTTTTGCTGGTCGGCCACACAAGCAATCGAGATGCAATCGGCGCGGAGATCAAGCTCACCACAATGAATGGCTCACAGTTCTGGACCGTCTCCACTGCCGGCAGTTATCTTTCCTCCAACGATAAGCGGGCCCACTTTGGACTGGGCGCAAATGACGAAGCCCTGACAGTCGATATTCGTTGGCCCAGCGGCATTCACCAGACCCTCACCCATGTTCACGGCGACCGGACCCTGCGCGTGGACGAACCGTCCGCGTCTTCCCCAAGCCATGGAACCATAACCCATTAGATCTTAGTTCACACCACGATCGTCAGTAAAATGCGTTCCTTGCAGCGCGGAGGCGCGTACCAATTCCTCTCTCGCTTTATCCTGCCAGCCTCGCTTGCGATACACCTGACCCAGTTGAAAATGCAGTCCCGCATCATTCGGCTCCATCTTCACGGCCTGCTCTAACTCTCGCTGTGCCTCCGGCAAATTCATCTGTCGCGCGTATAGCTTGCCGAGTGCCGCGTGAACTTTGCCGTTCCCGGGTGCCAACGTCTCGGCCTGCTGGAGCAGCGGCAGCGCTTTACCTAAATCGTTGAGATCTGTCAGCAGAATACCCAGATTTAGTAGCGGTTGCTCGCTGGGGTGCGGTTCGCTCGTCTGCCAGGCAATTGCCTGCTGATACATCTCGATAGCCTTATCAGCTTCATTTAGCCCTTCAAAAGTAAGCCCCAAATTATTCTCTATTTTCACAGAGCGCGGCATCAGCTCCAATGCTCGCTCAAAGCTGGTCACGGCTTCGTCGAAACGATTTTCAGTGTACTTAATACGTCCCATCGCATACGCAATCTCACCGTTGTGGGGGTCTTCTCGCGCGGCAAGCGTGATCCACGTATCCGCCTCCACGTAACCATGCAACAAAACATAATCTAACGCGATGCAGTGAAACTCTTCAGCACCAGGCTGCCTGCTGGCGGCCGCTCTTGTGTACATCGCCAGCGAGTCGTTCGGTCGATTTTCATGAAACAGCGTGAGCGCTAACGCATACATTGCCTCAGGTGAGTCAGTATGTTCAACCAGATACCGGCGCAACTGTGTTTCCGCAATCTTCCATTGTTGGTGTTCTATGGAAGCTTGTGCTTCAGTAAGGGTGATCCCGACACTTTCGCTCCCGTTCGCTTGGAAGATCTGTGCACACATCCAGGAAGTGCCGTAAATCAGCAAAAGCCCGCCCGACAAAAGCTTTTTCGTGGTCGCAATCACCAACTCTCCTTTGTTAAAGGAGAATAGCATTTCAGGCTATCCTGGTCCTTCGCATGGTCAGGCAGCGGGCCGATCGGAATTAGCCGTAGCTTTCTCACGATCTAAACGGAGCGAAAAATCAATCGGACATCTCGCACACCACTTATAGGTGCGCGAGCTTTGAAGCCAACATCTTTCCAAACGCAAGCTGGATGAGCATCGCACGGGGAGAGGTATGACATCTGTCTGTTGACACAATAGCCGGCCCCGGTTACATTTCAGAAAATCTTTTTGAAATTCTTCGCCCAAACCACTGGTATCGACGCTGTCGGTCGATCCCGGCGCCTATCCCTAAGCGCTACACAGCGTGCCGAGAGAGTCGTCCCCATTCGGCTCAACCAGTCTCAGTCACTATTTCAGCTCCCGTCGCAACGCGAGAGAGTTGCCAAATAAGTCGATTTACAAATTGCTTCACTTAGCAAAATCACTTCGAGGTCTCAATGACGCATCGTTCTGGGTACAGGTGGATCAGTAACTCCAACTTGGCAACATGGACCATCAACTTGGCGCTTCCGGCTGCGGTTTTGATGAGTACCTCGCGGCTCCTCGCGCAGGCGGACGCAGGAGTCACCGGAACCATCACGGATAGCAGTGGCGCCGTCGTGACCGGAGCGCCAGTCACCATCACCAACGAGGCAACCGCTGTGGCGCAGCACGTGGTATCCAGCAGCGCCGGCACCTACACAGTGCGAGGTCTTCTTCCCGGCAACTACACCATTGTGGTGGATGCGAAAGGGTTTACAAAATCGGCAAAGCGGGGCGTCCTTGTGGAGGTCAGCACGACCGGAAACATTGACTTTTAGTTGCAAACAGGATCCGAGAATCAAACCGTTGAGGTAGATGCCAACCAGATCACCTTGAACACCACATCTCCGCAGCTAGGGTCGACCATCGATCCAGAGCTCATTGCGGGCGTGCCGGTGGAGTTGTCAGGACGAGGCCGCCAAGTTGATTCGCTGCAGTTCCTTTCGCCCGGCACCACGGGGAACTCCTTTTCGCATCGAACCAGCGGTGGGGTCGATTTTGAGCAGGAGATCTTGTATAACGGCATCCCTGCACCACAACCGGAGACGGAAGGCAACACGGGCAACTTCAACCCTCCCTACGAACTGATCCAAGAGGTGCGTGTAGAACGGTCTACCTTTGCCGCCCAATTCGGTTTGGGACAAGGAGCGTTGACGTACCAGACGAAATCCGGCGGCAATCGGTACCACGGAGACTTGTTTGAGATCAACCGAAACAACCTTTTCGATTCAGTTGGCTTCTTCAATGGTCCTGCCTTTGGCGGGTCAAACCGGCCGCCTACAGACCATGAAAATAACTACGGCTTTACTGTTAGTGGGCCGATCAGTATTCCGCATTTCTACAACGGCAAGGACCGGACGTTCTTCCAGTACAGCCAGGAGTGATACAAGCAGAACCAGGCAAACACAAATATTTCTACAGTACCGACAGCATTGGAGAAGACCGGTAACTTCAGTGATTTCGTCGATGGCAACACGGGCAAGCTCATTCCCATCTATGATCCGCAGACCGGACTGCCCTTTCCGGGAAACATTATTCCAGCGAATCGAATCAGCAAAACATCGGCTTCGCTGCTCGCCTATCTTCCAAATCCGGATCACACAGGGACTGGCATAGGTGGTCTGAATAACAACATCGCGGCTGCCCCTAACGCCATTCCCAATATCCAGCATGTCTTTGGGTTCACGATCGATCAGAAGCTTACTGACCGGCAAAGCATTCATTACACCGAGTGGAGAAACAGCTTTACTTCAGCAACGTTTATCAACAATCCTTTTGTGGTATCGCCCAATCCGCTGAGCAGTCTTGAGACCGAGCCGACCCTCGGCAGCGTGTATCTATTGAACTATAACAATGCGCTCACCAATCACCTTGCGGTTACAGCAGGTTTCGGCTGGGTTGGTGAGATCAACGATCAATTCAACGCGTTGACGATGGTAAACTTTCCCGCCGTAGTCCAGAGTACAGTTCTCCCTACCATCGCATTTGATGGGCAGCATAATCCCACTAATTGGGGCGGAGGATCCGTAGCGTCCGTGAATCGCAAGCTCGGAATTTCTGTGGTGAATAACTGGCTTTGGTCCAAGGGCAAACATACCTTCAATATCGGTGGGGAGTTCCGTCGCACCTATCAAGACAATGGATTCAACAATACAGGTGGCGCTTTCAACTTCAGCCAGCGGACGACCTCCACGCCGAGCGCAGGCGATCCAAACTTTGGCAACTACGGCAGTGCTTTTGCCAGTTACCTTTTGGGGCTTCCGGACAGCGTGAACAGGGCCGGCAATCAGGAGGAGCGTCTTAGAAACGTGGATCTGTCGCCCTACATTCAGGACGACATCAAGTTCACGCCTCACCTGACAGTAAATGTCGGACTCCGTTGGGACATCATGGTGCCGTTCACCGAGAACAATAACCAGATCGTATTCTTAAATCCGAACGGAACAGATCCGGCGGCGATCAATTTGGCGGGGCAGCCCATCGCAGGTGCCGCCAATGAGTTTGGCAATGGATTCGCAGGCGCTGCCGGTTACACCCGGGCCCAGACTCACTTCGGCCACTTCGGCCCGCGGTTAGGATTCGCGTATGAACTTGATAGTAAGACAGTAGTCCAGGGCGGATTTTCGATCGCCTTCCTTGATGGCGGTGCCTATGAATACGGTACGAATAAGGTAGCGATCAACAACGGACAACTGCTCACAGGCTTATTCAACCGAGCCAGAACCGGCAGCAACGTTTCATCCTATGGTAGCTGGGACACCCAAATGCTGCCGCTTGTCCAGCCCACTCCCTTCAGTCCCGGACTCGGCGGTGGCCAGCAAATCGAGGCGTTCGACCCAGCCCATGACGGGTACGCCCCTTATAGTCAGCAATGGGGGATAAATGTTCAGCGCCAGTTGCCATTCAAAACCTTTCTCACAGCCGCGTGGGTAGGCAACCGAGTAATCCATCTTCCCAGCCAGCTTAATGCCCCCAACCAGCTGAACCCGCAGTTTCTGTCCTTGGGATCGAAGTTGTCCGATGTCTTTGCGCCGGGACAGAGCCAACTGGATGGAGTAAGCCTGCCATATACGAATTTTGTGAATGACTTTGGTGGAGGCGCCACCGTGGCGCAAGCTCTCGTGCCCTTTCCCCAATACTCAAACGTATTCAACAACTTTGAGGGATCCGGCACCACTTACTATCAGAGCCTTCAAGTCGAACTAGACAAGCGCTTCAGCAACGGCCTGTCATTCTTGGTGGGCTACACGCTGTCACACCTGCTGGATAACTCCGGCAGTGGTTTCTCAAGTTTTGCGGCGGGTGCGTTGAATAAATATAACCAGAAGCCGGAGTACGTCGTATCTGGCGCGGACGAGCCGGAAACACTAAAGATTAGCGGCGTCTATGAACTGCCGATCGGTCCTAAAAAGCAGTTCTTGAACAATCACAGCGTAACTGGACAATTGCTGGGTGGCTGGCAGATTGGATGGATCTTAGATTACGAAGCGGGCACAGCGTTCGGCGTTATAGAAAATGGATCACCTTATCCAAACGGGTTCAACCGCCCGAACCGGGTGCAGTCCGTCGCGCTCAAGACGGCCTCATACACCAAGGTACGCGAGCAATTTACAGGTACCGGGCCGGTGGCACAGGTGTTCAACCCTGCTGCCTTTGCGCCGACACCTTCGCAGTATGTTCTCGGCGACGCACTTAGAAATTATGGAGCATTGCGAAATCCCGCTTCTTACAGCGAGAACGCCGACGTACGAAAAAAGGTTTACTTCGGAGAGAGATTTGCGGGAATCTTGCAGATAGACTATTTCAATTTGCTCAACCGCACATATCTCAGCATCCCCGACATGAACATCAGTGACGGCACTTTTGGTCAAGTGGTAAACACGGGGGGAGGAAACCGGCAAGGACAGATTCAGTTCCGAGTGGAGTTCTGATCCTGTTTCCATTTCCACAAACACGGCGGGCTTCCCAAAGCAGCCCGCCGTGTTCTTTCCAACCTCGGCTTTATACTCGTGCAATGTATTCATTGCAGCGATTTCGTACGCATTCTATAGTCGCCGTAGTTGTCCTCAGTTCATGCTTTGCTTGCGGAAGAGCTATAGGTCAGGACTGGAGTGACGAGGTTACGCCGCAGGTACAACAGCTCTATGCGGAAGCAAAGGCGGCACAACAACATGGAGATATGCAAGGCTCCATCGCTAAATATCAAGAGATGCTGAAACTAGCACCACATCTTGCTCCGGCCTATAACAATCTAGGGAGCTTGTATTTTGAGAACGGTGCCTACGCTGAGGCAGCAAAGATATTGCGAGAGGGATTAACGCTTGATCCAGGCATGAAAACCGCGTTGGCGTTGCTGGGTCTAAGCGATGCCAGGCTGGGCCGCAAGGAAGAGGCAAAAAAAGAGCTTGAAGTAGCTCTTATCGCCAATCCTTCCGACGACCGTGTGGAATTTGCACTGGTTCACCTTCTCATCAGTGCCGGGGACGACGAAGAGGGCACACAACATCTGCGCACTTATCTGACGCGTCACCCAAAGGACCAGCAGGCCTGGTATCTCCTCGGGAAGACTTACCTGCATTTGTCAGAGCAGTCACTGGCGCAGATCAATGCCATCAATCCAAACTCGGTGACAGCACATGAGATAGCCGGCGAGATCGACGAAAGCATGCACAACTTCGATGGCGCACTTGCGGAATATAGTAAGGCGGTCCAACTTGCGCCGGATCAACCAGGGATGCACTATCACCTCGGCAATGCGTTTTGGCTTCAAGGAAAATGGGGGCTCGCGCAGAAGGAGTTTCAGGCAGAGCTGCACAACGATCCTGTAAATTGCACGACGCAGTGGAAGTTGGGCAACAGTCTGCTTGCGGAAAATGGACCACCGGTGGAGGCACTCTCGCCACTCAACCAAGCCGTGGCGATCTGTCCCAACCTCATGCAGGCCCGCGTGGATCGTGCCAATGCGTTGATCAAACTAGACCAGCCCGCGAAGGCGGTGGACGACCTTCTGGTTGCTGAAAAAGACAGCCCACGGGAGCCGTCTATCCATTTTCTGCTCGCCAAAGCATACAAAGTTCTGGGAAGAGCGACTGAGGCAAAGACAGAAATAGAGACCTTTGGCCAGTTGCAGCGCGAGGCCAGCGTGGCCACCGCGGAGCAGGCAAAAGAGGTCATGCAGGTCAAAGATTCCGCCCCTTAGCAAACCAGGACGAGGTGCTCAGCCACCACAAGGCTTGTGCTTCTACATGGCTTCGCAACAGGGCTAAATGCTTCACAGAGAACACGAGGACGAGCATGAATTTCTTTTGTAAAACACCTGGGGTTGCGCTGATCAGCCTTGGCTGTATAGCTTCTTCTACCGTGCCCGCGAACGCTCAGACGGATCGTGCAGCCGAGGTAAATCCCTTCATCGGCACAGCCAACGGAGGCAATGTGTTTCCGGGAGCCACGATGCCGTTTGGCATGGTGCAGTTCAGCCCGGAGGCTTCCCCCATCAATCCCAAACGACCCTTTGCCGCGCCGGGAGGCTATGAGGATCGGGCCACAAAGCTGCGCGGCTTCAGCCTCACCAACGTCGAAGGTTGGGGATGCGCCGGAGGCTCAGGCGATATCCCGATCATGCCTGTATCCGGCGCGATCGATGTCTCGCCTTCCAAGGATTTCCGCCAGACGTATGCGACTGAGTTCAGTCACGAACACGAAAAAGCTGTCCCCGGCTCCTATCAAGTTCAGCTGAACAACGGCATCGAAGTAAAGCTTGCAGCGGGAACGCGCTTCGGAATTGCCTCCTTTACTTTTCCTGAAGGAAAAGCCGCTCATCTGCTCTTTCGCACCTCCGACTCCGAAGCCGGTTCGACTGCCGCCACGACGCGGATCAACCCCGCCACCGGAACCGTCTCAGGCTCGGTGACCAGCGGCAACTTCTGCGGCTATATCGATGAAGAGGACCGCAGAGCCTATTACACCCTCTACTTCGTCGCAAAGCTCGATCGGCCAATCACGGATAAGGGAGCATGGAAGGACAACGACCTGATGCCCGATGCGTTGACCGCCCAGGGCGGCACCGGCTTCGGTCCCCATGGCTTCGCAGAAGCCGGCCATGGATCTGGTGTCTGGGTTGGCTTCGGATCAGGGGGCACCGTACATGTTCGCGTAGGCGTCTCGTATGTCAGCGAAGAAAGTGCGTTGAAGAACCTCGAGGCCGAGAGTGACGCAAGCACCACCTATGAATCCGCCGCGGCCAAAGGAAGGAACGCTTGGAACAGCCGCCTAAGCCAGATTGCGGTCGAAGGTGGAACGCCGGACCAGCGCACGGTCTTCACGACAGCGCTCTATCACTCGTTGCAAACGCCCACGACCTACAGTGACAGCGACGGCGGCTACCAGGGCATGGATGGGAAGGTGCATCACCTTGCAGCGGGACAGCACGTACAGTATGCGAACTTTTCAGGCTGGGATGTGTATCGCTCCCAGATGCAACTCATCACCTGGCTTGACCCCGCCGTCGGCAGCGACATCGCGCAAAGCCTGCTTAACCAATCGGTGCAGGACGGCGGTCGCTGGGATCGATGGACTCATCTCAGCGGAGCAACCCACGTGATGAATGGAGATCCCGCCGCACCCGCCATCGCGGATATCTGGGCCTTTGGCGGACGCAGCTTTGAGGCGCAGGCCGCGCTTGTTTCTCTCGTGCATGCAGCGGAGGTTCCAACCACCGCCGATCTCTCGCATCGCGGTTGCCCTGTGGAGTGCAGGGGCGAGCGTCCCGGACTCGATCAATACCTGAAGCTCCACTACATCCCACTCGGCGCGCCCGCATGGGGCGCAGCAGCCGACACACTTGAGGACGCCACCGCAGATTTCGGCATCTCCGCGCTGGCCGGACATCTGGGCGCCCATGCGATCCAGACCCGTTTCCTGGCCCGTGCGCAATACTGGAAAAACATCTGGAATCCCCAGGCAACAACGGCCGAAGGGTACTTCATGGATCGCAACGTGGATGGTTCCTGGCCTGCCCTCGAGCAGGACGCAGATAGCGATAATGATCAGACGCGCAAGCCCTTCACACCGGCAACCGGAGCCGGCTTCGTCGAGGGGTCAGCCGCGCAGTACGTCTGGATGGTGCCCTTCAACGAGGCTGGCCTCTTCGAACAAATGGGTGGTCTGGAAAAAGCGAGCGCTCGTCTGGATCGCTTCTTCTACGACGAACATGGCGCGCCCGCCGTCACCAACGCAGGGCCCTTACACGCCGAGCTGAACAATGAGCCTTCCATCGAAACGCCTTGGCTCTATGACTTTGCCCGGCAACCCTGGAAAACCCAGCAGCTTGTGCATCAGGTACTGCAAACGCTTTGGGTCAACAACCCCAAAGGCATTCCAGGCAACGATGATCTCGGGGAGATGTCCTCCTGGGCAGTCTTCGCGTTCATGGGTCTCTATCCCGAAATCCCCGGTCGTGCTGAATTTTTGCTTGGCAGTCCAACCTTCCGAAAGATCACCATCCATCGACCGGGAGGTGAGGTCTCCATCGAAGCGAAGGCAGCAACACTGGATACGTTCTATGTCAACAAGCTGCAGGTGAACGGCCGAACCAGCTCAAAGGCCTGGCTGCCTGAAGACTTTGCGCTGCATGGTGGAACGCTCCGCTTCGATCTGGTCGCCACTCCCAACCACACCTGGGCCATCCACCCCGAAAATGCTCCACCCTCGTTTCCGCCCACCCTGCCTTGATTGGGGCCGCCTACTCGACGCCGATCCCAAAGTGAATGCAAGGATCCGGAACACTCCGAGACCGTTCCCGCAACCCGGCCGGAACGGTCACGCGCATCAATGTCTTCTGCCGGTAGTAGCCGGCGTCGAAGTCGTATACGGGCGAAGGCCTTGACCTTCGGTGAGCGTATAGAGTGCATCCAGCTTGGCCGGAGGAAGAATCGTCTCCTTCCGGCCACTGGGCCAACGCACTTCGATCGCATCGATCGCCGTTGCGGTGCCGATGCCGAAGTGAAGGCGTGGATCCGGGCTGGATGCATAACTGCCGCCCGCAATCACATCCGCGCGTTGTCGGAAACCTTCCGCTGTCACCCAGACGGTAGCGCCGATGGCATCGCGCGGGCTGCCCGGCTTGCCCGCTCCTATGGCAGGCGCGCCAACCAGTTGAAGGCCAACCCAATGATTCTCCGTCTTGACAACATTGCGGAACAGAGAAGGCGTACCGTCCATATTGTTGACGACGATGTCTAGATGGCCGTCATTGAAGAGGTCACCGGAAGCCACACCACGGGACGTCGCAAGCTTGGCAAGGCCGGTACTCTGCACCGCCGGCACAAGAGTCAATTTGCCTTGATCACTGTGGAACAGGAGCGGACGTTGGGCATAAGTCGTACCCCAGTTCTGCGCGTCCACCTGCGGGTAAACATGGCCGTTCGCAACAAAAATATCGAGCCAACCGTCATTATCGAAATCAAGAAAGGTGGTGCCCCAGCCAAGGAAAGGATAAGTGATCTCCGCGATGCCGGCCTGATAGGCGATGTCGGTGAAGTTAGCTTCGCCATCGTTATGGTAAAGCGGGTTGTAGTCGTCGGAAAAAGTCGTCGTGTAGAGATCGACCCGACCATCATGCGTAAGATCGCCGGCGCCGATGCCCATGGAAGCGGTTTCGCGGCCGCTTTCATTCAGTGCGAAACCACTGGCGAAGCTGTCATCTTCGAACGTACCGTCACCCCGGTTGACGTAAAGGTAGTTCGGTGTCGAGTCGTCCGCGACGAGGAGATCGGGCTTGCCGTCGCCATTGAGATCGATGAACAGGGAAGACAGGCCATAGTAGTGAGTCGCGTCACCCACTCCAGCGTGCTGCGAAACATCCATGAAAGTACCATCACCCTGGTTGCGGAAGAGGTGGTCTGGCTCGCCACGCAGACCATGAGGTCCGCACATCACCTTTACGCCGCGAAATTGGCAGAAGGCAAGCGCTGAGGTGGTGGGCGATGGCCCTCGCCCTGCCGGCAACTGGTCGATATGCACATAGCCGGGAACAAATAGATCAAGCAGCCCATCGCCGTCATAGTCGCCCCAGGTGGCGCCCGTGGACCAGCCACCTACCGTCACGCCGGCTTTTTCTGCAACGTCGGTGAACGTACCATCGTGGTTGTTGTGAAAGAGTCGATTCTTGCCGTAGTTGGTCACGTACAAGTCGGGCCAGCCATCGTTATCGTAGTCGCCGACAACCGCACCAAAGCCCCAGCGGTCGTTGGTCACGCCAGCCTTCCCGGCAACATCGGTAAAGGTACCGTCATGATTGTTGTGGAACAGGGCTGCATGACCCGGTTGAGCCATACCAGTTTCGGCATCTACGCTTGAGCCATTGACAAGATAAAGATCAAGCCACCCGTCATCGTCGTAATCAAGAAGAGCTACACCGGAGCCCACGGTCTCCAGAATAAAATTCTTCTCAGGCGAACCCATGTGGTGCGTCCAGGAACTAAGACCGGCCGCCTTCGCCACATCCTGAAAAATAACAGGGCCGTTTGTAACAAAGCCTCCAGCCGTCATTGGGCGATGCTCCGCATCAAGAACCTCAGGGTGCGCCCCGCCGGTAGTCACCCCACTTTGCGAAGGTGGTTGCGCGCCCTCCACAGAGCGTTCCGCCTGTCTTTCTAAAGGGCTCGCAATTGGGTTTTGTGCGTGTAAGCCGAGCGGCACACTAGCCAGCGCCAGCAGAGAGGCAAGCACATCGCTGCTCCTCAAAGTCTTGAACATCGATTCCTCGTTACAGCAAGGTCTGCTCCCGTTATCCCGCAAACAAAAGAACACGTGGGCGTATCGTGCGTGTGAGACCCAAAGTTTACACCGTTGCATCCTCCTGGTCATCCGCTGCGAAGCGCTTCGAAACAGCTTGGGACGCAACAAATCAAAGCTCGATCCAGCGCGGGCTCAAGTACACTCTACCCACAGAGAACGATCTCGCTCCAAACACGCCGGAGTGGAGTCTCGTCATCTCTCGAGCCGCAAGGCCAAAATTCATACAGGAAAATGCATGCAAAATCGGATGTGGCAGGGGCGCTGGACGGCGAAGACCGCGCAAAAGACCAGGGAAGCTTTATGGATCGCAGTCTTAATTTCGCCCTTCGCACAGTTGGCATCGTCGCAGCAACCCTCTTCAATTCCTGCTCCAATTACGACAAGCAAAGCGTCGGCCGCTATAGGCAGCGCGGCCGCAACTAAGACCACACCAATCCATATCGATGCAGCAGGAACGGGTCGCATCTTCGACGGCATGGGCGCAATCAGCGGCGGAGGCGGCAACTCGCGGCTGCTCATCGACTATCCCGCCAAGCAGCGTGACCAGATCCTCGACTATCTTTTCAAGCCCGGGTACGGCGCCTCCATGCAACTTCTGAAAATCGAGATCGGAGGCGACGCGAACTCCACAGACGGCTCCGAGCCCAGCATCGAACACACCCGCGGGGTAGTCAACTGCAACGCCGGCTCTGAGTTCTGGCTCGCCGAGCAAGCGAAACGACGCAACCCAAAAATCAAGCTCTATGGGCTGGCCTGGGCTGCGCCGGGATGGATCGGTGACGGTAAATTCTGGTCGCAGGACATGATCGTCTATCTGTCGAGTTGGTTAGAGTGTGCGCATACCCATGGCTTGGAGATCGATTACCTGGGCGGCTGGAACGAAAGAGACTTCGACAAAACCTGGTATGAAAATCTTCATGCCGCGCTTGCTACGAGGTACCCCAAACTCCAAATCGTCGGCGCTGACTCAGATTGGCTCGTAGCAGATGCCATGGCCGGAGACCCAGCCTTTGCCAAGGCAATCGACATCGTCGGCGCACATTACTCCTGCGAGGGCGGCGACGGAGGCAATGCCAACTCGTGCCAGTCCACCCAGAACGGACTTGCTACCCGCAAGCCGCTTTGGGATAGCGAAAGCGGCTCACAGGATGACAACACAGGCGCCGGACCGTTGATCCGTGCGATCACGCGTGGCTACCTCGATGCAAAGATGACGGCCTTGTTGAACTGGCCGCTCATTGCAGCCATCACTCCGAATCTTCCTTATCCGACCGTCGGATTGATGGTCGCTGGAGAGCCTTGGTCCGGAAATTACAGTGTAGGAAAAAATCTGTGGGTAACGGCACACGTCGCTCAATTTACCGAGCCCGGCTGGCAGTTCCTCGACCGAGCAAGCGGGTATCTCGGCGGAGACCGCACCGCGGGGAGCTATGTTTCCTTGCGTTCCCCAAACGGTGCCGATTGGAGCACCATCGTCGAAACAACGACCGCAACCGCACCCTCGGCCGGTCTCTTCAAGCTCGATCAGCAGTTCGCTCATAAGCCGGTGCATGTCCGCGCCTCGGACCTGAACTCGACAGCGGAAAACGATCAATTCAACAGCCTGGCCGATCTAAAGCCGGATGAGTCCGGAACCTACCGCTTCACCTTTCGTCCTGGCTTTGTGTACACCTTCAGCTCCGTCGCAAACAGCGGAAAGGGAGAAGCAAACGCACCAGCGGCAAGCCGGCTTCGGCTCCCGTACACCGACAACTTCGACGGCTACACCCCTGGACAGGAAGCACGCTACGTCTCCGACATGCAAGGGTCCTTCGAAGTTCAGCCATGCACCGCCGGGCGTTCTGGAAACTGCCTGCAACAGATGGCTGCCGTAAAACCGATTGAATGGCAGGACGATAGCGATGCGTTCACTCTTCTTGGCGACCCCTCCTGGACGGATTACACCCTCAATGTGGATGCGGTGTTGGTCAAGCCTGGTACGCTTGAGGTCATTGGCCGCGCCGGTACGCAGAAGCGTCCGCAATCCCATCAACAGGGCTATCTTTTACAAATCACAAACACCGGTATGTGGACCGTGTTGAAGAGCGACACGAGCGGCAAGCGAACCACACTGGCCTCCGGCACTTCGTCCCCTCTAGGCGTCGGCCGATGGCATCATCTTCGCCTTGTCTTCAAGGCGGACGCGATCACGGCCGTTGTTGACGGTCAACGTCTCACTACTCTCAAAGACAGCTCCTACCAAAGCGGACAAATCGGGCTTGGCCTCCTCGGCTATGACACAGATCAGTTCGACAACCTGGCGATCACACCGGAGTAAGGTGAGGTCCCTTTGCTACTTCACGGTTGAGCGCATCGCTCAAAGACCGAGGCGCATCCCCAATGGTCGAATCGCCTTCCGACCTCTACGCCGCAGACATTCCCGTGATAGCGTCTGCCCGCTTGAACCCCTCCTCAGGACGAGCAGCCGGGCCCCAAGCTACGCGACTCTGCACACAGCCGTGCCTCCGGTTCGCTGACGCGAATCTCAGTACAAGTACCGCTTCGCTCACGAACCATCCACGCCGCAAGCGCAGCTCTCTTTCACCAAACCACACAGCGCGCAAGCTTCCTCCATCTGCTGACATTCCGCATCACTTTTTACCAACTCGTCATGCTACTGTTTATCGGCGAGGAGACAGTTCTGCCCCCAAGTACCAGCCAGGTTACCGCCATCGTCTCCCGTCCCGCTCCCGGTGACGAGCGGTTCCGCGCGGAGCTCAAGCGCACCACGCTGCTGGGCATTCCCCTGGCTCTCGGCGAACTGGGCTGGATGTCCACCTACATCGTCGATGCCCTCATGGTCGGGCGCCTCCCGCACTCCGCCCTGTCGATCGCCGCATCCTCGCTCGGCAACACCATCTACTACGCCATCGTCTTCTGCGCCATCCGCTTTCTCACCGGCCTTGAAACCCTCGCCGCCCAGGCCTATGGCCGCAACACGCCGGAGGGAGGCGAGGAAGCCGTCCACCTCTTCGCGCAATCGCTCTGGTTCGTCCTGCTCGGCACCCCCGCCGTCATGTTGCTTACGCTCGGCTCCCTGCCGCTCTTACGCCAATTCGGCGTCTCGGCAGAGATCGTCTCTGAAACCAGCCGCTACCTCCACGCCCTCGTCTGGTCCACCGCGCCGCTGCTGCTCTACATGGCCACCCGCCGCTATCTGCAGTCGGTCAACCGCGTCGTCCTCATCGCCGTCTCGCTGCTCACCGCCAACCTCGTCAATTGGCTCAGCGATTACGCCTTCCTCTTCGGCCACTTTGGCGTCCATCCGCTTGGCCTCGCCGGCTCCGCCTGGGCTACCTGCCTGGTGCGCGTCTACATGCTTGCGCTCCTGGCCGCCGGCTTCCTGCTCACGACCCGCAAACTAAGCACTCCTTTCCGCCTCGTGCAGCTTCGCCCTGACCTCAAACGCCTCCACCTGCTTGCCCGCATCGGCTGGCCGGACGCGCTTGAAAACATCACCGACCTGGGCTTCTCCACCTATATGTCCGTGATCTGCGCCCGCCTCGGTGCTACCCTGCTGGCCGCTCACCAGGTCGTGCTCGATCTCGACGCTCTCGTCTACATGGCGCCGCTCGGCCTCTCCTACGCCACCATCATCCGCGTCGGCCAGTCCGCCGGCCAGGGCAGCGCTACCCGCGTCCGCCGCTCCGCCAACGCCTCGCTCGTCCTCGGCATGGGCTACATCTTTATCGCCTCCCTCCTCTTCGCCGGCTTCCCGCACCTGTGGGCCTCGCTCTACACCACAGACCCCAATGTCGTCGCCGCCGCCGCACCTATCTTCCTGATCTGCGGCTTCCTCCAGCTCGGCGATGCCGCCAACGTTCTCTGCTCCGCTGCCCTCACCGGCGTCGGAGACACCCGCACCCCCTTCCTCGCCAACACCGCCATCTACTGGCTCCTTGGCATGCCACTCTCTTACTACCTCGCCTTCTACACACCGCTCTCGCTCGTCGGTCTCTGGCTCGGCCGTGGCGCGGCAGCCGTCGCCACCGGGATCACCATGGCTGTCGCTTGGCGCATCCGCATTCGCCAATCCACCGCCACCCGCCGCGCCTCGCCACTCACGCTCCTCACCCCTCTGCGCGCCGACTAACCATTACCACCACCAACCCTTACCCCTTACCCTATACAAAAAGAGGCCCATCATGCCCATGCCCATCCGCACCTTTCTCTTCCTACTCTTCCTCTTCGGCGCCGGAACCCTCTCCGCCTCCGCACAATCGACCCTCGCCTCCATCACCGGCCAGGTCCAGGACCCCAGCCATGCCGCTCTCCCCAACGCACAGATCACCCTCCACCGTCGCGAGTCCAACACCGACCGCACCTTCACCGCCGACCCCTCCGGAGCCTACACCGCCCTCAATCTCGACCCCGGCACCTACGACCTCACCGTCACCGCGCCCGGCTTCGCCTCCAGCGTCCAGCAAGGCATCCCGCTCCAAGCCCGCCAGCAGCTCCGCCTCGACCTCACCCTGACCGTCGCCTCCACCTCCGACACCGTCCAGGTCGACGCCTCCAACGCCGGCACCATCAATAGCGACAACGCCCAGATCTCCGCCTCGCTCACGCCCCGCGACGTCCTCGACCTCCCCGCCAACTACCGCGGCGCCGGCTCCACCTCCCCGCTCAACGTCATCCAGAC
>CAXUNR010000048.1:0-28401 GCA_964252655.1 uncultured Acidobacteriaceae bacterium
CGGCGGTGCGGGCCATCATGTACTGGGAGAAGAAGAAGTGGGCTCCGGGAGGGAGGGGGTAGGGGCCGAGCGTGACGGGGCGGGTGCTCATGCGGCCCATGGCCCAGGCGGGAGGGAAGAGGCGCATGGACTCGGCGAAGACCTGCTCAGTGTAGCGGAGGTTAGGGTAGTCGGCGAGGGTGGGGGGGCGTGGGCCGGCCGCAGTGCCAAGGACGGCGTCCAACTCGGCGTGGAGGCGGGCTTCGGCTTCGGGGTTTTGCGAGAGAAGGTACCAGGTCCAGGTGAGGCCGTTGGCGACAGTTTCGTAGCCGGCGAGGAAGATGGTAAGAACTTCATCCTTGACCTGGGTGTCGGACATCGAGTCGAACTGGCCGGTCGGCTGGCCTTGGGGGTCGAGGATCTCGGCCTGGGAGCTGAGGAGCATGGTGAGAAGGTCGCCGCGGTCTTCTCCGCCTGAATCCATGGCAACGCGTTTCTCGTGGATGAGACGGTCGACGACGGCGTCGAGCGAGGCCTTGGCGCGGCGGAAGCGGGTAATGCCGGGGATGGGGAGGTGGAGGAAGCGCTCGATGGCGGGAAAGCCGACAATAAAGTTGTAGAGGTCCATGATGGTGTTGACTTCGTCGTTGATGCGGAGGATGTCGGCGTCGACCTGGGTGTCGAAGAGAGTGCGGGCGACGATTTCGAGCGAGAGGGACATGGAAGCAGCGGCGATGTCGAAGGACTGGCCGGGCTGGATTTTGTCGGCGGCGGCCAGAGCGCTGGTTACGATCTGGTCTCCGTAGGCGGCGATGCGCTGGCGATGGAAGGCGGGGGCGGCGATGCGGCGCTGGCGCATGTGGAAGGGCTCGTCGGAGGTGATGAGGCCTTCGCCGAGCAGGATCTTCATGCGGCGGACGGTACGCTCCTTGACGAAGGCGGAGCCCTGGGTGACGAGGATTTCGCGGATGTAGTCTGGGTCGTTGACGAAGACGATGGGGGTGCCCATGAACTCGTAGTGACTGATATTGCCGTAGGTGCGGTGAAGATATTCGAAGAGAAGGATGGGGCTGCCGAGCTTGACCCAAGGCTTGAGGGCGTAAAAGGGCAGGCTATGGGTAAGGCCGGGGGGGAGGATCCACTCGCCGCGGAGCTTGGGTGGATGAACGGGGGGAGGTGGAGCGAGATCGGGCAGAGTCGTGGACATAATTAGGTGTGGAGCGCGAGGAGTGGAGTGACGAGGGCGGCAATTTGGGCGGCGATCTCGGCGATTGAAGCAGAGCCGCGAAGGACGTTTACGCGCTGAGGGTCACGCAGGGCGATGGCCTCGTAGCCGGCGGCGACGCGGTGGTAAAAGGCCTTGGATTCAGATTCGAAGCGGTTTTCATCCGGGCCGGGGTGGGCGTTGCGGCTACGGGCGCGGGCCAATGCGGCGGCGGGCGCCGGCATCAGAAGGACGGTGAGGTCGGGCTGGAGATTGTGGCAAAGGGTCTGATGGAGCGCAAGAATAGACGCGGAGCCGAGCTGACGTCCGAAGCCCTGATAGGCCTCGGACGAATCCGTATACCGATCGCAAAGTACGATGGAGCCGGCAGCAAGCGCGGGCTCGATAATTTGGGCGATAGATTGGGCACGATCGGCGAACATGAGGGCGAGCTCGGCAAGGGGAGTGATGGCTTGGGCGCGGGAATCGAGCAGGAGAGTGCGTAGGCCGTCGCCGAGGATGGTGCCACCAGGCTGCCGCAGGACGACGACGGAATGGCCCTCAGCGCGGAGATGGTCTTCGAGCAGCTGGAGCTGGGTCGTTTTGCCGGAACCGTCCAGGCCCTCAAAGGTGAGGAAGAAGCCGCGTGCCATACGGCTAGTTTAGCCCGGAGCAGAGAAGGATTGGACTGGGAGTGGACGCCGTAGGTCGAATGTTGGCGAGGTGAAGGTGGGCGTACCTTCTGTCCTGAAACAGTAAGGATCTGACTAAAGTTTTTGGTCAACATGCCGATAACGGTAAACAGATGAGTGAGAGGAGATGCGAGGCGTTCAAAAATAGCTGAATAAGACAAATCGCAGCGCAATGGTCAATTCTTGCCTGTCGATTGCCTGGACTGATCTGGAGGTATGTTCGTCATACGGGTTTACTGCTGCGCGGGCTCCTCGAGCGATCAAGGAGCATGGCGACAAGAATGGCGAGGAAGCGTTGCAGATTGACTGGAGAATTACTCCGACCCCATCCCAAGCGGCCGCCGCATTCATCTGGCCTCAGAACTGGACAAGCCAGTGAAGCGGAACCTGGGGCACCTGGAAGGGTATCTTTCCGAAGAGGAGTGTCTCTACCCGTCGAGTCGGTTGCTGGCGCGACGCGAGCGTACCAAAGAGCGGAGTCCTTGAGGGTCTGCCTCTGGTCACGGAAGTCGACGTAGGTCACCGTAGCGCTGGCTGTAACCGTCCGCCCACTCAAAATTATTAAGCAGGGTCCACGCGTGATAAGAGCGGACCTTAGCTCCGTCGGCAATGGCGCGGGCGAGTTCTTTGAGGTAGCCGCCGAAAAACTGGATACGGCGGAGATCGGGAATCCGGCCGCCTTCGCGGGCGTAGGGAGCATCGAGGTAGCTGCAGCCACTTTCGGTTATCTCGATTGTGGGAAGTTGTATTCGCGGGAGATTTGCATCACGAGGTCGTGGATGCCAGGAGGGTACACTTCGAGTCCGGCATCGGTGAGTGAACCTCGGTGGGCATCTCGGCACGGAAGCGGGTATAGCGATCACGACCGGATGCGCTGGCGCCGTCGAGTTCGGTTTCGGTGCCGAACTGGGCGCTGCCGGCAGAGGCACCTGGGGTCGCGTCCGAGACAATACGACGGGTGTAGTGATGAAAGCCAACCCAGTCGAGCGGGGCTTCAGAATGGTTTCGTCGGACCGAAAGTCCATTTCCTTGAAAGGAGTTCACTGACGAAGGCTTTGGGGTACTCGCCGCGCATGGCTGCGTGGAGGAAGAAAACATTGTCATGGCATGGTACGGGGCGGTAGCGGCGCGGTCGGCTTCGCTGGGTGTCTTGGGATAAGCGAGTGCCATGCCGTAGGCGCTGCCGACGGCGGCCTGGGAGGAAGCGGCTTTCAGTGCGCGAAGCGCCTGCGATTGGGCGAGCGAGATTGTGTGCGCGGCGCGGAGAAAGAGAGTGTAGTCGGCTTTGCCGGGAGGGAACGCTCCCGCGCCATACCCGAGATAGGCAAACATGCAAGGCATATGGAAGGGTGCCCACACGGTGATGCGATCGCCAAGATGTTTGCCGACGATCGCAGCGTAGTCGGCGTAGTAGCCGGCGGGATCGCGGTTGGGCCAACCGCCCTTGTCTTCGAGCGCCTGGGGCAGATCCCAGTGATACTTGGTGCAAAAAGGCCGAATATTGGCGGCGAGCAGAGTGTCGACCAGGCGGGAGTAATGGTCGAGGCCCTTTGGCGTTCGCCGGACCGGTGCCGGTGGGCTGGATGCGAGGCCAGGAGATGGAGAAGCGATAGCTCCTGAGATTGAGCTGCTGAATGAGACCAATGTCTTCCTGGAAGCGATGATAGTGGTCGCAGGCGACGTCGGCGGTGGCACCGCCGCGGATCTTGCCCCGCATGTGTGTGGAGCGGTCCCAAATGGACTCGCCCTTGCCCGTCCTCATTCCAGGTGCCCTCGACCTGTATACCGATTCTACATAGAAGGAGGCGACCGAAAGGACGGTGTTACACCGAATCAATGAGGGGTAGGTGCAAGACTGAGCGACTGATCTAACTACTTTTTCTTGGGAGGAGGGGACCAACTAACGCCCGCAGCGGTCACCGTGATGACAAGCGGCCCTTCGTCGCCTTCGCTGACCTCAGGACCGGGCACAGTATGCTCCTTGTTCGCCGTATCGGTATAGATAAGCTTGAGCGCGCCGGAGCCGAGGACCTTGAAGCGATAGGAATACTCCTTGCCGGGGTCAAGGGTCTGTGTCCCAAAGCTGGCGCTGGGATAGTCCACTTCTACCAGGGTGATCGGCTGTGGCGAGAGATTGCGCAGCGAGGCGTCTATATAGTGTGAGTGACAGCCAGCCAACGGGAAGAGCGACATGGCCAATGCCAGCTGGCGGAGGAAGCGCATATGCAAGGATACCAGTCAGTCTAGAGGACGCTTGCGCTCTCGAAGAAGACCCGGCAGCCGATGGAAAACGGCCACCGCGCGCAGCCACTGGCGGTTGTCCAGAGCGGGATAGCCACTGACGACCTTGCCCGGCGCGACATCGTTCGGGATGCCGCTTTGTGCAGTGGCCACAACGCCGTCGCCGATCGTGCAATGGCCGGCGACACCGACCTGGCCGGCAAGAATGACGTTACGACCCACCGAAGTCGACCCGGCGAGCCCAACCTGGGCACAGAGTAGGCTGTTCTCCCCAACGGTTGATCCGTGGCCTACCTGGACGAGATTGTCAATTTTCGCACCCAGGCCGACACGCGTTTCACCGACGGAGGCGCGATCGACGCAGGCGTTGGCTTGAACCTCGACGTGGTCTTCGAGGACAGCGAAGCCGGATTGCAGAATCTTGTGCCAGGCGGGTTGGCCCGGCTCGGCAGGTGCGCGTGCAAAGCCAAAGCCGTCGGCGCCGATAATGGCGCCGTTTTGCAGCGTGACCTGGTCGCCAATCTGACAGTGCTCCCGCACGACAGCATGGGAGTGGGCGACAAAGTCCTGGCCAACCCGGACATACGGATACAGCACAACGTGGGGGTGGAGGATTGCACCCTCGCCCAGGATGACGTGATCGCCGATGACGACGTACGCGCCGATGTGGGCGCGGGCCCCCACGTGAGCCGAGGGCGCGATGACGGCGGTGGGGTGGATTCCGGGAGGGTAAGAGGGTGGTTGATAGAAGAGTTCGATGGCTCGGGCAAAGGCGAGGTAGGGATCGGCCACGCGAAGAGTAGGAGTCTGCAACGAGGGAAATGAGGGCTCGACGAGGATGGCGCCAGCCTGAGTTGTGCGGGCAAGAGCCGCATAGCGCTTGTTCGAGACGAACGTAACCTGACCAGGGCCGGCCTGCTCGATGCCACAGACACCGGTGATCTGGGCTGAGCCATCACCTTCAAGAGAGGCTTCGAGCGTTGCTGCCAGGTCGGAAAGCTGCATGGTGAGAATTGTAGCGAATTGGGACAAAAACAAGGCTGCTCCCCAGTGTGGCCGATAAGGGGAGAAGACGACGACGCCAGAATCGGCTCGCTCATAAGCGATGGAAGTCTGATGATGGTCGAGGAGAAATGGGAAACTCAGCCGAACGGTTGGACTGGTAGGGCAGCGTCAGTGAGTTGCTTAGCGGGAAGGTAGATCCGATTCGGGATCGGGGAACAGGAAAGGTTGTGGAGTGTGGGCAATCGGACGAGAGGCTGGTTTGGACTTCGAGGCATTACTAATCACCGCTAAGATCTGGAGGGTGTCAACGGCAGAGCGTGGAATATAGAGGCGCTGGGTATTTGAACGGATATCGGGCGGGACGAGGAAAAGACCGAGGTCGTCAATCAATGCATCGAGTAAGGAGCAGTCCAGGGGGGCGAGACCTTCAAGCAGACCGCCTCCCTGCAACGTGAGTCGCAGCCACAGGCCTTCGGTTCGAGGCCGAGCAAGGAACACGCGGCGCGTAAGTCGCTCTGGATCGGTTTTGTCCGGACGATTGAAGTCGCGAACGAAGGCTATCCAAAGGATAGTTTCAAGAGCAACGGGAAGAATGCGACCATCGAGATCAAGCAACTCGATTTGGCCGTTCACCAGGATGTCGGTGAACGGCAGATAACCCGTGAAGAGGATGCCTTCAAGAGTGCGGACGATCACCTTTTTGCGAGAACGGGGCATGGTCGGCCGGCTTGCTGCGAAGTGGGGTTCAGTGTACTGCTTTTGCAGAGGCAATTTAGCAATTGCCGTATCCGTGGTAACAAAGCATAGGCATACGGGCAGGGCCTGTGTTACATTTGGGTTTTGCACAACCCTCAAAAAACGCCGTAAGTGACGCGTTATGAGTGAGTTATCGGATGGCAAGAGCCACCGCCAAGCGTACGGGAGAGGTATGGCCGACTACATTTATCTACTCGAAAATCGTCTCTCCGCAGCGCAACGGTCGGCTTTGCTGGCAGTCCGCGAGGTGGCTAGAGCTGCGGAGATGACCGTGTTTTTGGTGGGCGGTGCGGTACGGGACCTGACTAGCGGCTCTCCCGTGCGCGATCTGGACGTAGTCGTTCAGGGAAACGCGCTTGGACTGAAAAGCCAAGTGGAAGCGGCTGGGGGAGTGATCGTCGGAGAGTCCGAGGCGGGACAGGCGTTGTTTGTGCAGTTCCCCGGGAGTGTGCGCATGGAGATCAGCAGCACGCTAAGCGTCACGTTCCCGCAGCCGGGCAAGCCGGTCGTCAAGCCAGCGTCGATCCTCGAAGATTTGCGCCGACGCGATTTCACAGCTAACGCGATGGCCTTATCGCTGAATGGGGGCTCCTACGGTCTCCTTATGGATCCGGCAAACGGGGTCGCCGATATTGAGAATCGGGAGTTGCGGCTGGTGAGCAACTACGGTTTTATTGAGGATCCGGTGAGGATGGTTCGCGCGGCGCGACTGATGGCGCGGCTGGGCTGGGTGCTGGACGAGAAAACTCAGACTCGGTACGAGACAGGCAAAAGCGAGGGCTATATTGCCGCCCTCTCAAATTTTCACCGCGGGTATGAAACTGAGGAGATCTTTCACGAGGAAGATCCGCTGCGCGTCTTGAAACGATTGGAGAGCGAGGGGTGGATGCAGCATCTTGCGCCGGCGTGGACCTCGGCCAAGGTGAATGCGGCGGAGCTTGATCGGCTGCGCGAAGTCCAGGCTCAGTTGCAGATGCAGGGAATTTACCCAGACGCTGCGGCAGCGAACTTTCCCCTGCTGGTCGCCAAGCTTCCGGCTAAAGAGGTCGAATCGATTACGGCGAGTTTTCCGCGTCCGGGGTTCGTGGAGGCGGTCAAGTCCCTTGAGACTGAGGCCAAAGATCTGGCGACGCAGCTTGGGGCCAAGAGCGCCGCGCTTCCTTCACAATCATGGCGTCTTCTGACCTCGGCTAAGCCGGATGCTGTCTTGTGGCTTGCTTATTCGAGTCGGAGTCCGGCACTGCAGGCGAAGTTTAAAAGCTTTTTCACCGAGTGGCCGGCGGCACGGCAGAAAATGCCATACGCACTGATGCAGGAGATGCGGATTCTGCCGGAGCTTCCGGACTACGAAGGGCTGCTGGAAAAGCTATTCTTCGAACTGATGGATGGAAAGCTGACGACGCCGGAAGAGATGAAGGCATTCTTGGAACCGTACTCGCCTCCAGCACCACCGCCTCCAGTCAATCTGCGCCGTGCACGCACAGCAAAGAAAGAAGCAAAGCCTACGAAGTCGCGAGCCAAGAAAACCGCCAAGGCTGAGCAGCAGGGCACAGCCGAATCGGCTGCAGAGTCTGAGATTGAGGAGCCGGCTTCTGTTCCCGTTGTGGTTGTGCCTCCCCCTGAACCTGTCGTGGTTGTGCCTTCGCCGGTCGAACGGCCGAAGGCGGTGGCAGCAAAAGCTAGTGAGAAACCTGCCGCGCAGGAAGTACCCAAAGTGGCTGCCAAGTCGACGAAGAAACACGGTTCTGAGGTCAACCATCCCGCCACCAAGTCTGCAGAGCGTACGGCTCCGGTAGTTATTCCAGCAACTAAGCCATCGACCGCAGCTAAAATCGCAGTCAAGACGGCCGTGAAGACTGTTCCGGCGAAGGGGCCGGTAAAAACTGCTGTAAAAGAGTCGACTCCGGCAACCAAGCGTCCCGTTACGGCCGTCGCACCTTTACCTTCAAAGAAGGTAGCCGCACCGGCCGTGAAGACGAAGACAGAAGCGCCGGCGAAGAAAACTGTTGCAAGCAAGAAAACAATTGCGGCAGTTGCAACGAAAAAAGTGCGTCGCTGAGCATTGCACTGGATGAGGCGTGATGACAGAGCGAGAGTTGACTAACTCACGGCCAGTGCTTGCGTGTTCATTTCATGCATCGCATCTTACGTGAACGAGGTGAAGTAGATGATTGTTGCTGTCTTGCAGGGTTCGACACGGTCCGAGCGGATGGGAGATCGTGCTGCCAAGTGGGTGATTGCGCAACTGAAGGCGCGTGGACATGAAGTTCATCTGGTGGATGCCGCGACTCTTGAGCTGCCGCTGCTCAATAAAATGTGGAAAGAAGTCAAGGCTTCCGAAGATCCGGAGGATCAGCAGCTAAAAGCGAAGCTAGCTCCTCTCGCAGAGCTCTATGAACGAGTTGACGGCTTTGCCATTGTTTGTGCAGAATATAACCACAGCATACCGCCTGGTTTATCCAATCTGATTGACTATTTTCTAGAGGAGTATCTCTATCGCCCATCGGCGATCATCGGGTATTCAGTTGCGCCCTTTGGTGGAATGCGAGCGGCGATGCAGCTAAGAGCCCTGCTTCCGGAGGTTGGGATGGGCTCCATTCCGACTATTCAGCCGATTTCTATGGTCGATAAGTCGCTCAGCGCAGAGGGGGTCGCCTTGACCCAGGAACTGGCAGAAAAATCCGCCAAGTTTTTTGAGGAATTCGACTGGTACATGATGGCACTCAAGCTGGGTCGGGAGAAGCAAGATCCGCGCAAGAAAGCGTAACTATTGCTAGGTCGGTGAGCCTTAGCGAAAACGTCGTACGGTAAGCAGGACTCCGCCAAACACGCCTCCGCCAGCTATAACCAGAAGAATGATGGCTCTTCGATAAGCGGATTGTACCGCAACGGGCGTGGACCGCAACTGTTCTGCGCACTGACTGCAGCCTTGGCCGTTAGCACATGCACTCACTAACAGGATGGTCAACAGAAAAGCGAGTCTGCGAAGGAGTTGCCGACTCGCTTTTGTCATTGGCAAAAGGCCAACAGGCTAAAGAGAGCAAGCCAGAGAAGACCCATGGAGTGCCAATACCATGCGGCGAGATCAACAAGGATTTGCCGGGTCTCGAGCTGCTTTGAGGCGAACAGGCCGATGAGCGCCATTATCAGCGCCGCGACCCCGAGCAGAAGGTGGAGTCCGTGAACTCCGGTAATCAAAAAAAAGGAGTGGCTGCTCTGACTGGAGTAATAAAAGACCCTCTGTGTGGCAAGTTGATGCCACGCGATGAGCTGGCCGACTACAAACAAAGTGCCCAGTCCGATCGTTGCAAGGAGCCACGGCATGGTACGGCGAGTAATCGGTTTGCCCAGGCCGAGCCATTCGTCCATCACATGCATCTCCCGAAACATATGACGTCGGGCGACTTCCATTGTGAGTGAGCTAAGGAGGAGCACGGCCGTGTTCAGCCAGAGAATAGGCGGTAACGCTGTCGGAAGCCACTCATTAATGTAGCGGGCATTAGCATCAATGTGTCCGCTCCCTTGCGCAACGAAAAAGACACTGACGATCGCAACGAAGAACATGAAGACCGCGGCTAGCCCAAAGAAAAGTCCCAGACGATAGCGGTCAAGTCGCTCGCGTGGGCCAGGGCGTCCGCGTCGGCGTTCATTCCAATTGTCCGGATCGCCGCCGCCGCCAGTACGTTTGTCGGTTGGCGGACGTCTTCCGCCACCGTGATCACCATCTTCGACCTCACGACGTCGCTTTTCGGTGCCCGAAGGCGTAAATGGGGGAGTGACGATAGCCGGCATTGCGATTCCTCTGCGTGGAACGTCCCGTTGAACCCAGACTACTCCGGATTCTGCTCCTGTGCCCACTGCGGGAGAAAGCCTTCCGCAGACGAGTTGTGGAAGTAGTGGCAGGGTCCACGATGAACCTGAAAATATTCGCCCGATGCGGATTCTTGTAGGTTAGAAGGAGCCCATTCAAGTGTAGTTGCAGCCCAGGGATTCTCCGGCGCACGCTTGCCGCAGCGAAGACTTACCACCAGATTAACGAGAAACAAACTTTGGCTTGCGGCGAGGAGGAAGGCAGCGTACGTAATATGGCGCTGCAAGGACAGCGTCGGTGCGAGCAGAAGGGCGGCCGCATCATGAAGACCGTCGAACTGGGCGTAGTGCCGGGGAGCTCCCGCGAGGCCGGCAAGGTGCATGGGCAGGAAAGTCAGATAAGCCGAGATGAGGGTAAGCCAGAAATGCCAGCGGCCCAAAGATTCGTTCATCAAGCGTCGGCAAAGAAGAGGGAACCAGTAGTACGTGGCGGCAAAAAGACCAAAGATGCCGGCCATCGCCATGATGAGGTGGAAGTGGGCTACCACGAAGTAGGTATTGTTCAGATACTGATCCAGAATAGGCTGAGCAAGGATCGGTCCGGAGAGACCTCCGCTGATGAAGAGCGAGACGAAGCCAAGCGCGAAGAGCATGGGCGTCGTGTATCTAGGCCGTGCGCGCCAAATCGTTGCAAGCCAGCTGAAAACTTTCGCCGCAGAGGGTAGTGCGATGGCCATCGTAGAGATAGAGAAGGCAGTTCCAGCGAAGGGATTAAGTCCGGCGACGAACATGTGGTGTCCCCAGACCAGAATGCCGAGCAAACCGATCAGCAGAGTGGTAGCAATCATGACGCGGTAGCCGAAAATCTTGCGGCGGGCAAAGTTACCAAGGAGCATCGAGGTAAGGCCCATTCCGGGAAGAATGGCAATGTAAACCTCGGGATGGCCGAAAAACCAAAAGAGGTGAAGCCACAGCAGGGGGCTGCCGTTGCCAGAGGTATGCAACGTTCCATTCACAAGATCGCCCAGGGGAAGAAAGAAGCTGGTGCCTGCGTGGCGATCGAGAAAGAGCAGGATGATTGCGGCTAGCAGCACGGAGAAAGCAATGATCGTGAGGATGGCGGCAGTAAACCAAGCCCAGATTGTAAGTGGAAGGCGCTCCCACGTCATGCCGGGGCAGCGATGCGCGACGATCGTGGCAAGCAGATTGATGGCGGTCAGGATGGAAGCGAAGCCAAACAGGCTAATCGAAACTAGCCATAGATCCATTCCAAGGCCCTGACCGGGGCCGGCGGCGGCGATGGCAGACAGCGGAGGGTATGCCGTCCAGCCGGAGATAGCAGCGCCTCCGGAGACGAAGGTAGAGGAGAGAAGTATGAGGAATGCGAGAAGGTAAAACCAAAAGCCGAGCGCATTAAGCAGTGGAAAGGCCATGCGCCGTGCGCCGATCTGGAGAGGAACAATCAGCGAGCCAAAGCCGGCCTGTGGAGCGAGTGTCAACACAAAAAACAGCATGAGCGTGCCATGCAGAGTAACTAGAGCGAGGTAGTCTTCAGGCTTGATAGGGCCGAAGAAGGGAAGGACGCAGTCAGGCCAGACAAGGTGAACGCGCATTGCAAGCGACATCAAGGTTCCTGCGGCCACGGCGGCCAATGAGAGCAGTAGATAACGAATCCCGAGAACACGGTGGTCGGTGGTGAAGAGCGACCAACCACGCAGGGAGTGCTGGATCGACGTCGCAGGAGTCATGGAGTGGCCAAGCTGTCGTGGTTAGCGCGCCACGTGGCAAAGTCGGCGGCGGGAAGGATGCGGAGATTAGCGGTCATACGAAAGTGGCCGAGCCCACAAAGTTGAGTACACAGAATTGCATAGGTGCCCGGGACGGTAGGGGTGAAGTGGATGTGAAGGTCCTGTCCATGGCCCTCATTGGGAACGGCGTTCTGTTTTAGGCGAAGTGCGGGAACGGCGAAGCCGTGGACTACATCCTGAGCATGCAAGCGAAGGTCGACCTCGCGGTCGGCAGGCAGTACAAGCTCAGAGGTGACGAAATCATCGGCTCCACGAGCGTCGGCGGGGTCAAGGCCCAGCGGATTTCCCTCACCTGGGGCGATCAGCTCGGGACGAGTTCGGCCAAAAGCGGCGTCCCGGCCGGGGTAACGGAAGTACCAGGCAAACTGCATCCCGGTAGCTTCGACCTGAAGCGCCGAGAGATCGGGGCCGGTATAGCGGGTAGCGGCCCATAGCCGTTCGGCCCGGAGCGTTAGAAAAGTAAACAAAAGAGTAAGTGCCGCAAGGGGTAAATATTCGACCAAGCCTTGAGAACGAGGTTTTCCACCGGATTTCCGCTGAAGGAAAAGGCCAAGGATGCCGATGAGATGAGCAGAGGCGAGGAAGGCCAGGGCAATCCAAAGATTGAGATACAAATGCTGGTCGAGAGCGGAGCCGTGAGCTGAAGCATCCGGGGGCAGTGGCCAAAAAAGCAGGCTTGCCGGCGGAATGATTGGCTGAGTCACCTCTTTAGGATACGGCTTAGTAGACCGGGCAGCCAGTCGTCATGCGAGTCGTTGTCCAGCAGGTCGAAATCGATCGAGCGGCAGTAATGACCTGAAGGCTGTCTTGTCGGCTCGCAGGGTCGAGGCTGGCGATCTGCGCAATTTGGGCTTTGGTGTCGGTGAAGACGTCAGGGGCAAGGTCAAGTTGCGGCAGCGAAAGAATCACGCGAGACCGAAGGCTGGGATCGTCGGACGAGAGATAGATAAGGAGGGTTTTATTGAGCGTTTGGGATTGGTTGGGCTTGGAAGCGATAGCATCGACAAGATCGGAGCGAGTAGATGCAGTCTGGTCCGAGCGGCGGAGAAAGCGAGCAATCGCGTCAGAGGTGCTTTCGCTCACGGGGCCGAGTTGCAGGAGATCGGAGACGATCAGTTGGCCAAGAATACCGATGGCATCGTCACGTTTTAGGTACGCCAGAAGTGGAGGGTAGAGCGAAAGGGGCGGGTCTGGGGTGAATCCGCCGAGAACGATGGCCGCTTCAAGGCGATTGGGAGGTGAATCGTCGCCAAGACGGGCAGAGATCGCGGGAATGGCTGGAGTCAAAATACGCGCGAGGTCCACCTTGTAGCTAGCGGGACCGGCAGGGGAGGACGAGACAGAAGTCGTAGCGGGTTCGGAGGACGGTGCGGCGGTCGGAGCAATAGATGGCTGCGTAGCATTTGTCGAGGAGGTTTGAAGCCCGACGAGGGCAGTCAGCGCCAGCAGGCGGACTTCAGCATCCGGATTCTGGAGAGCCTTAAGGATCAGCGGCAAAGCCTCAGTGAGATCGGGAGGGTTAGGCAAAGGATCGACCGGATCGAAGCCTGCAATCTCTTCAGGCGTGGGAGAGTGTCCATTCGTTTCGCGCTGAAGAACGGTAGTGAGGCGCGAGGTCAAGCTGGGAACCGCGTCAGAGATCTGAGCCGTAAGAGCGAGGGAAGGTAAAAGCATGAGGATCGCCGTTCGTACTAAAGCGCGCATGACTAACAGAACTCGGCTGGCAGGGAAGTCGTAAGCGTTTGCGCATGCTCGGCCACCATCAGTAGGAAAAGCTCGTGAATGCGAGTGTCAACGGAGAGCTCCGGATGGAAAGTGGCAGCCAGGAGATGACCTTGACGGACGAGGATAGGAGAGCGGCTCGGATAGCCTTCGAGGTCGACGGCGCGCGTGGCAAGCGTTTGGACGGCGGGACCGGTGCGCGTAATGCGCGGGGCGCGAATGAATACGATCTCCAGGGGGCCGCCGGAAAGCTCCGTAGAGGTGATCAGAATGGAAGAGTCCAGCTGGCGACCGTACGCATTGCGTTCTACGGTAATGTCGAGGGCGCCGAGCGAGGCCTGACTGGGATTGTGCACCTCTTTGGCGAGCAGGATGACGCCGGCGCAGGTACCGAAGGTTGGGGTCCGGCGAACGAACCCATGCAGCACAGCGAAGAAGCCGTCGCGCTCCAGGTGGCGAAGGAAGGTGGTCGACTCGCCCCCAGGAAGGATCAGGCCATCGAGACCCTGCAGTTGGTCGGGCCGGCGAATCAGCTCCACCTCAGCATTGAGCGAGGCGAGAGCCTTGGCATGCGCCTCGTAAGCACCTTGAAGGGCAAGAACACCGATCACGGGATTGGCACGGTTAAATGGGATACTTCGTCTCTCCGGTGGCAAGGACATTCTTTAATAAAGCGCTGAGGAAAGTCTTATGCTAAAGCTGACGAGCTACAGTCTTTCGGATTGGCGGTCATCGTCACCGCCAAATTATAGCCGCGCAGTGCTACGGTCTTTCGCGAAAAGCAGAAAAAAGGCCACCAGATTGCGCTGGCAGCCTTGAACTGAGAATGATCCGGTAACACACGCTCAGCAAACTAATCCAAAGCACGCCGATCTAATTGCTTCCCGCTGGTTTAGGATTACGGGGATCAAACTTAGCAATCTGGATCTTTTGGGCAAGCCCTACCTTGGAGAGAATCCAGATGCAATAGTAGTTGATGTCAAACTCATACCAGGCAAGGCCATGGCGAGCACTGACGGGATGGGCATGGTGATTGTTGTGCCATCCTTCGCCGCCAGTGAGGATAGCGACCCACCAATTATTGCGGGATTCGTCGCGCGTCTCGAAGCGGCGCGAACCATACAGATGGGTAGCGGAGTTGACGAACCAGGTAGCGTGAAGACCGACAACAACGCGAAGGAACGTTCCCCAAAGCATCATGCTCAGCCCACCCATGACCCGGTGACCGGGTTGCGCGAGGGCCGCGCCAATGGCAATCTGCACGAAGCCTGTCAAAGTAAGGAAGAGCCAGTGATACTTCGAGAGCCAGACGTGAACCTTGTCCCGGGTTAGGTCTGGAGCATACCGACCGAGCAGCGCTGTCTCCGAGTGCATGGCGCGGCCAGAGAGAATCCAGCCGGCATGGGACCAGAAAGTGCCATCCACAGGAGTGTGCGGGTCCCCCTCCTGGTCAGAGTTCTGGTGGTGGACGCGGTGAGTAGCGACCCAGAAAATAGGTCCTCCCTCAAGAGCCATGGTGCCGCAGGCCGTGACAAAATATTCGACCCACTTGGGGGTACGGAATCCACGGTGCGTCAGCAGGCGATGGTAAGCAACGCCGATGCCTAAATTGATCGCGAGGAAATACATGACACCAAAGGCGACTAAATTCTTCCAGGAAAAAAAGAAGAGGGCCGCAATGGCCAAAACGTGAAAGAGACCCATGACGATCGTCGTGATCCAGTTAATGCGGCCCTGCTGGTACTCGCGCCCCATGCGGAGGTCTTGCTTGACCTGCTGGCGAACCTGCTCGGCCGTATTGTGTGGCTTGGCATTCGACAGGTCCTGAATCTCGGACTGAATACGAGCTTCCTGGCTCTCGGCGGTCGTAATAGCATCCTGCTGGAAAGCACCATAACTGGACAGAGAAGCGGAGGAGGTCGTTTCGGCTTCGTTGTTGAGTGTGACAGGGTTCATCTGAATTCTTCCTCGTCTGTGCTGCTAGATTCACGCTATCAGTGTGCGAACGCCCCTGTTGTAACAGTTTTGTAAGGGGCGATGGGGGAGGAACCTAACACTTGAGGGGAATGTTGTGCAACCCGATCTATGCCGATAAAAAAAGTGTGTGGCTGGGTGAGACGGTCGAGTGTTGCTCATCGAAGTATCCTTCGTATGCGACTGGAAAGACAGGAACGTGACGCGCTTCGTCAACGGATGTTCATAGGAAATTGGTAGGCTGTGTGCATGACCAAAGGATGGATGTTGCTGGCAGCATTGCTTTCTGCCGGGATGCGGGGTTGGGGGCAAGCGCCAGTCGAGAAGCCGGGTGGGCGGATTGATCTGCCGACAAGCAAGGAAATCCATGGCGTCGTGCCGGGAGCACCTAAGCCGTTAGATTCTCTTCCAGTGACCATGGCCGTAAGCCCCGATGGGCTCTATGTGGTCACGGTGAATGGAGGATATGGCTCGTATGAGAGCGGGTACCACCAGTCGCTGGCGGTAATGGATACGCAAACGGGCAAGGTGGAAGACTTCCCGGATGCGCGAACGCTGGTGAACGCGAAGCAGGCGCTGTTCTCGGGGCTGGCGTTCTCGTCAGACGGGAGGACACTCTACGGAAGCCTGGTATCCATGTCTGACCCAACGGGGAAGACCAAAGACGATACCGGCTCTGGAATCGAGGTGTACGGGTTTCAGGAAGGAAAGATCACCCGAGAGCGCATGATCCAGATTGCACCGCCGCAACTGGCATCTGGACGAACCACGCTGCTGGTGGGCGCATCCAGTCCGGGCGAGGCGTTCGGCGCTGGCACTCCAGGGGCGGATCACACGAAGGGCTTGCCGTATCCGGCCGCAATCGCGGTTGTTCCACAGGAGGCACAAAATCGCACCCCACCAGGACAACCTGGAACGCCCGGTGTGGGAGGGGATCGGTTGCTGGTGGCGGGCAATCTGTCGGATGATGTGTGGCTGATCGATGCCGCAACCGGCAGAATCGAGACACGCTTTGACCTAAGCGAGACAAACGTCGTGCCGAGTGTGTATCCGGTGGCGCTCGCAGTGGCGAAGGACAGCCGCAAAGCCTATGTAGCATTGTGGAATGGCAGCGAGGTCGTTGAACTCGACTTGTTCAAAGGAACAGTCGGGCGCAAGCTGCCGCTGCTCAAGAACGACGATCCCGTCCGGCCGGGGTCGCACCCCGATGCCCTGGCGCTGGCACCCGATGGCAAGACGCTCTACGCGGCGTTGGGCAACCGGGACGTAGTGGCGGCGCTCGATCTAAGCAGTGGCGGCTTCAAGCTGAAGGGCTACTTTGATGTGCGGCTACCGGGGCAGAGTTTTTTCGGCGCAGAGCCGGAGGCGCTGGCAGTAAACGCGGATGGCAGCCGGGTTTATGTCGCAAACATGGGGTCGGATGCGGTGGCGGTGCTCGATACACACAAGCTGACCAGAAGCGCGGCCGGCAAAGGCATGGTCGAGCCAATGGGTTTCGTTCCCACGGAGTGGCTGCCGACAGGTGTGGCGCTCTCTAGTGGCAAGCTGTATGTAGCCACAGGCAAAGGGACGGGGACAGGGCCGAATAATTTTCCGCAGAAGCCAACCTCAGAGACAACCGGCCCTCGATTCAAACTGCCGTTTAGCTATATCGCAACGCTGCTGCATGGATCGATCGCGCAGGTGGATTTAGCGACGGCGGAGAAGGATCTGAAGGAAACTACAGCAGCGGTGATGCTGGATAACCGGATGAAGGCAGCTGCGGAGCGGATTGCTTGGGATCCGACGGTAATGACCAAGAAAAGTGGCGCAGCAACCCAGGTCTCCGCCGCAACACCTGAGACACCCGGAACAACGGGCGGCGCAAGCGGCCCGATCAAGCATGTGATCTACATCATCCGCGAGAATCGCACCTATGACCAATTACTAGGCGACTTTAAAGTGGACGGGAAAGCAGTCGGCAACGGTGATCCCAGTCTGGTCATGTACGGCGACGATGTGACGCCGAACTTGCATAAGCTGGTGAAGCAGTTTGGGGTATTGGATAACTTCTATGACTCGGCCGAGGTCTCGGGCGACGGCCACGTTTGGTCGAATTCGGCCATCGGCACGGACTATCTGGAGCGAACCTGGCAGCTCAACTACCGCGGCGGGCAGCATGGCTATGATTTCGAAGGCGTCGTGAGTCAGGGGCTCCCGCTTGAGCAGCACATTCCCGATGTGAACGAGCCTTCCAGCGGGTACATCTGGGGTAATCTCGCCCGGCATGGCATGACGCTGTACCACTTTGGCGAGTTCATTTCGACCACATTCTGCAACCCAAAGCGTGGGGCCGGCGCACAGCTGGATTCGCGCCAGGGACCGATGCTTGAGGGAGTTCCGTGCTCGCAGCGCAATGAGGTCAAACCAGGCGAGGCACTGCCGGCAGTGTGGGGTGGCGGCGTCAACCGTTGGCCGTGGACGATCCCACTGATCGAGGCAAACAAACCGACCAAGCCGGAACTGGTAGGGCACTTTGCCGTGGAAGCTCCGGACTTCAACCTGCGAATTCCAGACCAGATTCGCGAGAATGTCTTCGAGAAGCACTTGGCGGGCTGGATTGCCGATAAGAAGACCGGTAAGGACACGATGCCGAACTTCGTCATGTTGCGGCTAGCGAACGATCATACAGCGGGCACGACACCGGGCGGCCCGACACCGAAGTCCTCGGTTGCCGACAATGATCTGGCGGTGGGGCGCGCCGTGGAGGCGATCTCCCAGTCGCCGTTCTGGGAGGATACGGCCTTCTTCATCCTCGAGGACGATGCGCAGAATGGGGCGGACCACGTGGATGCGCATCGATCGATCGGCGTTGTGGTAAGCAAGTACGCTCCTCATGGCGAGGGTGGGATGCCGTTTGTAGATAGCCGTTTTTACTCCACCGTGAGCATGGTGCGGACAATGGAGATGGTTCTGGGGCTGCCACCCATGAATAATAACGACGCGCTGAGCTCGGCGATGGGCAGTTTATTTACGGGGCCGGGGGACCAGGCTTCGTTCACAGCAGATCGTTCGAACGAGACCAACCGGCTGATCTACACAGCGAATCCGCCGGCGGCGCGCTCGGCGCATGCGGGAGCGGCACGAGGCGCGCATGAGTCGTCCAAAATGGATTTCAGCCACGCAGATCGCGCAGACGCGGAAAAACTAAATCTGATACTTTGGCAGGACGCGCACCCGGACGCGCCAACTCCGGTTCAGCTAACCACCAAGCGCAAAAAGCAGAAAAAGGAGGATGATGGCGACGAATAACTACAATTTGCGTCCGTTCCGGTTGAAACCAAGGTTCGTTGAGCGTGTGTGGGGCCGTAACGATTTGCAACCTTGGTACGAGAACACGGGTGCCACCGGGTCAATCGGCGAAGCGTGGCTTACCGGTCCGGAGTGCGTCGTTGAAGGCGGGGAAAACGATGGGCGCACCTTAGCTGACCTCTCTCAGCAATGCACTGGAACGCTGGACGGTAATGTGGGTGGAGGCGAGTTTCCTCTACTCATCAAGCTGCTCTTTCCAAGCGATAAGCTGTCCGTGCAAGTTCATCCGGATGATGCCGGGGCGCGGGCGCTCGGGTTCAGTCGCGGAAAGACGGAGTGCTGGTACGTTCTGGAGGCAGAGTCTGGAGCGGAGGTCGCTTGCGGCTTGAAGTCGGGCGTCACGTCCGAGGACCTCGCCAAGGGGATCGCCGATGGAAGCGTCGAAGACATGATGGAGATGTTGCCGGTTACGGTGGGTGACATGGTGTACGTAGATGCGGGTACGGTACATGCCATCGGGCCGGGCGTTGTTTTGCTTGAGGTGCAGCAGATGTCCGATGTCACGTACCGCCTCTACGACTATGGGCGGGACCGGGAGCTACATCTGACGGCTGGCTTGGCCGCGGTAAAAACCAGGACTAACGCAGGCAAGGTGAAACCGAAGCAGATGTTAGGCGACACACGGCGGCTCACTTTTTCACGACTGATTGAAAACGAACATTTTGTTGTGGATCGGTTCGAAATGCCGTCTGGATTCGCCTTCGAAATGCCGATGGATGGTGTTGGATGTGTGGTCGGCTTGAAAGGGACGGCGGCGGCAAACGAGGTAAGGTTTGCGGCAGGGCAGGCGGTGATCGTGCCACAAGGATCGGCGACGATGAGCAGTGCAGAAGGCGGAACCTTTTTGAGGTGCTTTGAGCCCGTCGACTTGAAGACGTAATCTGCCGGCAGCATTTGGCCGACTCGACTTTACTTAGAATTGGAAGTAGAGAAACTGGGCGGTGGGGTCGAGTTCGACGAGAACAGCGAACAGGAGTACGGCCATCATCAAGCTCCAGCGAAGCGTAGGTGCCCAGCGCAAGCCGCGGAACAGGGTGGGAGCCTGCTGATGTGCAAGTACGGTCGAAGCGGCGGGGCCGGGAATCGGGTCCTTCACAGTGCGTTCCTGGCCCAAAATCTGCTGAGTGTTGGGGAGAAACCAAACGACAGGGAAGAGGAGGAAAGCGAGTGAGCTTTCACCCACGCTACCAAGCGAGCCGAAACCATGCGCTCCCGTGAGGTCGCGCAGCAGCGCAAGTGCGGCGTGCATGGAATTGGAACGAAAAAAGATGAGAGCGAAGCTAACCTGGACGTAGACGCCGAGCATCATGGCGAGTCGCTTTGGCCATCTTGGTGCAGTCGGGTTCGTTCCACCTGGGCGAAAGTGCCTCCACGCCTGGTTAGTGGTTAGATAGAAACCGTGCAAAAGACCAAAGACGAGAAACTGCAGGCCGGCCCCATGCCAAACTCCCGTTAGCAGCATGGTTGCAAGCGTAGGGCCCGCAACCATCGCCGTAAAGCCACCAGGCGTGGTAAGTGCTTTACGAGAGATCTTATCGCCGCGGCCTAAGCGGCGGCGTTGGATGCCGAGCAAAATTGGGTTGTAGAGATACAGCGTGATATAGCGCGTGAGAGTGATGTGCCAGCGCTGCCAATATTCGGTAACGCTGGTCGCTTTGTAGGGAGAATCGAAGTTGAGCGGAAAGCGAATGGAAAAGATGCGGGCAAGGCCGATCGCCATATCGCTATATCCGGAAAAATCGAAGTAAAGCTGCATCGAGTAGACGACGAGGCCAGTAAAGGCAGAGAGGAAAGATAGGGAGCCGGCGTCATGGAAGGTGAGATCGGCGGTGTGGGCAAGTGAATCGGCGAGAAGAACTTTTTTTGCCAATCCCAGCAGAAACCAGGTCAGACCAAGCGAGACCTCTGCGGAATGGAGCCTGAAGTTACGAGGCACACCGGCGGACCCGGCACCAAACTGCGGCATCATCTCTTTATGGTGAAGGATTGGACCGGCGATCAGGTGCGGAAAGAAGGTGACGAAAAGTAGATAGGAGAGGAAATCCTGACGCTCGGCCTGGCCTTGTGCGAGGTCGACAAGGTAGCTGATCTGGGTAAAGGTGAAGAACGAGATGCCGAGCGGCAGCAAGATGGAATGAGGGTGAGAGTCGGGAACCCCGAACGTGTGAAGCAAAACCAGCATTTTGAAGAGATATTTGAAATAAAAGAGCACAAACAAGTTACTTGTAACCCCACCAATTAACCAGTAATTCCGTATACGGGAGTTCGGGGGCGCGGCGTGGATAGCAAATGCGATCAGATAGTTGATCAGTACTGAGAAAAATAAAAGAACGACGAATGCGGGGTTCCACGCGGCATAAAAAAGAAGTGATGTAGCGGCGAGCCACAGCAGGACACTGCGTCGACCGTAGCGGCCGAACCATTGATAGCCAAGCATGGTGATCGGCAGAAAAAGGAAAAGAAAGCGGTAGGAGTTGAAGAGCATTCGCAGCACATTCCGAATCTAATAAAGAGTGTCCTAATGTTTTGCGCTGAACTGCCGATAAGAAGGAAGAACAGAAGTACGGTGCAACATGGCGACATTGAGGGAGGTCAGCCGATGATTATGAACGGATGCATTGTGGCTTGCGGCCGTGTTAAGTTCGTCGGCAACGGCATAAGAGACAACCCTGGAGCCATCGGCCGTGTAATGACGATCGTCGTTGAAGAGCGTGATGGGAAGAGCTTGGAGGGAATTCGAGGTGATTCCATGTAACTCGGTCTGGTACGTGGCGAGATTCCCATCGCATGCAGGGATAGGCGCGACATTCACAAGGACGATGGCAGCTTGACCGGCGTATCGATGCTGAAAACCGGAGATAAGATCGCGTGAAAAGCGAGAGGATTGCTGGTCAGGAAAAACTCGCGAGTCCGGCGGCGTGCAGAAGGTACGCGCAGGTCCGGGAGGAGTAAAAAATCCGTTGCGGACAAGAATGCTGTCTTCTTCAAGCTGACGGTGCGCAATGTGAAACCAAGCTTGTCGCAGAACGTACCAAGCACCAAAGCCAACTGCGTAACCTGCGAATGCAATGGATTCCCGTGGATGGGAGAGAAGCAGAAGGCGACTCGTCCTTGGGTCTCCGTGGCGAAGCGCTTCGAGCATGCCTTCGGCGTAGATGGTACGGTGCCAAGTGTCTCGGCTGGGTTCGAAGCCGTCCGGGGCGAGTTGAAAGAGGAGAATGCGGGGCTTGGCATTTACGCCAAGGAAGCGGTCGAGGGTGAGGGTACCGGTGACAGCGAGGACAGCATTGGTCACGGCGATGTTGCAGACCCGGAAGCCAGTCAACGAGGCAAGAAGGTCCGGGTCGATCCCGGTCATGGCGGTAGAGTCGCCGAAGATTAAAACGTCGCAGTCGCGTTCGCGCATATCAAAAACGGCATCATTGGCCTTCACCCAAACGCTGGCCCCATGATGCAGAAAGAAGTTGGAGGCACCGAAGGAGATGCCTGCCGGAATTGCGAGCAGCGGAAGCAGGAGGACGAAGAGACAATAGCGAAGGTAGGATCGGTGCATCAACCCGGATATCATGGAGCTACAATCGCGGGGGTGAAGCGAACCTACCTGAATCGTAGACGCCGGAACAGTGGATGTAGATGCGATAACACGGCCCCTTGCGTTCTACCTTAGCAACCCTTCCTCCTTTGAAAGGAAAGGTCACTAAAGCTTCTATTTCAATGGACGCCCGGACTGGGCTTCGGGTTTACCGCGAAGAAGCAAAGGAGTCCTATGGCTTCGAGCACGACGATCTCAGGCAGGAATTTTGTGTTGAGAGGTTGCTTAGTTCAGGAGCATCGCCGCGGGCTGCCTATACACTCGCTCAGCGGAAGATTCTGCTAGTTTCCGCTCACGAGCACACTGCAGCAGATGCCATGTACCCGTGGCGAAAAAGAGCACAAGCAGCGGTCCGTCGGTCAGTTTGCGGACGTTCCAGCTGAGAGCGCCGACTGCGTTGACGGCAAGGAATAGGAGGCTCAAGTAGGTGATGGTGCGCAGAGGGTTGCTCCAGCGGGCAAAAAAGCGCCAGGCGATCAGGGCCAAAGGCAGGGCCAGCGGCGCAGTGTCGTACTCCATGATGCGTGGATTGAGCAGGACGACGCCGACGAGCATCACGGGCATCCACTGGCCAAGCGAGAAGCTGCCGCAAAGGTAAAGCCGTGACAGATACAAGAGTAAGCCGAAGAGCGGAATGGCGTAGCAAAGAAAGAAGATCATACTGCCCGGGGAGTAAGGAATGCCGTGGCCGTAAAGGACATCGGCGAAGAGACCGGCTGGGCTGCAGCCGAAGTCACGATTGAAGAGAAACTGAAGGTCCACTGCCTCAAGATAGTGGCGAAACAGCGTAGGCCAGATGGCTGTTTGAACAGCGAAGAGCGTCACTCCGGCGGCTCCGGTGATGGCGGTTGCAAGCCATTGACGCCGGGCGCTGAGAAGAGGAATACAGACCAAAGTCAGCAACGGAGCTTTAACACAACTCGCTGCCAGCGCAGCAAGGTAGAACCAGCGCCAGCTTCCGCCTTGCCAGCCGAGAACGGCGGTCAAGAGAACGGCAGCGTAGAGCAGATACGCGATGTTGCCACTCATAATCGTAGCGTCGGCGAGAAAGCCGGGAAAAAAGATAGCGACCGGAGCGAGATACCGGAAGTAGGGTCGCTCGCTGCGTTCAACAGCACGGAAGGTCGCCCCGATCTGAGCCAGGGCAGCGGCGGAGTAGAGCAACCAGTACAGACCTCCGCTCGCCCAATCAGGTACCGCACTGATTAGCCGCAGAAGTGGCAGAGTCATCGGGGAGTAAACGTAGCTGAAAGGGGGATCCCGATCCACAAGCAGATTTGGATTTCCTTGAAGCTGCTGGTGGAAGAGTCGCTGAACAGAGATGGCGTCAGCATAAGGATCGTGTCCTCCGCGGAGCGAATGCATTCCAGCGCGATAGATCGCAACATCCCAGCCGACCCCGCCCAGCCATGCCCAGAGAACGATCGTAATCGCCGCGAGGACCCAAAGAAGGACGAGGTTACGAGACCAGCCTGATTGAACAGTGTGCTTCAACGCGAAACCTTGACCTCACCCGCAAAGGCCGAATTGATTGCGTCGTCCCGCCGAACGCGGGTCCGTAGACCCCAGGTGAAAAGGCTGCTGATCGAGAGATTCCAGACCGAGCCGAGCACGATACCGGCCAGTCCCGCAAGATACCACTCGGTACCCGACTGCCAAAGACTATGGGCGAAGACGACGTTGGCCCAGGCGCCGAAGCCGCAGGCAAGCACAAATCGAGCGCCTCCCGAGAGGATCTGCGCGCCTTCAAAACGATGATCGCGGAAGGTGATCCGGTTGTTCAAGGAAAAGTTCTCGATCATCGCCACGAAGGTGGCAATCAGTTGCGCAACCACGAAGTGAAGGTGTATCGCCTGGACCAGCACCAGCAGCATCAGCAGATGAGTGATAAGGCCGAGCGTGCCAACCAACAAGTACAGCGCGAGGCGGACGGGAACAATGCCGCCAAGCAGACTGTTCATAACCAGAAAGATGTACTCAAGCCCGACGACGACACTCAGCTTGCTCTCTCCAAAGCGGCGGGAACGAAACGTGTAGCCCACCTCGGCAAGACGGACCGGACGTGGACTCGAAGCGAGAAGATCAACCAGAATCTTGAAGCCCTGCCCTTGCATTTCGCGGACCACTTCCTGCAGGAACGACTGCCGCAACAAGAAAAACCCGCTCATCGGATCCGTGACTCTGGACCGACAGACCGAGTGGCTGATCTTCTGTCCGCTGCGGCTCAGGAAGCGGCGTGCACGGCCGAACTCGCCCATGCTCCCCCCCTCCGCGTTGCGGGTGCCCACCACCAGGTCCAGCGACTCAAGGTGTAAACGGCGAAGCATCACCGGCAGAATCGTCTCGTCGTGCTGTAGATCGGCATCCATCACGGCCACGACCGGTGCCGAAGTCGAGAGCATGCCTTCGATGCAAGCTGAAGAGAGCCCGCGGCGACCGACGCGATGCAGAAGCCGGACCCGACGATCGAGCCGCGCATGGACGCCGACAACCTCCGCGGTGCCATCGGGGGAGTCGTCGTCGACGAAAATGGCCTCCCACGCCAGTCCTTGCAGTGCATCTTGTAACTTGTTGAGAAGAATCGGGATATTCTCCCGTTCGTTATAGGTGGGAAGAACAATCGCCAAATCGAGCTTCGGTCCGGCGCTGCGAAGGGAATAGGCGTATTTGCTCTCGAAGTCGAATTCGTTATATCGGCAGACGGACGCCAAATGTATTTCCCTCGGGTGCGCGTAAATCATACGACGGGGCGACAACCGGTTGCGTTTACCTGCCCCGAACGTTAGGCATAAAAGTACAGCAGAGGCCGTAGGTCGATGTGGGTAACCAAGCCATAGATTACCGGAGAAAGGCACTCAGCTCACTGGCCGCGTTCCGCAAAGGAGTTAGAAAGTGGGTCTGCATGTCGAATACCGGCATACGCGGAGCGTTTCCAGACAGGTTAATCGTGGCGATCACCCGTCCGGACGGAGCGTAGACGGGTACGGCGAGCGAGCGCAGTCCGACCTCCAGCTCCTGGTCGACAATCGCATACCCCAGACGACGAACGGTGCGCAGCGCGGCGCGAAGCTTGTCGGCGGAGGTGATAGTACGCGTCGTGTGGGGCGTAAGCTCGATTTTGCCCAGATAAGCCTCCAGCTGCTCAGGAGGAAGATAGGCCAGCAAGACGCGGCCCATTGAGGTACAGTACGCCGGCAGACGCGAGCCAATGTGAAGATCGACCGCCATCACCCGGGAGGGGACCTGGGTGCGCGCGATGTACACAATCTCGTGGCCATCGAGGGTAGCGACCGAAAACGACTCGCGGAACGTCTGGGACATGCGCTCAAGAATCGGCTGCGCCGCGGTCGAGAGCGTCGACGAGGTGGTGTACGTATGCGACAGAGAAAGCATGCGCGGGCGGAGAGCGTAGCGCTGGCCGTCCTCCAGCCCGGCAAAGCCAAGTTTCGTCAGCGTATACAGGCAGCGCCGTACGGCGGCACGCGAAAGCCCGGTCTTAACCGAGAGTTGCGAGATGGTCATCTGCGGATGCTGCTGGGTAAACGCCTGAATCACAATCAGTCCCCGGGCAAGCGAGGTCATGAAATTGGGGTCGCCCTGGTACTGATCGAGCGTGGAAGCCGGCGTCACGCGGGTAGCACTAGCGGCGGCAGAGAGGGATGGGTCAACAGGCGTAAAGGCCGACATGAGTGTTTCCTTCGCACCGCCAATGCGGGACCGGATCTGGTCCTTGTGCGATAGGCGGACTAAAGCAACGATAAACGCACAGCAGAAACAGTGCAAGGTAGCCTTTGCATCGCATCGTATAGCCCTACAACTTCACGCAGCCTCGTGTTAATACGAACGCTTCTTGTTGCCATTCACGGACTTGGGACTGAGACGGCAATCAAGGAACGAAGCCCCACACAATTCATACTTCGGCCATGTCGATAGCTTTCTTCCCTGGACAACTCGCAGGGCAAACGAACGATAAGCTCGCTCCAAAGTCGACTCGCGAGCGCATCGAGGTCCTCGATATCTTGCGGGGACTCGCCATCCTGCTGATCTTTCTTTTCAACATTCCCTTTATGGGAAATACCGCCTATGGTGCGTTTACGGATGTGCGGCTCCTGGGATGGACCCACGCCGACCGGATCTGCTGGTCTTTTCTCACCATCTTTCTGGAGGGAACGCAGCGTGGCTTGCTGCATTCCTCTTCGGGGCGGGCGCACTCATTCTTCTCGAGAAGACGATGTCTCCGGATAGTCCCGTCAAAGTCGCAGATGTCTACTTCCGTAGAAACTTCTGGCTCGGCATGTTTGGGCTGTTCGACATCTACGGTCTGCTCTGGTTTGGCGATATCTTGTTTTCCTACGCTCTGGCGGCGCTGTTTCTGTTTCCCTTCCGGCGACTTGCAGCCAGGACGCTGCTTGTTCTGGGCCTGGTGTACGTGGCTGGAGCGTCCGTGCAAGGTGGCATCAAATTCCACCACAAGATAACAGCACAAAAGCAGGTCGCCGCTGTGCTGCAAAAGCAGGGCCACAGGGAACTGCTGAGTCCGTCAGAGAAAGAGGTGCTGGCCGACCACGAACAACAAATGCCTATCTCCCCTCAAATCTTTCAGCAGGAGCGGGCTGCTCACTCGGGCTCCGTTCGTCGCTACGCTTCGTGGTCGGTTGATTTCTTCACCGGAGCCATCAGCACTGATTTTCTTCCTTGGCTTCCACGCACGATCCGAAATTTCTTTTTCCTGTTGCTGGGCATGGCGTTTTATCAGTTCGGCATCACGCAAGGTAAGCGCTCCACGCGATTCTATTGGGCACTCGGCCTCTGCTGCTACGCTCCGGGGCTAACGCTTCGCGGTATCTCGGTATGGCAGGAGATCTCTGCGCATGGCTCCCCGAATATTGAGACGTTTTCCTACGAGCCCGCGCGTCTCGCGATCACCATCGGCCACATCGCTTTGGTTAACCTGGCGATCCGGACAACCTTGGGTCGTCGCCTGCTGGCACCCTTCAAAGCCGCGGGCCGCACCGCGTTTTCGCTCTACCTCATGCAAAATGCTCTTGGCATGCTGGTGCTGTTTCCCTCTTTCGGCTTTGGCCTCTGGGGACGCTATGACTGGTCCCAACTGACAATCATCGCGTGCGTTGTGATGGCGGCGCAGCTTGCCCTGGCAAACGTGTGGCTACGGTACTTTGCCATCGGACCCGTCGAATGGCTTTGGCGGTCGCTCACCTACCAGAGTCTGCAACCGTTCCGGCACAGGACAGGTGTGTCCAACACTGTCGTCGTCTAGCCAACGGGTCCAGCCCGCGCCCTCAGGCAACCGTGATCCGTGCGTAACACTTGCAGTCGATTATCCTTGGCAGGAGGACAACAAAGCATATGGCTACGGAATCGCAGGAAACCGCACTTTTCGATCGCAAGGCGTGGCAAGCGCTAACGGCTCACCATGACCAATTTGAGGGCAAGCAGCTCAAGGATCTGTTCGCCGCCGATCCCGCACGCGGCACACGCTATACGGCGGAAGCAGCGGGGCTTTTTCTCGATTACTCCAAAAATCGCGTAGACGATACGACGCTCAAGCTGCTCGTCGACCTGGCCGAGGAGTGCGGGCTCAAAGAGAAAATCGAAGCCATGTTTCGCGGCGACAAAATCAACGTCACCGAAGGCCGCGCCGTGCTCCATGTCGCTCTGCGCGCGCCGAAAGAGGAGTCAATCCTCGTGGACGGGCAGGACGTGGTGCCGGAGGTGCACCAGGTGCTCGACAAAATGTCCGGCTTTGCCGACAAGGTGCGTTCGGGCGAGTGGAAGGGATTCACCGGCAAGCGCATTCGTAACGTGGTCAACATCGGCATCGGTGGCTCGGACCTGGGTCCGGTCATGGCATATGAGGCGCTTCGCCACTACTCGGACCGCGAAATCACCTTCCGCTTCGTCTCGAATGTCGATGGCACGGATTTTGTCGAGGCGGTGCGCGATCTAAGCGCGGACGAAACCCTGTTTCTGGTTGCGTCGAAGACCTTCACCACGCAGGAGACCATGACCAATGCGCACTCGGCGCGCGACTGGGCGCTCCAGACGCTGAAGGACGATGCGGCCATCGCCAAGCACTTCGTCGCGATCTCCACCAACGCCAAAGAGGTCGCCAAGTTCGGCATCGATACCGAGAACATGTTCGGCTTCTGGGACTGGGTGGGCGGGCGCTACTCGATGGATTCGGCCATCGGCCTGTCGACCATGCTCGCCAGCGGGCCGGCCCAGTTCCGGGAGATGCTCGCCGGC
>CAXUNR010000049.1:0-27128 GCA_964252655.1 uncultured Acidobacteriaceae bacterium
CTCCCGCTCCGCCCCCTGGAGTCCGCCCGTGATCGCACCGACGCAGCCGATCCCCCGCGCGCAACGCATCCTTTATTGGTGTCTGGTCGGCGGTATCCTCCTCATGTTCGCGCTCCTCATCCGAGGCTGCGTCCACCAGCAGGCCCGCCTTCTCGCCATGCGCGATCAAAGCCCAATTCCGGCTCCGAACGACCTAGCTGACGAACAGGCCACCATCGCTCAGCCGAACGAGGCCGACGGCTCCGTCTCGCTTGATGCCATCTCGCTCCCTCTTCCCGAGGAGCCCTCCCTGCGCGCCCGGGCTCTGCTCATCCGCATGCTCAGCGACCTCGCTCAACCTACCTCTCAGCACCCCGTGCCCGCCGGCCCGTCGGTCACAGACGTCTTTCTACTTTCGCTTCCTGTCGGAAACCCCGGCGGCGTCTCTCTTCCTGCCGACGGCGGCCAGCTCGCTGTCCTAAATCTTGAAAAAGCGTTCGCCGACGCCCATCCTTCCGGCATCGAGACCGAAGATCTCACCCTGCGCGCCATTCTTGCGACCCTCCACGCCAACTTCCCCCAAATCCAGCAGGTCCGTTTTCTCGTCGGTGGCGAGGCCCGCGACACCCTCAACGGCCACGCCGACCTGAGCCGCGCCTACTCCATCAACAATCCCGCTGACTCCATCCACGTCGTCGGTGCGGACGGCGAACCGATCAACGAATGATCGCGCCTCCCACCATCGCCGTCTTCGACTCTGGTTTCGGCGGCCTTACGGTCCTCCGCGAGCTCCTGCCGCTCGTCCCCGGCGCCCGCTATCTCTATCTCGGTGACACCGCCAGGCTACCCTACGGAGCCAAGTCCCGGACCACCATTGCCCGCTTTGCGCTCTCTTCCGCCGCCTTCCTCCTCGCTGAGGGAGCCCAGATGCTCGTCGTCGCCTGCAACACCGCCTCCGCCCTCGCGCTCGACGAGCTCCAGTCCGCGCTCCCTATCCCGGTCGTCGGCGTCATTGAACCCGGAACCCAGGCCGCCGCCGCAAGTGCTTCGCCCTCTGGCACCGGCACCGCCTCCATCCTCGTCCTCGCCACTGCTGCCACCGTCGCCTCCGAAGCCTATGCACGCTCGTGCGCCGCGCGTGGACTTCACGCCTTTGAGAAGGCTTGTCCACTGCTCGTACCCCTCGTCGAGGAGGGCTGGACCGATCACCCCGTCACCGCAGAAGTCGTTCGCATCTATCTCTCCGAAGCTCTGGAAGCCGCACCGGACGCGCAAACCCTGGTCCTCGGCTGCACCCACTATCCTTTGCTCAAACCAGTCCTCGAACGCACGCTTGCTGACCTCGGACATCCCATGCAGATCGTTGACTCAGCCTTTGCCACGGCTCGCGCCGCGGCCGGACTAGTCCCTGCAACATCTACTACGGAGCCCGTCACCTGCCGCTTCTTCGCTACGGATTCCATCAAAAAATTCAGCAGACTCGGTGCAACATTTCTTAGCCGCCCCGTCGAGCACGTCACCTTGGTCGATCTCGGCGAGTAGGTCCGTGTCTATGCTGACTTCTCAGCCAATCAGGTTAAGCGTTTTTTCCCGGTATTGGAAGACGTAAAACACGGTAAAGACACCCCGGAATCCGCACGCGAAGCGCCGTAGCTGGCCTTGGCTGCCCTATCAACCGCAATGTGCTTCAACCTTTACCGCACGGATGCGTCTCAGGCTCTGGAAGCATGACCATCTATACTGGACCAGACGGCGCCCGGCGGCCCCAGGCGCAACCGGAAATCGAAATGAGGGTTCACCCGCACATGGAATCATCGACCGTACGCACCTTGTCTGACCGCTTTCGTAACCACCGTCTTGCCTCCACCTTTACGCTGCTCTCTACGCTCACCGTAGGCGTCCTTGCCGGTTCGATCCTGACCCGCGACGTAGGTGCCAAGGAACAGCAACACATAGACACCTCGGACGCCCGCCCCATCGTGATTCCCAATCCCGTTACTCTCTCCAATGGCTTCTCCCAGATCGTAAAACAGGTCGGTCCAGCCGTCGTAAACATCAATACGGAGACGATTCCGAAAAAGTCCGCAACGCGGCCAGGCAAGCGAAACCCGCACACTCCCGAAGGAAACAGTCCTGATCAAGGGGACATGCAGGACTTCTTTAATCACTTCTTCGGCGGCCAGGGTGGACAAGGCGGAGGAGATGACGACTCCGAGGGTGCAGGCGGTGAACGCCAGGCACTCGGCTCCGGCTTTATCGTCGATTCGCGCGGATACATCATCACCAACAATCACGTAGTCGACAAGGCAGACAAAATCTTCGTCAAGCTGGCCAGCGATCCGGATGACGGCACTCGTCTTCAGGGACGTCCGGCAACCGTGATCGGCGTAGACACAGAGACAGACATCGCCGTCATCAAAATCGACACAAAAACGCCTCTTCCCACCATTAAACTAGGCAACTCAGACAGTGCGCAGGTAGGAGACTGGGTACTCGCGATCGGCAGTCCCTTCGGCCTCTCGCAGACGGTCTCGGCAGGGATCGTCTCTGCTAAGGATCGCTCCATTGACGACCGGGACGCATCCGGGATGAGTAAGCAGTTCCAGAAGTTTATCCAGACCGATGCTGCCATCAACCCGGGTAATTCGGGAGGTCCGCTGGTTGATATGACCGGCAACGTCGTCGGCATGAACACAGCGATCTACACCCAGTCGATGGGTTCGCAGGGTGTTGGTTTTGCAATGCCGTCCAACATTCTCGCGAAGGTTTACAACGATCTAATTGGATCCTCCCACAAGGTTGTGCGTGGATCTATCGGCGTCTCCTTCCAGGCCTCTACGTCTTCCGCGGTAAGCCGCGTCTATGGCTTCTCGGGCGGTGGAGTGATCGTGTCGGTCGTTACACCTTCAGGAGGCGCAGGCAAGGCAGGTATCAAGGCTGGAGACATTTTGGTTAGTGTTGGCGGTCGTCAGATTAAGGACGGGGACGATCTAGTCACGGACATCTCCTCTCGGCCAGTCGGTTCGTCGGTCGAGATCGGGTACCTTCGAGACGGAAAGCAGCACACCGCCAGCGTGGTTATCGGAGATCGGGCAAAGACATATGCCGACATAGCTGGAGACCAAAGTCAGGGTGAAGCCCCACAGGAGTCCGATGCAGGCCAAAGCAAGCTGGGCATCACGGTGTCCGCGGTGCCGGCAGCGACAGCCTCAAAGATGGGCATTCCTGGTGGTGTTGTCATTGCAAGCGTGACCCCCGGGTCTTTTGCGGATGAGATTGGACTTGGAAAGGGAAACCTCATTGTCGAGATCAATCGTCAGCCCGTAACGGATGAAGCCAGCTACCGCGGCATTGTGTCGCGTTTGAAGACTGGAGACGATGTAGTGTTTGTCCTTCACGACACCCGGAGCAAAGGCGGAAACAGCTTTGTCGGCGGAACTCTGCGCTAACAAAGCACCAGGAGCGGTAGATGCTTTGCCGCTCCTTGTTTTGCCTGACATAAGGCGCTACACAAGATCTTGTGTAAGACTCACTCGTACTTGGTCAAAGCCTCCTATTGTTCCACGTGCGCTTCGACGATACTCTTGACGTATTCTTGATACCCGACCGGAGGCAAACGCAGCGCATGCAGAAGAAGTTTCTTTTGATCCTTGTTCCTTGTCTCTTAGCCGGTCCAACGTTGACGGCCTTGGCAAATCCTAGAGTTCATCGGGGACCAACCTCTCCCCATCTAAACAGAGAACATGTTTCTCAAACCAGACCGAAGATCGCCCAAATCTCTCCTGAAAGGGCCTCTGCGATTCAGAATGCGCTCGTCAGAGCCGGGTACCTGAAAGATGCTTCAGGAACGTGGGATTCCGGTACGCAGACTGCCATGGAAAGGCTGCAGGCTGATAACGGTTGGCAAGTCAAACTTGTTCCGGATGCCCGGGCTTTGATCAAACTCGGACTTGGTCCAGGAAGCGATTCAGAACCACCCGTACCCACTTCTATCTTGCAGTAATGACAAAACACCTAAATTGCTTTTGTTCAGGCCTTTTGTTCTAGCGCTTCTGTTTGCCGACCCTAACGGCCGTTTTTGTTTTCTGAGACGTAAGATCTGACATCGCAGTGCGGAGACGTAGCACCGCAGAAGTATGAACCTGCGACACCCGTGACTCAACCACTCCAAGCGTCTGTCCGATCTCCTTCATCGTCAATTCCTCGAAGTAGTAGAGGGTAAGTACCATCCGCTCTTTCTCCGGAAGCTCTTCAATGGCTTCGGCGAGCCGCTGTTTCATCTCTCCCTGAAGACACCTGAAAAGGGGCTCGTCCTGTGATGCGCCAGGAATATACGCTATTTCCTCGTCTCCGGAATCTTCAGAGCGCTCCAGGTGAAGGGTGCCAATCTCCAGGCCCTTGAGGTCACCTAGCAGCACCTGATACTCCGAAAGAGACACTTCTAGTTCTTTAGCAATCTCCTGCTCTACAGGGGCCCGGCCCAGCCGTTTGGTCGTGCTCCGGATCGCCTCTTCCACAGCCCTGCCCTTGCGGCGGAGCTCGCGCGGCCCCCAGTCCACGCTTCTCAGGGAATCAAGAATCGCGCCACGGATGCGGAACTGGGCGTAGCTCTTGAATTGAACCTGCTTCGCATGGTCGAACTTGGCAAGCGCGTCGATCAGGCCCACAATGCCCGCCGAAACGAGATCTTCGAGCTCCACATGCTGCGGGAGGCGTTCATGGATGTTTCTCGCAACGAAGCGCACCGTCGGAAGATGTTCCATCAGCAAGCGCTCATGCTCGGCCGCACTGAGTGAGCCGGAGTGTGTGTCTGGCGTTCTGCGTTGAGCCTGCTTTGCCGCAAATGAACCCGAGAGTGGCGGAAGCGCCGTCACTGCCTCTTCGAGAACCAGACCGCACAGTGCTGCATTCTGATCCTGCACTCCCAACATGGCTACCGGCAGTACGTTTCCCATCTCCATCGCTTTTCTCCTCACAGGTGTGTCCTGTATGTGGTTGCGCTTTTGACAGCGCATTCGAACACTTAGTAGAAGAGCAAGCGAAGGGCCACGCTTTCGCTTTTTCTTCTTAATGTTTTCTTAGATGTTTCGCTTTCTGAATTGACCTCCGGTGCTCACCCGCAATCTCTATTGATATGCCCACCACCAGAGCCGGTCGTAAGTCCTACAGCCGCAGAAAACATTGGGAACAGAACATAGGAGACCTGCAAGTCCGCTCGCATGTAAACCGATCAACGGAGCAGAGCGTTCTCCTCGAGTGGAAGACAACACCTCAACCGGCACCTTAAACTCCGGACAACTGAGTCGCCCTATCTCCGGCGCAGGAGGATCTCCGCGGGCCCAATCTCCATCCGATTCTCGGCAAGAATCGCGCCTCGCTCGAGAACATGCATCAACTCCCGGACATTTCCCGGCCACGAATAGGCCGTAAGAAGGTCTAAGGCTGCAGGAGCTATCCCCTTTCTGGGCATCTGTTTGGCCAGCTCGTCCAGAAAAAAGTCGACCAGGCTGGGCAGGTCCTCGATTCGCTCACGAAGCGCCGGTACACTCAACGGAAAGACTGCCAGACGGTGATATAGATCTAACCGGAATACCTTCTCTTCAGCACGTTGCTCGAGCGGCTGATGCGTCGCCGCAATCACACGTACATCGACACGAGTCGTTTCGTTGTCCCCGACACGCTGTAACTCGCCGCACTCGAGGAAACGTAGCATCTTGGCCTGTAACGCCAATGGCATCTCACCGATCTCGTCCAAGAACAGCGTCCCGCCATGAGCCGCCTCAATCCGTCCCGTTCGAGACTGAACAGCCCCTGTAAAAGCTCCGCGCGTATGTCCAAAGAGCTCTGCTTCTAAGAGCGACTCCGGGATCGCGGCGCAGTTTAGAACCACAAGCGGCTTCGTCGAGCGCGAACTCAATCGATGGAGGGCCTTCGCCACGACTTCTTTTCCCGTGCCGGTTTCTCCTTCGATCAAAACGCTGGTCGACCGTGGTGCAACCAAACGAATCATCCTCGCAAGCTCGAGCATGGGAGCACTCTCGCCAATCATCTCTGGTAGTCCGACGCGGACAGGCGTCGGACTCAGCGATGCCACGGAAGATGATGCCTGTCGTTGCACCCTTGTCGCCGTTGGGGCAATCTGCTGAGCCTCGCGCAGCGCATGCAACAGCTCATGACGTTGCGAACTCTTGGCCAGGCAAGGAATCCGGTTGCTATTCCCATCCGCGGAAAGAACCTCCATCTCCGGATACAGCAGGCACATCTGCTGAGCGAACTCGCCAGTCTCCAAATCCGGAAGCCATTGATCCAATAGCAGCACCTCCGGCTCTTCGGTTTCTACCAAGGCCATCGCTTCCGCGCCCCCGCCAGCTTCTCGCACCCTCCAGCGAAGAGTGGTCAAAGCAGCAGTGAGTCGGTGCCGCAGAGCAAGGTCGGCTCCTGCAATGACAGCGGTCCGTGCCGCCATGGGATCTTCACGGGTTGCCAAAGCGTTCGAAGTCTCCGTATCTTTCTACCACTATCCGCTTTCGTCTAAATACTGCTGCATCGATCGAACGCGGACGATCATTCGCTCACACTGCTGCAATCCATCCTCAACAGCGCGACGCATCTCAACCCGCTCCTGGTCGCTGCCCAAAGTGTGCTGCGCGGCCAGATAGAGTCTGCACTGTAAAGCAGTCAGTGGCTGGCTAAGATCATGTAAGGCATCCTGCATCCAGTCTTGCAGTTTTCTGCTTGATGTCGATTGCTCGAAAGTGCTATGCATGGGCGCTTGTCTCAGCTCGACGATGAGCCTTTGCCATTCCGGTCGCGCCGCTTCCTTGCAGGTGTATCAGGGCCGGCATAGGAGGCTGCAAAGGTTCATGGCGCTCAAGGGAGATCGCATATCCCTCGCCGCGCACGGTCCCAATCACCCGGTCGGATGGTTCGGGAGCAAAAGTCATCTTGTCGGCGCCGTATGCAAGTTTTTTCCGAAGATAGTTGATATACACATCCACCACGTTCGTTCCGGACGGAGGCGCTGCCTGCCACACTCCCCGCAGCAGTTCACTGCGTCCACAGGGTCGGCCGCGCGCCAGAACGAGATATTCGAGCAGCGAAAACTCCTTGGACGTCAGCTCGACGAGCCGGCCATGCCGCTTCACGGTTCGCTGGATACGATCCACTTCAAGATCGCCAACACAGAGGGTGGAGGTAGCCGAATGTTGACGCCGACGTAACAAAGCGCGACAACGTGCCATCAGTTCAGTAAAGCTGAATGGCTTGGGAAGGCAATCGTCGGCACCAAGATCAAGGCAGTGCACGCGAGACTCCACTCCATTTCTCCCAGTCAGCACCAGCACAGAAGTACCAGGACACTGTCCCTGCATCCGTTGCAGGATTTCGTATCCATCCATCCCGGGCAGGCCCAGATCCAGAACGAGCAAATCTGGTGCATGTAACAACAAGGACGCCAAACCCCTGCATCCATCGGTCTCCAGCTCCACCTGGTGTTTCTCTAACGTCAAACCTTTCGCAACGAATGGTCCGAGAGCAGGATCGTCCTCAAGAATCAATATGCGCATGCTTCCTCCATCAGCTCAGCAGTTCGAATAAGGCGGTCCGCACTTTGGTGTCCATGCGACCTGTCCCTACCATCAGGCTTACGAACCTGCGGAACAAGCAGAAACGTCTTGCGTTCCGCACGGCCATTCCAAAATGGAACGAATCAACTCCAAGCGAGTCGATTTTGACCTTTTCTTATCCCACTTCTGGGGGAGACGCTGCCAAAAGCACAAACTTTTCCTTGCGTTTCGCTTTCTATTCGCTACAATCGCTCCATGGCCATCACACGTCGGCAAAAAGAAGTGATCGACTTCCTCTCCAGCTTCACGCAGAAGAATGGATACTCCCCTTCCTATGAGGAGATCGCGTCCGGTCTGGGATTGGCTTCGCTGGCAACGGTCCACAAACATATCACCAATCTTCAGAACAAAGGCCTGCTGCAACGCGCGCACAACCGCAGTCGTTCCATTGACGTTCTCCCCGCACGCGCCTCGAAGAAGGGTGCGGAGCGGCTCCCGTTGCTGGGCCGTATCGCCGCTGGCCGGCCCGTTGAGGCAATCGAGTCGGCCGAATCTATCTCCCTGGGAGACATTATTGGCAACCGAGAGGTGTTCGCATTGGAGGTCCGGGGGGACTCAATGCGGGATGAGCACATTGTCTCTGGAGACTACGTGCTCGTGGAGCGAACGCGAACGGCTCGTGAAGGAGAAATCATCGTCGCATTGATCGACGGCTCGGACGCTACCTTGAAGCGGTTTTATCGTGAAGGCTCGATGATTCGCCTCCAGCCTTCCAATGCCGCCATGGATCCGATTTACGCGCCGGCTGCGAGCGTTACGATTCAGGGAAAAGTACTTGGGATGCTCCGGAAATATGCCTAATCCCTTGCTCTCCCGTCGTCGAGGTTAATCGGATGAAGGACTCGCCCCCGAAGCTCCTGGTCTTCGACCTTGACGGAACGTTGATCGATTCCCGTATGGATCTAGCGAACTCGGTCAATGCGATGCTGGAACACGTTGGAAAGCCAACACTTCCGCACACAACCATCGCTAGCTATATAGGAGATGGAGCTTCTGCACTCGTGCGCAGGTCTCTCGAGCATGACGCAAGCGGCCACGCTCCAGATCCTCTAAAGCCGAACACACTCGAAGAAGCCCTCTCTTGGTTTCTTGCTTACTATCGCGTACACCTACTCGATTTCACCCACGTGTATCCGGGGGTTCTGGAGGCGCTATCGGCAATCCGCGTACGTCATCCGCTCCTGCCGATGGCCGTCTTAACGAATAAGCCGGTAGGACCTTCGCGAACAATCTGCGCGGAACTCGGCTTAGAACGCTTTTTCTTCATAAACTATGGCGGTGATTCCTTTGCCACGAAGAAGCCGCACCCCCAAGGATTGCTGCAATTGATCACGGAAGCAGCCGAGATAGATCCGTCGATCACTCCGCAAACGACGGTCCTTGTCGGTGATTCTCACGTAGACATAGAGACGGCGCGAGCGGCAGGCACACGTTGTCTCGGATGTACCTACGGTCTTTCGCCTCAGACCTTGGCCGCCGCCCATGCCGATGCGACCGTTGACTATGCCTCGGAGTGGCCTTCCGCTTTGCAGCTCTAAGAACCACCACCAGCGTTACGCTTCGAACCCCCGATTCCAGTGGGTCAGCACTGCATTCTCCCGTTCCCAGCCCAGAACGCTTACACTTCCGGTGCCAAGCGCAAAGCGTCGTCCTGACGAAGCTTCAAGACCGATCCACCGTGCCGCAAGAATACGCAGGATGTGAGCATGGGCAAAGAGTGCTACTTTGTCTCCCTCCTCGGCCCCTTCACCGGCTTGCCGAATCACCTGATCCGCGCGCCGACCGACTTCCTCAACCTTCTCGCCGCCCACAAGCTCGCTGTTCCAAACGCTCCAGGTCGGTCCATACTTCACGCGCATCTCTTTTGTTGTCTTACCCTCAGCCTCTCCGTAGTTCCACTCGCGCAAATCGTCGACACGGGTCGCCTGCGCTCCAAAACCCGCAATCTGGCACGTCTCCCACGCCCTCTGCGCAGGGCTGACGAACACCTTGGTAAAACGAGTGTTTTTCAGATATTCTCGCAGCTCCTCAGCTCGTTTTCGTCCGTGGTCCGTCAGGGAAATGTCGGTCGTACTCGTGTGTGCTCCGCTCAAACTCCACTCGGTTTCTCCGTGCCTTATCAGCCAAAGTTCTACTCCCATTGGATTCTCCCGCCTCAGTATAAAGAGTCCGGAGAGGGGGTATCCCAAGCCGGATGGAGTTTGTCGATTCGGGTTACCCTATAAGGATGGACTTCCAGCTTACAACGCCGTACAAGCCCCAAGGCGATCAGCCGCGTGCCATCGGGGAGCTGGTGAGCGGCCTGGCTGCCGGCGAGAAGGACCAGGTGCTGTTGGGAGTCACCGGCTCTGGAAAGACCTTCACGATGGCGAAGGTGATCGAGTCGGTACAGCGACCGGCACTGATCCTGGCCCATAATAAAACGCTAGCCGCGCAGCTTTATCATGAATTCAAGCAGTTCTTTCCGCAAAACGCCGTGGAATACTTTGTCTCCTACTACGATTATTACCAGCCTGAAGCTTATATTCCTTCCGGCGATCTTTTTATTGAAAAAGAAGCCACGATTAATGAAGAATTGGACAAGCTAAGGCTTTCCGCGACTCGCAGTCTTTTTGAGCGTCGTGACGCCATTATCGTCAGCTCTGTTAGCTGTATTTATGGATTGGGGTCGCCGGAAGCTTACTACGGCATGCTGCTGCTGCTCGAGCGCGGCCAGAAGATACGACGCGAAGACATCACCCGACGTCTCGTTGAGATCCTGTATGAACGGAACGACGTAGATTTCCGCCGTGGCACTTTTCGCGTTCGCGGAGACATCATCGAAGTCTTTCCGACCTACGACGAAAATGCATACCGCATCGAATTATTCGGCGATGAGATCGATGCGCTTTCGCAGATCGATCCGCTTTTTGGCACGGTACGCCAAAAATATTCGCGCTTGCCGATCTACCCTAAATCCCACTACGTCGTGCAGCCGGAACGAAAAAAGTCCGCCAGCGACTCAATCCTGACCGAGATGGAATGGTGGGAGAAAGAGTTAGAGCAGCAGGGCCGTCTCGTTGAGTCGCAAAGAATTCACCAGCGCACCCGATTTGATCTAGAGATGATTAAATCCGTTGGATACTGCCATGGAATTGAGAACTACTCCCGTCATTTCTCGGGCAGACTTCCCGGCGAGCCTCCCCCCACGCTGCTGGATTATTTTCCTCGAGACTACATTTTGTTTATCGATGAGTCGCATGTAACGGTTCCGCAGTTACACGGCATGTGGCACGGCGACCGATCCCGCAAACAGAATCTTGTAGACTACGGCTTTCGTCTTCCCAGCGCGATGGATAACCGTCCACTCAAATTTGATGAATTCGAAGGACGCACCGGACAGATCATCTATGTTTCGGCAACGCCTGGTCCTTACGAACTCACTAAGTCGGCGGGCGTCGTAGTCGAACAGATTATTCGACCGACCGGCTTAGTCGATCCGCAGATCGAGATTCGTCCGATCAAGGGGCAGATCGACGATCTTCTCGCTGAGATCCGCGAGCGCGTAAAGCTCAACCAGCGCGTTCTAGTAACGACGCTCACTAAAAGAATGTCAGAGGACCTCGCAAACTACTACACCGAGGTCGGCGTACGCTGCCGCTACATGCATTCGGAGATCGAAACCCTGGAGCGAATCAAGCTCTTACGGGACCTTCGCCGCGGAGAGTACGACGTGCTCATCGGCATCAACCTGCTGCGGGAGGGCCTAGATCTACCCGAGGTCAGTCTGGTGGCCATTCTCGATGCTGATAAGGAAGGATTTTTGCGTTCGCAGGGATCGCTCATCCAGACGATTGGCCGTGCGGCTCGGCATCTTGAAGGACGCGCTCTGCTCTACGCAGACAAGATGACGGACTCGATGCAGCGAGCCATCGATGAAACCAATCGACGCCGCGAAAAACAGGAGCTTTACAACGAAGAGAACGGCATCACTCCAGCCACAATCATCCGCGAGATCGACATGGGCCTGGCCGGCATCCTGAAGGCGGATTACGCTGACCTTACCGACGACACCCAAGGTATTCCAGAGTTTGTGACACAAGCGGACCTCGATGTTTATATCGCGAAACTGGAATCCGACATGCGGGAATCGGCAAAGAAGTTTGAGTTTGAGAAAGCTGCTCGGTTGCGCGATACCGTAAAGGAACTACGCACCAAAGAGTTCTTGTTCAGCTGAGTTGTTCCAGACTCAGCAAAGCGTGTCAACCGAGGATGTCTTTCGAACGTCTACCTCGTTATTGTTGCAGGAGAGGTCCGCTAGGTCGGATAAACTTAGAACGTGAACCTTTCGCAGTCTTGCCTTTTTTCCTGGGCACCCCTAGTCCTCGCCTGTTTGCCCTTCGGGCCCTGTTTCGCACAGGTTCCGACTGGAGACACCGCTTTCATGAGTTCTGAGCAACTACCAGATCTCCCGGACGCGCCTTCTTCAAGTTCACAATCGCAATCGTCCTCCAACCCCGTTCAGCCTGCTCCCCAGTCCGATGTGAACGAAACGGAGGCGCAACGAAAAGCGCGAGAACAGCGTGATGAAGCCAGGCGCGAAGTCAAAGCTGAGGAAAAGCAGCGAGCCGTGGGCGTATTGCCGCTGTTCAACGTGGTCCTCAACGGTCAAGCTGTGCCCCTCACTCCAGGACAGAAATTTGATCTCTCGTTTCACACCATTATTGATCCCTACACCATCGGTCTCGCCTTTATTGTAGGGGGCGGCTTTGGAGAACTGACCGACTCTCATACCGGCTATGCGCATGGACCTGAAGGTTTCTTCAAGCGAGTGGGAGCGAGTTACCTCGATAATATCGACGGAAATTTAATCGGCAACGCGCTCTTACCCGTTATTCTTCACCAGGATCCCCGCTACTATCGACAAGGAAGCGGTTCCGTCAGATCCCGCATCATCTACTCTGCGCTGACGACCTTCATCTGCCACGGAGATAACGGAAAACTGCAGTTCAATACCTCCAACGTAGCCGGTAACTTCATCTCAGGTGCCATCTCAAATGCCTACTATCCGGCCAACGAACGCGGAGTCGGTCTGACTCTCGAAAACGGCGTAATCGTCACTTTAGAAGGAATGGCAGGGGCACAAATTCTCGAGTTTTCTCCGGACCTCTCTGCCTACCTCCATCGCCGACGCGAGCGCAAACAGGCGCTCCGGGATGCAGCAGCAAAGCTCGATGCCGCTCCGCCTATCCCCGACACATCTGGTCCTTCGCCAGCCCCGGCCCCGACATCGCCCGTTCTCAATCCGCCTCAGTAACGGTTCGCCTGGCCTACGCTTCGCTCGTCTCTTCCGCATCATATTCGTCTGTCGATAGACTCTGTGTCGAAGGAACTTCCCTGTGCCTCGTTTTGGACTATGCCTCTGGTGCGTGCTGAGTCTACCGGCTGGATGGACGCGCCCTACCCAGGCACAATCTGCCGATGGCCCTCCCGCCAAACCTCTTGCGACCCTGCCGGACGCTCCGTCGGCTTCCGTCTCGTCGCCCCGGCCCGATCAGCAGGAGGAAACGAAATCCCAGGCCAAGGCTCGCCAGCATGCCGAGGCGGAGAAAGAAGTCAAACAGGAGGAAACCCAGCGCCTTCTCGTCGTCGTGCCGAACTTCAACACCGTCCTAAGCGGGCGAGCGGTGCCTCTCGATAAAGGCCAGAAGACCGAGCTCGCCGTGCACGCGACCTTTGATCCATTCAACTTCGTGTCCGCACTCCTGCTCGCCGGCCTCAGTGAGTATGAGGCCACCAACCGCGGATACGGCTGGGGCCCGCAAGGGTATCTCAAGCGGGTCGGCGCCAACCTGGCCGATGTTTTTGACTCGACCATGCTGGCCGGGGCCGTCTATCCCATTCTGCTGCGACAAGACCCGCGCTTCTTCCGGAAAGCAACCGGCCCGATCAAGGCCCGCATCCGCCACGCACTGCTCGCCCCCTTTGTGTGTCTTGGAGACAACGGCGAGTCCCAGCCCAACTTCTCCAACATCCTCGGCAACTTCACGGCCGGAGCCATCTCGAACGTTTACTACCCGGCCCAGGATCGCGGGGCTTCCCTTTGGCTGATCAACTCCTCCGTCGTGATGGTCGAAGGATCGCTCGGCAACATCGGCCTCGAATTTGCTCCAGACGTAGAGGCTTATTGGAAGCGAAGACATCATAAGCAGCCGCCCGCAAACAGTCTTACCGACGGCGGAAACCCGACGGCCGCACCGGCCAAACCCGTCCCCTAGCCTGCTACCATAAATACTCTTTATGGTCATCCTCAGCGACGAACACGTCGATCTCGCCACGCCCTCCGGACCGATGCGCACCCACCTCTTTCGGCCTGCGGCGCGCGGTAGTTATCCAGCCATCGTCTTCTACTCTGAGATCTTCCAGGTCACCGCGCCCATTCGCCGAACCGCAGCTATGCTCGCCGGTCATGGATACATCGTCGCCGTACCGGAGGTCTATCACGAATACGAGGCCGTGGGTGTCGCGCTCGCCTACGATCAGGCAGGCTCGGATCGCGGGAACTTCCTCAAGACGCACAAACCACTCGCCGCGTACGACGCCGATGCGCGCACCGCCATTCAGTACCTGCTCTCCCGCCCCGATTGCACCGGAAGAATTGGAGCGATGGGCATCTGCATGGGAGGTCACCTCGCCTTTCGCGCAGCCATGGAGCCCGAGGTAGCCTCCACCGTCTGCTTCTACGCCACCGACATTCACAGCGGAACCCTCGCCGAGGGCAAGCACGACGACTCACTGGCACGCGCCGGTGAGATCCGGGGGGAACTCTTCATGGCATGGGGGCGGCAGGATCCACATGTGCCGACCGCTGGCCGCATGAAGCTACTCACTCGTCTCAACGACCTCAACACGCGTCTGAACTGGCATGAGGTCAACGGCGCGCACGCCTTTCTACGCGACGAAGGAGCCCGCTACGATCCGGAACACGCCCACACTATGATGACCCTGGTCTTTGACTTCTTCCACCGCACCCTGGGTCAAGGCAATCTACTCCTGTAAGTGGCGCCCGAAACGAACCGCTCCCGGTGGATAGTCGCCGCAGGAAAAAACCTACCGACTCATCCTTCAACGCCAGCTTACCGCGAGATGCCACCGCAGTCCGCGAGCATCCGTCTTGGTCAGCACCCGCGCATAGTCTTCCAGCTCCTCTAACACCTGAGGCCCCTCGGTTCCCAGCTTGTGGGGCTCGTCGCTGAGCGCCTCTACCAGCGCCTTTACGGTATCCAGCCCCTCCGCGCCAAAATACCACTGCGTAGGAGGTAGCTTCTTGATCAGCTCGTGATTGCCGGCACCCTCTTCAATCAGCAGCGACATGGAATTCTCGTCGGCAGAGAAAAAGTCGATCAGAGGACGCACTCCCAACGAAAGCGCGAGTTTCTCAAGCGCATCTTCATGACGAGCCAGCGCTCGTCCGTTGACAAAAATGTCAAAGCCCGGGTCCTCACCCTCGACCACGATGTACATGGAAGCTGCCATCTGCTCAGTGTACCGTTGTCATCCGGTGCGGGAAAGATTGGTGGTCTATCTCAAGACACCTCCCGGAACCCGGAAACGACCAGCCATGCTCCGGAAGCAAGCAGCAGCACAAGGCTCAGACCAGTCGTCCACTTCGTCTCCGGCCGAAGCAGAAGGTACCCCTCGGCGATGGTTAAAGCGAGGGTAAGCGGGTATCGGGACGAAAAAGCAATGGGTGACACGCCGCGCAACAGCCAAACGGTAAGAAAGATCAAGGGACCATCGAACAACACAGAGCGTAATCCTTCAAGCTCAACTGCCGGCAAGCTCCACGAGGAAAGCCGGCCTGTCTGCGTGACGCAAACAGGAATGGTGACCACAAACGTCGCAGCCGAAAAGAGGGCTGCTGCGAGAGGGATTGGCATATTCCTCAGCCTTCTATGCAATTGGATCGCAGCCCAGGCAGAAGCCATCGCCGTGAAAAGCAACGCGGCAAGCCACGCTTGACCGGCTCCCGACGAAGGAATGCTGAACGGAAGCAGAAGCGCCGCTCCACCGATCGCCATCAGTGCCGGAACAAACAGGTCAAAGGGGCTCTCCCTCAAGCCAAAATCCGCCGTGCCCTGCGAGACAAAGAAAACAACAAAGGCTGGGACGAAGGAAAATACAAGCGTCTCACTCAGCGCAGAGAGGTAGATCCCCGCAAACTCCAACACCAGGGTCGGTAAACCCGCCACTAGGACCGAATACCCCAAAACTACCAAACACGCTGTCGCCGGAATTGGCTTTCCTCGGGAGCGGCTTTGTACGCGATCAAGCACGCCAAAGCAGATGACAAGCAGTCCACTCCGAAGAGCGATCGGCAGCAGACCAGGCATCGTCTCCGGCCTCCACTCCGTCAGAATCCAACCGGAAGCAGTCAGAAAGCAGAGAGCCGTCAAAGCGAGCCAAACTCGAACATTCACGAGATTTCGGGCGATCCCTGGATGCAGAAACTCCGGACTCCCTCTACGAACCAGACGCAAAAAAGGGCCACGCAAACGCGCGGCCCTCACAGGGTATCGTCCTTGAACTAACTTGACGAAGGACGACCAGTCCCGCCGCCTTGCGCTCCGCCACCGCCGCCCTGCCCAGGCCGGCGACCGCCGCGGCGTCTCCTCCCACCAGGACGCCGACCTGCCGCACCACCCGGACCACGATCCCCGCCAGGCTGACGAGGAGCGACTCCAGGCTGGCCAACTCCGACCGCCTGAACATCGTCCGCACGGTTGAAGTTCGGCTCATCTTCTCCCTCGATCCCCTCATCGCTCTCATCTTCGTCGAAACTATCGTCATCGGAGAGATTGTCTGGTTCCGCTGACGCAACCGGTTGGGTACGAGGCGAACCTTGAGCCGGCTCACTTGTGGGTGGAAGCCCAAGCTTCTCACGCTGCTCGCGAAGCACCGCCTTGCGCGAAAGCTTGATCCGATTGCCCTCGATCGCAAGCACCTTCACCAGGATCTGATCGCCCTCGCGCAGCTCGTCCTTGACTTCCTTCACCCGATGTTCCGCAATCTCCGAGACGTGCAACAGTCCATCTGTTCCAGGGAAGATCTCGACAAAAGCACCGAACTCCGCCAGACGAACCACCTTGCCGAGGTACGTCTTGCCCATCTCCGGCGTGGCCGTCAGATCGGTAATCATCTGGATCGCACGCGCCAGACCGTCGGCATCGCTCGAAGCCACGTTCACACGACCGGTATCGTCCACATCAATCTTGACTCCGGTCGCATCAATAATGCCACGAATCACCTTGCCGCCCGGCCCGATCAAATCACGGATCTTGTCGGTCGGAATCATGATGGTGTGGATGCGCGGAGCAAAGGCACTCTTCTCGGTCTTCGCGCTCGCAATCGTGGCGTCCATCGTATCCAGCAGCTGAAGCCGGCCGCGTCGCGCCTGTTCAAGTGCCTCCCGCATGATCTGCGCGGTAATTCCCATAATCTTGATGTCCATCTGCAACGCGGTAATGCCCTTCCGCGTACCGGCCACCTTGAAGTCCATATCGCCGTAGTGATCTTCGGCACCGGCAATGTCGGTCAGAATGGCATACTTGTCACCCTCCTTGACCAAGCCCATAGCCACACCCGCGACCGCGCCCTTGAGTGCGATGCCGGCCTGCATCAGAGCCAGCGACGCTCCGCAAACCGAAGCCATCGAGGACGATCCATTCGACTCCAAAATGTCAGAAACCACCCGGAGCGTGTACGGAGACTCATCCTCGGCCGGCAGCACCGACTCAATCGCACGCGAGGCCAGAGCACCATGTCCGATCTCGCGCCGTCCCACCCCCGTCATGCGGCCAACCTCACCAACCGAAAATGGCGGGAAATTGTAGTGCAGCATAAAGCGCCGCTTCTGCTCGCCTTCATAACTTTCCAGCCGCTGCGCATCGTCCGTCGTCCCCAGCGTCGCTGAGACCAACGCCTGAGTTTCACCGCGGGTGAACAAGGCCGACCCATGGACGCGAGGCAGCACACCCACCTCGATGGTTACCTCACGAATCTGGTCAAAGGCCCGGTGATCGGGGCGAATACGATCGTTCAGTACCTGTTCGCGGAAGATGCTCTCACGCAAGAGCTCGTAGTACTTGCTCAAACGCTTGGAAAGCACTGAGTGCACATGCGCATCCTCGGTCGCAATCTCCTTCTTCAACTCGTCTTTCAGAGATTTAACCAAAGCGTAGCTTTCGAACTTCGGATGCTTCTGCGTATCCAGCGCATCGGCCAGGCGGCCTCCGATCTTAGTCTTTAGTTCTTCAAGATAAGCATGATCCGTCTCAACGGCATGGACCTCCCGCTTCGGCTTGCCGGCCAACTTCACCAGTTCCTCGATGGCCGCACAGATCTTCTTGATCTGCTCATGGGCAAACTCAATGGCGTTGACTACATTCTCTTCAGAAACCTGGCGCGCACCCGACTCAACCATCACGATTCCGTCGGCCGTGCCGACCACCATGATGTTGACTTCGCTTTTCTCACGCTCAGCGTAAGTAGGATTGACGATGAAGTTGCCCTCAATCAAACCAACCCGCACTGCGCCCACCGGCCCATGAAAGGGGATGTCGGAGAGTGCTAAAGCGCAGCTCGCCCCATTGATTCCTAAAACATCCGGGTCGTTTTGCTTGTCGGCCGAGTAAACAAAAGCGACAACCTGCGTCTCATTCCGAAAAGCCTCAGGAAATAACGGACGGATCGGACGATCAATCTGCCTGCTGGTAAGCACTTCCTTTTCCGAAGGACGACCCTCACGCTTGATAAATCCGCCCGGAATCCGGCCCCCCGCATAGGTAAACTCGCGGTATTCAACGGTGAGCGGAAAGAAATCAATCCCCTCTTTCGGATCGGGGGAAGCAACGGCCGTCGCCAGGATGGCATTGTCTCCGGAGGTCGTGAAGGCCGCACCGGAGGCCTGCTTGGCCATGCGTCCGGTTTCGAATCGAATGTGCTTGCCGCCGGCAAGCTCCACAGTTACATCATGTTTCATAGATGCCTCTTCTCTATCTCAAAGGTCGCTTGGGTCGATCGGATGGTACGGCTAGAGGCGTAATGCTCAAGGGAGACACCACAGCACAGTGAGCGAGCTTCTCGCTTATCTTTACTGCGCGGATAACGCTTGAACTTGGGTAATCCGCCCAGCGATGGAGAGCATCGCGGAGCGAGAGCGATCGCAGGCAGTACAGCGGAAGCGTATAAGCGTCGTTCATTACAGAAGGTAAACTCGATCGCACCAACAAAATACCCACTGAACGGTCCGAACGATGCAAAGAGATCGAACCGTCCGCAACTTCATTGGGCATTCCTAGAGAGGTCTCTGTACTTATTTACGGATACCAAGCTTTGCGATGACTTCACGGTACCGATCCGCGTCTACCTTCTTCAGGTAATCCAGAAGGCGCCGACGTTTGCTAACGAGCATCAGCAAACCACGCCGTGATCCATGATCTTTTTTGTGCATCTTAAAATGTTCAGTCAATTCTCCAATGCGCTCGCTTAGAATCGCGATCTGTACCTCGGGAGAACCGGTGTCTGAATCATGCGTACGGAATTTCTCGATAATGTCAGTTTTCTTTGCGGTTGCCAACACGGCGTTTACAGCTCCTGATCTTCTTTTCCACTCTTAAAGTTCCTACGAAAGTCTATCACCGTTCCTACCGGTCGTGATTGCCGGCCCAGGAGATCCTCTTGTCCGCTTCATGACAAACCCTATCCATTGATCCCCGTCAGGGGAAACGCCTTCTTCATCTCCGGCCGGCTCCCGCCCGGAAATGCGGGAGATCACCCTCTAACTACTCTCTTATTGAAGAATATGCCTTCTGCACAGGATTCCTTTCCCAATGGTTGCGTCTAAGTCCTGTAACTCTATGCCCCGCATTCACGGAATCTCCCATTGACCAGCACCATCACCCAGCAACTTCGTTCGCGCATCGGAAAAGTGTGTGTCGCCGTCTTTGGCGCGGATTCCGCCGAATTGATCGAGAAGGCGTCGAGCGCCGTCAAAGACACGCCTTTCCTCGAATTCCGCCTGGACTACCTAGACAAACCCCTCCAAGCCATGGACCAGATCCGGCAGTTCCTAGAACAGCACACCGCAGCCACAGTCATCGCCACATGCCGCCGCACAGAGAATGGCGGCCATTTCCAAGGCTCCATCCCGGCGGAACTCGAGGTCCTCTCGAAAGCCGCCCAGGCAGGATGCCAGATCATGGACCTCGAACTCGAGTCCGCCGAGACCCTCAAAAAAGGTGAGCTCCACAAGCTACGCGCAACGGGTGCCGCCCTGATCCTGTCGCACCACGACTTCAAGCAGACTGCCGATCTCGACGCCATCCGGCAGCGGATCGAAGCCTTCCAGCCGGACTTTATGAAGATCGTACCGACCGCGCAAACGCTGCTCGACAACGTCATTCTCCTGCGCTTCGTCGAGCGCGCAAGCGACCACGCGCACGTCGTTGGCCTCTGCATGGGAGACGCCGGCGTCCTCTCCCGCGTTTTGGCCCTGCGCGCAGGCTCGGACTTCACCTTCGCCGCAGCCACACCCGAACAAGCGACCGCCCCCGGACAGATGGCCGTACGCACGCTGGTCGAGACATACCGCGTCCAGGAGATCGACGCGGCCACCAAGGTGTACGGCGTCGCGGGCAACCCCGTGGGCAAATCCCTCTCCCCCGTCATGCTCAACACCGCCTTCCGCCGCGAAACGGTCAATGCCGTTTACCTCGCGCTGCAGACCGCGAGCGTGGACGATCTGGTTGCGGTCATGGCGCAGATCCCGATCCAGGGTGCCTCGGTCACCATGCCTCATAAACAGGCCATCCTTCCGCATCTCGAGCACATGGATCCACTCTCGAAGAAGATCGGCGCCGTCAACACCATCCTCCGCGCACCGGACGGCAAGCTCTACGGCTTCAACACCGATGTCGCCGGCATCGTGGTGCCGCTTGAGCAACGGCTGTCACTCAAGGGGGCGAAGGTGCTGGTGCTCGGAGCCGGAGGGTCGGCCCGCGCAGCGGTCTTTGGCCTGCGCGACAAGGGTGCGGAGGTCTTCCTGCTCAACCGGACCCCGGAGACAGCCGCCCGGCTGGCCAAGCAGTCCGGAGCCAAAGTCATCAAGCGTGAGGCACTCCCGAAGACCTCTTTCGACGTCATCCTGAACGCAACGCCCGTCGGCATGGCAGGGCAAAGCGGCGCGTCGATCCTGACCGCGGCAGACCTCAACACCAAGTACGTCTTCGACCTCGTCTACAACCCCATCGACACCCCCTTGATCCGGCTAGCCAGACAGCAGGGCATTCCGGTCATCACAGGAGTCGAGATGTTTGTGCAGCAAGGCGCACGTCAGTTTGAGATCTGGACCGGCAAGCCGGCGCCCGAGGAGGAGATGCTGCGCGTAGTCCTGCACGCGCTCCGTCAGCAGACCGAGACGACAATCGCCCCCGAGACAGCCGACCCCGTCCCGGCAGAATCGTCCCAGGCAGGCCCTGCTCCCAAGAAAAAGTCCAAAACCGCGAAAGTCTCCTGAGCGCCGACCCAAGCCCAACCTACTTCTCAGTCGCTAAGTCGTCCTTCTGGCGAAGCCGGAAGCCCCGTATTATCCTCGTCCAAGCAAAGCCACAAGCGCCAACCGCACCTCGCCGCCTACTCTTCCCGCAAAACCTCCAACGGTTTTTGCCCCAAAATCCGATGGCTCGCCACCCAGCCCGTAGCCACCGTCAGCGCAGCCGTCACCAGCAGCGCAAGCAGGCTGAAGCCCCACTCAATATGGTGAGGGATGGTGAGCGTGCGGAGCAGATACTTCACAATCACATTCGCGAAAAATACGCCCACCGCGCCGGCCACCAGGCCAAGCACCGCAAACTCGACCGAAAAGATCCCGGCAATCCGGGCCCGCGTCGCGCCCAGCGTCTTTAGCACCACCACCTCCCGGATGCGCCGGTAACGGGTGCCGGCGATCGAAGAGGCCAAAATTACCACTCCGGCGAAGATCGAAAACGCAGCCAGGAACTGGACAACGTAGATAATCTGCACAACCACCGAGCGGATCGTCTCCAGCGCCTCGGCCACGTTAATCACCGTGACCGTAGGAAAGTTGGCGTAGAGCGCCCGCTGCAGCAGCCCAACCTTCGACGGATCCGCATGAACGCCGCCGTACCAGATGACGGGAAGCCCGGCAAGGGAGCGCTGCGGAAGGATAAACTCGGCGCGGCTATAGGCGTGCTGCCCGTTAGCCCTCGTAAAGGCGGCAACAGTCGCGTCAAACTGCTGATCCTGCGCCGCAAACCGGATTACGGAGCCAAGATGAAGGTTTAGCCGCTGCGCCGGGCGCTCGGCCACCGCGACCAGAGCATGGTCGCCGGCCGCGGCAGCCTGGCCGGACGTCCACCACTGGCCAGCCGTCACCGTCGTGCCGGGAGGCGGCGTCTCGGAATAAGTCAGGTTGATCGACTGCAGCATCCGGTGCGGAAAATTCTGCGTCTTGATCTGCCCCGTCGGCACGCCGTCGATCGCAAGCACGCGCGACGTGACCACCGGAAGAAGCTCCGGAGGAGCCGTCACCGCGGGGGAGTGCTCAAGCAGCGTGCGCACGCCCGCAATCTCGCTGTCGGCAACGTCGACCAGAAAAATATTCGGCAGGTCCGGAGTCGAGGAGAGCTGCAGTTGCTGCACCACCGCATGCTGCATCAGGAAAACCAGCATGATCTGCATCACGCCAAGCCCAAGCGCAGCCAGCAGCGCCGAGGAAGGATTGCCCGGCCGGTACAGGTTGGCCAAGCCGTGCCGCAGGATGGACGGCAGATGCAGGCGGGTGCGCGTAAGAAAAAACTTGAGCGAAGTAAGCACCAGAAACGACGCCAGCAGCAGAACAAGCAGCACCCCAACCAGCCCCACTGAAAACCACTTGCCCACCTCTGGCGAGTCCGACACGCGGGCCGCAATCCACGAAAGTCCGGCAAGGATCAGGACGAAAGCGACCAGCTGGGCCAGATTTTTGCGCAGACGGTAAAGCACAATCTGGCGCAGGGTCAGCGTCGAATCGCCGGCCACCGCCTGGCCGCGCAGACGGGTCAGCAAAATGCGGCCGAGCGGCTGGTCAAGATCGTCCACTGCGCGCCGAAGGATCAGGATCGGCCGCACGCCGCGGATGTCGAGCAGCGGCGGCAACGTGAAAAGAAGCGTCGTCAGGATGCCCGCACCGAAACCGGCGGCAATCGCCCGCGGGTCAAGATGCAGCTCAGGACGCACATTGATCAGCGAAGCCAGCAGATACGGAAACGCAAGCTGAACCCCAAGCCCGAGAACCACCCCCAGCAGGCCCCCGGCCGCACCCAGCAGCAGCGTCTGCAGCAGATAAATCTTGATCACCTGGCCGGACGTCGCGCCCAGCGACTTCATAATGGCGATCGTATCGAGCCGCTGCGCAAGATGCGCCCTCATCGCCATCGCCACGCCCACCGCCCCAAGCACCAACGCCACCAGCGACATCAGCGAAAGCAGGCTCGTAGCCTGGTCAAGCCCCGCAGTCAGCGCCGGATTCGTCTCGCGGTAATCGATCACCTGCGCCTCCGGCAGCAGATGAATCAGGCGATCTTTCAGCGCTGCCACCGCACGATCGGAGATGGGCCGACCGTTCGGCGGAGCAGGCACTTTGAACAGATATCGCTCGCCCGAGCGGTTGCCCGGCTTCAGCAGGCCGCTCTCCGCCAGCCCCTCGCGCGAGATCAAAACCCGAGGCCCGGCCGCAAACGAGCTCGAGAGGCGATCCGGCTCGTTGGTCACAACCGCCGCAATGCGGAAGAGCTTGTCGCCGATCTTCAGCTGGTCGCCGACCTTCAGTTTCAGCCGCACCAGCAGATCGTCGGCGACCACCACCGTCTCCGGCGTCAGAACCTTGGCCAGCGGCCCCGCAGGGTCCAGCTCCACCGTGCCATAGAACGGATAGCGGGCCGGGTCCACCGCTTTCAATGAGACCAGCAGCGGGTCGAGCGTGCGCGCAGCCGACGCCATCGAGACCGTCTCCGTCACCGTCGTCATGCGGACGCCCTCAGCCTGGATCTGCGCCAGCCCGCGCGTCTCGTCCGGCGTAGCCAGCTGGGTCGAGCGGGCAGAAAGATCGGCGGCCATAATCGACCGGGCGCGATTCAGCAGCGTAGCGCGAAAGGACGAGCTGAAGCCGCGCACCCCAGTCAGCGCCGCCACACCAATGGCAACCGACAGAATGACAAAAAAGAACTTGCCGCGGGAGGAGTGCATCTCGCGGGAGGCGATCTTGGCGGCCGAGCGATAGGAGAGAGAAGGCATAATTACTTCGGTTCGACTCCCAGTGGTCCTTGGTCAAAGTATGTGAAGTACACCAGTGCATGTCAATCGAGGTCCCTCGTCAGCACGCCACCTCCACCGCGGATCGATTCTCCTCCACAACGTGACGCATCCCAACCACCCCATCGAAACAAACTCGCGACCAGGCTAGACCTCCCGAATCTCCAGCCGTCCGCCTCGAGAGACATCAGCCGCGCTGTGGCAGCGTGGCGGGCGCCAAATTCACCTCGTCCGTCACAATCAAGCCGTCGCGCAAGGTAATCCGGCGATCCGCATAGCCCGCCAGGACGGCATCGTGGGTCACCAGCACCAGCGTCGTGCCCTCCGTCCTGTTCAGGTTTAGCAGCAGCTCCAGCACCGCCGCGCCATTCGCCGAGTCGAGGTTCCCCGTCGGTTCATCGGCCAGCACAATCGGCGGACGCAGCACAAACGCCCGCGCCAGCGCCACGCGTTGCTGCTCGCCGCCCGAAAGCTGAACCGGATAGTGGTCCAGCCGGTCGCCCAGCCCAACACCCGCCAGCAGCGAGCGAGCCCGCGTCAGGCCCGTTGACCGCGCACTGCCCTCCCCGCGGCTCGCGTCCGCATTCAGCTCATACGGAAGCAGCACGTTCTCGAGCGCCGTCAGCGTCGGAATCAGCTGATAAGACTGGAAGACGAAGCCGATCGTCCGCCCGCGCACCTGCGCCAGCTTGTCCTCGGGAAGGTAAGAAATCGAAGTCCCATGCAGCGCCACATCGCCTGAGGAAGGCGTGTCCAGGCCGGCCAGCAGCCCCAGCAACGTCGATTTGCCCGAGCCCGAAGATCCCATAATGGCAGCAAACTGGCCGCGCGGAATACGGAAGTCGAGGCCTTTCAAGATATCCACCGTGCGGCTGCCGTTGCGGATCGACTTGCGCAAATCGGTCACCGTAATCATGTCGGGAGAAGGGCTGTTACTCAACGAAGGTCGTCTCCTGGAACTTTCATGCAAACAAGAAGGGCGTGGTCCGTCCAAAAATGAGGCCGCTCAAAGGAGCGGGCATACTGAGCCAATTTGGTACTTTGAGAGCATGGCAAGAATGCTTCTCTGTCTCATCTTAGCTGGAGTCACGTCCGGCTTCCTGGGCTGCAAGGCCGATGCGGGCTCACGAGCATCGTCGGCGCTCGACCGGTCGAGCACTCCAGCCCCCACAGCGCCAGACCAGACAGCGCCAGCGCAAGACACTTCACCGCGCGCCCTGCCGGCAGCCGCAGCCCAGCCGCCTCGCGCCGACACCGACCCGCGCAAGCTGATCGTCTGTTTTGGAGATAGCCTCACGGCCGGCTTCGGAGCCGATGAAGGGCAGAGTTACCCGGATTTCCTCCAGCAGGATCTCGACCGCGATGGCTACCGCTACCGCGTGGTCAACGAGGGCATCAGCGGAAACACCACCAAGGATGGGGTAGATCGTCTGGCCGGCATCGTCCGCATGCATCCTGCAGTCGTCGTGCTTGAGTTCGGCGGCAACGACGGCCTGCGCGGCATCCAGGTAGAAACCACGCGCATGAATCTAGCTAAAATGATTGAGGCAATCAAGGCGTCAGGAGCGAAGCTGGTGCTGGCCGGAATTACGCTGCCGCCGGACTACGGAGCGGATTACGTAAACAACTTCACGGCGTCCTATCCGGTCCTGGGCAAAAAGTACGATGTGCCGGTCCTGCCCTTTCTCCTCAAAAACGTGTATCAGGTAGCGGGCATGATGCAGGCCGACGGCATCCACGCCACCGACAAGGGAAACCAGGTAGTCGCCAAAAATGTACTGCCTCTGGTCGAGCCACTCCTGAGAAAGTGAACCCCCGAACCTCCCGCGCAAAGCAGGCCGCTCGAAAGCCGCGAAAGCAGGGCTTGCGCAGCCTCAGCCGATCACCACATGCGGCTGCATCAGCGTCCCGGCAATCCGCCGGGCGACCGCCACCATCTCCGTCGGGCTCGTGAACACCTTCACCAGCGGACTCTGCGAGAACTCAGGCAAATTCACCTGCATGCCGTTCCGCAGCCGGCCCGCGGTCTGCTCGTCCACCGTGACCGACGGAAGCTCCGGAAGCAAAGTGCGCGGATGCGGAAGTAAGGCGGCAAAGCTGGCCTCGGGGTCAGACGTATTGGCGGCCTCTTTTAGCTGATCGACGCTCAGCGCTTGCGCAAGCGTGAACACGCCGGCACGGGTGCGGCAAAGGCTCGCCAGATGCGCGCCGCACCCCGCCAGCACGCCAAGCTCATGCGCCACCGAGCGGACGTACCCCCCCGCAGAGACCGACAAGCGGAACGTCGCCAGCTCTCCCTCGAGCGCAAGCAGATCGAAATCGTGAATCACAATCCGCGCCGGCTTGACCGGCACCGGAAGGCCCGCGCGAGCCAGCTTGTGCGCCGGCACCCCGCCCAGCTTCTTCGCCGAAAAAATCGGCGGCATCTGCTCCATCTCACCCTGAAAATGGCAGGCAAGCTGCCGAAGCTCAGCCAAAGACCGGTTGAGTAACCGGGGCTCGCTCACCGCACCTCCGTCCGCGTCGAAGCTGTCCGTGGCGAAGCCGAACCGGATCGTGCCGGTGTACTCCTTATCAGACTGCGCGGGAGACTGGGCAAAGAACTGCGCAAGCCGCGTGTAGCGGCCCAGCAGCAGCGGCAGCACGCCCGTAGCCATCGGGTCGAGCGTACCCAGATGCCCAATGGATGTCTCACCCGTAGCGCGACGAACCAGCGCAACGACATCGTGCGAAGTCACGCCCGGAGGTTTATCCAGAATCAGAAGGCCGTTGAGGGGCATAGTCTCCGCTGATTCTAGCCGCTCGCGCATCCGGCACGTCGAACCCACGTCGCCGAAGCAACCACACGGCCATCGCCCGCTCGTCCTACACCAGACTCGCTCATGTACCGGCGAACATAGATCCCGAATAAAGTAGAACTATGACATACCCCGCCGCAGCCTCGACTCGCCTCATAGCCGGGCTGCTTTGCATGGTACTGGTTTGGCTTGCCCTGGGCTCTCCGCGCTGCGATCTCTGCGACGGGCCTTTGGTGAGCATCGCTTGCTCGCCCTCCCACCCGCTCACGCATCCTTCCCTACCGGCGGAGAAAGATGCGTGTAACGGCGTGTGCTCCTGCTGCGGATTCCACTGGCTGCCCCAATCCGCCCCGGCGTTCACCGCGATCGGCAGACC
>CAXUNR010000050.1:0-25031 GCA_964252655.1 uncultured Acidobacteriaceae bacterium
CACCCACGCTGGCCTGCGCGGCAATCCCCTGCTGCAGCAGGTAATCCGCATACTGGAACGCCCCCGGATTGCGGTAGCGCACCGGAAGCTTCATCCGCAGCGGCATCTCGAGCTCATCGCCACAGCGCGGCTCGAAGCGCGCCGCCTCCGCCTCATACACTGAGATGCGCACCCCGCCGCTGGCCGGAACCATCGCCGCTGTATCCGGCTCCACGTCCTCGACCGAATCGACCGCCAGATCGACCGAGAGCCGCCGCCCACCAGACTCCCGCACCTCCTCCACCGCCTCCCACGGTGGCACCGCATCGGCGTCGGTCGACTCCGTCAGCGTAGGCATCTCTCGCACCCGCACCACCCTCCCGCGCACGGTCCGGCTCAGATTGTCGGCATAGCTCATAAGTTGTAGCGGCACCACCGGCCCCGGCTGCCACTCTGCCGCCGCCAGGCCCAGCACCACCCAAATAGCAGCCACCGGAACTGCGGCCACTCGTTCCTTACCCAGCAGGCTTGCGCAGGCCAGAACACCCAGCAAAGCCAAGGCCGCCAGCAGCAGCGGCAACGAGATCCACACGTACCGCGCGGCTTCCAGGCGCGCCAGCAGAATCCCGCCGGCAAAGCAGAGGGCCGCCGCCGCAAGGGGCGCTCGTCGAAACGTCATTCGTTCTACAACCGGCCTGGCGTGCATAGGGTTCCGCTCTCAACGAACCGCAACGCCTACCTTGTACACCATCAACGCCGAGTAAGAAATACAACTGTCTCCAGGTGAAACGTCTGCGGAAACAAATCCACCATCTCGATGGACTCCACTCGGTAGACCGTCCGGGTCAGCACGGCCAGGTCTCGCGCCAGCGTCACCGGGTCGCAGGAGACATACACCACCCGTGCCGCGCCAACCCGCGCCAGCGTCGCCGCTCCCTCTACCCCTAGCCCGGCCCGCGGCGGGTCAAGCACCACCAACTCCGGCCGCTCGCGCTGCGTCGCCTGCGCCCCCAGAAACTCAAGCACCGGCGCCCGCACCGCGGTAAACCCGGGCTGCCCCTTCCCACCCCGCGCCGCCGCCGCCAGATCCCGCGAAGCTACCTCGCCTGACTCCACCGCCATCACCCGCCCGCACCGCTCCGCCAGCGCCCGCGAAAACAGGCCCACGCCCGCAAATAAATCCCACGCTAGCCCACCGCCTGCCTGCCCGCACACCATTTCCAGCAGAGCCTCCACCAGGAAGCGATTGACCTGGAAGAACGCCCCCCGGCTCACCCAATAAGAGCGCCCGCCGCACGCATACTGGAGACCAGCCGCGCCCCACGCTGCGCCCGGCCAGCTCTGCCGCACACGCCGATTCAGCTCCGGATGCAGCTCTGTTCCCGCGCCCGCCAGCTCCGGCACCCACTCCCGCAGGCGCTCGCACAGACGCCCAAACCCGTCTGGCTGTCCCCGCGCGGCCTGCGCATCGCGCATCCAGAACAAAGCCTGCAGCCTCGATTCATCCCTCGTACAAAACAGCTCGACCTCCGCCGTCGAGGCTAGCCAGCGCGCCGCCAGCGTATCCTCCGCGCTCAACCGCAGCAACGCCTCCGCCGTTCGCCAAAGCAGCGGAGCCGCGATGGGGCACATTGCAATTGGCAGAAATTCATTCGACTCCGGCCGGCTGTACCCTACGCGAAAGCCTCGTCCCGCTCCGCTTCCCACCGGCTCCACCCGCAGCCGTATGCGGTTCCGGTACCCCCACTCCGCTGCCACCCGAGTCCGAATCGCCGGCAGCTCCCGAACACCTGCCTCCACCAACAAACGCCCCAGGATCTCCGTCTTCCAGCCCAACTGCACCGCATACCGGCCCTGCTGGTAATGACATCCTCCGCACTGGCCAAAATGCACACAGCCCGGGGCAACCCGCTCCGGCGAGGGTTCGACCACCAGGCTCCCAGCGTTGCTGACCTGCACCAGCTCCCCTGGCAGAACAAACGGTACAGCTGCGCCGTCCAGCCGGGCGAACGCTCCTCCGTAGAGCGGCTCGGCAATCCGGCTTGGGACAATCTCGGACTGGTCGAAGGCGGATACGGGCATCATTGCAGGTCGATTCTCCATCTTATCGGGGTATGGGTACGGGCAACACCTGGTTCGGCCTTCCCCCTTCCTGCCAACGCAACATTCCGCGAACAATCGAGTTTACAAAGAGGAAGTCAAAACCGCAGCGGGTAATACGGACAAACGCCAGCGGGGCCTGTTAGCTCCAGTTCCGAGGAGTCTTATGAAGATCATTACTAAGTTCGCTTTGCTCAGCACTTTCTTGGGTTCTCTTTTTCTTTCTGCCACCGTTCCTGCCGCGCAGGCCCAGATTGGTGTCGGAATCGGCGTCGGCGTCCCTTACGGCGGCGGCTACAACTATGGACCGCCGGCGTGTGAGTACGGCTATTACGGCTACGCTCCGTACGCCTGTGCACCGTACGGCTACTATGGTTCGAATTACTTTGTTGGCGGCCTGTTCATCGGTGCGGGCCCCTGGCTCCGCGGCGGCTATGGCTACGGCGGCTATGGCTTCCGGGGAGGCTACGGCTACAGAGGTGGGTTCCGTGGTGGCTATGGAGGTGGGTTCCGCGGCGGCTACGGCGGCGGAGGCCGCGGTGGTGAAGGCCTTCGCGCTGGCGGAGGTGGTGGCGGCTTCCACGGCGGCGAAGGATTCCGCGGCGGTAGTGGCGGATCTCGCGGTGGCGGCGGACGCCGCTAAGCTTCCAGGCAATCAAGGGGCTGACTTGTCGTCAGCCCCTTTGAGTTGGTGTGTGAGCCTTGCGTCCAATCTGTTTGAGCGTTCTTTGAGCAGTCGAGGTCTTATGGCTACCCAGTGTAAATCGCACCAATTAAACGTAGATAAGGTGACATAAAGATGTAACACTTAGTTGGTTAGCCTAGCCTCTGAAACGCCACGCCGAAGCTAACCTTTCAGTCTTCCACCCAGCTTTAGGTCAATTTCTTGCAACTACTTTTTGCCAATCGGATTGGCGATCGGCTCTAAAGCGTCGTCGGAAGCTCGCGCAGAGGACGATATCTAAATCTGATTAAGTAAAGTACGTCATTCCTCTTCGAGGTCACAGACTGATCCAGGTCAGGGCTGGCGTGCCCGATCTTTGTGCCGTTGGATGAGTTAGTGTAACGCAGCTATTTCTGAGTTCAGGTAGCCGCCGTCGGGGGTGTGGGGAAGTGGGAAGCGCGTAGCGGTTTCCATTTCTCCACACCCCATGCTGTTTGTCAGCCACGCCTCGGGTGCCGGCGATCGATAGCCCAGCGAAGAGTGTGGCCGGATGGTGTTGTAGTGGACGCGCCAGCGTTCGGCCAGCACCCGCAGTTCTTTGATCGAGTAGAAGATCTCGCCGTTGAGGAACTCATCTCTGAGTTTCGAGTTGAAGCTTTCACAGTAGCCGTTCTCCCACGGCGAACCGGGTTCGATGTACAACGTCTTTGCTCCTGTTTTGGCCAGCCATTTCCGTAGATCCTTCGCGACGAACTCTGGCCCGTTGTCGAACCGAAGATGTTCCGGCACGCCCTTCATCACCATCACATCGGCCAGCGCAGAGATGACCCTGGCGCTGGACCAGCGGCGTTCGGCACGCACCAGCAAGCTCTCGCGCGTGTGTTCGTCGATCAGGTTGAGAAGCCGTACGCTGCGGCCATCATGCGTCCGAGCGCTGACGAAGTCGTAGCTCCATACATGGTTCCGCCGCTCCGGTCTTAGCCGCACGCACGATCCATCGTTGAGCCACAGCCGGCCTCGTGGCTTCTGCTTTTTGTGGAACCTTCAGCCCCTCGCGACGCCAGATACCCTCCACGCGGTCCTTGCCTACCCGCCAGCCGGCTCGCTTGAGCAACACCGTGATCCGGCGATAGCCATAACGTCCGTACTGGCTGGCAAGCTGAACGATCGCCTGCGTGAAGCCCACCGTACTCCTTACGCCAGCAGGAGTACGTCTGCTCCACGAGCCCGGCTTCCTTCCACGCCAGAGCCGTCGTCTTCCCATTCGCGACGGCCACTTCGATCTGCCGCAACAGATGTACTACCTGCTCAGGCTGGTACTTTTGGCCCCGTCCCATACGCTCCCCTTGTCCAGTTCTCTCTCATCCACTGGCACATTTCAAGCCGGGCACTCCAACAGCAGCTGTCCGCTTTGAAGAGCTATTCTGTTCCGTTACATTCGCTACTGGGCTGACGATCTCAGGGACGCGACCCTGCAACGAGTCTTGAGTCTAGGTTGAGGCTGTAAAGAGGGGCTCTTCTAGGACCCTCTTTACAGCTGGTATAACTGCTTACCGCCTAAAGCCGCCGCGGAAGCCACCAAAGCCGCCGTAGTATCCGAAACCAAGGCCAACTCCGAAGGGATAGCCATAACCATATCCATATGGAGCGAAACCGTAGCCATATGGGTATCCATAGCCGCCTCCATCGTAGGAAGAACCTCCATAGAAGCCCTCTCCGTACTGCTGATTCGACATGCCGTCACCGCGACTCCGTCCGCCTCCCGGCAGTAAGTCCGCAGTAAGCTCATAGGGGTAAGCATTGACCGAACGCAGCTTAACACCTCCAAAGAAAGCGAGTTCCTGGCGCTCCTTGACTTTGGTTCCTTTCGACGCATCCCTCGCTCCATCGTAGGCCTCTGCTTCACCATGGAGTACACGAACGGTATTGGTCGCTGCATTAAAGGTATACAGGCCGTCTTTCAACAATGACACCTGTCCACCGGGCAGGTCGATCAAAATCTCCGAATGACCAGCCAGATGGTGAATCGTCACATCCGCGCGACCCTGTATTACGCGAAGTTCGGTAACTGCAGCCGACGAGCTCACCGTCTCCACTCCGTTGCCTACGTCACCGCGAATGAAAACCCCGGAGCTCGGTTGAAAGTCGAAGGTGCGCACGCCGCTTCCCTGAATTCCATTCCCCTGGACCCCATTTGAATATGGGGCCGGATACGCCTGCATGATAGAGGCTCCTTGTGGAGAGGATGCGGGTGGATAACTTCCTTGGCTAACGGAACCTGCATATTGTGAGTGTGCTACGGATAGGGTCGACAAAGCGATAAACGTGCAAGTTACGAATGTTTTCAGCATCGAGAACTCCCATCATCTTGAACCCACATTCACGGCAAAGTTGCGCTCTCTTGCTGCGCCGAGAATTCCCGATCTAGAAAGACGGCTTAGGCGTTGCATCGACAGATCGCTTCGCTCTAGCAATTAGAGCGCCTCCTGCCGTGACCTGACTCCATCTGCAGGTGAGCCTCAGCACCTCATGTGCGGTCGTCATCAACGATCTCACCTTCAAGCCTGAGGCGGTTCGAGCGATGATTATCGATCGACTGAATCATTGCTCACGATAAACGCCGTTCTTACACCTAAGCTCTGTTTGTCTTTAGTTCAAATAGGGAGCAGCCCGATTCTCTGCCTCTGGAACAATGCGGAAACACTCCGCTGCGATCACCCGGATGCGAATGGACATTTTGTGCCAAAGCTTGTCCATCCAGGCACGCTCTCCCTGTACACGGCAGGCGTTCTCCCCAGGGTGCGTCCATGCGTCCCTACCCGTGGTCTGATTTGCGCGTTCGATCCGGACTTCCTCATTGACCTGCCGAAAGAAATATTCAATGACAGCAACACACGCAGTGTCGCGGACGGTGTCTTGTCTCAGGACAAGCGGTGTTTTCTGGATGTGCCTCTTCAGCACACTCTAGAAGCATTGAGGCAAGAGGCAGAAACGGGCGGAAGTTTTGGTTCCCGTTACGCTCATCAACTGATCCAGTCTTTGCGGAGGCGGCTTGTTGAGCTTACACACGCCAGCTACACCAGCCGCTGGTTGAAGAACAGGATGGATCTCAGCGTGGTGCGTCGCATGAGCACTCGTTTGGAGGTAATGCCGGGGGCCGGCCTTGATCTCGATACCCTGGCGGCCGAGAGTGGCTGCAGTAAACGGCACCTTCTGCGCTGTTTTCGTACGACGACCGGCCGTTCTCCGCATCAGTACGTTCTAGATCTCCGCCTGGAGAAAGCTCGCCGACTTATGCTAAAGCCCCTTCTAAACCTCATCGATATCGCTTCGGAATGCGGCTTTGCGAGTCAGGCACACCTAACCTACGCCTTCCGTCAACGCTTAGGCTTACCTCCGAGTGAGTTTCGCCGCAGGCTGTGATGGCGCTTTTACGAAAGCGCATGGTTCCTCAACCGGATACCCTTGCGAGAGAGTGAACAGCCGAGACTTGAATTTTGATGGAACCGAGACGCTGCCGCCCGGCGGCCGGAAGAAGAGGCTGGGCCGGCTGAGGCACCGATTCTTCAGAGTCAGCGCTTCCCCACCTTGGACGTGCTACGTGGCGTTGCCTGCTCGGTATTCTTATGCTGAACATCGAGGATTTCGCTGGTTCGGAGGCCCTCTGGGATATTCCCACGGGGCTTCCCAGTCCGGCTTTCAGCGGTTGGCACACCGGACTCGACTACACCATCTTGGCTTTGAAGTGGATGTTTGCCGAAGGCAAGATGCGCAGCCTGTTCTCCCTGCTTTTTGGTGCGGGCGTGGTACTGCTGACCGAGCGGCTTGAGAGGCGCTCGGCCCCGGGTCAAGCTGCGGCCATCTACTACCGTCGCAACCTCTGGCTTCTAGTCTTCGGTCTCTGCCATGGCTTCATCCTGTGGTTCGGGGACATTCTGGTCGACTACGCTACCCTGGCGCTGATCTTTCTGTACCCGCTACGTCGACTTACCGCCCGTGCGCTCCTCGTCCTCGGCTTCACTGTCTGGCTTGTAGGTGGAACCTTTGGCAGCACACGTGCGTTCAATGTGGCCGAGATTTTGCGCACTGAGACGCAGATCCGTGCAGCCAAAGCGGCCGGGATCTTTCCTTCGGCAGCGCAGCGTGTGTTTCTACAAGAGACTGCAAAACAGCAGGAAGGGGCCGACGCAACTGCGAAAGAAAACATTCGTGAGCGCCGGTTGGGCTTTCTGGCTGGTCTGCCGAGCAGAATTAACAATGAGCTGACCTTTCTTAGGCTCAAGTTTGCAACCGTCTGGATTCTTGAATGGCTGGGCGCCATGATCACCGGCATGGGTCTGTACAAGTCCGGCTATCTGACCAACAAACTCGATAGAAGAATCTATGTTCGGCTTGCAATCGCCGGCTATGCCGTCGCTCTTCCGCTGGTTCTGGTTGGACTTTGGGAGATCACGAAGTAGGCTTCACGGCGGCGGCTTTTGCGCGATGGATGGCGATTCCATACACGGCAGAGGTCATGGCCGGGACGCTCGCCAATGCTTCGATGCTTCTGCTTGTGGTCCGTAGTGGACGCCTGCGCGGCATCGTCGGCCCAGTATCCTTCGTAGGCCGCACGGCCTTCAGCAACTACATCTGCACTACTTTTCTTTGCCAATTCCTCTTCTCCTGGGGCCCCCGGAAACTCTATGACAAACTGGAGTTCTACCAGTGGTACATCGTTGTAGCAGCGATTTGGGCCATCAATCTTATGGTGAGTTCTTTATGGCTGCGCATGTTCGCGTTTGGCTCGCTGGAATGGCTTTGGCGCTCTCTTACCTACTGGAAGCGCCAACCGCTGCTCCTCACAAAATGGTCTGGAACCTAGCAAAGTCTGTGCATGCTTTGGCTTGGTTGCCGAACCTGCTCACAGCATATACCTCGTGCAAGCCATGTAAGAATTGGCTGCGCGGTGCTGTTGCAAAACTTCATTTATGGTGATGGGCCGGTCCAGCCGGGTACCTCCCATGTTGCCTCCCGAGGAAGTAGCTTTAAACCTTCGGCAGCAGGACGTTATTGAAATGGGCTTCGGCAATGGCAGGATGGTTTCGGAAGTTCTCAAACAAGCAGAGGGTCTATGGTACGCCGAGTGGAAGAGCTAAAGACACACCAAATAAATCTTGCAGGCGTTCCGGTGGAGCATTACATCTTCAAGCTCGAGGCGCATCCCTGAGTTCAGTAATCTAGACGTAGGTCAACTGGTAAGTAGAAACGCGGTTGTAGGAAATTGAAGGGGTGACACTACCAAAACCTTCGTTTGCGATCAACCTACCAGGTAGGACATGGGCAGTGCGAACGTCTTCCAGCTTCATCACGCGGTCTATGCCCGGCAAATCCGCTTTGGTGCAAACATCTATACGATGGCCCGTTGGTCCGAGCTGCTGAACCTCGTCCTTCTAGCAGGTTCAGCTCCAGTTTGCCTGGTCCGCAACCTTGACCGGCACCGGCTACTACATTTCTTCATCCGCAAGAGACAGCAGGCGGCCGCCGGGCCACCTGCACATCCACACACACAGCCGAATCATCGCCCCGTTTGATGACGGAATGATCGGAGACTCTCTCGATTGCAAAACAATCTACAAGCCTTCTGCGGGGTACAACTCCTTTGGTAAGGGATCGGCATGCACCATGACCCCGATGATCATGCAGGGCTTGTCCGACCGATTCGACCAAGCATGGTTCACGCCCTGGACAATCGCCGTGTCACCCTGCTTCAAGAGCGTTTCATCCATATCGCTGACCAGGAAGATTTCGCCGTAAGCGACCACGAACATATCCAGCGTGTCCGTCCGGTGCATGCTCGGATGCCGTTGCAGATCTTTCTCCGTGGGCGGGTACTTCTGCTTCACCTTTTTGTTCAGTTCCGTAAGGATCTCGATGTGCTTCTGCGCGTCCTTGATGTCCGGAGGGATTTCTAGTGCGCGAAAGGTCAAGCCGTTTGCGGACGGCTCGCGTTGGATCACATCCTTAGCTCGATCGCCTTCGACGGTGTTATTGACGGGCAGTTCCGTGGTGTTCCAAAGCGTGGTGCGCCAAAAGATGTTGGGCACGCTTTGGCTTTCAGAGGGGCCGCTGAAGAGAACGCCGGATTTTTTATTCGACTTGATACCGATTACATGACGATTGACGTTGGGCATGAACGTGTTCCTCATGGAGCGAGAAGGTTTTGTAAAACAAGTTGTAAGTAGGACCGACAGGCGATCCATAACGAAGTAAGTCGATCAGGAGGGCGTTGGAAATCCGCTGGGCGGTGCCGGCCGGCGGTGCCAATCCGCATGAGCCGCCACCGCTGTGTTGGCTGCTGCCACTGTGGTTTCGCAGAGTTGGCGAAAGGCAAGGGTGTCCAGCCCGATACACAAGATTGAAATGCCGGCTTCAAGCGCCTTCGCGCAGCTTTCCACTGTTGGGTTCAGAATGGGACCGCCGATCAGCGCAACCCCGTGGCGTTGAGCAGCGGCATAAACCTTGCGATACGCTTCCTGGATCTTGGGACTCTTGTCGCCCGCTGCACCTTCGCCCAGGGCAAACGATAGCTCTCCAGAGGCGAACACCAGCGCCTTCACCTGCTCGATGGCGCAAATGCTGTCGATGTTCTCCAGGGCTGCCGCCGTCTCGATCATCGGGATGACATAGAGGTTGGCATTGTTGTCCCGCATGTATGCGTTGAACTCGACCACGGAATAACCGGGAACACGCAGCCCCGGACACAGCCCGCGCTTGCCTTGGGGCGGAAAGGTCAGCGCCTCGACGATGCCCTGGACATCCGCGGCCGAACGCACCATTGGCACAATCACCGTTTCCGCGCCCGCTTCCAGCGCTCTGCGTGCAGATGTGCCGTCCTGCGGATCGGGTATCCGCACAACCGCAATCAGGCCGGCAGCCTCGCAGGTTCGCATCGTTTGTTCCAGCGCGCGTGGGTTCAGCGCACTATGCTCCGTGTCCAGCCAGACGTAGTCGAAACCCGTCTTGCCAAGCACATCAATCAACTTGTCGTCGGCGGTAAAGCACTGGATGCCGATGGGCACCGTCTTTTCCGCAAGCATGGTCAGCAATGTCTTTTTCGTAGTCATCGTATGTCCTCGCAGTGGGTCTTACTTGTTTATTCCGGCGGTGTTCCGGGGTCCGCACGTAGACCTGTCACCGCTATCCCGGCAAGGACGCAGGCCTCATCGTTGTCCGCCACATCGCCACTGGCACCGACCGCGCCAATAACCGCACCCGCTGCATCTCTCACCAGCACACCGCCCGGCACAGGCAACACCCGACCCTCCGCCAAGTCGGAAAGAGCCGCAAAAAACAAAGGCAGCTTTTGCGCCCGGCCCGCGAGATTGCGGGTTCCAAAACCCATTGCAAGCGCGCTCCAAGCCTTGCCGCTGGCGATATCCGGCCGAAGCAAACTCGACCCATCCTCCATCTTCAACGCGACGACGACGCCCCGTGCATCCAGCGCCGCTACCGTCATGGGCGCAAGCCCTTTCTGCCTGGCAAAGGCCAGCGCAGCCTCCACGATCCGGCTTGCTTCCTGCAACTTCAGCATGCACACCTCCTGTATGGCAGTTCCATCTTGCTGATTTTTATCATACTGACGTTGTGTCATCATGACAAACGTTTACATCGGGAAAAAGCTCAGGCGGGAGGCGTGGCACAATCAAAAGCACGGCTCACCTTCTGCAAACGGGGTGCGGTTGAAGGAGCATCGCTGTGCCGAGTAAGGGAGCAAGTGCCGTTAAGCACAAGCAGAAAACAGTTACGACTAAGGAAGATTTCCGTAGCAGGACCGGTCGGCAGCGCAGGGCGAGGACGTCCGAAAAAATACTGGAAGCCCTGTTCTCGCTGATCGACACCCGCGGCATCCATGAAGTAAGTGTCGATACGCTGCGGCACGCTGCCCACCTATCGCGCGGCGCGTTTTATAACTACTTCAACACGCTCGACGAATTCTTGATGCACGTGTCTGAAAACCTTGGCACCATCATCAATGAAGAGCAACGTGCCTCTGCTAACGACGACAACAGCGCCATCGGACAAATCGCCATGTTTGCCCGGTATTTTGTCGTCCGCTCCACCTCAGACCCTGGCTGTGCGGCCATCCTGCTTCGAACCCTGCCTGAGACGGGCGCGGCAAGCGAGGCGATGCGCCGCCGCATGATCGCTACGTTCAATCGAGCAAAGGAAGCGAAGGAGATTGACGTTGCATCCGTTCCGCATGCAGTGGAGATTGGCCTGGGCGTATTGATTGCAATGCTGCGGCTGTCCCTGCATGACGGCATTCATGCGGACAGGCTTTCCGAGCTTACCGCGATGCTGCTGCGCGCGCTCGGTGTGTCGAAGAAAAGAGCCGCTGCGTTGTCATGCCGACGTTTGCCAGCTATGCCGGACACGCCGCTCCGCTCCCTCGCGCTGACAGGCAATCCGGCACGTCACGGAGTCTAAGAACGCATGCAGTGAGTAAGTGATGGGGCGAAGACGCTTGAGGTCGAGACGCAATTACCTCCCATCTATCGGAACGGGAAGACCGATTAGTGTGCGGACTCGGGTCCCTGTAAACCGACGCAGAATCTCTTCAATCTCGCACAGGTCGGCTCCAGTGGCGAAAAACCCCTGCTTCGCGCAGGCGGTTGCAACCGTGATGCAGGGATCCTGAAAGGGATTATGTGAGCGCCCCTCGTGGAGACACAGGACGATGCGGATGCTTTCACACTCTGACGAGGAATGTATCTCAATTTGGTCCTGAACTGGTTTTGCTGCTTCGCTGGCTCGCATTCATCGCGACAGCGGATGCGCAGGCTGTCACCAATGTTCGTTTGTGATGAAGGTCGATCAGCCGGATTGCTTCCATAAGGCGACGTATGCAGAGCAAGGCGTTATAGATTTTGGCAGAACGTCATCACTGCCTCTGCAAACGCCTCTGGGTTCTGTTCTGCAGGGTATGACCGCTATTCGGAACAGTAGTCAGCGGCCCATTTTAATGATTCCGCTACCATGTCGGCGGCAACCGTGCTCAGGAAGCTTTCATTCCCTGCATTGAACAGCAATGACATACGCAGCTTGCCTCTCTTCCCTAGTAGGCCAAGATTGTTCTCAACATCCTGATCCAATACCCGGTAAACCGTGCAGCAGAACAAGTGTTCGGGAGCCGCTTCCGACCTGCACAGAGTGAAGTTGCATACCCGGTTCAATCTCCCTAAGACCGTGGACAAAGCTACTTGCACCGCTCATTGTCATCTCCTCAGGGAGCACTTCTATTCGCATCCCCAGACCAGAGGGTGGGACCTTGACACAAGTGTCAAGGTCAAGCAGCATCAATCCATGTCGATTGGAGAGCTAACAGAAGCAAGCGGAGCCAGTACACGTTCGAGCCGGCACCATGAGGCTGCAGGACTCCTCACCTCCAAGCGTTCGCCGAACGAACACCGTGAATTTCAAAACTCCGGCATCGCACGATACAGCAAATCCGCTTTTTGCTGCAGCTCGGATGTTCGATTAAGGCGATACGGGAGTTTACACCCTCTTCCAGAAAGTACAGAGGCAATCGCAGTCTGCCCAAAGATGAGAGCAGCTTACGTCCATCATCGGGCAAGGCTAAAGACGTGCTATGCAGATTTAGGAAGACTTCTCCGGAAGATCGATTCAGTCGTCTCTGCCTCATCCTATCAGGCCGGATAAGTCCTTAGAAATGCAGTTAGCGAAAGTTGAGAGCGCGGTACGCTACCAGAAATCTTCGTTTGTGAAAAACTTAGACTACTCCTGATAATGCGATTTCTCCAGCCCAAACGAAAGTTGGACGGCTTGCGCTCCACAAGCCGTCCAACAAGGGTCCTAAACTAGGCCAGTCATATTCGGCTGCCCGTTTGAAGCACTGATGCCGCCATCGACTGGGAGATTGACTCCGTTTACGAAAACCGCATCTTCACTCGCTAGAAACGCAATAACGCTGGCGACCTCTTCGGGTTTTGCACCACGGCCGATGGGAAGCCGGTCTTTGAATTTGGCCATTAAGCGGTTGATTGTTTTCAAAGTCCGCACTTATCTCGGTCAAGGTTAGGCTCGGATTGACGGCGTTCACCCGTACCCCTTGAGAGCCGAGTTCAAGCGCGAGGGCACGAGTCAGGTTCGTGACGGCTCCCTTTGCGGCGTTATAGATGCTGCCACCCCAATCCCCGCCTAGGCCGGACACCGACGAGACATTCACAATTGACCCACCCGTCTTTAGCAGATGGGGCAATGCAGCACGAATGGCAAAGTAGACTCCGTCCACATCGATGCTCATCATCTTGCGCCACTGGTCGGTCGTGCTATTCAGGATGGGTCCGAAAGCTGCTATCCCAGCATTGTTAACGAGCACGTCAATGCACCCAAATTCGGCAACAGTCGCTTCTACCATCTGCTGAATATAGGCTTCGTCAGAAACATCGCCATCGTGAAGCAGCACACGCTGAGGATCAACGCCGGTTGCCGTTTCGGCAAGTTTTTCCTTTCGGCGTCCATTCAGCACAACAGAAGCACCTTCAGCAAGAAACCGCTTTGCCGTCGCGGCCCCGATACCAGAGCCAGCGCCTGTGACAATCACCACTTTTCCCTCAAACCGCTCCATGTGTTGTCTCCTGTCCATTCGATGTGCAAAGCAGGCGAAGGAAAGAAATCCTACAATCGAGCTTGATTATAGGTATGAATGCAGGAGCGACAAGATGATCGTGATTACGGGAGCAACGGGGCAGCTAGGTAGACAGATCGTTGAGGGACTACTGGCGAGCCTGCCGGGCAAGCAGGTCGGAGTAAGCGTTCGAGATCCGGAAAAGGCGAGAGGTTTTGAGCGACGCGGAATACGAGTCACGAAGGGAGACTTCACCGATCCTTCCAGCCTCGCTGCCGCATTCGACGGCGCGGAGCAGGTGCTGATCATCTCCGGCAACACTCTCGGAGAAGAGGGGGTCAGGCAGCATGGCCAGGCGATTCAAGCTGCCAGCGACGCTGGTGCAAAACGACTCCTGTACATAAGTCATCATTACGGACCGTTCGTAGGTCTATAACTATATGCAAGTTTCTGTTACGGATGCGAAAAGCCAGCTAACGAACTTAGTCAAGCGAGCTGAGGCGGGCGACGATGTCATTCTGACTCGTCACGGGCACGCGGCTGTTCGGCTAGTACCAGTCAAGTCTGTCCCAAGTCGAGTGACTCGTAGCGAGCTGTTACGTAATGTTAAGGCTTCTGCTGCCAGGAACGCATTTGCCGGTGAGCCATCCCCTAGCAGTCAGGACTTCCTCTATTTGCAAGATGGATTGCCCGGATGATCGCTGTCGATACGTCCGCTCTCATGACAGTCCTACTTGGAGAGCCCGAAAGCGACGCTTGCACAGAACTGTTAGAGAGAAATGAGGACTTGCTTCTGTCGGCTGGCACTTTGGCGGAGATCTCATCGTTGCAAGTCGAAGGAATATCAGGAAATGATCAGGTTAATAGAGGGGCTCGGCTTCGAGATTGTGAGCGTAACACCAGCTTTCGCATGCCGTGTTGCAAAATCTACCAACGCTGGAGTAAGTGGCTCGCCCGGCCGGACTCGATTTGGTGATTGCTTCGCCTACGACTTGGCCAAGGAACATGCGTGTCGCCTCCTGTATGTGGGGCGTAATTTTGGACAGACTGACATCGAGAGCGCGCTGCCGTGAACAATATAAAATGACGACGATGCATCATCAGGTATTACAACCCATATAGAATCTGTGACACATTCGATCAAGCACTTCACCAGCTCAAGCCGATCATCTCTGCATCTACTTTCTTTTTCTTTGTATATCCCCGCATCCGGCCTTCCTCATAGTGAGCATCTGCGCTTCATACGTTTGTACATCCGTGGAACCCGTGTAGCCAAACACAGTGCAAAAAGTGCCACAAACATCAAATTGTAGACGTTGTATTTGACTCCGACTATGATCCGTTTACCCATTCCACAACTCGTGTAAAAACAATTGGCGAAACGTCTCTGAAACCATCGTTTGTGAAAACGCTCGATCCTGCCCACAGATCCTTAATGTGGCCACTTGTTTGTGAACACTGTTCTGCAGGTGCTTTGCCCTTTGAAGCCCTCGGAGTTCGTTGAGCTGCGGAGACCGCCAAAAACGTTTGTTTGTGATGGCCTGCCACGTAGCGAGGCAAGCTTCTCATTGCGCGATTGACGGGGATGATTGTAGTAATTTACGAGTATTTATGCTGACGATTTCACAGCTAGCCGTTCAGTTAAACGAATCAAATGGAGCATCCTGATTGTGGGATGCTTCTCACTTTGGTAACTTCACTCAGCATTCACGTCATCATGCTCCAAGTGCTTGGGGTTCCGTTACAGCAGACAATGTGGCCAGCAAATAGGCAATTGTGCTCAACACCACTTTATCTGTCTTTGCGGGACGGTTTTTTACGCACTCTGCAGAGAGCGATTGGCAAAATTCTCCCTTGCTGTCCAGTGCGTAATAGTGTCTAGTCTTATGCTGCACTGAAGAGACCACGAGAGGCATCGTGATGAACTCCGTCGTCACATCTGCCTGGCCTTATCACATCGTGCAGGGTTTGCCTCGCGTCTTGTTTGCGATAGCGTTCGGTTGTTTCATCGTCCTGCTAAGTCACAAACTCAAAAGCTACAATCTTAGATTCATAGGTTCGATTCTTGTGGCATTCTTGTGTTCAAACCAGTGATGAGCGACTTGTTCATCCCCGTCATGAGGGGGCTGGCATCTCACGATCATGAGGATGTTTACCCTTTCCTTATGGGTGGCAGGTTGTCGTTCCGGCGTATATTACTTTTGTCGAACCGGTCATCGCTTGCATGGTGATTGCGGCGCTGGTGTGGCCCGCACTGTCACTCGCAAAAGGAAACAAGTTCCCTATGTTTGCGACGCTCATCATGCTCCTGAAAGACTTCGAGAACGCGCCACACACCCGGAACTTGCTTACAGCCTAAAGCTCTTTCTTCCGAAGGCCTCGTATGATCTTCGACGCTACACCGAGTCGCTGAACCCGCCCATCCTGCACCGCAAGGAGACGTTCCTCGATTCGCTGCACCCCCGGTATGCCGAGTACACGGAACTCACAAAACAGGAAGAAGGACACGACCTTCTGTCGCGCTCGGATATCGGCACCCGTAACGGCTGGCTTTCACTCTTAGCCTCTCGTAATCTTCGGATCGAGAACAACAGCGTAGTTCCACGCTCAATTAGCTTTCGCACGGGGCAGCTCTTCCCACCGGGTAGTCCAACGCGGTGACAGGTACTCTGCGCAGCTTCCAGGCTGCGTCCTTCGGCCCCGCGCTCAGGATGCGGACGGTTCGCCGCCCTAGCGTAGCGTTGCGCCGATTCACCCTCTTCCAGGCCCGCTCTCTCCAAGCTCGAGTATAGAGTGCACCCCTCTTTGTGCAGATTAGCTTTTCCACGCCGGCGTGAGTTAAGCTCAAACCAGAAGCGAACATAAGGCGAAGATAATGCAGGCACAGGCGGCACTGCTGAAACGCGAAATCGAAGCAAAGCTGGCGAATCGTATTCCTGCAGCGCTCTCGCCCGTGTCCCAGCAAGCACCACGATTTCACACCCTCGGTAATTTCCAGCTCGACATGGTACTCGGCGGTGGCCTGCCGCTCGGTTCGGTGTGTGAGCTCACCGGCCCGGATGGCTCCGGCCGTTCGTCGCTTGCGCTTTCACTGCTGACCGGTGCATCGGGTGAAGGCGCATGCGCTTACATCGACGTGAGTGATACGCTCTCGCCGCAGAGTGCGGCCGCGGCCGGCATCAACCTTGCGAACCTGCTCTGGGTGCGCTTTGCTGTGGCGCAACCCGTGAAAACTTACGTTTCCCAGATGGATTCCAAGCCTGCGGACTCCGGGAGCGGCGAGTACCGGCCTATCCACGGCGGCTGCGGCAGCTCGCACCCGCGCGGCGAGACAAAGGGATTGGCCCCGGCACTCGAACAGATGCTTTTTTACAAAGACGAGCGGCGGCAGCGGAAGATGGAGGGCACACCCAGCTATCCCAACCAGCCGCTCGGCCTGCACACGGCCTCGCAGGACCAAGTGGAATGGGAACGCTGGAATCTGCGTAAGGCGGATGAGAGTGACCCGCTGCGGATCATGGACCGACAGGCGGCAGAGGCGGCACGGGAACGCGCTCAGTCGAAAGCCTCGGCCGCTCCGGCAAGGGCAAACGAGCAAAGGCCATGGGACCGGCTGGACCGTGCGCTTCGCGCCACAGATCAGGTACTCCAGTCTGGTGGCTTCCGCGTAGTGGTGCTCGATCTCGCATCGGTGGACCCAAAAGAGGCGTTGCGCATCCCTTCCGCGACATGGTTCCGGTTCCGCCGCGCGGCGCAGGAAGGCGATGCCATCCTGCTCCTGCTCACCCAAGAGCCGTGTGCCCGGTCGAGCGCGGCGTGCGTTCTGGAGTGCTCTGTGGGCGAGCCGCCGAAAGTGCAGGGCGTGCTCGTATCCGCTCCGCACATCGCCGAGGTCGCGCGGCAGCGGACCGGGCCGGCCTTTGGGAAGAAAGCATCAGGGCGGGCTACCAGCTGGGATGCGGCACCGGCGTGGATGCGTGTGGTAGGGAGCTGACGTGTCCTTTGCAGCGGTCCACATCCCGGAGTTTCCTATCGCCGCCTGGCAGCGCAGCACGCCCGCTCTGCGTTCACAGGCCTGCGTCCTGCTTGAAGGTGTGCCGCCGCAAGAGAAGGTCGTTTCACTCTGCCCAAAGGCAGGAGCCGCCGGTGTCGAACATGGCATGAGCAGGGCGCAAGCCGAGGCAGGCTTCGCCGCCGTATTTCGTTCGCGCGAGACCGAAGAGGAGAAAGCGGCCTATGCAGCGGTGGTGGAGATCACGGAGGCTTTTTCTCCACACATCGAGGCTATCGCCTGTCCACACAACGGGTACGCGGGAGCCCACCGGCTTGCGATTCTGCTCCTGCTCGATAGCTCTGGGACCGGCACGCTTTTCGGCTCCGCCGAAAGTTACGCCCAGGGACTCCACCGGGAGCTTCGCCGCTCCGGATTTCCGGCCGGCCTTGGTGTCGCGCCCAACGCCGAGGCCGCGCTGTTGCTGGCGCGCAGTACGGAACGAGCCGTCTGTGCAGATCGGGACAGCATACGCGGCAAGCTCGCCTGCCTCTCCGTTTCACTGCTGCCCTGCGAATCCAAGATGCAGACGGTACTCCGGCGCTGGGGCATCCGCACTCTAGGGGAGCTTGCCGCTCTACCGGCGACAGCCCTCATCAGCCGTCTAGGGCAGCAGGGCAGGCGACTCCAGCAACTCGCCCGTGGTGAAGCCGAGCACCTGCTAGTGCCGGAAGAGCCGAAGTTCACGCTTTCCGAGACAATGGCTCTGGACAGTCCGCTGGAGCTGCTCGATTCCCTGCTCTTCGTGCTGTCGCCGATGCTGGAAGCTCTGCTGCGCAAAGCAATGGCGTATGCCTACGCGCTGCGTTCCGTCCGGCTCACGCTGGAGTTGGAGCGGGCGGCGCCGCACAGCGTAGAGATTCGCCCGGCAACGCCGACCCAGAACCGGGAGGTTCTGCTAAAGCTGCTCAATCTGGAGCTGCAGGCCCATCCACCCGCGAGTGGCATCCTGCGCGTCACGCTCGACGCCGAGCCCACCCAGCCGCAGACGGCGCAACGCGGGTTGTTCCAGGCGCAGTTCCCCGAACCGGACAAGCTAGAACTGCTGCTTGCACGGCTTCGCTCCATCGCCGGCGAGGACAACGTGGGATCGCCGCAGTTGCAGAACAGCCATAGCGAGGACGCCTTCGTCATCGCACCGTTCCGGCCCAGGCTGCAGGCCGATAAAACAGAGGAGCCTCTTCCCTGCCGCAAAGCCATCCGCACGTTCCGGCCGCCGCAGCCGGCGCGCGTGACCTGCTGGGGCAGCCAGCCCCGCGCCATATTCTGGCAGGGAGCACGGCTCGCCATCGCTGCGGCCGCCGGGCCGTGGCACTCCTCCAGCTCCTGGTGGGACGGAAAGGCATGGGACCACGACCTCTGGGATGTGGTGACGACGAACCCCATCCAAGCGCTGCGCCTGCGGCAGGACCATGCTTCGTGCGCGTGGACGGTGGTGGGCCTGTATGACTGACCGCTACGTCGAACTGCACGCCCGCTCTGCTTTCAGCTTTCTCGAAGGCGCTTCCCTGCCCGAGGCGATGACACAGCAGGCCGCCAACCTCGAGCTGCCCGGTCTGGCGATCCTCGACCGGGACGGTCTGTACGGTTCGCCTCGGCTTTACATGACGGCGAAGAAGCTGGGTCTGCGGTCGCACATCGGGGCCGAGGTTTCGGTCGATGCCTTCGGCCACCAGGTGCTCCCGCCCAAGTGGCAGCCACACACCATTCCAAGCCGCCCGGTGCGCCTGTCGCTCCTCTGTGAGTCACAGACCGGCTATCGCAACCTGTCAATGCTGATTTCAAGCTATAAGCTCGCGCAGCGGTTCAAAGGTGATGGCATCGCTCCTTTTCGCAAAGTGGAACAGTACGCGGAAGGGCTGGTTTGCCTGACTGGGGGCGATGAAGGCCCGCTCGCGGCCGCACTGGAGCGGGGCGGCATGAACGACGGCCGGAAGGTCCTCACCGCGTTGGTTCGCACCTTCGGCACGAAGAACGTCTATGTCGAGCTGCAGCGGCATGGCATCTGCGAACAGGAGGCCCGGAACCAGGCCGCGATTTCCCTGGCTCGTGAGTTCCGCCTGCCGCTGCTCGCCACCAACGGCGCCAGCATGGCCATCGAGTTCGAGCGCGAGATCCTCGACGTGCTCACCAGCATCCGTCACGGCTGCTCGCTCGACGAAGCCGGCCTGCTGCTGCAGCGGAACGGTAAGCGGCACCTGCGCTCCGCAGAGCAGATGCGCACGCTCTTCCAGGACGTGTCCGAGGCTATCGGCAACACCGGCGTGCTGTCTGACCGGCTCACCTTCCAAATGAACGACATGGGCTACGAGTTCCCCCGCTATCCCATCCCGGACGGCGACGACATGGACAGCTTTCTAAGAAAGCGCACCATGGAGGGCGTTGCCCGTCGCTACGGATGCAAGGCCAGCGCGAAGCTCCGCGCGAAAGCCGACAAGCAGGTCAACACCGAACTTGCGCTCATTTCCAAACTAAAGCTCGCCGGCTATTTTCTGATCGTTTGGGACATCGTGGAGTTCTGCCGCAGCCACGGCATCCTGGTCCAGGGTCGCGGCTCCGCTGCCAACTCCGCTGTTTGCTATTCGCTCGGCATCACCGCTGTTGACCCTGTAGGCATGGAACTGCTCTTCGAGCGATTCCTTACGGAGGTGCGCGGCGAATGGCCCGACATTGACCTTGACCTGCCTTCCGGCGACGATCGCGAGCGGGCCATCCAGTATGTTTACGACCGCTACGGCCAGCTTGGCGCGGCCATGTGCGCGAACGTCATCACCTACCGCGGCCGCTCCGCTGCCCGCGAAGTGGGCAAGTCGCTCGGCTTCAATGCCGACATGCAGACCCGGCTTACGCGCCTGGTGGGTTCCTTCGAGTGGAAGGGACCGACGGATACGATGGAGCACCACTTCCAGCAGGCCGGGTTCGACCTCCACCACCCCCGCATCGCCAAGTACCTTGAGCTGTCCATACGGATGCTGGATCTTCCCAGGCATCTCGGCCAGCACTCCGGCGGTATGATCATCGCGCAGGGACAGCTCGCCTCCGTCGTACCCATCGAGCCCGCATCCATGGTCAACCGGAACGTGGTCCAGTGGGACAAGGAAGACTGCTCCGACATGGGCCTCATCAAGGTCGACCTGCTCGGCCTGGGCATGATGGCGGTCCTCAAAGATTGTGTCGAACTGATTCCCAAGTATTACGGCAAGCAGGTCGACATCGCGCAGATCCCGCATGACGACCCCAAGGTATACGAATCCTTGCGCCGGGCCGATACCATCGGCCTGTTCCAGGTGGAGAGCCGGGCACAGATGGCGTCCCTGCCCCGCAACAACCCGGATAAGTTCTATGACCTGGTCGTGCAGGTAGCCATCATCCGTCCCGGCCCCATCGTCGGGCAGATGATGAATCCCTATATGGAGCGGCGGCAGGGACGGCAGGAGATCGAGTACCCGCACCCCCTGCTCGAACCCGTGTTGCGCCGAACGCTGGGCGTTCCGCTTTTCCAAGAGCAGTTGCTGCGCATCGCCATGGTGATCGCCAACTTCACCGGCGGCGAGGCCGAGGAGTTGCGTCGCGCTTTGGGCAGCCGCCGCTCGGCCGACAAGATGAAGATGCTCGAAGGCAAGCTCCGCGCCGGCATGGATGCCAACGGCGTCGGCCCGAAAGCGCAGGAGGAGATTGTCCTGGCCGTCAGTTCCTTCGCGCTATACGGCTTTCCAGAAAGCCATGCCGCGAGTTTCGCCCTAATTGCCTATGCGTCGGCCTGGCTGAAGTTCCACTATCTGCCCGTGTTCACTGCCGCCATCCTGAACAACCAGCCGATGGGCTTCTACTCGGCCGCCGTGTTGGTCAAGGACGCCCAGCGCCACGGTCTACGCATCCGGGCGGTCGATATTCTTTGTTCCGAGTGGAACTGCGTCCTGGAGCGTGAACCGGAAGGTGCCTACTCGCTCCGGCTCGGCCTTCGCTACGTGCGTGGCCTACGCGCCTCTGTCGCCACGGAGATTGAACGCGTCCGGGCCTTGCGGCCGTTCGGCTCCATCGAGGAGCTCGCCCGCCGTGTGCCGTCGCTCTCGCAGGCCAACCTAGCCACGCTCGCCGAAACAGGTGCCCTCAATTCGCTGGGCGAGAAGCTCCATCGCCGCGATGCACTCTGGCAGGTCGAACGGGCCGGCCGGCAGGTTGGCCCGCTACTTTCGGAGCTGGACGGCGACGAGGAGCAGGACTCCCCGCTTACAGCCATGGACCCGGAAGAGCGTATGATCGCCGACTATGCCGGCACCGGTGTTACCGTCGGCCGGCATCCGATGGCGCACTGCCGTCCGCGGATGCGAACGCTGCAGGTGTTTCGCGCCGGCGACCTCAAGCTGGTGCGCCATGGAGTCAAGGCCCGCATTGCCGGCCAGGTCATCGCCCGGCAGCGGCCCGGCACCGCCCATGGCTTCATCTTCCTATCTCTCGAAGACGAGACCGGCATCGCCAATGCCATCGTCGACCCCGACCTCTACGAGGCCAACCGCAATCTCGTTACCTACGCCAAGTTCCTGCTGATCGATGGCACGCTCCAGAATATCGATAAGGTGATCCATCTCCGGGCGAAGCATATCGAGGAACTCGACGTGACCGCCGCGCCCATGGAGTCCCATGATTTTCACTAGGAGCCTGATTTGAGCGAGTAGATGACCTTCCCTGGCGAGAAGCAGCCTCCCAAGGATTGATGGCTGGAGAACGCCTGCCGCATCGCCGCATTCCGGCTGCGGCAGCAGCGCTACATTAGCGCCAACACCGTGCCTGTAAGAGAACAGGTCAGGAATTCAGTTAAATTCGTCCGCATCGTCTGGGAAGAAATCGAGAAGCACCTACGGGAGGAGGACTCATGCTGAAGTCCAGCCACAGCAACCGACTCGCCGCCACTTGGCAGTGTCCGCAGTGTAGAACGGAGATTAAGGCCCAGAGCTTCGGCTCGCACCCGGCGATGCTTCAAGCCTGATTTGTCCCAACCAGGCCTGCGGCAAATCATTCGCGTGGATTGCGCCAACCTTGTGTCGCAGGCAGATCAGCTCCACCTCCGCACTGTTCGGGACCAGGATTCCTTGATTCATAGACCAAGGTCACACCCACGATATCCTCATCACCAAAAGAGAACCAGAACCCAAATATTACGTCACGCGTATGCCATAAAGCGCCTCACATGACATGCTTGGCTACCTCAACGATCGTGGGTCGATGGCGCTCAAGCAACCTTCCCAAATCTCGACGAAGTTGTTCAGCAGGTCCCAGCGATCGGCTACTTGCACTGCTTCCAGCGTACCCTTCGCTATAGCATCGGCGAAGGAGTTTGCCCGGTCCTGGCTCACCACCTGCACGCTCGGATATTGACGCAGCCATGCCGCAATGGTCTCCGTGCTTCGGCTCGGCTCGGCAGGTCAATCACGCGATGCTGCTCCAGGTCGCAGAGAATCGTTTCGTAAACGGTACCCTTTCTTCCAGGCTCACTCATCGACCCCGATCACTCGTGACTCGTTAGATGAAGGCGGACGCGCTCGCTTGCGAAGCTCCGGGAGCAGTATCAGTCCGCTGGTCAACAACCCGAGTTCCCGCGCTCACCGTGTACCTGCTTGGCCGCCAAGCGCCCACGTGATCGAGCTGAGAACCTCACTAGAACGGCAGCTCGCCGTCCAATATCTTGCCAAGTACCCGCAGCGTAAAGCGACACGCTTTGCGTGAGTGACTTTGCTAAAGCAGTTTTCATGAAAACAACACTTGTTACATCGCAGAAGGGCGGTAGCGGCAAGACAATGCTCACCGCGCATCTTTCCTTCGAAGCCGAGCGTGATGGCGGCGCACCGGCTTGGGTGATCGATACTGATAGGCAAGACACACTTACGCGCTGGCACGAGCGCCGGCAGGCGGAAACTCCGCACCGTGCCGATATTCGCCTTGAGAAGCTAGGAGTTCGCCTCGTGACGCTGGCCAAGCAAGGCGGTGTCTATTGCTTCATCGATACTGCACCGACCATCTCTCGGCAGACAGCCACCCTAATCGACTTGGCCGACCTTGTTGTCATCTCCGTGCGCCCCTCGTCATCTGATCTGTGGGCTGTTACAGAACCGTCCAACTGGTCAAAGCGGCCGGCAAGCCATTCCTCTTCGTGATCACCCAGGCCAAGCCGCAGGCGAGCATTACGGCGCAGGCGATTGCTGCTCTCTCAGAACACGGTCGGGTTGCCCAATCTCTTATTGCCGACAGGGTTGTATATGCGTCAGCAATGACCGGCGGCAATACTGCGCCTAAGATCACGCCGAAAGCCTTGGTCGCGGGAGAGATTGCTAGTCTCTGGAAAGAGTTGAAATGTTGTTTTCAGCAAAACAGCAAATAACAAAGATGGCTAATGGCTAAGATTCTTTCCCTCGACAGCACCGACCTCGCGCCGGTCAAAACGACACCTCTCAGTGCATCCAGGCAGCGCAGCGTCGTGCCATCGTCCGATCTCATTCCCATGCCATTCCGCATGGCTCCGAAGCTTGTAAAGGCATTCAAGTAGGCGGCGCTCGATCGTGACCTGAAACTTAATGAATTACTGCAATCATGTTTGCTGATTCATGAAATCGAGGCGACGAAATCAAGAAGCAGCAGGAAGAAGGGGTAGCAGGGAAGGAGCCTGCCCTCCTAAACACGATTGTGGCCCGTCATACTGCCGGCCATGTCAGCCGCTTATGAGAATGCGCAATTAAAGCTCTTCAGAGATCGTCGCCAATACGGGCTAGCAGCGCGAGAGTCTGTCGAACGACTTTGATCTGTGGGATAGCGTGCCGCGCTACAGCATCAGCCTCCAAGCCATGACCATAACTCGCGTTGATGGAGAGTCTTTGCGCAAGCACAGCTAACTTTCCAGCATTGCGGCAAAACCTACACACGCATCGTCTCTCCGGCGCGCCTGATGACTACAAGCTTGGAAAAAAAAGATCTCCCTCCACTGCTTTTCTGAATTTCGGAAGACTATACGCAAACTGAATTAGAGAACGTGATCCCGCGTGTTGTTTAAGAGCGCGTGATTAGTTTTTTTGCTCATGTAGTTACTTCTCTTGTCTCGTCTTCTGCCATCTCTGATTCAGTTCGTACTCCTACTCCACTCACCCATGCGTCATATAAAACAGACTCAGCCGCGGCAACCCACGAGCCTCCAGTAGCCGCTTCTGCAAAAACTGCTGCTGCACCTGACGAATCTGTACCGCCTGCATCTTTCCCCGGTACGGCGCCAGTTCCTGAGCAGCCTGTTCCCGCAGCACGACCAGCTCATCCGCCGATGCCGACGCCAGCAGCCCCGCCAGCAGCTTCTCCTCCAGCACCGTCAACATCCGATCCAGCTCTTCCAGCCGTGCCCCGTGGTCCGTCACGGCTAACTCGCGCAGCCTCCGCACAATCTCCGGTTGCAGCGCCGTCGCCTCCACCGTAGCGGCGTTTCGCTCCAAAAACCCGCGAATCCGCTCCGCCTCGAACCCACTCTCCGGCGCCTCCGCCTTGTCCCCGGCAGTCCCCCCGACTGCCGCTTCCGCCGCCGTCTCCGCCGCCCGCATCACGCTCGCCGCCGCCCACGCCAGGCCGTTGAT
>CAXUNR010000051.1:0-6627 GCA_964252655.1 uncultured Acidobacteriaceae bacterium
GAACTGCAGCGTGCCGTCGTCGACCTTGCCGTACTTCAGCAGCATTGTATCGAGCACGTAGTTCTGGTTGAGCCGCCACGGCTTGCGGTCGCCCTGCTTGGGAAAGGCGTCGATCGAGCGCTGGACGTAGCCGGACGTGAAGTCGAGCAGCGGGCGCGCCTCGACGGCGCTGTCGCGCACCGGAACGCAAGAGGGATAGCCGCCCTTATCCATGTGTTCGATGACCCGGCACATCCAGGCTGCCGTCAGGTCGCATTTCAGTGTCCAGGACGCGTTGGTGTAGCCGATCGCGTAGGCGCAGTTCGGCACGCCCGAGAACATCGAGCCCTTGTAGCTCGTGGCTTTCGAGAGATCGACGACCCGGCCGTCGACCGCGAGCACGATGCCGCCGATGAGCTTCAGCTTGAGGCCCGTGGCTGTCACCACCACGTCGGCTGGGAGGTCGCGGCCGGACTTCAGGCGCAGGCCGGTCGGCGTGAAGGTCGCGATCTCGTCGGTGACGATTTCGGCAGCCTTCCGCTTCACCGCCGCGAACAGATCGGCGTCGGGCACCAGGCACATGCGCTGGTCCCAAGGATTGTAGCGCGGCGTGAAATGGGTCTCGAGGTCGTAGTCCGGCCCGAGGTCCTTGCGCGCCAGGGCGAGGATGCGCTTGCGCGCCTTCTCCGGGTTTTTCCGCGCGTACTTGTAGAAATAGAGGCTGACGAGGACGTTGCGCCAGCGCACCAGGCCGTAGGCGAGCTTCGCCGGCAGCAGCGTCTGCAGCCGCGCGGCGAGCGCATCCTTGGCCGGCCGCGACACCACGTAGCTCGGCGAGCGCTGCAGCATGGTCACGCGCGCGCCGAGATCCGCCAAGGCGGGCACCAGCGTCACCGCGGTGGCGCCGCTGCCCACCACCACCACCCGCTTGCCGCGGCACTCGAGAGCCTCGGGCCAGAACTGCGGATGGACCAGCGTGCCGGCATAGTCCTTCATCCCGGGGAAGTCGGGCGTGTAGGCGTCGTCGTAATCGTAGTAGCCGGCGCACAGATAGAGGAAGTCGCAGGTGAGACGGCGCCTTTCACCGTCGTTCTCCACCTCGAGTGCCCAGCGCGAGTCGGCGCCGGACCAGTCCGCGCGCACGACCTTGTGGCGCAGGCGGATGTGCGCCTCGATTCCGTATTCGCGCGCCGTGTCGCGGACGTAGTCGCGGATCGAGGCGCCATCGACGATGGCCTTGTCCCCGACCCAGGGCTTGAAGGGAAAGCCCAAGGTGTACATGTCGGAATCGGAGCGGATGCCGGGATAGCGGAACAGGTCCCAGGTGCCACCGATGGCGTCGCGGCCTTCCAGGATCGCGTAGCTCTTCTTCGGCAGGCTCTTGCCCAGGTGATAACCGGCATCGATTCCCGACAGTCCGGCGCCGACGATGATGACGTCGACATGCTCCACGCTCATGCCTCGGCTCCCGTGGTTCGCCCGGCGCCGGACTCCGCTCCGGCGTCGCGGCGACCGGTGAGGCGCTTCAGGATCGACCAATAGCCGACCGGCGAGAGGCGCTCGGACGCCGCGGCGATCTTGGCGTCGTTGCCGACGATGATCCGCGCGCGATCCTTCTCGATCCCGGCGACGATGATCGCCGCGGCCCGCTCGGGCGGGAGCTTCAGGGCGGCGGCAAACCTCTTCTTGTTGCGCGCGGCCTCCTCGGGCGAGGTTCCGGCCGGCACCCGCGCGTTGGCGGCGATCGCCGTGGCGACGCCGCCGGGATGCACCGTGGTGACGCCGACGGTCGAGCCTGCAAGCTCGTGGCGCAGCGATTCCGAGAAGCCGCGCACCGCGAACTTGCTGGCGGTGTAGGCGGTCTGGCCGGGCGTGGCGATGATGCCGAAGATGCTCGATATGTTGACGATGCGCGCGGCACCGCTGTGCCGCAGCAGCGGCAGGAAGGCGCGGGTCATCGTCACGACGCCGAAGAAATTGATGGACATCAACCAGTCGAAATCCTGCTCCGAGACCTGCTCGAAGGTTCCGCCGGTCGCCACGCCGGCGTTGTTGACCAGCAGGTCGAGACCGCCGTGGTGATCGCGGATCGCCGCGGGCAGCGCCGCGACCGCCGCGCGGTCGGCGACATCCAGGTGGTGGGTCGTCAGGCGCAGGCCCGGCTTGCCCGCGAGGCGCGCGGTCTCGGCGAGGCCGGCCGGGTCGATGTCGGCCAGCGCCAGATGCATGCCGCGTCCGGCCAGGGCGATCGCGAGCGCGCGACCGATGCCGCCGCCGGCCCCGGTGATCAGCGCGATCTGGTCCTGTAAGCGCATGCTCGCTTCCTGATCCGAGATGCGGCGGAACGAGTGCCGTCGCACACCTCGTACGAGAACAATGACCGAGAGACGAAGGCCGCCGTTTTCGTCGGCATCGCCGGGCTTCCCTTCGAGGGATACCGCCGCTTCGATTATCAGGGCGGCCCACGCATTCGCCAGTGCGTCGAAAGACCCATCCTCGCCGGCTGTTGCTGCCCAACCCCATCGTAGATATTGAGGCGCCACGGACGGAGCGTCACCGTACCCTTTGTTGGAACGTGGTGAAAGCCGGCGCCTGGCGGACGCGAAGCACATGGCTCTCGATCAGGAAACACGCGACGGGTTGCTCGAAGGGTTGCGCCGCTTCGTCGCCGACCGCCTCCGCCCGCTGGAAGCCAAGGTGTCGGAGGAGGACGCCATCCCCGACGAGATCGTCGGCGAAATGCGCGACCTCGGCCTGTTCGGCCTCTCCATTCCCCAGGAATACGACGGCCTCGGCCTTTGCATGGAGGACGAGTGCCTGGCGGCGCTCGAGCTCGGCCGCACCAGCCCGGCGTTCCGCTCGATCTTCGGCACCAATGTCGGGATCGGCAGCCAGGGCCTCGTCATGTACGGCAGCGAGGCGCAGAAGCGCGAATGGCTGCCGGCCATCGCCTCGGGTGAGATCATCACCTCGTTCTGCCTGACCGAAGCCGAGGCCGGCTCGGACAGTGCCTCGGTGCGCACCAAGGCCAGGCGCGACGGCGACCATTACGTGCTCGACGGCGCCAAGCGCTACATCACCAATGCCGACAAGGCCTCGCTCTTCACGGTAATGGCGCGGACCGACCCGGACCAGCCCGGCGCCAAGGGCGTCTCGGCCTTCCTGGTGCCGGCCGACAGCCCCGGCCTGTCGATCGGCAAGCCGGAGCGCAAGATGGGCCAGCAGGGCGCCCACGTCTGCGACGTCAACTTCGACGGCGTCCGCGTCCCGGCGGCCAACCGGCTCGGCGACGAGGGCGACGGCTTCAAGCTCGCCATGCGCGTGCTCGACCGCGGCCGCCTGCACATCTCGGCGGTCTGCACCGGGCTGGCCGAGCGCCTGCTCGACGATACCGTCGGCTATGCCGAGGGCCGCAAGCAGTTCGGCGAGCCGATCTCCAGCTTCCAGCTGGTGCAGGCGATGATCGCGGATTCCAAGACCGAGATCCTCGCCTCCCGCGCGCTGGTGATGGAGACCGCCCGCAAACGCGATCGCGGCGAGAACACCACGCTGGAGGCGGCCAGCGCCAAGCTGTTCGCCTCGGAGATGGTCGGGCGCGTCGCCGACCGCGCGGTGCAGGTGTTCGGCGGCGCCGGCTACATCGCCGATTACGGGATCGAGCGGCTCTACCGAGACGCCCGGCTGTTCCGCATCTACGAGGGATCTTCGCAGATCCAACAGCTGGTGATCGCGCGAGAGACGCTGAAGCGAGCCCGCGCGTGAAGCCGTCGCCCGAGCGCCTGCAGCTCTCGACCTACGCCTTCACGACGCAGATCGATCCCCGCTTTGGCGACATGGATTCGCTGCAGCACCTCAACAACGTCGCGCTGGCCGGCATCTACGAGGAGGCGCGGCTGCGCTTCACCGCCACCTTCCGGCACATGCCGGAAGGCGAGAACGGGCAGCGACCGGTGCTGGCCGAGATCCTGATCCGCTACCTCGCCGAGGGACGCTACCCCGGCACGCTCACGGCCGGCATCGGTCTGCTGCACCTGGGGCGCACCTCGTACAAGGTCGGCCAGGCCCTGTTCCAGTCCGGCCGCTGCATCGGCATCGCCGACACGGTGATCGTCTGGACCGCAGAGGGGCGACCTCATCCGGTGCCCGGCCATTTCCGCACCGCGCTCGAGGCCGCGCGGATCGCCCAACCCGAAGCCGTCGCCTAGAGGAGCCAACGCCATGCGCGAAGCCGTGATCGTCTCCACCGCCCGCACGCCCATCGGCAAGGCGTTTCGCGGCGCCTTCAACAACACGCAGGCGCAGACCCTGGCCGGGTTCGCGCTGGAGCACGCGGTGCAGCGCGCCGGCATCGAGCCGGGCCTGGTCGAGGACGTGGTGATGGGCTGCGGCCGCCAGCAGGGCTCGCAGGCGACCAACATAAGTCGTCAGGCGGCATTGCGCGCCGGCATGCCGACCACCGTGCCCGGCATGAGCATCGACCGGCAATGCGCCTCCGGCTTGATGGCGGTGGCGACCGCCGCCAAGCAGATCATGTTCGACGGCATGCAGGTCGCCATCGGCGCCGGCGTCGAGTCGATCACGCTGGTGCAGAACGAGCATTCCAACACCTTCCGCACGCAGGACCCGTGGCTCGCCGAGCACCTGCCGCAGACCTACATGACCATGCTGGAGACCGCCGAGATCGTCTCCAAGCGCTACGGCATCAGCCGCGAGGCGCAGGATGAATACGCACTGAAGTCGCAGCAGCGCACGGCGCAGGCGCAATTCGACGGGCTGTTCGACGACGAGATCGTGCCGATGACGACCACCAAGCTCGTCACCGACAAGGCCACCGGCGAGACCCGCGAGGAGGAGGTGACGCTCTCGCTCGACGAGGGCAACCGCTCGCAGACCACGCTGGCCGACCTCGCCAAGCTGAAGCCGGTGTTCAAGGACGGCCAGCAGGTCCGGGAGGGCGGCTATATCACCGCCGGCAACGCCTCGCAGCTGTCCGACGGTGCCGCGGCACTGGTGCTGATGGAGGCCAGGGAGGCGGAGCGTCGCGGGATCGAGCCGCTCGGCGCCTATCGCGGCATGATGGTCGCCGGCTGCGACCCCGACGAGATGGGCATCGGCCCGGTGTTCGCGATCCCCAAGCTGCTCAGGGCGCATGGGCTCGGCATCGACGACATCGACGTGTGGCAGCTCAACGAGGCGTTTGCCGTGCAGGTGATCTACTGCCGCGACAAGCTCGGCATTCCCGACGACAAGCTCAACGTGCGCGGCGGCGCCATCGCGATCGGCCACCCCTACGGCATGACCGGCGCCCGCATGGTCGGGCACACGCTGCTGGAGGGACGGCGCGCCAAGGCCAACGACCCGAAGGTGAGGTACGGCATCGTCACCATGTGCGTCGGCGGCGGACAGGGCGCGGCCGGGCTGTTCGAATTCTTTTGAAACGGCGCGTCGACCCTGCCGAAGCCCCGCGGCCGAATGGCCGCTCGCACGCTGCGCACACGCGCCTTCTTGCGCCGGTCAAAGACCATCTTCGGTCCGGCTCCCGTCGTGGCGCCTTTCATGTGTCTGGAGACAAACAGAGGGCACGTCGCGAATTGCTTGCAAAGCCGCCCATCGCGGCCCTGCGACAATGCGATGCGAAAGCGGGTGACGGGCACGCTTCGCTCCGGTAAGCGATGCCCTCCATAGGAGCGGGAAGGGGCGGGATGAGCATCGCGATCGTGGGAACTGGCGCCATCGGCGGCTTCCTCGGCGTCAGGCTGGCGGCTTCGGGCGAGCCGGTGACCTTTATCGCGCGCGGTGCCAATCTCGCTGCGATCAAGGCTGACGGCATGCACCTCGTCGAGGAGGATGGCTCCAGGCTCCACGTCCGCGACATCCGCGCCACCCAGTCCATGCAGGAGGCCGGCGTCCACGACGTGGTGTTGCTGACGGTCAAGGCGCACCAAGTCGGTCCGATCGCCGAGGACCTGAAGCACCTGATCGGTCCCGACACCGCCGTTGTCACGATGCAGAACGGCATCCCGTGGTGGTACTTCCTCGGCGGCTACGACGGTCCGCACGAGGGCACGCATGTCGCCGCCGCCGACCCCGGCGGGCTGATCGCGCGGCACCTCGATCCTGCCCGCGTCATCGGCTCGGTGGTATTCCCTGCCGCGATTCTCTCCAAGCCCGGCGTGGTCGAGGTCGTCGAAGGCAACCGCTTCACGCTGGGCGAGCCCGACGGTTCGACAAGCCCACGTGTCGAGGCGCTCGCCGCCGCCTTGGTCAAGGCCGGCTTCAAGGCGCCCGTGATCTCCGATATTCGTGCCGAAATCTGGCTGAAGCTGTGGGGAAACGCCTCGTTCAACCCGATCTCGGCGCTGACCCACGCCACGCTGGAAGGCATTTGCCGCTTCCCCGAAACGCGCCAGCTCGCCCATGACATAATGAGCGAAATGCAGGAGGTCGCGGCCAAACTGGGCGTGACGTTCAGGGTACCGATCGAGAAGCGCATCGCCGGTGCCGAGAAGGTCGGGCCGCACAAGACCTCCATGCTGCAGGACGTCGAGGCCGGCCGCGCGATCGAACTGGAAGCGCTGGTGGGCTCGGTGATCGAGCTGGGACGTCTGACGGGGACGTCCACGCCGCACCTCGACACGGTCTACGCAC
>CAXUNR010000051.1:6637-22788 GCA_964252655.1 uncultured Acidobacteriaceae bacterium
GGGAAGCTTGCGCAGCATGGTGGAGGAGGCTGCCGCCTCCTCGATCTTGCCGTGAAGCAGACTTCGCCGACCGGAAGAGACTAACGCCAGAGATCGAAGAGGCGGTAACCGCCTCGGCGGTGTCCCTCCCCCGCTTCGCGGAGGAGGACCGCACCCAAGACAAGGACCCTACCGTGGCCGAAGCCGCCAAGACCCTCCACGACCTGATCAAGACCGGCGCCGAAGAGGCTACGGCGCTGTCCTCGCCCGGCGGCGTGCCGCTGACCTTCGGGGCGCTGCGCGCGCTCGTCGACCGCACCGTCGCCGATCTCAACGCCCACGGTCTCGGCCGCGGCGACCGCGTGGCGATCGTGCTGCCCAATGGCCCGGAGATGGCGGCGGCCTTCATGTCCATCGCGGCGGGCACGACGTCGGCGCCGCTGAACCCGGCCTACAAGGCCGACGAGTTCGAGTTCTACATGACCGACCTCAAGGCCAAGCTGCTCGTGGTGGCGGACGGCTCGACTTCGTCGGCGGTCGCGGTCGCCGAGAAGCTCGGCGTGGCCGTGGCCCACCTCCATCCCACGCCGGACGCGGGTGCCGGCAGCTTCACCCTGGCCTTCGCCGACGGTGGAGGTCATGCCGCGAGCTCCGGGCCGGCCCAGCCCGACGACATCGCGCTCGTGCTGCATACGTCCGGCACCACATCCCGCCCCAAGATCGTGCCGCTGAAGCAGTCCAACATCTGCGCATCGGCGCGTAACATCCGCGCCTCGCTGGCCTTCACCGCCGGGGACCGGGCCCTCAACATCATGCCGCTGTTCCATATCCACGGGCTGATCGCCGGCGTGCTGGCCCCGCTGTCGGCCGGCGGCCAGGTCTCCTGCGCGCCCGGCGACAGCGCCGCCAAGTTCTTGGGCTGGGTGGAGGAGGTGGAGCCGACATGGTTCACCGCAGTGCCCACCATGCACCAGGACATCCTCGGCCGAGCCAAGGACAATGCGAAGGTCGTCCAGGCCAACAAGCTGCGCTTCATCCGCTCGTGCTCCTCGTCTCTGCCGCCGCAGGTGATGAAGGCGGTGGAAGAAACCTTCAAGGCGCCGGTGCTCGAGGCTTACGGGATGACCGAGGCGGCGCACCAGATGGCGTCCAACCCGCTGCCGCCGCAGCCGCACTATCCCGGCTCGGTCGGCGTCGCGACAGGGCCGGAGATCGCGATCGTCGACGAGGATGGCGAGCCGCTGCCCGCCGGCGAGACCGGCGAGATCGTCATCCGCGGCGACAACGTCATGTCGGGCTATGAGAACAACGAGAAGGCCAATGCCGACGCCTTCACCAAGCACGGCTGGTTCCGCACCGGCGACCAGGGCGCGCTTACGCCGGAAGGCTACCTTTCGCTGACGGGACGCCTCAAGGAGATCATCATCCGCGGTGGCGAGAAGATCTCGCCGCGCGAGGTCGACGAGGTGTTGATGGACCACCCGTCCGTCAGCCAGTGCGTGACCTTCGCCATGCCCCACGACCGACTCGGCGAGGACGTCGCCGCCGTGGTGGTGCTGCGCGAGGGCGCCGAGGCCGACGAGGCCTCGATCCGCGATCACGCCGGCATCCACCTCGCCAAGTTCAAGGTGCCGGCGAAGATCCTGTTCATGGACGAGATCCCCAAAGGCGCCACCGGCAAGCTGCAGCGCATCGGGCTGGCGCAGAAGCTCGGGCTGGTCTGAGTTCTGCGCCGCAAAGGAGGCGCCTGACCAACGAGGTCGGGTACGCCCTCGTTGCACGGGCAGCTCGCTGCCGGCGAGGAGCCCGTGCCGACAAGCCGCTTGCGGGTCTATGTCGCCGCGAATCGCGCGAGACGTGCAGCGCGCGCGCACGCAATCTTCAGACTCTTCGTGCAGGCTGCGGGTGGACCGAGGCGAGGTGACCCATGCTGCTGGCCGGAGGGAGTGTGGCGGGCGCCGCCCGGCGACGGACCACCTCCGCTTCCAGCCGCCTGTTCCTGTCGGCCGCGGAACGGGCGCGACCGGCCCATGTCCGAAGCGCGCTCATCGCCACCCTGTTCGGCAGCGCGGCCAATGTCGCGACCCTGGCCTTCGCCGCCGTGGTCTGCGGCTGGCTGGCCTATGCGCGAAGCGGTTGCGCGCTTAGCGTCGTCGTGGCCGCCCTCGAGGTGCTCGTCATCTCGACCCGGTGCGGCATCATCCTGTCATACCGACGGCCGGGCCGCCCGCACCAGGCCGGCGACGACGAGGCGTGGCTCGCCAGGTTCGGCTGGCTCGCCCTGGCGTCATCGGCCCTGTGGGGCAGCCTGTGCTTTCTCGCGCTGGCCACCGCCCACGATGCCGTCCTCTACGCGATCCCCATCCTGTCGACGGTCGGCATCGCCGGTTCGGTCGCCGCCCGCAACTCCGCCGTGCCGCGGTTGGCCAAGAGCCAGCTGGTCCTCAGCCTCGGCCCGATCCTGGCGGGATGCGTGCTGGCCGACGACCCTGACTTCCGCGTGCTGCTGCTCCTTGTGCCAGCGATGGCGGCCGGTCTCTTCATCCTGATCGACGAGCGCAATGCGCAACTGCTCGCCCTCATCGAGGCGCGCTACGAACTCGACCGCCTGTCGCATCTCGACGCGGTGACGGACATCGCGAACCGACGCACCTTCAACGAGCGGCTCGAGCGCTGCCTCGCGGCGCGGTCGCGGTTCGCGCTCGTCATGGTCGACATCGATCATTTCAAGCGTTTCAACGACACCTTCGGTCATCCGACCGGAGACCTCGTGCTGGCCCGCGTCGCCACGATCCTGAAGTCGGAGCTGCGCAAGCCCGACGACCTCGTCGCGGGGGGGGGGGCGGCGGCGGGGGGTGGGCGGACGAGGGGGGGGGTGGGGGTGAGAAAGCCTCCGGCGGTGGCGACCGACTCCTTGCCCATGCCAGCCAGTTCGTCGCGGGACGGGGTGGTGTTCTCTAAGGTAACGCGGTTCTCGGCGGCGGGAAGGTCCTCGGTGGTGAGCCACCAGGGGACAGCGTGGTGCTTCATGGTTTCGAGGACGAAGCCCGGGGTGAGTGGCGGGGCGTCGCCCTTCATCATCTCGTGGTGGAAGCTGCCGATGGGCTGGACCTGGCCGAGGGGAAACGGGTAGCTAGGGTCGGGATCCCGAAGGTAGAAGTCGTTGGTACCCCAGGTTTTGGTGTAGGAGTCGGAATTGCTTTGGGTGGAGAGGGCGAGCAGGGCGTCGGCTTGATGGTACATGAAGTTCCGGCCGACCTGGTCGGAGGCGTTGGCGAGACCGCGGGGATGCTCGTCGGTGGCGGAGGCGAGGAGGATGACGGCAGAGTTGACAGCTCCGGCGGCGAGGCAGAAGAGGTGGGCTTCGTAGCGGGCGAGGCCTGAGTTTGGCCCGCTCCCGTGGGCCTGCGGGCCGGTATGCTCGACCTCGACGGCGGTAACGGCGGTTCCGGTCACGTTGGTGATGAGGCGCAAGACGCGTGTGTTCGTCATCAGGGTAACGTTCGGCAGTGGCAGGATCTGCCGGATGCAGTTGATGTCGGAGTCGGATTTGGCGTGGACGAGGCATGGATAACCGTCGCAGGTATCGCAGCGGATGCATTTTGAGGCGAGAGGGTCGGCTTCGTTGCGCTTGAGGCCGAGCGGGATGGGGAAGGTATGGACTCCGAGTTTGCGGACGCCGGCTTCGATCTCGGCCATGCGGGGCTCGTTGGCGAAGGCGGGGTAAGGATAGCTCTTCGAGTGGAAGGGCTCGGTGGGGTCGAAGCTGGAGCCGAAGCCACCGGGAACGGCAGGCGCGGAGCCAAGGTCGCCGTGGACATGGAAGAGATCTTCGGCCTCGGTGTAGAAAGGCTCGAGGTCGGCGTAGGAGATGGGCCAGGCGGGCGAGATGCCACCCTGGTGCTGGATGACGCCGAAGTCCTCGGCGCGCATGCGGAACATGGCGGCGCCGTAGACCTTGGTCTGGCCGCCGACGAAGTAGGACTGCTGCGGGTGGAGGTCCTTACCGTCCTTGTCGTGCCAGGTCTCGCGGGTGTGGTAGCGGTTGTTCAGGAAGACGGCGGAGGTGGACCAGTTGAGCTTTTCCTGGGGCAGGAAGGGGCCGCGCTCGAGGATGAGGATGCGCTTGCCTGCCTGGGCGAGACGAAGGGCGAGAGGACCGCCGCCGGCTCCGGTTCCAATAATGATCGCGTCGTAGGGGTTCGCCATGCGCGTTTGGATGCGAGACTGCTGGTTTTTGTATGAAGAAAAGCCAGTGAAAACGCCAGACGACCTGCAAAGACGCCGAGGGCGGGGTGGCGCATCTATAGAACGCGAGGTGCTTATGCGTGCTTGGGCGGCGGGGTTGTGGTTGACCGGAGTAATGGGAGCGGGAAGTTTCATGTGGGCGCAGGTAGCGATGCCTCCGGCGCAGCCGACGCCGAAGGTGGCATTGCTGGTGCTGGCGAAGAAAGATAGGACGCTGTCGGTGGTTGACCCGGGGACGCTTCAGGTGGTGGCGAAGGTGCCAGTCGGGGTGAATCCGCATGAGGTGATCGCGTCTGAGGATGGGCGGACGGCGTGGGTGACGAACTATGACAATGGAGCGGCGCACACTATTACGGTGGTCGACCTGGTGGGGCAGAAGGTGGAGAAGATGATCGACCTGGGGCCACTGTATGGGCCGCACGGGCTGGCGATTTCAGGCGGCAAGACATACTTTACGGCGGAACGGGCGAAGGTGCTTGGGCGGCTGGACCCGGCGAAAGAAGTGGTGGACTGGGAGCTGGGTACGGGGCAGACGGGGACGCATATGCTGTGGGTCTCGAAAGATGGGCGGAAGATTGTGACGGTGAATGTCGGGTCCGGAACATTGAGCCTGATGGAGCAGAAGACGCCGCAGCCGACCGACTTCTACCCGCAGAAGATGTCCAAGCAGGGCGGGGTGGCGACCGAGCCGAACGGCGGGCCGGGGCTTCCGGACTGGGAGGAGACGGTGGTGAAGGTGGGCGGAGATCCAGAGGGGTTCGATGTGTTGGCGGATGAGGCGGGTGATCCGCAGACGGTGTGGGTGGCGAATGCGGTGGAAGGGACGGTGTCGATCGTGGACTGGAAGAGCCGGGCGGTGGCGGGCACGATCCAGGCGAATCTGCCGACGGCGAACCGGCTGCGGTTTACTCCGGACCGACGGCTGGCGGTGATCTCGCGGGAGAAGTCGGGCGAAGTGGCGGTCTTGGATGTGGCCGGGAGGCGGGTCTTGCGGCAGATTCGGGTAGGTACGGGCGCGGCGGGCGTGCTGGTGGAGCCGGATGGGGAGCGGGCGTATGTGTCGTGCTCGCCGGACAACTGGGTGGCGGTGTTGGACTTGAAGAAGATGGATGTGGTTGGCAGGATTCTACCGGGGATCGAGCCGGACGGGCTGGCGTGGGCGGTGCAGAAGTAAACAGTATTTCTTTTGCTTTGGAGCGGTTGAGTCGGAAGCGATTGCATCGAAACTCGAAGCATTCTTATTTGAGAGGAAGACCTCTATGGGCATTTTGGACTCAGTTGAATCGATGGTAGCGGGCCGTATGGGCGGCGGTGGTGAGGGAGCGAACCCCAATGCGCAGGTTGCGGGAGGCTTGATGGGCGCTCTCGAAGAGCATCCGGGCGGGCTTGGCGGACTGATGCAGCATATGCAGAACAATGGCGTGGATACCCAGGCGGCTGCAACGGGCCAGCCGACGTCCCCTGACCAAATGGGCCAAGGCCTGCAAGGGTCAGGGATCATCGAGAAGGTAGCGCAGCGGACCGGAATGTCTCCGGAGATGGTCAAGATTGGTTTGGCAACGGTGCTGCCGATGGTGATGGCGCACATGACGAACGGCGGAACACAGGCTGCGCCGAACTCCGGGGCGGGATCGATGGCGAGCGAGATTCTAGGCAAGTTTCTATAAAGACAGGGGAACGAGAACGATGGCGGATTTCCAGGCGTTACAGCAGAAGTATGCTCCTGTAGTCGATACGATCAAGGAGTTTGAACCGTATGGCGCAAAGTTTGACGGGTCAGAGTTAGTTGGCGAGCAGTACCACCTAGTGGCACATGTTCCTTCGCAGGTGGTTGAGAACCGAGTTTGGGATGCGATCAAGGCCGTCGATCCTACCTTTGCGGATCTGAAGCACGAGATCACCAATACTGGCGGGCAGGACCAAACGTACACGATTGCTGCCGGAGACAATCTGAGCAAGGTGAGCAAGCTGTTTTACGGCAACCCGAATCACTACGCAAAGATTGCGGAGGCGAGCGGGATGGCCAATCCGGATCACATTCAGGTCGGGCAAGAGGTTACGGTTCCGGTACTGTCGTAAGGCAAGCGTTGCCCAGAAGCGGACTCCTGTGGGAGTCCGCTTCTGCTTGGATCCAGAATGAAAGGGGGGTGCCCCCCTTCTTAAAACGGCTAACGTGCTTCTTTTGTTTGAGATGCCGTGGATCCGTCCCGTAAAGTCCTCAAGCGAATGGACTTACGGGCAAAGTCCTGTCAACAAAGCACTTACAGGTTGGTTCGCAAACGTGCTCAAGCGGATTCGCTGGAGATGCAGCAAGGTAAAGAAAGCAACCGCAGATTCCCTTCGGGGATGACAACGGAGGAGCAAGGGCCTATCCAGTTGTCCGGCTCACCAGGCTCATACGGTTTACCAGGCTCACCAGACCGATACGGTTCACCAGGCTCATCCGGCTCTGGTTTCATGCAGAGTTTTGTTTCTGTCATTTGATTGTACAAGATGCGGAAGAGGGATTCTGCCAACTTTCTTTCGGAGCTAAGGCGTTTGTCTTGAACAGGTTATGGACTGAAAAGAAGAGTCGGGGGCTTGACACGGGAAAGCGCACGAAAAGGCGGCCTGCGAGGATTAGGGGAATACAGTTTGCCGCAACGTCTGAAGCGGACTTACCGAGGATGTATCGCAGGGATTAAGAAAAGCAAAACGCAGATTCCCTTCGGGAATGACAAGAGAAGGATCAAGGGTCTCGGCTCATCGTTCCTCCCACCACCGGCTTATCAGCTCATCGCTTTAGTTTTTCGCCGGCGCCGGCTGGTCTTCCGGAACTTCAGGCGGCGGGGTGGAGCCGAAGTAGTACGTGAGGCGATTGCGGATTTTGGCGTCGGGGTAGTCGGGGATCTTGACCGAGAGGCGATGGACGCCGGGTGGCACGGGTGAGCCGTCGGCGGTGACGGGCTGGAAGCTGAGCAGATAGTAATTGTGGATGTGGTTGGCGAGGCGGTGGACGCCTTTCTCGAACCCCTTTTGTGAGTTGAAGTTGGAGTATTCGCCCCCTGTCATGTCGGTGAAGGTGTGGGGGACGTTGCGGCGGAGTGCGTTGACCAGAAGGAGGATGGCCTCGGCGGGGTTGGGGGCGGGGCCGCCGAAGGGAAGCATTTTGAGTAGATCGTCTTTGCCGGGGTTGAAGGAGATGGCGTCGACGACGGTGTTGGAGCGGGCGAGATTGGCGGCGACGGCGGCGGTGCGGGTTTGGGAGCCATGGTCGCGGGTTTCGCCGATGAGGAGGATGGCGCGACGGTCGTGATTGGTGGAGGGAAGCTTGTCAAAGAGCTTGTTGGCGTAGTCGACGGCGTCGAGGGTGCGGGCGTCTTTTTCGTCGTCGCAGGGCTGGAGGTTGGTGAAGGCGTCGGCGAGGCGCTTGTCGGAGTGGGTGAAGGAGGTGAGGAGTTCGACCTCTGTGCCGTAGTTGATGAGGGCGATCTGGTGCGGTGCGCCGCCGAGGAGGTCGTCGACCAGGGCGGGGAGGCCGCTCATGTGGCCGAATTGGGTGAAGGCGGAGCGCGAGCACTGGACGACGACGACGAGATTGAGGCCGACGGCGTCGGGGTCGTCGTCGAGGCGGATGGTCTGGGGGACGCCGTCGTCGAGCAGGGTGAACTGCGCGGGCTGGAGGTCGTAGAGCATGTCCCCTTTGCGGGTTTGCACCTGGGTGGGGACGAGGACGAGGTTGGATTGACTGCGCAGGGTGAAAGGCGTCTGGTCCGGTGGGGCGGGCGCGGCGGGAGTTTGTGCCAAGGCGAGCGATGCGGTGAAGAACGCCGGCAGAAGAAAAACTCGCATAGGTGGAGTTTAGACGTTGGCGTAGAGGGAGTGGGGCGGAAGAACAAGATGAGAAACGCGGCGTCTCTTCTGCGTGCAGATGCGTCTACACTGAGAACACTTCTCTTCTTCCAGCCCATCTTGTGGGGCTCTAACCCGAGCAGGTAAGATGCGGCTCAATCGCTTTCCGCCCGACCTACGAGGAGCCCGCGCTGTGACATCCGGTGAGATTTCCGTTGCTCCACGCACCTTATTGCAGGCCGTCTCCGAGAGCCGGTTCAACTATGCTGCGGCGTTCGTGGCGGACTTTGCGTCCATTTGGCTGTTCGGCTATCTCGGTGTGCGGGAGCGGTTTGCGTGGCCTTCTGCGGCATTGCTCTGGTTGATCGGTTTTATGCTTTTCAGTCTTGCCGAGTACTCGATTCATCGCTGGCTGCTGCATAATCCGAAGACGTTTCTATTTCCTCTGCATGACGCCCACCATCGGGACCCGCATATGCCGGCGTCCTCGTTTTTCCTGACTGGGATGGTGGTGCTGATGCTGATCTGGTTCGTTTTGCGCTATGCGCTAGGCTTTGCTGAAGCGGGATTTTTCATCTCCGGTTTTGCCGCTGCTTATAGCTACTATGGCATTTTTCATCATGTGGAGCACTCTACGCGCATCCACCAGATTCCCTTCCGCTGGATGCAGAAGACGTGGGCCGCGCATAGTGTGCATCATCGTTTGCAGGAGACGAACTTTGGGGTGACTTCGTCTTTTTGGGACCACGTGTTTAAGACGTATTACAAGAGTCGGGCTCGTGGGGTTTCGGGGCGTGTGGGGACTTAGGGCTAGGGCGAAACGCAGATTTCCTTGGGGAATGACAACAAGGGGAGCGTATGCCGTCGGATTCTCTTTTGCCGTGGCTCATACAGGGGGCTATCCGGAGGAGGCGGTTTCGCGTTTGCGGCGCTCTTGGTAGCTGCGGACGTGCGCGTGCGCGATGGTAAGGACGGGCGTGGAGAGGCGATGGTGCTCCGCGCGGGCGAGAAGGTCTCCGAGGATTTGCTGACACTCGACGGGGGCTCCGGCTTCGAGGTCGCGCAGCATGGATGCGGTGAAGGGCGAGCCGGCGCGGGAGATCATGGCGGCGGTGTAGTCGAGATCGCCAGGGACCGGTGGGTGGCCGTCTGCAACGGCGACTGAGGTGCATTCGACCAGCAGAGCCTGGGCGATGGGCAGGCCTCCGGCGGCGATGATGTCACCGATCGGGGCGCGCATGAGGCAGGTTGTTCCGGCGTAGGTGGCGATCGAGACCCACTTGACCCACATTTCGCCGAAGATGCGCGGGCTGAGATCGGAGTCGAAGTTGGCATTGGCAAGGGTCTCGACGATGGCCTGCATCCGTGGGCTGGCGGGCGTGTGGGGTAGCTGGCTGGGATCTCCGAAGGCGAGCCGGTGGTCCTGGCCGAGATGGCGGATGACGCCCTCGGGGGTGAGGGTGGCGGAGATGTTGGTGAGGCCGCCGAGGAGGTGTTCCGGGCCGAAGCGGGCGGCGAGCGTGGCCATGTGGGCGAGGCCGTTGAGTAAGGGAAGGATGACGGTGTTGGACCCGACGGCAGAGGCGAAGTCGTCTATCGCGGCGGAGAGGTCGTAGGCTTTGCAGCTGAGCAGGATGAGGTCGAAGGGAGTTTTCGGCGTAGAAGCGAGGACCGTGGGCGGGGAGGCGAGATGGAGGTCGCCGTGGGGACTGATGACCTGGAGGCCGGTGCGTTGAAGCTGCTCGGCGCGGCGAGGCCGTACGAGGAAGGTGACGTCACGGCCCGCTGCGAGCAGGCGTGCGCCGAAGTAGCCGCCGAGAGCTCCGGCACCGACGATGAGAATTTGCATGAGTCGATTTTAGAAGGGTGCGCGTCTGAGCGATGTTAGATTTGCGGGACGAGCTATGCACGAGCACCCTTTCTCGTGGGAGTGTTACTGATGAGCGTTGTGGCTAAGGCAGAAGCGCAGATGTTGAGTTATCCGAAGACGCGCAGGGTGAACCAAGTAGACGATTACTTCGGCGTGAAGGTCGAAGACCCGTATCGCTGGATGGAAGAGGTGGACTCGCCCGAGGTGAAGACGTGGGTGGACGCGGAGAATGCGCTGACGCAGAAGTATCTTGCCGGGGAGGGGGCTGGAGCGGCGGTGAGAAACAGGATTCATGCGCGGCTGATGGAGTTGAACGACTATGAGCGTTTCTCCGCGCCGAGACGCGAGGCGGGAAGGTATTTCTACCAGCGGAATGAAGGGCTGCAAAACCAGGCGGTGCTGTATTGGCAGGAGGGCGCGCACGGTGAGGCGAAGGTGCTGCTGGACCCGAACACGCTGGCCAAGGACGGAACGGTGGCGCTGCAGTCGTACTCGGTTTCGGACGACGGCAGGCGGATGGCCTATGCGCTGGCGGAGGCGGGGAGCGATGTGCAGAAGGTGCACGTAAAGACGATCGCGACCGGTGTAGACATGCCCGACGTGATCGACTTTGTGAAGTTCAGCGGCGTGAGCTGGATGAAGGACGGCAGCGGTTTCTTTTACTCGAGTTTTGGGGTTCCGAAGACGGAAGCAGAACGAGCCGAAGCCCTGAAGCGAGCCGCCGTGTTTCACAAGGTGTATTTTCACGAGCTTGGTACGCCGCAAAGCGCGGACGTAGTGGTGTTTGAGCGGGCCGATGACAAGGAGATGCTTCTGCAGGCGGGCGTAAGCGAGGATGGTCGCTGGCTGTTCCTGTCGCAAAGCAAAGGTCACACAAATGCGCTGGCGGTGAAGGACCTGAGCAAGCCGGGATGGGAGTCGGCGACGGCTCCCGTGATCAGGATTGCGGCGGTCGACGACGCGCGCTACGAGCCGGTCGGCAGTATGGGAGACGAAGTATGGATGCTAACGACGCGGGATGCCGCGAAGGCAAAGATCGTCAAGGTGGATCTGAAGCATCCGGAGCAGACGAACTGGAAACAGCTTGTGCCGGAGAGCGGGCATTCGCTTGAGAATGTTTCGATGGTGCATGAGGATTTGATCCTCAGCTACCTGGTCGACGCCAAGAGCGAGGTGGAAGTGCGGGGGCTCGATGGCGTGATGAAGCAGAAGCTGACGCTTCCGGGAATCGGGTCGGTAGCGATGGGCGGAGGCAAGCGTAAGGACGAAGAGACGTTCTTTACCTTTACGAACTACACGACGCCGCCTACGGTCTACCGGCTCGACCTGAAGACGTTTGCGGCGACGGTATGGAAGCAGCCCAAACTGACATTTGATCCCGGGCAGTTTGAAACAACGCAGGTGTTCGCGCCGAGCAAGGATGGAACGAAGGTTCCATTGTTCGTGACTTACAAGAAGGGCACGAAGATGGACGGGTCTGTGCCCGCGCTGCTGTATGGATACGGCGGCTTCAATATCTCACTGGGGCCGGGATATTCTTCTTCGCGGCTGGCATGGCTGGAGATGGGTGGAATCTATGCGGAGGCGATTCTGCGGGGGGGTGGCGAGTATGGAGAACAGTGGCATACGGCGGGAACCAAGACGCACAAGCAGAATGTGTTCGACGATTTTATTGGGTGTGCGGAGTATCTGATCCGGAACAGGTATACGTCGGCGAAGCGGCTGGCGATCAATGGAGGATCGAACGGCGGATTGTTAGTGGCGGCGGTCGAACTACAGCGGCCGGAGTTGTTTGGTGCGGTGCTGGCGCAGGTGGGTGTGATGGATATGCTGCGCTTCGATAAGTTCACGATCGGGTATGCGTGGAAGCCGGACTACGGGAGTCCGAGCGAGAAGGAAGAGGAGTTTCGGGCGATTCTGAAGTTCAGCCCTGTGCATAACGTGCGGGCGGGCGTGCGCTATCCCCCAACGCTGATTACGACCGGCGATCATGATGATCGCGTTTTTCCGGCGCACAGCTTCAAATATGCGGCAGCACTGCAGGCTGCCGCGGCAGAGACGCCGGATGCAGCGCCAATGCTGATCCGGGTGGAGACGCGGGCTGGTCATGGCGGAGGAATGCCGCTTTCTAAGCAGCTGGAGGGGATGGCGGATATGTATGCGTTTCTGGTCAGAGAGCTGAGAATGTAAGGGGGAAGGAGGGATTAGGTACGGGTTACTTCAATGGACTCTCGGCGGAGGGAGATGGTGCGGGTGTCGCGGACTTCAGTGTCGCGGCGGGTGACGCGGAGCTCTTCGCGAAGGATGAGCTGCTTGGTGAGGACAAGCTGCTCTTCGATGAGTGGGTAGACCGTGGTCTCGCCTTCCTGGCGAATGGCCGGAGCGGTGTCAACGGGCTTATTCAGAACGATGCGTTCCACTTCGAATGAACGAACGGCGAGGGGGATGTCGAGGGCTTCTTCGTAGACGCCAACGTGCTTCTCTAAGCGTACGGTGCCGGTGACGACGCTGCGTTTGCCAACGTTTAAGTGCTCTTCGATGATAGGTACGGTGGTAGGTTCTTCTTCGCCGGCAGTGAGTGGCGATGTGCTGGCGGGTTGCGGGGCTTTGGCGAGGCTTTGGTCGATGAGGAGGGCGGTGGGGATGTGGAGTAGACGACCGTCGGGTAGACGCAACTCGGTGAGCGTGCGCATGCTGTCAAAGGGTTCGGCCGCGGTGAAGAAGTTCATGGCGGAGGTGTTGACAGAAGAAGATTTAGCTGAGGAATTAATCGGTTCGGGGGTCACAAGATACTCCATGGGCAGAAGGAAAACGGGCCGGACAAAGGGTGTCCGGCCCGTTTCTTTGTTGCAGACTGCTTAGTAGCGGTTTTTGGTGGTGGCATTTCCAGTGGTCGTGGATGCGGTCCCCGGAAGTTCCTCGATGTCCACTTCCGTTTTACGGACGGTGTCGTTAATGGTTTCGGTGCGGTCCGAACCCTGACGACCGACGGAGACTTCCTCGACGACGCGTGCGGTCTTGCCGACGATAGCCTCTTCTCCGGTGGCGCGCAGTTCGATGGGCTGTGAACCCACCTGGAAGTCAGCTGCAGTGGCGGGACGATTGACGGCCCGGCGCTCGATGCCGATGCTTTCGTTATGCAGGCTGATGTCTGCGCTTACGGGACGCTCGACGACGTGCGAGTAAACACGAACGCCGCCCAGGTCCACTTCCCGCTTGCCCACGACGAGTTCCTCTTCGACGATGGGGATGGAGGTCTGGCCGGTCGAGGTTGCGGTGTTCGCGATTCCAATGCCGCGATTGGTGTCGGTGGTCTCTTCGTAGCTGGCGCTCCGTGCACCGCCTTCAATATCGCGCGCGCCGTGCTGGCGAAGGAGAGCGGCAACCGCGTTTGCCTGATTGTCTTCCGTCTTAACGCTGAGCAAGGCACCGCCGGTGTTTACTCCGGAGGCATAGGAGTTATGCGCCTCTTCGTCGCCACCAGAGAGCGAGCTAAAGAAATTGCTGATGCGATGGCCGATGCCTTCGGTCGTCCCCTTGATGTTTTCTGTGGCCGATGAAGTTGCCGTGTTGCGCGTGGAGTCACTGTAACCGGTGCCCTCGCCCTCTTCGTCATAAGCGTCGTTTGCGTGAATGTTGATGTCGCTGCTCGAGTAACCCTGTGCGACCAAGGCCTGCTTGACCGTCTGCGCTTCTGCGGTTGTGTTGAAAAGTCCGACTACTGTCTTCATAACGTTCTCCTATAGATAACTGTGTACGTAACTACTGCTGCTGTGAAAAAAGTTCGACCCGGCGGTTGTCTGCCTTGCCTTGAGTAGTAGCGTTAGAGTCAACTGGTTTGGCATCACCAAAACCCTGTCCAGTTAGACGGCTACGATCAATTCCTTGTGCGGCTAGATAATCCGCGACTGTCTTGGTGCGCTGATCCGACAGCGTGTCATTGTGCGGTGAGGTTCCGGTGCTATCGGTATAGCCTTCAAGCCGCAGATGCGCCTTTGGATTCGCCTTCATTGCGGCAGCCGCCTGCTGTACTGTTGCTGTCCCTTCCGGGGTTAGAGTGGCCTGATCCGTAGCAAAGTGGACGGCACCGAGATCCGGGAAGGCTGCTGCTCCGGCAGCGGCTGGAACAACTGCGGGCGCTACTGCTGCGGCGGGTGCAGTTGCGGTTTGACGGTGAAGAAGGAAATAGGCAAGCAATGCTAGAAGCAGAAGTAAAGGCAAAAGCCAAGCCCAGACGGGCAGGCCGCGTTTCTTTTCTTCGTAAATTTTTACGTGTTCCGCCATGTAGATCTCCGTGGTGCAGTCGGGCTGTCGCGTTACTTCGATTTTGGAGTGACTTGGCTATATTGCTCGGCGGGAAGCTGTTCCACGTCGACTTCCGTGCGGCGTACCGTTTCTTGAATATGCTCGACACGATCACTGGATTCCTTGCCAATCACCACTTCTTCCACGACGTGCGCGGTTTTGGAAAGAACGACTTCTTCTGCGGTTTCAGTCAACTCGATGGTGCGATCGGCACCGGAGAGATCGGCTTGGGTTGCTAGACGGTCGACCGGTTTGCGATCAATGACGACGTGCTCTTCGCGCAGATTTATAGACTCTGCGACGGGAATCTCTACGACGCGCCGAAAGACACGTACGCCGCCTTGATCGACGGTACGCTTACCGACGGCGAGCTCTTCTTCGATGATGGGGATCACACCGGCACCTACAGCTACAGATGGCGCGACGACCGGGGCTAGGGGTGCCACCGGTGCATTTTTACGATCAAACTCATCCACGAGCTTGGCGCTGTGCGTTCCGAAGATCTTTTCGACTACCGCTACCTGCTCAGGCGTAGCCTGAACGGCGATAAGAGAGGCGCCATCCCGCAGATTGTCTTCCAACAGTTTCTGGTCGCGCTCAGGCATTTCGTAGCGGGTGAGTTTGGCCCGAGAGTCCTCTCCTGAAATTTGGGTGATGGCATCCTGTGCGAGGCCTGCCTGCTGCAAGTCCTTGAGAGCAGCGGTGGCCTGATCCTGGTGGTGGAAGAGGCAGAGCAAGGACGTCGTTTCATTCGGTGTGGGCATAACTTCTCCATCGCGTGAACGCGAAAGCTTACGTATCGATCGGATATCTGAGCGACTATGAGTCTGGAATTACGGCCGATCTACGCGAGACGTGCGTGTCGACTCTTGGAGTGCAAAACGCTTTCAAGTGACCCAAGGCCAAGGTGCGTTGCAGTTGGACGCATGGCATTCGGGTCAATACCTGCAACTCATGCGTCTCGAGATAAGGTGCTTGAAAGTGTTCCGCTGTTGTCTCGTCGAAAGAATTGTTGCGGCTTTCACGTAGCGTCCGATTAGATCTTTTGGACACGCTGAACGTCCCGGACCCCGGGAACTTTGCGCAGGTTGCCGGTGAGCTTGGTGAGGTGGCGGACGTCTACGGTCTCAATGACGAAGTCGACGACAAAGGATCCGTCGGTGGCGGGCTTGGAGTCTACGGAGCGGATGTTGGTTCCGTCGTCGGCGATGATGGCGGTGAACTCCTTGAGCATGCCGCTGCGATCGTCACAAAGGATGGTGAGCCGGACGGGATAGGTGGTCGGGCGGGAGCTTCCGGAGCTGGTGGTGGGATCGGCGCCCCACTCGACCTGGATGCGGCGGTCGGACTCGTAGAGCAGGTTCTGGACGTTGGGGCAGGAGCGCGCGTGCACCGCAACGCCTTTGCCGCGGGTGACGTAGCCGATAATCTCTTCGCCGCGAATGGGGTTGCAACATCGTGCGCGGTAGACCAGCAGGTCGTCTTGCCCCTCGACCTGAAGCGAGTCCGAGCCCTTGCCGAAGAAGACGCGTTTGACGGCTTCAGACATTTGGCTGAGGCTGGGTAAGGCAGGCTGCGCGTCGGTTTCGGCCTGCGCGGGCGAGGTGCTGCCGGGCTCCAGCTTGTTCAACACCACGCGGGCAGAGTATTTGCCGAAGCCAATGCCGGCAAGCAGCTCAGACTCCGATCCCAGGCCGTAGTCGTTGGCGACGCGGGTGTAGTCGAGCTCATGAAATTTCTTGAGCGAGACGCTCCACTTGCGGGCTTCGCGGTCGAGCAGCTTCTGGCCGATCTCGATGGCGCGCTCGCGCTGGTGCTCGTTGAGCCAGTGCTTGATCTTGTTGCGGGCACGGCTGGACTTGGTGAAGGACAGCCAATCGCGGGAGGGCGCGTGGCCGGTCTGGGTGTTGATCTCGAC
>CAXUNR010000052.1:0-22597 GCA_964252655.1 uncultured Acidobacteriaceae bacterium
ACCAGCAAGGCGGATGCGTCCAAGACGGCCAGTGCCATGATCGCGCTGGCATCGCCTGCTGCGATGGTCCAGACTGTCGGCACCCCGGAACAAGCCCAGAGTGCGGCTCGATTTGTGGATTCTGTCGGTGTAGACACCCATATTGACTACACCGATACGGAGTACGGCAATACGTCTCTGATTGCGACAGAGTTGCAGCGACTTGGGGTGACGCATGTCCGTGATGGTTACGGAGCTTATAGCTATCCAGTTATGCAGACGCTCGGTGCTGCAGGCATTCGGTTTGGTTTAAACGTCGGCAACCCACCTTACAGCTCCACCATGTTTCAGACGGCACTCACGGCAAACGATATCAATGGGACCGAGTACATTGAAGCGTGGGAAGGTTCAAATGAACTTGATGTAAATGATGCTAGCTGGGTGACTGACTGGAATCCATACTTCACTCAACTTAAAGCGGCAAATGCCCAGGGCACATCTTTATGGGGGCCACCCCTTGCTTTTGCCGGCAATTCCTCGCGGTTGAAACCAGTGCAGGCAAACTATGGCACCTTGCATCCGTATCCTGCGGGTCAAAATCCGAGTGTTCTCTACCCTTCGCAGGTCAATCTAATTAGCCCTTTGTTTCCAGGAGACCCGCTCATTGCCTCCGAGACGGGATATCATACCGCTCTTAATGACCACACCGATCAGCCTGCAATTGATTATGCGACCGGGGCAAAATACTTTCCAAGACTTCTTCTGGAGTCTTTCAATGCGGGAATCTACCGTACATATCTTTACGAGTTGTTCGATGAGGAATCGAGCTCTAATCCTGCCTTGCAGGATGCCAATGACAGTAATGAACAATGTCATTGGGGACTGATCGATGCGAACGGCGTTGAGAAACCAGCCTTTCGTGCAGTCCAGAATCTTCTCTCTATTCTCAAGACTGGAGATGCAGAGATAGGCAATTTAACTTCGCTCAGCTACACACTCACGGGGGGCAGCAACATTAACCACCTGCTGCTACAAAAGTCTGCATATGTCTTCGACCTGATTCTTTGGCAAAACATTTCGAGCTGGAACACCACCGCACAGACTGACATCGTTAATCCAACGCAGTTGGTGACGCTCGAAGTAAACGCCGCGCAGGTGGCAACGTATCTGCCCTCCGATTCCGCAAGTTCTACGTCACAGATACAAGCGGGGCAGAGCGTCCTGCTCAACATCCCTGATGAGGCACTGATCGTGGAGATTACTTTGGCCCACTGACGCTCACTACGGTGCCGCGGCAGGCAGGAGACGCGATGGCAGGTAAGCGGGCCGTCTTGTTCCATCACAGCCGGTGACCTGCACGTACGCTGCGCAGGTAGAACCCGTTGGCGTAGAGCATGCAATCCACTAATATCTCGGTAGGAGCGAACGATGACCCCTATGCCAGCGATTGTATTTGTGGAAAGCCACACCGGCTCCGCAACCACCTTCTCACTTCTTTCTATCAAGCTGGACCTGAGAGGGAGGACTGATCTTCCGGATGCTGTGACTGCAATCAAGGTCAGCGGCACAGCCGCTTCTCGTGAGCTATCGTTGGATACCCCAGGTGCTTCCCTGAACCTTGTTGCAAGTAGCGGTAGTGGGCAACCTGCTTCAAGCAGCGGCACTCAAGTCCTTGGCTGCGCCACATCAGGATCAGGAGAGTTGGCTTCGAGCGCCGCGCGGTTTGTGGACTCAGTAGGAGTGAACACGCATATCACCTATACCGATACGGAATATGGCAACTCGGCGCTTTTGATTGATAAGTTGCAGCGCTTGAAAGTGAAGCACATTCGAGACGGCTTAGGAGCGGCGGCCAGTCCTGTTGCGCAGACTTTAGGATTGGCTGGCATTGGCTTGGTTCTAAACGTGGGTAAACCGCCCTACTCCAGCTCTACGATGGCAAAAGCCGTGGCGACCAACACCATTGGCGGTTCTAAATTCATCGAAGCCTGGGAAGGTGAGAACGAGCAGGATGTGAACGACCGGACTTGGGTGACGAATTGGAACCCGGCTTTTGCGGCTTTGAAAGCAGCGAACACGACGGGAACCCCGGTATGGGGACCCCCACTTGCGTTCGCCAACAATGCTGCAAAACTGACTCCGGTACAGGCTGCTTACGGCACCTTTCACCCCTATCCGGGAGGCCAGAATCCCAGCGTGCTGTTCCCGTCGCAGACAGCGCTCATTCAGCCGTTATTTCCCGGGGAATCCCTGATTGCGACCGAAAGCGGGTATCACAATGCCCTTGCCGATACGGCTGATCAACCTGCAATCGACTATGCGACAGGGGCAAAGTATTTTCCAAGGCTGCTGCTGGAGAGCTTTAATGCGGGTCTTTTCCGCACCTATATTTACGAGTTGTTTGATGAAGTATCCACCTGGAACAAAGCGCTGCAAGATACGGCCGACAGCAACGAACAGTGTCACTGGGGTTTGGTGGATGCAAACGGAGTGGAGAAGCCGGGCTTCACGGCGATTCAGAACCTGCTGACCATTCTGAGTTCAGGAGACGTCGAGACGGGATCACCGACATCGCTGTCGTACACGCTTTCCGGCGGCGCCAATCTTCATCACTTGCTTGTTCAGAAATCTTATAACGTTTTTGATTTGGTTCTTTGGCAAAACGTTTCCAGTTGGAATCAGAAGACGCAAAAAGAAATCCAAAACGCTCCGCTGAATGTGACGCTCACCGTCAACGGCGCGACTGTCACCACGTATCAACCGTCCGTCTCCGCCATTGGCACACCGCAGACGATGACGGGAAACTCTGTTGTACTTAAGGTTCCTGACGAGGCCTTCATCGCAGAGATCACGCTGCCGACGACAGCCTCTTGCACCGCTCACTAGAGCGGAATGAGCTTTAAAGACCCTTTCGGAAATGACCACAAGCGAGCAATGGTCTTTGCACCATCCCCTCTGGGCAGGAGCGGAAGAGCCCGCGGGCTGGGACGCGTACGTGCGCAAAATCATTGCTAAGACCTAGATGGCCTGGAGCGAAGGCTCTTCGGCGACGCTTTCTCCGAAGATTTCCTCTGTCGGCACACCCACACGCTGCAGGAATTCTATAAACCGTTCATTGAATTTTTCTGTACTGAATCCCTCCGCGTGCCGGCGAATGAAGGCAGAGTCCCAATTCAATCGCTCAAAGCGCTCGATCGCATCCATTACCTCTTCCGTGGTCTGTTCATTGAAGAAAACACCCGTTTGATTCTCAAGGATGGTCTCGACCGCTCCACCTGCCCGGTAGGCGATGGTTGGTCTACCTGCCGCTGCGACTTCAAGTGGTGCCATGCCAAAGTCTTCTTCCCCTGGAAAGATGAGTGCGCGGCATCGGGAGACGTACCGTTCAACCTCCTCATCGGACAGTCGACCCGCGAAGTGAATCGTGGGGCCGGCATTCACTTTTAGGCCTTCGAGCGCAGGGCCCGTGCCGATGACGACAAGCTTCCGCCCCAGCCTGGTGCACGCACTCACGGCTAAATCGATCCGCTTGTAGGAGACGAGCCTTGCCAGGACAACGTAGTAATCTTCCTGTTCTTGAGACGGCCGGAATCGATGGATATCAATCGGTGGGGTAATGACTTCAGAAGAACGATGATAGGCTCGTTCGATTCGCGCCGCCACCGTTTTGGAATTTGCGACAAAGTGATCGGGCTGCCTTGAGGCATCCTGATCCCAGAGACGAAGACCATGAATCAGGGCGGACAGTATCTGCCGAACGCCGCCGCTGAAGGACTCCCGCGCTGAGTAGCTGTCAAAGCTCCACACCCAACGCATTGGGGTATGGCAGTAGCAGATGTGGATGGCATTCGGATGGGTATGCACGCCTTTGACGTAGCCCGAGGAGCTGGAAACAACCAGGTCATAGCTGGACAGATCCAAGGAGCGAACACCCGCCGGATACAACGGGAAGTAGAAACGATAGAGGTCCTTCATCCTTGGAAAGTTTTGCATCCAGGAGGTGTGCACCTGGACGCCCTTCAGGCTGGGCGGCATCTTTTCCGGCAGCGCCACTGTGGCGAACAGATCGGCATTGGGAAACAGGTGGTAGAGCGCTTCGGCGACCTTTTCTGCGCCGCCCATCTGCGTGAAGTAATCATGAACCACGGCAATTTTCATGTCTCATCTCCCTTTTGACTCGTGACGCCGGTGTTTTACATTGCACCGGAGCGACGCAGAACCGTAGCAAATGTTTGGGCGATGATGCGCATGTCGAGACGCAGCGACCAACTCTCGATATAGCGGAAGTCCCACTCGATCCATTTATCGAAGCCGACGCTGCTACGGCCATTTACTTGCCAGAGCCCGGTGATCCCTGGCCGCGCACAGAAGCGCCGCATGAGTACGGCTTCATCAAAGAGAGCTACATCACGCACACTCATCGGCCTGGGTCCAACCAGGGACATGTCCCCGATGAGCACGTTCCAAAGCTGCGGTAGCTCGTCGAGGGAGGTGGCACGCAGAAAGCGGCCCCGCCGCGTGACCCGGGGATCGTTCCGCATCTTGAAGATGGGGCCACTTGCCTCATTAGCGGCCTCGACCTCTTTCATCAGAGCTTCTGCATTTTGTACCATACTGCGGAATTTGTAGATGCGGAAGCGACGCCGCATGTACCCGTATCTGGGTTGCGAGAACAACACTGGACCTGGGTCATCAATGAAAATTGCAATGGCGATTAGCACGAGGAGAGGAGACAGGATGATCAGTCCCAAGGCCGATACGACGATGTCAATGGTGCGCTTGACCGCCATGCGGACGAAGTGATGTTCCTTCTGTATGCGCAACTCCCGGAACAGGGTGAGACCTGTTGCGCTTTCCAGCTTGCGCGACGCGTAAATATCTTCAAGGTAAAGGATGCGGACACCCACCCCCTGCGCAATATTGACAGCCTCCTGCATGAGGCTGTAGCAGGACTGCATGGGCATCGCGACGACAAGGACGTCCACAACGGTTGAGAGCAGACGCTCATTGAGCTGATCGACGCGTCCGAAGTAGCGCGAAGCAATATCGGGAGCCATCTGGCTTAGGTCGCGATTATCGACGAAGCCGAGCAGTTCGACGGAGCGGTGATGCTGAATGCGCAGCTCGCGCCACGCTTTTCCGGCGCGACGTCCACTGCCCAGGATAAGAACGCGCAACGGGTTCTTGGCACTCTCGCGATTCCAAATCCAGGTGCTGACAAGGATGCGAACCGTTTGATAGAGGAAAAGAGTAGAAGCGGTCATGAAGCCAAGCGCAAAGCTTCCGTAGCTTCTGTGGAAGAAGTAGCCATGGATACCCATCAGCAGACCCATGAGAGCTGCGGCCTTAAAGACACTTCCTATCCGCGTCAGGATACTGTGGCCACGGTCATACACTTGCAGCAAGGTGATGAGGAAGTGCCATAAGAGAGCAAAGAAGATAGCAAACAATGCATCGAGAGCGCTAATGCGAACCGTGCCGAGGTGAAAGAGATCGTGCAGCGTGTGCGTTTGCAGAAGAGTGAACGAGAGGACGATCAGGGAAGCGAAGAGCGCATCCACAAGGCGACCGATGCCGGTTTGACGAGAGTTCATAGAGTTCTCCTCACAAGCGACTACTGATCGAGTTGTGTGGTTTTGGCGGACAGGATGTTGGAAGGTTGATATGCCAATTCCGCTGGACGCGGAACGTGCAAATCGTGAGCGGGGGTTGACGAAGAGAGCGCGTAGGATTGCTCCTCTGCCGTTTTTGTGATGACTGAAGAGCGGGATGGAGAAAGGTCAGCGTAGACGGCTGCGACTTGCTGGGCGAAGGCTGTGATGCGGAAGCGTTCCAGGCCAACGCGCGCTTTCTGCTGCCAAAGCGAGCGCTCTGCAAGGTCGTTGGTAAGCACCAGCATGGCACGTCCGATCTGCTCGATGTCGCCGGGTGGGAAGAGCAGCCCCGCCCGCCCTTGATCAAGCGCCTCGGGAATGCCGTCGACGTTGGAGGCGGCGATGGCACAGCCGGCTTCCCGTCCTTCTGTAAGGACAAGCCCGAAGGACTCTCGGCGCGACGCCAGCAGGAGAACATCGGCCGCCCGCATGTACGCCTGTGGCATCGGCTGAAAGCCCTCGAAGTGAATGCGGTCTCGCGAAGCCACGCCGGCCGCGTGCGAGCGGAACTCCTCGATGTCCGGTCCATCCCCGACGAGATAGAGGTGCGCGGCGGGCATCTGGTCGGCGACCTGATCGAAGGCGGAGATGAGCTCCGTAATTCCCTTGCGATGATTCATCCCGGCGATGGTAATGAGCGCGGGATGCTGCAGATCGGGCACGGCAAGAGACTCGACCGGTGGCAGTCGCGGGCTGCCGAGAGGACCATTCAGCACCACACGGATTTTCTTCAAAGGAACCTTATGCGCCACCAGCGTGTCTGCCACAGATTGGCTTACCGCAATGACGCGGTCCGCCATGCACATCATCAACGACTCTTTTTCGTGCACGTTGTGCAGATGGGAAACCAGGGGAATGCGCAGGATCTTAGCCCAGGGCAAAGCCATGAGCAGGCCCGTGCGCACGTGGGCATGTAGGACGTCGGGCCGGAAAGACCAGATATGCCGGCCCAGGGCCAGAACGGCCGCCGCGAGACGGAGCGGCTTGCGGTTGGTGTCGACGCGGAAGTGTCGGACACCGATGCTCTCAAGCAAAGCCTCGTGCCCCCCCCCGGCCGAGACGAAAACGACTTCATCGCCTCGTTGTCGTTGACCCGCAGCCAAATCGATCGCGGCGTTGACGATGCCGTTTCCCTTATCGGTCACGTCATTCAGTATGTGTAGAACTCGCATGGAACTCCAGGATTTTCAGTACAGCGAAGACCGCTTCCGGTGGCAGATTAGTTGACTGGAGCGACGCTTCTCCTCGATAGCATGCTCTTGATGGCGGCGTAGTCGGAGAAACGCGGGCGGAGATCAGGGATCGAAGCGCGGAAGACGATGGGGATTGCTCCCAGGACGAGAATAAGCCGGGCTGTCGTTGAAAGCAGCAGGGCGATGGCCGCGCCTAAGATGCCAAGCTTTGGAACGAGCCAAAGCATGGTGGGAATACTGAGGGAAAGGCCGACAGCCTGGAGGATCGTGACAATTCCGGGTCTGCCCAGCGCCATGAAAGATTGCGCCAGCACAAAGGTAAGACCGGATAAGGTGACCTCAAGGACAAGAATGCGAAGCGCATTGACCGCGCTGACGTAGTCCTTGCCGTAGAGAAGCCGCAAAAAGAATGGCCCAAAGACACAGACAAACAATCCGCAAAGGGTGGTGATTGTTGTGCTGAGGCGGGCCGAGCGTGCCGTGAGAGCCAGTACCTCGTCCTGCGTACGTCCGGCGGCTTTGGGAAACAAGACCATGACCACAGAGTTTTGGAAAAGGTTCAGCATGCGTGAAAGGCTGAGCACAACGACATACGAGCCCATGGCGCTTGGCGTGAGCAGGTTCACCACCAGGACTTGATCCACCTGCAGGGCCAGCGTTCCGAGTAGGTCAATGCCGTAGGAACGAATGCCGTAGCTCAGCAAGAGTTTGCAGGTGGAAAGCTTGAAGGCTCCGGGACTAAGCCAGTCAAAGCGCAGCCGAATGAGAAGCAGAGCAAAGGTGGGAAGCGCGGCGAGAATGTAGGAGAGGCCAGCGGTGTACGGCGTAAGTTTGTGCGCAAGCAGAAAACCGACCAGGATGGCCAAAGTAGCAGCGGGACTCAGCGTCTGCACCAGATTCGATACGGTGAACTCGTCTGCGGCCTCGAGAATGGCGCGGCCGGCCAAGGTCATCGAGCAGATTGGAGTAAGCAGGAGAAACCACTGCGCCGAGCGGATCATCGCAGGAGGATACTGGTGCAGCCATCTGGGCAAGAAGATTGCACCGACCACCGCAGCCGTCACACCCAAGAGGCAGCTCATGATCATGGCACTGGCTTTGAGTTCCCGCTTGAGCTTGGGCTTGTGCCGCAGATAGTAGATGACAGAGCTTGGAACCCCAAGCGTGGTAGCGCTGGCCAGGAACAAGGACCAGATAATCATGGCGGCCAGTTCTCCGCGGCCTTGAGGGCGCAAGGCGCGAGCGGTCAGAATGCCGGTCGCCGCATTTAGTACGAGAATGCCGACCTTGCTGCCGATGGACTGAACAACCGCGAAGAGTCCCGAAACCTTTGCTTTTTGCCCACCGAGTGTTTCGGTCCCATTCTGCTCCGCGATGAGGGGAAGCGCTGTGACACCGAAGGCTTCTGCCGTGGCGCTCCGAGTGCCGTCTGGGCTCTGATCAAGCAGTAGCGTGGCCTGCGTCTGAGTGCTCTCTTTGCTCGTTCCCCCGGTCTTCATGCGCCTGTACCCTCGGAGTCTTCCACGTTGAGCAGACCGGATGCACCTGCCTGCCAGCTCTGATTAGCTTGCAGGTGGCTCTTTTCTCGGCGCCGCAAGGGCAGCGCGGCATAAAGCGTGTGCAGTTCAGAGAGGAAGCGGTCTTGCGAGAAACGTGGGCAAGCGGTCCGCATGGCCGCCTGCTGTACCGGCTCCAGCTGCTTGCGGTGCGTAACCAGGTGCAGCATGCGCGCGGCGATCATGGAAGTATCTTTCGGATCGACAAGCCACCCCGTTTTGCCGTCGGTGACAATCTCGGGAATCCCTCCAACGTTTGCCGCGAGCACCGCTGTCCCACTGGACATGGCCTCCACCAAGACCAGGCCGAAGGGCTCCTGCAGCGAGTTGAGGACCAGCACATCGATGGCGCGCATGAGGTGCGGAACGTCACGACGGGCACCTAGGAAGTGCACGCGGAGCTCGAGACCCAGTTGGTCGCGCAACGCGAGAACCTCATCGCGGTACTCGTAATCTTTGTTAAAGATTGCTTCGCCGACAATCAGCAGGTGTCCGTCCGCGTTTGCGCGGGCGAACTCTGCGAAGGCCGTGACGAGCTCCCGCAGGCCCTTCCGTGGCGCGATTTGCCCGATCTGGCAGAAGAGGAAGGCGGAGAGAGGGAGTCCCAACTCGGCGCACAGGGCGGCGTGGTCTTTGCCTGCTTCGTGGTTCGACGGATCGTGTGCCTCTGCGGCGGTGGCCTTGGCAGGAAACCTGCGTAGGTCAACACCGTTATAGAGGGTTGCCACTCGGTCTCCGAAAGAGGCATCGGCTACGAACGCCTTGCCTGTTGCGTCCGAGACAGCAAAGGCTCGGGTACGACTGGAACTTGAGACGAGCCACCGGATTGCAGTGCTGATAGGATGCGCTGGCAAAATGTCATGAACATGCCACACCACCGGGATCCCTGTGCCGATCGAGGCAATGGTCGTAATGATGCCGGCGCGTACCGTGTTGGCATGCAGCAGGTCGGGCGTTGCGGCCAGAATCTGCTTGCGCATTCCACCGATGGCGCCAACCAGTGAACCGAGATAGCCGAGGAGCAGGCGAGGATTCTTGGTAAAGCGTGCCTGTACCGCGGGCATCGTCAGGCAACGAACGCCGGCCGTCTCCACCTCGGCACGCAGGGGCCCTGTCTCTGCGCAGAGTACGGTAGGTTCGTACATCTGTTGATCGAGCCCGCGCAGCATTTGCAGCAGGACTCTCTCTGCACCGCTCACTTCACCGGTATGGTTGGTGAAGAGTACCCGCGTTCGGTCATTGTTTGGCATCGGATCTCCGTTCGCGCAGGCCGTTTATTTGAGGGTCGTCGGGTCGAAGTATAAGCCCAGCGCGCTAGCCCGAATAAAGCGAGAATATTTTTCAAGTTTGTTTTGCGGTACCAGAAGCATGTCTCCGGGCTGAAGCATCATGTCTCGCTCCAGGTCTTTGGCTGTATGGATATCATGCAGGTTCAGCATGTGGACTTCCGCGTTGTCACCATTAATCTTGCGGAAGAGATAGACATGCGTGTCATACCCGCCGGGCTTGAACCCTCCTGCCAGCAGAACCGCTTGCAAGGCCGTCGTATTCTGCCGAATTTCAACCTTCCCCGGACGGTCCACCTCACCGGATACGACCACAAACGGCTTATCGAGATCCTTGAGCACGACATTCAACTCGGGGTGATTCAGCCGAACGGAAGCCTTCTGGAGGATGAGGTCGTGGGCCTGCTCGAGGGTTAAGCCACTCAGCTGCACATCGCCGACGATGTCGAGGTTCACGTAACCATCCGGCTGAATGGTGACCGTCTGGTTGAACTCCGGCGTGAGCCTGTAGACGAGATCCAGGGCGTCCCCGGCGCGCAAAACATATCGTGCCCGAGTGTGCAGGGTTTCATCCGCCCAGAGGGCCCGATGCATGGTTCCCATAACCCCCAAGAGGCACAGAGTACCCAGGAGCGTAATCCGGATTGCAGATTTCAGGTTTATCATACGATGTCTCTCCTTGGAGCCAATGCTCAAGCGGCTACAGGCGGTTGTAGATCCAAGCCGGGATGAGGTACTGACGCTTGTTCAGGACAAAGCCGGCGATCTTGCCTTGCACAAACTCGATCGTTCTTTCGAGCGTACGAATGTGCGCTTTTGTGGTGCGATTTGCCTCGACCACGATCACCACACCATCGACCAGCGACGCCACACTGAACAGGTCGCCGTTCTTCTTTGGGGAGGGGCAATCGATGAGGACATAGGTGAAGTGACGGCGCAGCTGCTGCAAACACTCTTGACGGTAGCGAACGTCTGTTTGCCATGAACTGAGGGCGGCGGTGCCGGAACCAGATGAGGTGCTTTCCAGTCGGTAGATCCGGGCGTGTTTCCCTACGCGGCAATGCTCGGCTAGGTTGTTCAGATTGCCTGTGTAGGTCGCCAGGGCCTGCACAGAGGCAATCAGGACCGAGTTGGCTGGATTGATCGAAAGCTGCAGGGCGAGCGACTCCACGACATAGCTGACTCCCTCGCCGCTATTGGCCGACGTAAATGCAAACGAAGGGGAAAAACCCTGAGCGGGCGAACGCTGAAAAAGGCTCTGCAGGATTTGGTCATACGCCGGAGCACCTTGCACCTCGATCAAGCTCATGCTTCTCCTTTCATGCGGTTGCCTAATCCTCGGCTAACCCTTGCGGTGCTTATCGTACGGCTGACGGAGTCTTGTTGAGGTCAGCGACCTCATTCCATGTGCCTGCAGGCCCGACCTCGGCACGAAGCGCGGATCCACCCCGTGCACTGCTCGCAACACCTGCTGCCGTAAGAGGCACCGTAGCCAGCACCGGATACGAAGAGACCATCTCGAGCTCACGTGCATTGGCAACAGTGGACCGCGAAAGCTCAAAGTAGAAGATGGCACCGCAGGCGAGAAAGAGAGCAGTAAGAGTTCCAAGAAGGAGATCACTGACCGGCTTGGGACTGACCGCGACAAACGACAGCGTGGGCAGCTCGGCAATGGCGACGTTCAACATTTTGTGCTCGTCCATCGCGTCTGCAATCTGCGCTTCGTCGCGTTTTTGTGTGTAGAGCTGGTAGTCGCTCTCCAACTCATCCACGCGATGCTTGGCCGCACTGAATGGAACTGTCTTGCTCTCAAGAGAAGCAAGCTGCGCTTCGGAGGCGCTTACTTGTTGCCGCAGCCCGTCCGCCTTGCCCTCGAGTCCCTTGATCTGCGTTGCCATGAGCGCGGCGGAGGAGGTCAACTGCTGCCAGACTGGGTTCACATCCGTAGAGCGCTCTTGACTGCTCGAGTCGTGCATCTGCGTCAGCGCTGCGTTTGTGGTGTCGATTTCGTGCTGGTTCTCAACCACAAGGCGGTCAGTTGGTTGAAACTTGGTGGTGAGTTCTTCACGCTTGATCTTCAGCTGTGCCAGCAGCGTCGTGAGCTGCTCTACCGAGAGCTGATATGGGACTGTTTTCTCGAGCGTGCGCTGCCGAACAGGCATACTGCTCATTTGCGTTCGCGTGTTATTCAGCTGGTCTCGAACATCGGTCAATTGCAGTTCGGTGGCGCGTAGTTCTGCGTTGAGATCCGTCACCTGCTTTTCAAGCGTGGTCTCGGTCTCAGGAAGAGAGACGACACCGGTTTGCTGCTGCAACGTTGCCAACTGCCGCTGAGCCGCCTCGAGCTCGTTCTTGTAATTCAAGGCCTGTGTGTCAAAGAAGGAGGAAGCGCCTGCGGGCCTTTCGATCTCGCGCTCCTTGGCGAGATAAGCCACGAGAAGCGTCTGGAGAAGTTGCTGGGCTTGCTGCGGGCTCTTGGCGCGTACGGCAACGTGGATGATGTTCGATTTGCGGACCGCGTCGATGCCCAGATTTTTGCGGAACTGGTCGACCAGCTTCTGATGCTTTTTGATCTCGGCCTGTGTGCGCCCTTGAGGGTTCCAATCCGGTGCAACGACTTTTTCCGCAAGCTCCTGGCTGCGCAACACTTCGATCTCAGAGTTCACCTGCTCCTCGGTCACCCCGGTCGAGACAGGGCTGGGTAACGTACGCTCCGGCGTGACGGTAAGATTGCCTCGCTCGTTCTGCACAAGCACTTTCATCTCAGATTCATACATGCGCGGGGTCGTAAAGACATACACAGCCACCAGAGCGATGACCAGCAAAGGTAAACCAAGGGCCAGTTTCCAGCGACGAGCGACGGCTTGAGCAACGTTCTGGACGCCAAGCCCCGACTCCTCCTGCTGATCGATCATCCGCGGGTAGTTATTTTGCTGCACATGGGACGGTACGGCAGGCATCGTGAGCGACATAATTTGCGCCTCTCCTTGGTCACTGAAGGCTTTACCTTGCAAGGTAGTCTCGACAAGTACGGGCTGAGTTCAGGTATACATATAAGCTCACAAAGAGTTTCAACGTTAGTATCCCATAAACGTTGTTGAGAAGACTAAGTATTTTCTTTGCATGTAGAGCTAGAAGCCAGGCTCATGCGGCATCAGCACAAGCTCTTACCTGCTAAGCCTCCACAGCTTTGCGCTCTCAGATCGGAGCAACTCGGCACATAGGCAAGCTTTACGTACGAAATCCGGGTGGGCGAATATCTCGCCGACCGGATCATGCGGACCATCTATCTCTAGCCTTCTTGTTACATCTGGACTTACTCTAGTTAGTACAAGACCCAAAACAATAGCACGAACGTGTTACCGCCACCACTTTAGCAATACTCACTTGTGATCTACCTAGTATGGAAACCGCAGTTCTAAGCTGCAAGTCTCGCTTTATCTGCGTTCCTTCGCATAATTAATCGTTTACCAAGGTTGCGAGCTGGCTCCTCGACGAAGCGGTGTAGAAGAGTCGAGAGGACGGCACTCAGACCAAATGCGATGAGCGCTAACAAGATCTCAGAGCTAGGACTTGTCCACTTGCGGAGGTGCAACAGCGCCTCGACAGCAAAACCTTGCGTCAGATACATCGCGTAAGAACGCTTCCCCAGCCAGACAAAAGGAGCTAAAGAAAAGAACCGACTGAGCCACGATGGATTTAATAAAAGGCTAATAATGAGGGCGCTAATGATCCAGCCAAAAACAAAGACGAACCAAATGTTGCGGTCCACTAGAGCAAAACCAACCACGAGCGCGATCAGAAGAGCAAAGGGCGGTGTGGCTTTAGCCGCCCTCCGCAGATAAGGAAGCGCGGGGCTGGTGAACGCAGCAGCCAGCAGAGCTCCGGCTGCGAGGCCCGCATACGCTCGGCCCATCTTGAACGACAGGATTGTCAGAAGCAGGCTTGCGACATACACGCCGATGCCGGCCCATGTTCGTGAGCGAAAAGTCCGAAACAGAACAAAGCACAACAGCGGCCAGAAGAAGTAAAACTTCTCTTCAACGCCTAACGTCCAGGAAAGGCCGAAGACAGTGCCTACTTTCTGCGGCATGAGCAGCAAGGGAATGTCGTTGTTGAACGTGAGAAAGAATGGAAGCGCGTTCTTCATCTCTTGCCACTTTAAGTGTTGCCCATGGCTCTTCGCCAGCATCACGACATAAACCAAGAGCACAAGCCAGTACAACGGAAGAATGCGGAAGGCGCGACGGATATAGAACGCCGCCATATCAATCTTTCCGCGTAGCCGTTCTTCGCGAAATAAGAGGCTTGTGATGAGAAAACCACTGAGAACAAAAAATGCATCTACACCTAGCCAGCCGTGAAAATGATTCAAGGGCGAACGCAACACTGCGACATGCTCGTAGATGACAAACAGCACCGCAAACGCCCTGATTCCATCCAAAGCGGGAAAGTAGTGAGGCAGGGCTTCCACTTGCGCGGGGGCGATCCCCCGAGTTTCCGATGAAAGTACAGCCTGTGTCATGTACGGAACACCTTTTCCTCTCTACGCAAAAGTCATTAGGCTCTGCCGAGCTTGGTTTGTTTCAGTGAAAAGCTGTTGTTCACTAATCTCAAGGCCGGCCGCGATCCAAAAAAATACGCCCACGCCGCCATACACAATGTCGTTCAGCAGAGATTGCGCGATAAAAGCGATAAGGATGCTCTGAATGCAAACCGTAAAACGTCCGTTTCCTCCTTTTCGGCGGGTGAAGATTGGCCTAAGGATCAGAATCAGTGCGGAGCCATAACAGACGGTTCCAAACCAGCCCAAGGAGTACAGAAGCTCAAGCAGAACACTATCGTGTGGCCCGATGGCATCATCGTTTTCCAATGTTTTGTGGTCGAGGTCGGGGCTACCCAGTCCCTCTCCAAAGGGCTCGTGCAAGAGTGTATTGAACGCGTTACTATAGCCCTCCGACCGTGCCTGAGCACTTGTGTCATCACTCGGCGTGGTGAATGTGCGGAATTTATCGCTTACGATGAGCGACGTTTGCGGAATGACAAACAAGACGCTTCCAGCGGAAAGGAACATAAGCAGAGCGCCAAGGATGCGAACACGATCACGATTGGGAAGCCGAACAATAATGAAAGCAACACCTGCCGCGAACCCCAGCCAAGCCGATCGATTCAATGCGAGGAGAAGGCCAGCGAGACCGAAGACTCCGGCAGGCGCTCGCAATCTGCTCGCAGAACCCAGCACAAGCAGAAGCAGCGCCATGCACGTAAGTCCGTAAACAACGGGAGCGTTCATTGTGCTGAAGGCGCGCAACTGTGTGGGTTCCGCGACGCCGAAGGTTGTTGTGCGCATGTTCTCAAGCCACTGCCGATCCCACGGCGGCAAAATGAAGAACTGAAAAATCGAATACGCCCCCATGATCAATGCGCCGAAAATAAAAGAGGATTTCACACTCTGAGATATCTCAGAAAACTCTGATCGACACTCGATGAGCAGATAGGCAAAGCAGGGAGGAACAACCCAGTTCAACAGCGCAGGTGCCATTTGCAGAACGGAGTACTTCGTCAGACCTACGCCGAAGCCATACGCAATGGCCACAAGGGCCAGGAAGATGGCTGCGTTATGCTTTTGCGCAAGCTTCCGCGGTTCACGTAGCACAAGCAATCCAGACACAGCCGTGGCCAGGTACGGCGTGAGTAGAATCAGGCTTGTTTCCTGAAAGCCTCCGTGGAAATCTGCCATGCGACGCACAAAGGCGGATAGAAACCAGATCCAAACGACGAAGCTCACGTACTGCGGCTTGCTTCTGAAGTAAAGATAGCCCGCCACGAGCGTACCCAGGACCGGATAAAGCAGACGCAGGAGGCTTGCCGCACCCCCGACCGCGAGAGCCGCGATCAACAACGTGAACAAGAGAACAACGACGGTCTCAGGCTTACTTTTGGAGGGAACGGCGCGCTGCGATTGCTCGGGAGCAAGCTGTGCGACGGAGGCAACACTCATGCTCTCGTTCCTCGTGAGACTCGCTAAAACGCCTGAACAAGACCGTTTCGCGTTGGGTAAAGATGGAGGTTATGACTCATGCTCATAGTAACAGCATCCAGCCTTTGACCAAAGGGAAAGACCTTCGAGCGGCGCAGAAGGAGCACGGCTCCTTGCGGGATTCGGGCAAGATGGTCGCCCGTAAGAGCCGCGAGCTCCCTGGACTTACTCTCTTGGCGGGATGCAGAAAACGCAATCCCCCGTTTGTGTTATTCGATCTCCAATTGTTGTATGGCGTATCCAGAATCGCGAAGAGTAGGCTGGGCACGTGTAGTTGAAGAGGCTTAGAAAGATGACCGCTGCAGAGGCAGGGCTACCGTTTCAGAACATCACCGTCGAGAACCTTATCCAGATGCATGCCAGTAATATCGATGCGCTTCCGTATGGCGTTGTTGGGTTGTCCGGCGAAGGCATCGTGGAGTCTTATAACGCAACCGAATCGCGGCTGGCCGGATTGCCTTCTGCGACGGTCGTCGGCACGCCCTTTTTTTTGAGTGTCGCGCAATGTATGAATAATTTTATGGTAGCGCAGCGTTTCAAGGACGAAGCGGAGCTCGACGTCACCCTTCCTTATGTGTTGACGTTTCGGATGAGGCCGACTCCGGTGACGCTGCGACTGCTCAAACGAGAGGGCGCTGCACGATCCTTTCTTCTGATCCAACGTTAGCCGGGGCTGCCATGCAAGAGACTTGCTCGGTACCTGAAAACGACAGTACGGTGGAACAGATGGAGGACGAGAGCGTACGCCTTTTGAACTTCCTGTACGCCTGCCCGGTTGGACTGCTGGAGGTCTCATCCGACGGCACCATCGACATGATGAATCCGGTCGCGATGCAACTGCTGCTGCGGCTGAACCCGATGCCTTCAAATAATTTGTTCGAAGCGACGACCACCCACGCACCTGAGCTGCGGAACTTGATTGATGGCTTCCAGCCGCAGCAAGGAAGCATTTGTGAGAACCATCGTATTTTGTTGCGCACGGGACACGAAAATTCTGATGAGGTCGAGGTTCTGTCTTGCACTCTCGTCAAGCTTGGGGCTGAACGGTACATCGTCTCGCTCAGCGACATCTCCAACCAGGTGCGGCAGGAACGCAAGGTAAAAGAAGCCGAGATGTGGTTCGCATCGCTGCTTGATGGAGCCTGCGACTTCGGCGTTTTGTCTCTGCACGAAACGGGGGATATTTCCTCGGTAAGCGCTTCGTTTAGCAAACAACTCGGCTTTCCGGAGGATGATCTCCTAGGACAAAACCTCTCCTTTTTGGAGGCGTCTGCGACAGCTCAGGGTGCGCTTACGGTCGAGGACCAACTCGCGGTGGCGGCGCGGGAGGGATGGCATCTCACGGAGGACTGGCACCGGCACTCCGACGGCTCCAAGGGCTGGTATCAACGTCTGGTGGCTGCCAGACATGCCAATACGGAGGGCGGGGGCATCTCCGGGTATACGGTTGTGATGCGTGAAGGGCAGCAACGCTCCATCGACGCGCACAGGCTTAAGAAGATGCTTACCCGGGACCATCTGACCGGGACGTACAACCGCATGCACTTCTTTGAGCTGGCAGAACGAGAATGTATCCGCAAAAAACGATACCCGGGGCCGGTTTCGCTGGTGATTGCAGATATCGATTTGTTCAAGCGGGTGAACGATAGCCATGGCCATGCGGCGGGCGACGAGGTGCTCAAGCGATTTGCTACGGTGTGTATGGCCCTGCTGCGTCCAAGCGACTCAATTGCGCGCATCGGAGGCGAGGAGTTTGCGATCCTTCTGCCGGGCACCGGACTAGACGGAGCCCGGCAGTCTGCTGAGCGGCTTCGTCTGGCGGTAAGCGAGAGCCACAATCATGTTCCAGCCGGTGGCATTGCTGTCACTGCAAGCTTCGGCTGTGCAGAGTTGAGCGAGGCTTGTAGCCTGCCGACCCTGATGGCGGATGCGGATGCCGCACTCTATAAGGCCAAACACGCCGGTCGCAACCGGGTCGTCTCCAGTGAATCTTCACGGAAACCACATGCCGGGTCTTAGCCATCGCTCCTTGCGGAGAGTTCTACAAAGCCTGATCACCGCAACGCTTTCCTCGCGAAGTGGCCTCAGGCTGAAGGGCGTGGAAGCCTGGACGGATGACTTGCCGCTGGGTGAGAGTACGGGGAGCGGAATCGGCTGCGACTCGCTGGATCTGCTGCAGGTCTCCTCCGCGGTCAACGAAATGTTCCAGCTTTACCAGGTATCTTCGGAGACACGGCTTTTACAAGCGACGACCTTTGGAGATTGGCTTGCCATTATCGAGGATGCCTGGCGGAGCGGCGTCGACGGCCTGACCGTCTCTACCTCGGGCTCCACCGGACGACCCAAGTTCTGCCCCCATACGTTTGCGGCGCTTGACGTGGAGGCTGCCTTCTTAGCAGATTTCTTCCGCAGCCGGCGTCGCATTGTCACCTATACCCCGGCCCACCATATCTACGGCATTCTATTTGGCGGGTTGCTTCCAGATCACCTGGGCATCCCGGTCATCCATTTGCTCAGCGCAGGCACGCAGACGACAGGTGGAGGCATGCTTCAGCCAGGCGATCTTGTGGTGTCTTTTCCCGATGGCTGGAGCTGGATCGATCGCAATGTCCGTATGGTTCCGGAGGATGTGGAAGGCGTAACGTCAACCGCGCCGTGCCCGCGTCTCCTGCTCGAATCGTTGATGAACGGCAAGCTCAGCAGAGTCGTAGAAGTTTACGGCTCCTCTGAGACTGCCGGCATTGGGACACGCGTTTGGCCTGAGCCGCATTACCGCTTGATGCCTCATCTGCAAAGGATTGTCTCCGGCTCAGATGGACTGGACATCCTCGAAAGCGGTTCCGGACAGCCGCTGCCTTTGATGGATCATCTCGAGTTTTTTGCCGATAACACGTTTTTGGTGAACGGTCGAAGAGACGGCTGTGTGCAGGTAGGAGGGGTCAACGTGTTCCTTCCCTACCTTGAGCAACGGTTGCGGGAGCATGCCGATGTTGCCGAGGTTTCCGTTCAGTTGATGTCAGCCGAGGAGGGACAACGGCTCGAGTGTCATCTGGTTCCCAAGCATGGCTGTGACGTAGCTCGACTTAAGCGCTCCTTACGTGAGCGGGTAGCACTATGGCCGAAGGCCGCGGAACGCCCGGTCGCCTTTCACTTTGGCTTAGCCGCTGCTCCGTCTCTGGAAAGCATAAAAGACTCTGTCGTATACGGAGAGAAAGGCGCGGCGGGTGAAGGTTTGTCTGCTCACCTCAGACGATAAGACTGTCTGAGATGGGGCACCCGGGACTCTTCGCAATGGGAGAGAGACAAACGCCAGGGAAGGTGGGCTAGACCACCGGCTCTGGGCCAGCGGTGGGTTCGGTGCCGAAGACGCGGCGGTAGCGGGCAATCTCGTCGGCAGGGCCGGTGGCTTTGTGGGGGTTGTCGGAGAGCTTGACGGTGGGGATGCCGTCGGCGCTGGTGAGTTTGCAGACGAGCGAGAGGGGCGCGAGGGTGTCCTGGCCGCGTGGGTGGCAGCCACGGAAGTCGTTGGTGAGCAGCGTGCCCCAGCCGGCGGAGAAGCGAATGCGGCCGTGGAAGTAGCGGTGCAGGCGGATGATCTCGTGTGCGTCAAGGCCGTCACTGGCGATGAGGCGCTTGGGGCGGGGGTCTTGGCCGCGCGACTCAAGCCAGCGGATGTATTCGTCGCCGACGATGACAGGGTCCTTGGAGTCGATGCGCTGGCCGGTCCAGTCATTTACAAATTGCGGAGCTCCGACGAGGAATTGTGTCGTGCCGAAGGTGTCGGGAAGCAGGATCAGCAGGCTGCCGCCGTAGCTCTGCTGCCAGAGCTCGAGGACCCGGTATTGGGACTGGCGGAGCTCGTCGTCGGTGCCGCGGGAGGCGAGGGCGGCGAGCGCCATGGGGAGCTCGTGGGCGTTGGTGCCGATGGCTTCGAGGTCGTGCTTGTAGGCGAGCGCGGTGTTGGAGGTCCCGGAGAAACGGTCTTCCCCTTTTGTGTTGAGCGCGCGGCGCATGGCCTGGACGCAGTACTCCTGCCAGAGGAAGCTGTGGCGGCGGCGGGTGCCGAAATCCGACAGGCTGAGTCCGGGGAGCGTGGGGTCGCGGAGAAGCTCGATCTTGTCCCAGAGCCGAGTCTTGGCGCGGGCGTAAAGGACATCGAGTTCGAGCTCGGAGAGTTCGGCTAGGGCGGCGCGCGTCTTGAGCTCGCTGACGATGGCGAGCGCGTAGACCTCCCACAGCGTGACTGCGGACCACAGGCCGGAGAAGCGCAGGACGAGCTGCCCGTCGTGCTCGGAAACGGTGTAGGCGCTGAGGCGGAAGTCGTGCTCGAGCCAGTCGAGGAAGGCGGGCTCGAAGATCCAGCGCGTGCCGTAGAAGGTGTTGCCGGCGAGCCAGACGAGCTCGCTGCGGCGGAAGCGCAGCCCGCGGACGTGCTCCATCTGCTCGATGAGGGCGGCGGCGCCGACGCGCTCGGCAAGCCGCACACGGGTGGTGCGATTGATGATTTCGCTGGTGACCTGCATCCGGGGAAAGTTCTTCCAGATGAACTGCAGCATTAGGAGCTTGTAGAAGTCGGTGTCGAGCAGCGAGCGGACGATCGGGTCGAGCTTCCAGTTGTGATTGTGTGCCCGCTCGGCGAAGTTGACGTTCATGCAGATGATTTTCTCGTGTCGAAGCGCGAGACACAACCGCCCAGGCATACGCGAGCCAGACATCCGGGCGAAAAACGGCGAGTGTTCGATCTGCGCGACGCGGACTGCGACGGCGCCGGTCTCCTCCGCGGACTGGTGCGCAGGGCGACTGCGCATGCGGAGATGAAGGCTTGCTGCGCCTCTTGGGCGCGTCCGAGTTGCAGAAGCGTTCCGTCGAACTCGGCGATGGGTGATGGATGATTGAACGAGCGAATCAGATTTTGCTGACGAAAATGCGACATATCATTACCGACCACGCGCAAGCATTTAGATTCACTGTACAAAAGGCGTGAGCGGGCATTAGGTAAGATGGTCGTCAACATAAAAACCTTTCTTGCAGCGGCTTTGCTTCTTGCGACACCGTCTTTCGCGCAAATTGCGGGAGGACCCACGCGCTCCGTGCTCTCTATGTGGAGGATCAGCGCGATCGTGGAGTAGCTCTCGCCGATGATGGCACAAGTATGCTTTCCAAAGAGCAGGCCGACAAGTTCCCATCGTACGACTGGCAGAAAGAGGTTCCGAAACGTAACGAAGCACGCCGCGAGCAGGCGCGCATGCTGCTTTCACAGCCCGGTCGCAGTGGTGAGGACTACTACTATGCTGCCTTCATTTTTTCAGCACGGACAAAGAGCCGACGATTACCTCTTCGCCCATATTCTCGCCACGGAATCCATGGCTCTCGGCTACAGTCGCGCTAAGTGGATATCAGCTGCAACGCTCGACCGGTATCTTCAGCAAATCGGCCAGAAGCAAGTCTTCGGAACCCAGTATCAGGGAGAAAACCTCGCATATTACCTCCAGCACCAGCACGACTCCGATGCAGTAGAAGAGTTCAAAGCCCTTACAGATCAGCAGACGCTTGAGCCGTACGCCCCTCAGATTGTCCCGGACAGCATAAGGAGCGAATTCTGTGTGCCGCCACTCGGAGTGCAGCAACAGCACATCACAGACCAGTGACCTGCCCGCAGAAATCTCTACCAGTTGAATTTGGAGTTCTCTCGTAATCTGAGCGAGGGAGCTGACGATGAAGAAGAGCCGGTATACGGAAGAGCAGATTATCGGGATTTTGAAGCAGCATGAGGCTGGGATGAAGACGGCGGACCTGTGTCGTGAGCATGGGCTCAGCGCAGCGACGTTCTACGGTTGGAAGCAGAAGTATGGCGGGATGGACGTGAGCGAGGCGCAGCGGTTGAAGGCGCTGGAGGATGAGAATCGCCGGTTGAAGCTTCTGGTGGCGGAGCTGAGTCTGCACGGCGAGGCGCTGAAGGGCGTGATCCGAAAAAACGGCTGGAGCTTGCCGGTCTAAGAGGCGATGTGGCGTACGCTCAGGCCGAGCATGGTCTGAGCGAGCGCACGGCCTGCAAGCTGCTGGAGATAGAGCGGTCGAGCTATCGGTATGAACCGAGGCCAGACCACAACGCGGGGTTGCGGAAAGCGTTGGTGCATCTGGCACGACAGAAGCCGCGCTACGGCTACCGTCGTCTGCATGCGTTGCTGAGCCGTAGAGGCTACGAGGTGAACGTGAAGCGAGTCTATCGGCTGTATGTCGAAGAACGTCTGATGGTGCGGCGTAAGCGGCGCAAGCGTCTGGTGCGCGAGCGCACCGCAGAGCCGCGGCTGACCGGAGCCAACCAGGAGTGGGCGATGGACTTCATCGTCGATGGCTTGGCGACCGGACGCAGGGTGCGGATCCTGAGCGTAGTCGATGCGTACACGCGCGAGTGTCTTGCACTTGAAGCCGATACCAGCCTCGGCAGCGGCCGTGTGACACGGGTGCTGGAGCGGTTGATCGGCGAGCGTGGCCGGCCTGAGAACGTGCGCTCGGACAACGGGCCTGAGTTCACTTCTCGCCGGATGCTGAGCTGGGCCGAAGACTGGAAGGTCGGACTGGTTCACATCCAGCCTGGTCGACCGATGCAGAACGGACACGTCGAGAGCTTCCACGGCAGGCTGCGTGAGGAGTGCCTCAACGCCAGCTGGTTCAGAACCATCAACGATGTCAGGTGTACTCTGGCGGCCTGGCGTGAAGAGTACAACTGCGAGCGGCCTCATAGTTCGCTCGACTACCGCACGCCCCAGGAGTTCAAGCTCGTCCTCGAAGGAATCCGGGCCATGGCCCGGATCCCTTCGCCAACCACAAACAGCAACACAACTGAGAAACTCCAGTTATGAATGGATGAGAAAAAGGGGGCAGGTCA
>CAXUNR010000053.1:0-22563 GCA_964252655.1 uncultured Acidobacteriaceae bacterium
TCCATGGTGGGTGGGGTGGGGGGGACGGACGTTATGGGGTTGGGTAGGTGGTGGGGGTGGAGGGCTGGAGGCTGGGCAGGGTTGTCGGCTGCTGGGCTTGCTGGGCACGAACCTTGGGGTTCAGGTCGTCTTTGGCCCATTGCTCAAGAAGGATGTCTTCGAGGGTTTTGTGGGCGGGATCTTTGGTGAACTCAGCTTCGGGGGCGAGTGTGCCGTGGGCGGGATCGAGGACGATGTCTTCAATGAGGGGCTGGGGTTGGGTCTGAGTGGAGGTCGGGGCGGCGGAGGCGGCCTTGGGAAGGTTCTGGAGGGCGATCTGGAGGCCGTAGAGGAGGAGGCCGGCGCGGCGCGGGTCGAGCTGGTTTTGGGCGATGCGGGCGAGGACTTCGGCGATGGAGAGCTGAATGGCGGCGCGGTCCTCGGGCATGGGGAGCAGGAAAGCTCCCTGGCGGGCGCGGCGGCGGCTGAGCTGAGCGACGGGTTTGCGGGAGGTGTGGTGGAAGTAGCAGAAGAGTTCGCCACGGAGGCAGGGCGAGCCGCAGCGGCGGCCTTCGGGGAAGATGTGGCGGCACTGAAGGCGTTTGGGCTGGGTAGAAGCGTCGGTGATTGGCATGATGGGTGGTCCTCCACGGGACGGCTTTCTTTGGTGCTGGATTTGGGTTCTGAGGGTGGGAAGGAGCCAGGCTGGGGAGCCGCGCGTCCTTTTTCCCTATAACTTAATTGTATCAACCGTGTCAAGGGCTCTAAGGATTTTGGACGAGGGCTGAAGCAGCGCATCCGGTGAATGTTCCCGCGCCAAGATGACCGACAATGTCTAACATGGCTGATTATGATCCACGTAGATGGCAAGAGCTCAACCTTTCGCCGAGTCTGCTCTCCATCACAAATGATGCTCTGCATCGTATTCGACCGAAGCTTCCGCTCTGGACTCGTCCGACTGGAAGCTATGGGGTCACCCTTCTTCGCGCTTCCTATTCTGGTCAGGTACTGCTGAAAGGCACGTCCAAGAATCACCTTATCGGCGGTGTGTACCTGCAGCCTGTACTTACCCAGCACAGCATGGCAGGTGAACATCTTGAGCATCAGACAAGTCCTGGATCGGTTTGCATTGGACCTGCCGGAGCAGATTACAGCGTTGAGTTCCTGGGGCCAGTGAGTGGGGTGGTTCTTGAGGTCAATACAGAATGTCTTGCAATGGTTCAAACGCAATCTGGCTTTTACAACCGGCAACTGCTTCCGAAGATGAACGGCGGCGATGCCGGCCTGTCCAGGCTTATGGCTTTGCTGGAATCTGAGGTACAGGCTGGGCACCCGAATGGTGCACTTCTTTGGAGCAGTGTTGTGGATGCACTGTTACGGCATTTGGTAGAGCATTGCCTTGGTGAGACAAGGCCTGTTTCCTATGGCACGCTCAGCTCCGAAGCTCTGCGGCGTTTGAATGAGTACATTGCGGAACAGATGGCTGAGCCGTTCGATCTTGCCAATATGGCGGGTGTCGCCGGATGTGAAAAGTTCCGCTTTGCGCGTGCATTTACAAGGTCGGTCGGTGTAACACCGCACAGATATGTGGTGCGCAGGCGCGTCGAGCGTGCTCGGATGTTGATCGCTGCTGGTAAGCATGCCCTGGCCGAGATTGCGGCGATGACAGGCTTCAGCGATCAAAGCCACATGCACTCCTGGATCAAGCAGATTTGCGGCGTGACACCGGGTCAGCTTTTGTCTCCTGCGCTGCGCAAGAATCTTCAAGACAGGGTCTCTTTCCACGCCTAGTCTTGCTTCAGCGAGCGCAAAGATGGTCGTAACCGCTGTCAGCGAAGGCGAAGAGGCAAATCCTAAATTCAGGGTAGAACAGCTTGAGGACGGGATTTCCTGTGAGAGGAAGACTTGTATGGAGATCGAGATTTTTGGGAAAACCGCGATTGTTACTGGCTCATCTGCGGGGCTAGGTTGGGGTTCTGCGGTCGCCCTTGCTGCAGCCGGGAGCACGGTCGTGCTTACCGGAAGGTACGCCGAAAAGCTTCGAGCGGCGAAAGAGCGCCTTCTTCAAGTGGTTCCAGGTGCGTCCGTTCGCTTGCATGTAGCGGATCTGACCACAGCCGCAGGTTGCTCCTCGCTGATGGAGGCGGAGCCCTCGTGCGACATCCTTGTGAATAGCCTTGCGAAGAATTGGACTCCCAAAGATTTCTTCAATACGCCGGATGAAGAGTGGGAGACGTCTTTTCAGGCAAGCGTGATGCCGGGTGTCCGCTGTACGCGGGGCTATTTGCGGCAGATGATGGATCGGGGATGGGGCCGCGTTCTTTTTCTCAGCTCTGTAGAAGCAGTCCATGTCAATACGGATTCGCTTGACTACGCGTTTACGCGGGCGGCGGTTTTGAATCTCTCCCGCGGTCTTGCCAAGATCTCCGGAGCTTCCGGCGTCACCGTCAATGCCGTGCTGATTGGAGTGACGATGACAGAAGGTACAGAAAGCGTACTCAGAGCGATGCTACCCACTCCGGATACGGATCTGTATAGCTTCGGTTCTGCCGCGGTGAAGCAACGATATCCAACTTCCATTGACGGGCGAGTTCACACGGTTGAGGAGGTCACCAATCTTGTGGTCTATCTTTGTTCAGAGCTCTCCTCTGCGATGACAGGCGGCACCTACCGTGTGGATGGAGGCATTGTAGAAAGCCTGGTTTGAAATGTTGAGGTTTGCGCTGCTCCGCTGTTCTCGGGATGCAGTAGCTAGATCTTCCTTGAAGCGGTCCATTCAGTTCGTATCGGAGTTTCGAGTGGTTTGACTACCTAGAAACGCCGTAAGAGGACGTGGCTGTTGCGAAGTTTGTGCTACGCGGATGTCAGAGGCGAAGGATGGGGATTTTCGATTCGTACTGCAGTACGGCCTGTAGTTTTTTTGCAAGCGGCCAAGGCAATTGGGACAGAGGCGCTTATTTTCATCGACCAGGGCTGATTCCTAATGCTGTGCTGTGTCAAAGAGAAGCCAATACGGGGATTCTGGCTTCGCCAGCATGACGGTGGGAGGGTGGACTGTACCGCTAAGGCTGATTCGCCGGATGTGTACAGGAAGAGCAGGCGCAGATCCCTTCGGGAATGACAACAAGTAAAGTAGACGCAAATTCGTTTCAGAGGAACAGTAAGTGCAGGGTGAGGTGGGTCAGTCGGAGGCCAGGAGTTTGGTGGCGGCTTTGAGGAGTTGCGCTTCGCGGTCTAGGGCGGCGGCGGTGCGATTGATCTGGGTGTCGACGATGGACCACTCTTTTTGCTCGATGGCTTCGCGGACGGCGGGGAGGGTTTTGACGCCGTAGCCGGTGTAGAAGCCGGGGGCGTAGATCATGTTGCGGAACCAGGGGCGGTTGGGTAGGCCGGCGGAGTCGGTGAGGGTGCGCTCGGTGGCGATGAGGTCGGCGTTGACGGCGGTGCGGCCGCGGGGGGCGTGGGCGTTGAAGACGGTGTCGTAGTCGGCGGCGGCGCGGGTGAGGTCGTCGGAGGCGCGGTCGAGGGAGGTGAAGTCGAAGGCGGGGGGCACGGGTTCGATGGCGGGGGCGACGCTGATCTTGGTGGGATCGGCGGCGGCTTTGTAGGCTCCTTCGGCGATGTTGGCGTTACGCTCCTTGATCTGGGTGCGGGTGGTATCGGCTAGTTTTTTGACCTCGGCGACGTAGCGGTGGATGGTGTCGGCCTGGTCCTCGAACTGGAAGGGGAGGACGTCGGCGTCGGCCATGCGGAGGACCATGGTTCCGGCGGTTTCGGCGAGGACGCGCTCGTAGGTGAAGTCGGTGTCCTGGAAGTGGGTGTAGTAGTAGAAGTCGTCGTAGATGGAGTGGTACTGGCCGCTGCCCTGGTCTTCTCCGTTGTAGCCGAGGTTGACGCTGGCGATGCCGAGGTGGTCGATGAAGGAGGTGTAGTCGGATCCGGAGCCGAGTGCGCCGAGACGGGTGTCGGGGCGGGTGCGGAGCTCGGCTTTGACATCGGGGGTGGCGCGGAGGCTGTCGGCGAGGCGGGCGCGCTGCCAGACGGACATGCCGGCTTTGGGGTCGTCGATATCTTTGACGACGGCGTTGACGAAGTGCTCGAGGGAGTGGGAGCCTTCGGCGCGGAAGAAGCCTCGTCCGCTGGCGTCGGAGTTGAAGTAGGCGACGGCGTGTTTGGAGAGCTCGTCGGCGTGGGTTTCGACCCACTCGGTGGAGCCGAGCAGGCCGGGCTCTTCGCCATCCCAGAAACAGTAGATGACGGTGCGCTGGGGATGCCAGCCGGCGTGGAGGAGGGAGCCGAGGGCGCGGGCCTCTTCGAGCTCGGCGCTGGTGCCGCTCAAGGGGTCGCTGGCGCCGTTGACCCAGGCGTCGTGGTGATTGCCGCGGATGACCCACTGGTCGGGCATGGAGGCTCCGGGGATGCGGGCGATGACGTCGTAGAGCGGCTTGCGGTCCCAGTTGAAGCTCATGGCGAGGTGGACTTTGGCCTGGCTGGGGCCGACTTTGTAGTTGATGGGCAAGGCTCCGCGCCAGGCTTCGGGGACGTCGGGGCCGTGGAGCGCCTTGAGGAAGGGCGTGGCGTCGGCGTAGGAGATGGGCAGGACCGGGATCTTCATGATGGTCTGGACCTGGGCGAGCGGGATGAGCTTGGCTCCGGGGACGGCGCCGATGCCGGGGGTCTGCGGGTCGCCGGGATAGACGGGCATGTCGAGGACGCTGCCGCGCTGGACGCCGTCGGGGGGACGCATGGGACCGTTGGGGTAGATGTCGCCGCGGGCGTAGCCGTCATCTTTGGGGTCGGAGTAGATGATGCAGCCGACGGCGCCGTGCTGGGCGGCGACTTTGGGCTTGATGCCGCGCCAGGTCTGGCCGTAGCGGGCGATGACGATGGCTCCTTTGACGGAGACTCCCATGGCGGCGAGCTGCTCGTAGTCGGCCGGGGCGCCGTAGTTGACGTAGATGAGCGGGGCGGTGACGTCGCCATCGCCGGAGTAGGCGTTGTAGGTGGGGAGCTGCTCGGCTTTCTGGTTGCTGGTGGGGTCGATGGCGAGGGCGGGTTCCTGGAGCTTGGCGGTGTAGGGTGCGGGGCCGAGGAGCTCGAGCCGGCGGGATTTGGGTGTGGGGAAGAGGGCGCTGAACTGCTCGATGCGGGCGTCGAGTCCGAAGGACTGGAGTTGCGCGAGTAGCCACTGGGCATTGTCCTTGTCGTACGGGGAGCCGACGTGGTGGGGGCGCGCGGAGAGGCGGCGCATGTTTTCGCGGATGTGCGCGGGCTCGGGCAGGGCGCGAAATTTTTGCTCCCATTGGACTTCGGAGGCGGAGTGCTCGGGGGTGTAGCCGCTGAGCGGGGTGGCGCTGCCGGTGTCGAGGGCGTAGGCGGAGGTGGCGAGCAGGAGGGCGCAGGCAAGGATTTGGCGCATCGGTGGTCCTCGGTTGGAGGCTGGTTTTTCTTGCGTGGGTCGGGGTGGAGGCTTAGCTTGAGTGGCGGTGGTGAGGCGGGTAAGACTAAGGCAAATACGGGGATTCTGGCTTCGCCAGAATGACGACTTACTTTCTTTACACATACCGAGATTGGATTTTTAGCAGGCTAAACGGGTTGATTTGTACGAAGACGAAAGACAAAATAAACGCAGATTCCCTTCGGGACTGACAACAAAATGCAGATTCCTTTTGGAATGACAACCAACAGATTTCCTCTTTTGAAGGACAACAAAGATGCAAAGGGATTGACCCCTTAGCTCCGTGCTTAGGAATGCTTGCTGTAACTCGGCAAGGTGCGTCATTTTCTTCTGTGCTCTGGTTGTAATATCGAATCAATCTTCTGTCAATTTTATGAACTCAGCATCACGGCTTTTTAAGCCGGCCATCGCGAAGAACTCAAGGAGTTCCTATGACAAAAACGTTTGGTGTGCTTGGCGGTGCGGGCCTAATTGCGGCGGTTGAGCTGATCTTCTGTGCGGGTTTTATCAGTGCTCAGATGAGTTCTCATTCGCAACTAGAAAAAATGGTTGAGGTTCACGCGCCAAATTATATTCAGGTTTCAAAGCAGATCTGGGATTATGCGGAGTTGGGATATCACGAAAATAAGAGCTCGACGCTGCTGCAGATGCAGCTGAAAGATGCCGGATTCAAGATGCAGACCGGCGTGGCGGATGAACCTACCGGGTTTATTGCGAGTTATGGCCGGGGTAAGCCAGTGATTGCGATTCTGGGTGAGTTCGATGCGCTGCCGGGCTTGTCGCAGCAATCGTTGCCGCAGCGCGATCCGGTGGTCAGTGGAGCGGCGGGGCATGCGTGCGGGCATAACCTGCTGGGCGCCCGGTGCGGCGCTGGCAGCGGTTGCCGTGAAGGAGTACATGGTGAAGAACCATGTGGCGGGGACGTTGCGGTACTACGGGATGCCGGCCGAAGAGGGTGGCTGGGGCAAGGTGTACATGGTGCGTGATGGGTTGTTCAAGGTTGTGGATGTGGTGCTGCACTGGCGTCCTTCCGACCGGCTTGAGGTGCGCGATATTGGCAGTGATGCCAACATCGTCGGCAACGATGCGCTGGCGGCAGAGGCGCAGAAGAATTTAGAAGAGGTGGGCGGGTTTACGTTGAACGCGTCGCAGAAAGAGTTTGCGCTGGCACTGCAGAAGACGCTGCCGCCGGATGGTGCGTTGAGCCTGGACCTGACGCAGACGGTGCAGCCGCTAAGGCCGTTTGAACCGAACGCTGCGATGGCTTCGACCGATGTGGGCGACGTGAGCTGGACGTTGCCGACGATCGGTTTTGGTACGGCCACGTTTGTGCCGGGTGTGGCCGCGCATACGTGGCAGGCCGCGGCTTCTACCGGCATGAGCATTGGGCAGGAGGGAATGGTGATTGCGGCAAAGGTGCTGGCGTTGACGGCGGCGGATTTGTTTGCGGAGCCGCCGCTGGTGCCGGCGGTCAAGGTGGATTTACGAAGAAGCTTGCGGGAAAGACGTATGAGTCGCCGATTCCGGCAGGGCAGAAGCCGATTTTGGGGGTATGGGGGGGGAGTAAGTATCGCGGGGAGTAGAAGCTGAGTGAAAAAAGGCGAAGGCAGATTCGCTCGGAGAAAGTAGTGTGGATAGAAATATTTGCCAGGTTTGCGTAAGCACACAGACCTAAGTTGAGTTTGCCAAGGAGTTCTACTTTGCTTTGTTTATTCATTCGGCCTGGTGAGCGGGCTTTCCTTTCCTGTATGCGTTTAGTGGTGTGGGGCGGCGCAGTGCTGGCGATGCTTGGATTGAGTCCGTGGTCGCATGGACAAGTTGCGGCAGCTCGCGGCGATGCTCCTGCTGCTGCGGCGGCGACTGCCGCGGCGGGAGGCGGTGCGGAAGATGTGCTGCTGAAGCGCATGGACGACTTGATGTGGTATCAGAAGCTGGGTGATGTTGCGGAGATCGATAAATGCGAATATACCGGACAGCCAGTGGCGCATCCACGCAATAAGAAGGCTCCGGGTGCAAATAACCCTATTTTGTTGCACCTTTACGTTTTTATTCCGAAGAAGCTGGATCGCTCGAGAAAGCAGCCGCTGATGGTGTTTGTGCACCAGGGTGTGCATGCCAGTCTGGATACGACGATTGATGCACACCTGGTTCGCGAGCTGGTGGAGCAGGGCTATACGGTGGTGGCGACGGATTATCGCGGCAGTACGGGCTATGGACGCGGCCTGTACGAAGAGATGGATTATGGCGGGCTGGAGGTGGATGACGTCTACGAAGGTATGAAGTTTATGCTGCAGCGCTACAGCTGGCTTGATCCGAAACGCGTGGGGATTGTGGGCTGGAGTCATGGCGGCCTGATTACGCTGATGAATATTTTTGCGCATCCGCATGAGTATGCGGTGGCGTACGCGGGGGTTCCGGTGAGCGACCTGGTGGCGCGCATGGGATATGAGACGGAAGGGTATCGCGAGCTCTATACAGCACCTTACTCGATTGGGGAAAGTGTGCACGACGATATCGAGGAATATCGTAAGCGTTCCCCGGTGACGCATGTAAAGGAGCTGAACACGCCTTTGCTGATCCATACGAACACGAATGATGAAGACGTGAACTATCTAGAGGTGGAGCATTTGATCCAAGCGCTGAAGGCGGAGGGGAAGACATTCGATTATAAGGTGTATGACAACGCTCCGGGCGGGCATTACTTTAATCGGATGGACACGCCGCTTGCGCTTGCGTCGCGGCATGAGGTGTACGTGTTTCTGGGTCGATACCTGCATCCGGACTTTCCGATAAAGTAAGGCGCGAACCGTTAAGAGCGAGGATACCTAGCTGGCCTTGATGGCTTCTGTCTATGTCTGCGATGGCGAAAGTTTATTTTTGTTTCCACGCAAAGCAAGTTGTATTTGAATACGGTGAACAAGTACAACCCAGCAGATGTACGCACTGACAAGTAATGCTCTGTTCCCGGTAGTTGTCAACGGAGCTGTGCTTTCTACGAGGTGTGCGTCGAGTTTGTTTCTTGTTTAGCTTTCGAGAAAGATAAACGCCTTGAAAAGGGGACTGAATGAAACGATCTACTCTTCGGTGGCCGGTCATAGTGTTCTGCGCAACGCTTTTCTCTTTCCCTTCGATTGGGGGGACTGCTTTCGCGCAAAGTAGTTCGAGCGGGACAGTGACTGGAGCTGTGCGCGATCCATCGGGCGCGCTGATTCCAGGAGCTTCAATTACGCTGACTAACCTTTCTACCAAGGCAGTGCTGAAGACGACTACAAATAAGGAAGGCGAATTTATTCTTCCGGACGTTCCGCCGGCGACTTACTCGATTGTAGCGAGTAAGCCGGGTTTCTCGACCGATGAGATTGTCGAGCAGCCTGTGCTGGTGGGTTCGCAGACGACGGCGAACTTTACGATGGCGGTTGGTGCGGAGAGCACAACGGTCGAGGTGGTGGCTTCGAATGCGGATTTGCAGACGATGAATGCTTCCACGGGTACAACGGTGGATCCTGCGATGGTGGACTCGCTGCCGGCGATTGGGCGCGACGTCGCTACGTTTACGACGCTGCAGCCAGGTGTGACTCCTGGAGGTAACGTTGCAGGAACAACAGCGGATCAGGCTACGTTTCAGCTGGATGGAGGAAGTAACACGGCAGACATGGATGGAACCCAGGGTGTCTATACGGCGAACAACGTCAACTCGACGGTTGGAGGCGCGCTTGGTGGTATCTCCGGTGCAGGTGGCGTGGTGCCCATGCCGCAGGACAGTATTGAAGAGTTCAAAGTAACTACGTCCGGGCAGACGGCGGACTTCAACAACTCTTCCGGATCGCAATCACAGATTGTAACTAAGCGCGGCAGGGACCAGGTGCATGGAACTCTTTACGAGTATTACCTGGATAGCAACATCGGCGGAAACACCTGGCAGAATAACTTTCCTCGCGGGTTTGCGGGCGGCGGGTATACCCCCAAGCCGAGCTATCACTACAGCCGCTTCGGCGGCGCTGCCGGAGGGCCGATTGCTCCGTATAAGTTTGGTGGAAAGACGTATCTATTTGGGAATTATGAGGGGTTCCGCTATCCATTAGCGGCTACTTATGAGCGTGATGTGCCGTCGTATCAGTTTCTGCAGCAAGGTCAGCTTACTTTTGGCGCGAACACTTATACCAAAGCACAGTTGACGAGCGCTGATCCTCGCAAGATCGGACAAAATGCTACGCTCAACACTTTCTATAACACGCAGTTACCCGTTGCGCCAGTCTCGAATGCTGGGAGTGTAGGGGCGAACGGAGCGAACTATGCCGGGACCTTCGATCAGAGCTGCGGTGCGCTTACTGGCCAGTACTGCGATGGTTTTAACGTGATCGGCTATCGAGCGAACGTGCGAACTCCGCAAAGCAGCAACTTTCTTGCCACTCGTCTGGACCACGAGTTTGGGCAAAAGTGGCACATGTTTGCGAGTTATCGCTACTACAAGTTTGTGACGTTGACTCCAAACCAGGTAGATATTGGAGGGGCGCTGCCGGGCGATACGGTAGGAACACCGGTGGCCTTGACTCCGCGTCCGCAGGATCCATGGTTTTTTGTGATTGGCCTTACTACGAACATTAGTTCTTCCCTGACGAACGATTTTCATTACAGCTTTACGCGGAATGACTGGCAATGGAAAGGAGCAGGCGCTCCGTCGCAGGTTGGTGCTGCAGGCGCGATTGAGCCACTTGGCGAGAGCACGGTAAGCAGCGGTCCCGCGCTCCCTGTCGCTATCTCTCCTTATAACGTCAATGCTCAACAGATTCGTACGCGCGTTTGGGATGGCAAAGATAACTTCTTCCGCGATGACCTCTCGAAGCTGAAGGGAGATCATTTTATTCAGTTTGGCGGTCAGTTCCAGCATAACTTTAATTATCACCAGCGCACCGATAACGGTGCCGGCATCAATTACACGCCTACATACCAGCTTGGTGACTCGGGCGGCGGCGGGAATATTAATTACAGTACTGCCGGTCTGCTTTCTGTAGGAGCTGGGACTGCTGCCTTTGCTCGACAGCTGGATGCTTATTATGGCTTGGTGACTGATACGCAGGTTGCGAATACCTATGCCAATGTGGGCGGATCGCTCAATCTGAATGCGCCGCTGACTGCGATTTCTGCGAATACGAGTATTCCTTACTACAATCTGTATGTGACGGATACGTGGCACTTGAAGCCGAGTATTACCGTTAATTACGGAATCAGCTACGCGATTGAGATGCCGCCGACGGAGAGAAATGGCAGCCAGGTGATGTTCACCGATGCAAGCGGCAACGCGCTTCGGGTGCAGAACTATCTGAATGCGCGTAAGAGTGCTGCGGCGCTGGGCCAGATTTACAACCCTGAGATTGGGTTTGCGCTGGTCAACAACGTGGCGGGCGGACGCAAGTATCCTTATGATCCGTTCTATGGTGCGGTAAGCCCTCGTATCTCGGCGAGTTGGAATCCGAAGTTTAGCAATACAGCGCTTAATAAGATGTTTGGGGACGGAGCAACCGTCATTCGCGGAGGCTATGGCCGTATTTATGGACGAATCAACGGCGATGCGCAGGTGCTGAATCCGCTGCTCAGCCCCGGGCTGATTCTAGCGACGCAATGCAAGTATGCGCAGTCGCCGAACACTGGGTCCGGCACTTGTACGCAGGGAAGCAGTTATACGGATACAACCGCCTACCGCTTTGGGACGGGACAAGGTCTGGATGGAGTTAGTCCTGTGCTTGCGACCGCGGCTTTGCCTTTGAAGCTTGCGCAGCCATACCATCCGGGCTTTGATGGACCGGGCGTTGCGCTGGCTTCACCGCTTGATCCTAGTCTTCGTCCGAATGACGTCGACACAATCAACTTCAGCATCCAGCGCCAGGTAAACCGCAAGATGCTCGTAGAGGTTGGGTATATCGGACGGTTGATCCATCATGAATACATCATGCTGAACCCCAATCAGGTTCCATACAACCTTAGCCTTGGAGGTCAGACCTTCGAAGCGGCGTATGACGCGATTGAAACAGCATTGGGCTGTACAACCTCAGCAAGCCTTTGTATGAAGTCGGCTCCGACGATCAGTCCGCAACCCTTCTTCGAAGCTGCGCTTGGAGGTGCGGGATCGGCCTATTGCGGAACCGCCTCAAGCTGCACAGCGGCGGTGTTTGCCAAACAGGCGAGCAGGTTCCGGACGCAGCAGGTGTTCAGCATCTGGCAGGCTTTGGACAACAACGTGAACGGTGCGGGTGGAGCGGGCTTTGTCTTTCCACGCAGTTTGATGGGGACGACGACTTCAAACGCGGCGTATGGTGGCACTGGGCAGGTGGTGACGGGTTTGAGCATGGGTACACCGTATGGCTATAGCAATTACCATGGCGGGTATGTCTCATTCAAGACGAATAACTTCCGTGGTCTGACGCTACAAGAGAACCTGACCTTCTCGAAGGCTCTTGGCCTCGGAGCTTACAATCAGTCCACCAGTTCTGAGGCTGCGGAGGATAATTACAATCTCAGCCAGCAGTATGGACGCCAGGCGTTTGACCAGAAGCTGATCTTCAATACTTTTATTGTGTATCAGACACCGTGGTACAAGGATCAGCATGGCTTTGTTGGGCGTGCCGCGGGCGGGTGGACGTTATCGCCGGTGGTAACTGCTGGGACTGGACAACCGTTACAGTGCACATCGAACAACCAGGGGCAGAACTTTGGTGGTGAAGATGGTGCTAACTTTACCGATACCGAGAACTGCATCTTTATTAACAGTCCTGGAGGACGGACGCAGACGCATCGTGGGATTATTGGTGCGGCGGATCCGAGCGGCGTGAATGTGGCGACTAATCCGAAGGGTCCTGGCTCGGCGGCGGTGAACATCTTTACCAATCCTGTGAGCCAATTTGACAGTGTTCGGCCTCCAATCCTTGGTGTCGATACTCGCGATGGAGGCTCCGGACCGATCAGTGGTTTGGGGTATGTCAACCTGGATATGAGCATTAAGAAGGATATTGTGGTGTTTGAGAAGTTCAATCTGGAAGCTACAGGAGTTTTCTTGAATTTACTGAACCATAATGATTTTGCCAATCCTAGCTTGAGTCTGCAGAGTACTGCCAACTTCGGGTATACGAAGTCTCAGGGTAACCTTCCTCGTCAGATACAGATGGGTCTTCGCGCGAGCTTCTAGGATCAGCGGAGATGGACAGCGGCTTCGGGAGAGATCTCGAGGCCGCTTTTCTGTGCGGGTGAGAAGGAAATCAGGCATCAATCGAGCGCGGGAGGAGACGTATAGGATTGTTGTATCGATATGAAACGAAATGATGAGAGTACGCCGACTTCTGAACAGTTTTTGAAGTTGGCGAAGAGCCATACGCTGATTCCGGTGTATCGCACGGTGACGGCAGACCTGGAGACGCCGGTGTCTGCTTTTTTGCGGATTGCGGATGAAGTGCCTGAAGCGTTTTTGCTCGAGAGCGTGGAAGGCGGCGAACATGTGGGGCGATTTACGTTTATGGGGATCGCTCCGTATAAGAAGATGGTGGCGCGGGGGCGGCAGATTACGGTGGAGGAAGGACGCCGGCGGAGGACGTTTGCCGGCGATATTTTCGAGGAGTTGAAGCTGGCGCTGCGAGGGCATAAGCCGGCGCGGCTGGCTGGGTTACCACCGTTTACGGCCGGGGCGGTGGGCTTTTTTGCATACGACGTGGTGCGGCTGATTGAGCGGCTGCCGGAGCTGGCTGCCGATGAGCTGGGTGTGCCGGACGCGTGCCTGATGTTTTTTGACCAAGTGCTGGCGTTCGATCATGTGAAGAAGGAGATTCTGCTGATTGCGACGGCGGATTTGACGCGCGGCGGATCGTACGAGAAGGCGCTGAAGCGTCTGCGCACGATGGAGGTGCGGTTGGCTGCGGCGCTGCCGGCGACTGCGGTGAGGCGGAGAGGGCGAGCTGCGGCGGGGAAGCTGAAGATGGTGCCGAGGACCAGTAAGGCGGCGTTTTTGAAGTCGGTTGCGCGAGCGAAGGAGTACATTGCGAGCGGCGATGTGTTTCAGTGTGTGTTGTCGCAGCGATTTGATTGTGAGCCGGGGGTGGAGGCGTTTGAGGTGTATCGGGCGCTGCGGATTGTGAATCCTTCGCCGTACATGTATTTTTTGCGGTTTGGGATGGAGCGAGCGGGGAAGGGGGTGTCGGAGGCGCACATTGTGGGTTCGTCGCCGGAGCTGCTGGTGCGGGTGCATGAGGGGACGGTGGAGTATCGGCCGATTGCGGGGACGCGGGGGCGGAGCGCGGATGAGGTGGAGGATCGCGCACTGGAGGCTGACTTGCGGGCGGATGCGAAGGAGGTGGCCGAGCATGTGATGCTGGTCGACCTGGGACGCAACGATGTAGGGCGGGTGAGCGAGTTTGGCAGTGTGCGGGTGAAAGACCTGATGTTTGTGGAGCGCTATAGCCACGTGATGCATTTGGTGAGCGCGGTCGAGGGCCGGCTGAAGGTGGGGCTGGATGCGATCGATGCGTTCAAGGCGTGTTTTCCCGCGGGCACGTTGAGCGGGGCACCGAAGATTCGTGCGATGGAGATTATTGAGGAGTTGGAGCCGGCGCGGCGCGGGGTGTATGGGGGCAGTGTGTTTTACGCGGACTTCAGCGGCAATCTGGATAGCTGCATTGCGATTCGGACTTTATTTATGGAGGGCAAACGCGGATCGGTGCAGGCGGGCGCGGGGATTGTGGCGGATAGTGTGGCGGAGAGTGAGTTTGAGGAGTGTGGGAACAAAGCGCGCGCGGTGGTGCGGGCGATCGAACGGGCGCGGGGGGCGTAGAGAATATTTTGTCTATCGCGGTGAGTGGGTGTTGGGCACGAAGAAGATGGCTTCTGGTGTTGTGAAGGCCAAATGGTAGTCATTGGCAATCGCGGCGAGGAAGGCCGCGGGGAAACGGTCTGCTTGGGACGTATCGTCTAGCTCGTGTTGTTCTAACTCAATGACTCCGAACGAGCCCTGATTGAGGCTGTTTAGAAAGGGTTGCGGATCGAGTTTGTGGGCCTGAATGAGCCGCGTGGCATTGAAGGGATCGTAGAGATAAGGCTGCCCGGCATAGAAGCAAAGTAGCAGATCTTCACATATCTGAGGAGAGGGCTGTTGCTTGAGGAAAGCGATCTGCTGAGCAAAGCGTTTTTCGCGTTCCGCGCTTTGGCGGAGCAAATTAATCGGGTTGAGCAAGCCGTTGCAACCGGCGGGAACTAGAAGCCAGGCAAAAAGGATTTGCGGGGTGTACTTCGAGACGGGATAAGTCGTCCAAGTCCAAGCTTTCGTCGTTAGGTCACTTAGAAATAATCCGAGAAGAATGGAGATGGCGATGAATGCGCCGAAGTAAGTGTTGGTAGAGACGCCGCGACCTCCGGCAAAAAGAGTGCCAAGGACAAGCGAAAGAGCAAGTAAGAGGGATGCGATTCTACGGTGAGGATGGAGGCTGAGTTTTGTAGCAACTATGAGGGCCAGCACGAGGGGGCCGATCAGCGGTAGCAGCACTCCGAGGGTGACGGCGTGCAGGCCGTGGCGGAGATCATAAGCACGTGGGGCGAGGAGCTGCGTGAGGAAGTAAGGGCCGCCGAAGTGGAGGTTGAGCGCGAGAGAAAGAGTTGCGAAGGCTGTTTCGCAGGCGGTGAACCAAAGGGTGCGACGCCATGAAAGAAGGATAAGGTCGAAGAGAATGGCGAGTGGAAACTCGAGGGCGTTGTGCTTGATGGATGCGGCGAAGACCAGCAGTGCGGCGACCAGGGTGAGGTTACTTAGGCTGCGGCGGTCTCTCAGATACAAGGAAAGGCTGAGTAGAAAAAATGTTTGCGCGAGCAGTTGTGGATCATCCATGCCTACATATCGGTCGGCGTCGGTGCAGAAGAGGCCTAGACAGAAGAAGGCAGAGAGGATGGCAGCAGGTTTGGTTCCTGAGAGTTGGCGGACGAGGATGGCACAGAGGAGGCAGCTTGCTAGCAGCGAGAGGAGTGACAAGATACGAGCGGTGAATAAGTACTCGTGAGTAAGACGGTGAAGCAGAGCTAGCAAGTAAAAGGAGAGGATCGGGTAGTTAACCGATTGCCAGCCGTAAGCAACGGGGTACAGGGGCAGGTGATGAACTAAGCGCTGGGTGGTGTAGATATTCCAGCCTTCGTTGTATCCAACCTGAAGGCGGAATGCGCAGCGCGCGAAAGGATAAGTTGCCCATAGCGCGGCAAAGAGTGCGCAGCAGAAGACGGTTATTTTATTGAGCGTGGGATGTGACCGGGGTATGTCCAAGGGAGTGTTCAAGACTCATGGAGCGCTGTGGAGTCGCGGAACAGGGGTAAGTGCGAAATACCGATTAGCCAGAGACGATGATTCCGGGGAATGAGACGGTAAGTAATCTATCAGGTCTATGGTCTATGTCTTTATTTCTCCATTTCCTGCTGCATGGCCCACCAGATGCCGCCGATGATCTGTGCGACGCCGATGGTGCGCGTGAGCGCGGGCCGCTGGTGGAGGACGTGCATCAGGTCTTGCCAAGGCTGAGGACCGGTCTTCCAGGCCAAGGCGTCTTTCTGTGGGTGAACTACGGCCATGACGCCGTCGCCGATCAGGATCATGGCGGCGAAGTGTTTCCAGCGAGAGGGGGCGAAGAACATGGGAGGAACCTCAGCCAAAGTAGACGCCCGCGGTTGGGCTGCCGTTGGCTGGGAATAGAATGGAGGGATGGTCTTTGTGCTCGATAACTACGACTCGTTTACCTACAACCTGGTGCAGTACATGGGGGAGTTGGGCGCGGAGATGGTGATCCGGCGGAATGACGAGCTGACTCCGGAGGAGGTTGAGGCGATGCGGCCGGACCGGATTCTGATCTCTCCGGGGCCTTGCACGCCGCAGGAGGCGGGCATCAGTATTGGTTTGCTCAAGCACTTTGCGGCGCGCCAGCTGGCGGGTGGCGCGCGCACGCCGGTTCTGGGAGTATGTCTGGGGCATCAGGCGATTGGGGCGGCGTTCGGCGGGCGAGTGGTGCGCGCGGCGCAGCTGATGCATGGCAAGACGAGTGAGGTAGCGCACGATGGGCGCACGATTTTTGAGGGCATTCCGTCGACGATGACGTGCACACGGTACCACTCGCTGATTGTTGAACGGGAGGGCTTGCCGGAGGAGTTGGAGATCTCAGCGCGCACGGCGGATGGCGAGACAATTATGGGGCTTCGGCATCGCTCACTGCCGATTGAAGGGGTGCAGTTTCATCCGGAGAGTGTGCTGACCAGTCACGGGCGCGCGATCATTGAAAACTTTTTGAAGATGTAGGGGTGCGGGATGAAGCTGCGGCTGGCGTTGGGGATGATGGGTTGGGTGGTGGTGGCGGGAGGTGCGGGGGCGCAGACGACTCCGGCGATGGGGAGCGTTTCGCTGGCGGATGCGAGCGTACAGAGCACGGAGGCGACGAGTCCGGGGCTGCCTGCCGGGGGCGTGGCTGAGCTGCGCGGCAGCAGCGTGGTGACGGCGAGGGCGGGACGGAATGCCGAGCTGCATTTGGCGCGCGGGGGCACAGTGCGCGTGTGCCAGACGAGTGTGCTGCATGCGGCGCGGTCGACGGGCGATGCGGTGTTTTTGGCGCTCGACCGGGGAGCGATCGAGCTGCATATGAAGGCGGAGGCGAACGATCTTGTGCTGACTCCGGATTTGCGATTCACGTTGGCTTCCGCAGGGCCGCTCGATCTCGAGGTGCGGGTTTCGCGCAACGGAGATACGTGTGTGGACAACCGTGGCCACAGGGCGCCGGTGCTGCAGATTACGGATTCTTTCGGCGAGGCTAGCTACCAGGTGAAGGCGAACCAACATGTTTTGTTTGAGCATGGGAGCCTGCGGGAGGTGGTGGATCGCGAGACGACGCCGTGCGGGTGTCCTCCGGAGAGCGAGCCTGGAGTGTCGGTGGCGGAGGCTTTGTTGAGCGGCAAGGGACCGGTGACGCCGAAGCAGGCTGCGGCAGCGTATCCGTTTCCGGTGGCGCAGAGTGAGGGGCTGGCGGAGCCGGAACCGGTGGCGGCGGAAAGCCCGAGCGGCGGCACGCATGTGCAGGTGGGCGCGACGCTGGCCTATGATCCCGGGGCTCCGAAGGTTGCTGAGGAGAGTGCGGGTATGCCGACTGCCGCGGCGGTGGTTCAGCCAGCGACGGCGGTGCCCGGGGAGCCGCATCGGAGTGCATTTGCGGCGGTTGGGAGTTTCTTCCGGCGGCTGTTTGTGCGCTGAGGCACATGGCGTAAGTCCCGGCATCGAATCTCTATGTGGACCATTGTTTTACTGATCGGCTCGAACATCTGTATGACCTTTGCCTGGTACGGGCACCTGCATTAGAAGAACGTGGCCTTGTGGAAAGTCATCGTTGTGAGCTGGTCCATCGCTTTTTGAATACTGCCTACGGGTGCCAGCAAATCGCATTGGTTCAAAGACCTTCTCTCCCGATCAGCTGAAGGTCATTCAGGAAGTGATCACGCTTGTAGTTTTCGGCGTGTCCGTGTCTTCTACTTTGGCGAATGGCCGCATTGGAACCACTTTGTGGCGTTCGGCTGTCTTGTGGCGGGCGCGTTCTTTATGTTCCACAAGTTTTAACGGCGCTTTGCGGTGTGACCGGCCGAGGTGCGGCGCATGGCGTTGGAAGTCTGGTGCGGATTTGCTGCGGTACAATCGACTCGTTGGGCTAAGTCGGCTGCGCCCATTTTTAGCGCTTCATCTACTAATTTTGAGAAAAGATACGAGGCACTTATGTCGATTCCTGCTACGCAGATGCGGCCAGGCATGATTATCAAGTTCAAAGAAGATTTGCATCTGGTGTTTTCGGTTGAGCATCGCACGCCGGGCAATTTACGCGCGTTTATTCAGGCCAAGTTGCGCAATGTGCGTACGGGCTCGATGTTTGTGGAGCGTTTTCGCTCTCCGGATCCGATCGACCGAGTGATTGTAGATGAGATCAAGATGGAGTATCTCTACAACGACGGCGATGACTACTACTTCATGGACGAGAGTTTTGAACAGACGATGCTGAAGCGCGAAACGCTGGGCGACGCGGTGGAGTTTCTAACGCCGAACCTGTCAATCAGCGTTAGCTTTCATGACGGTAAGGCGGTCGGCATAGAGCTCCCTACGGCGGTGGAGATGACGGTGGTTGAAACGGAACCTGGGATTAAGTCGGCGACGGCGTCCTCTGTGACGAAGCCGGCAAAGACGGAGACGGGTTTGGTGGTGCAGGTTCCGCCGTTTATCAATGAAGGTGAGAAGATTCGGGTAGATACGGCGGAAGGCGCGTATATGAGTCGGGCGTAGGCTGGTTTATTTGTTGGTGCTGGGAATGCTTAGTAACTAACTCGCGGAAATGCAGTTTTATAGGGAATGACGTACCCAAAAGAAATAAGCAGCAGTAAAGGCGGATACGGCCATTCTCGCTTCGCCAAAATGACGAGTGGCTCTTGATCCTACATACTCCATAGATAAATGCAGACAGCCTTCGGTAATTCACTGGCTCATCTGGGGCTGGATCTTTAGGTGAAAACGAAGAAGACCCCGGTGTTGACCCGGGGTCTTCTTTTGCAGAAGTGCTAGTTAATAACGCAGCCAAACGCCGAAGGTTGGTTCTTCCGTGTTGACCCAGGTCTTTGAACCTAGGTTGGCCTGTTGGTAGTTTGGAGCGCGATAAACTAGGTCACGTCCTTGAACACGGAAGCCGAAGTGCGGATTGCTGGTAGGGATATCGAAGCCGACTTCAAGGAGGCCGGTACCTCTCCACTGGTTCTGTCCGCCGCCTACAGGAATGAAGTCAATATAGCCGCCGCCGATTGAGACGAAGGGCTGCAGCTTCCGGAAGTGCGGGTGAAAGAGGTACGCTGCGGTTGCCTCGTGCATGTTGGTCTTAGGATTTGCGCTGTAGGTCGAGGCATTGTAGATCTCGCTGAAGCGGGTATATCCATAGTTGACCTCGATGCCGGCCCAGGCTACCGGATGATCGCGGATGGTGAAGTAACCTCCGAGCGAGTCCCGTGTGCTTTGCGTGACGCCAGTGTAATTCGAAGTTAGAGGAGTGGTGAATTGCCCGAGGGCACCGCCGCCGATATCTCCGTTGTGGATCTTGTAAAACTGCGCTTGAGCCGCGGTAGCCATTACCAGGGAAGCGCAGAGGGAGGTAAGGACGCGTGGGGACGTCTGCATGATCTCGGTTCTCCGTTCGTTTGTTGGGGAGGTTACGCCGACAAGCCGTTTCGACGGGCTGAGTCGGACCGTTGTGTGCCTCGTACGTATTATCAACCGGTGACTGTCCTAGGATTCAGGTGCACCGAAGCCGCTTCGTTCTGTAGACAGACGCCCGGATAGCCGCCCAGGTTGCATCGGGTAGGCACACGATCGTTGCTTTCTGAGGGATGCCGGGCATGGACGTTGCGCAGCCTGCCAAGCGATGCGAGACTACACAGGTGGACGGCGCGCTAGAAGTACGGCATTTTCTCGTAAGAGGGCGAGTCCAAGGCGTGGGCTTTCGCTGGTTTGTACATCATGAGGCGGCGGAGATCGGCTTGCGCGGTTGGGTCAAGAACACGAACGAGGGCCATGTGGAGATCGTGGCTGCAGGCGAAGCCGGGCAGCTGGCTGAGCTAAAGGCCGCGCTTTATCGTGGATCGCGCGGCAGCCGGGTGGACGCGGTGCTGGAGCATGAGTTGGAGGCGCGAGAGGCTGAGACGCTCGGGCAATTTCAGATTGAGGGAGCCTGGTAGATGGCGGATGGAAGCACGATGAACTGTGAGCCTTTGAAGCAACTGATCCGGACGGTACCGGACTTTCCCAAGGCGGGAATTTTGTTTTACGACATTACTACGCTCTTGAAAGATAAGACCGGCTACGCGCAAATGATTGATGCGTTTGCGGCCTACTATATTGGTCGAGAGATCGACCTGGTGCTTGGTATTGAGGCGCGGGGCTTTATCTTTGGGCCGGCGCTGGCGTATCGCTTGAATGCGGGCTTTGTGCCGGTGCGCAAGCCGAAGAAGCTTCCGGCTCCGGTGGCGCGGGTGAGCTATGACCTGGAGTATGGGACGGATTCGCTCGAGATCCATCTGGATGCGATCAAGCCGGGGCAGCGGGTGATTCTTGTCGACGACCTGCTGGCGACGGGAGGCACGATGCAAGCGACGGTGAAGCTGGTGCGGCAGCTAGGCGGAGAGATTGCGGGGATCGGGTTTGCGATCGAGCTCGACTTTCTCGAAGGCCGGAAGAAGCTTCAGGAGTACGATGTGCTGAGCCTTTTGCATTACAGCGAGTAGCAGGTCTGTTTGGGTCGGCGGAGTTTCTTGTCGCATCTAATAAGAGATAAAGAGATAGGGGTGCCATCGTTATGATTCAGTCACAGGGATATGCCGCGCAGTCGAAGACTTCTCCGCTTACGCCGTACAGTTTTGAACACCGGGATCCTGGAGCTTCCGACGTTGTGGTCGAGATTGCTTATTGCGGGATCTGTCACTCGGATATTCACCAGGTTCGGGATGAGTGGGGTGGATCGATTTACCCGATGGTGCCTGGACATGAGATTGTCGGGCGCGTGACGGCGGTGGGGACGGAGGTGAAGAAGTTCGCGGTGGGGGACCTGGCGGGTGTAGGGGTGATGGTCGATTCCTGCCGGATTTGCGCCAACTGCAAAGCCGATGAAGAGGCTTACTGCGAGAAGGGTTTTGTCGCAACGTACAACGCAAAGCACTACGATGGCGTGATGGCGCAGGGTGGGTACTCGGACCACATCGTGGTGGATGAGCGGTATGTGCATACGATTTCAAAGAAGCTGGAACCGAAGTTGGCGGCGGTTGCTCCGTTGCTGTGCGCGGGAATTACGACGTACAGCCCGCTGAAGCACTGGGGTGTGGGGCCGGGCAAGAAGGTGGGCATTGTGGGGCTGGGTGGGCTGGGCCATATGGGCTTGAAGTTTGCGCACTCTTTTGGTGCGCATGTGGTCCTGTTTACGACGTCTGCAGGCAAAGAGGCGGACGCCCTACGGCTGGGGGCCGATGAGGTTGTGCTCTCGAAAGACGCGGATGCAATGGCGAAGCAGGCGGATAGCTTCGATTTTGTACTGGATTGCGTTTCAGCGCCGCATGATTTGAATGCGTATCTTGCTTTGTTGCGGCTGGATGGAACGCTTTGCCAGGTGGGTCTACCGGAGACGCCACTACCGGTGGCTGGGTTTTCGCTGGTGAAGAATCGGCGCAGCTTGTCCGGATCGATGATCGGCGGCATGGTGGAGACGCAGGCAATGCTGGACTACTGCGCGGAGCATGACATTGTCTCGGATATCGAGCTCATTGCTATTGATAAGGTGAATGAAGCGTATCCGCGGGTCGTCAAAGGTGATGTGAAGTATCGATTTGTCATCGATATGGCTACGCTTTAGTGGAGGCGCCTTGCCGGGGCGGAGGCTCGCCCTGGCAAGCAAGAGCAGACGCAGATCCCCTTCGGGGATGACAACTAAAAGGCGATGATGCCTTGGCGTTCTTAGAGCTTTACGCGTTCGTTGACGTTGGGTTGGGGCGCGTTGGCGTAGGCAGAGCTTCCGGGGTCTCCTGGGAGTTGGCCCATGTAGGATTCGGGCTTGATGTCGTCGTTGATGATGGGTAGGGAGGGGAGGTTGGCAGTGTTGCCGGCCTCCTTGACGACGGCGTGGGCGTGCTCGAGGACTTCTTCGATGGTCATGGTGTACATTTCTCGGCCGTTGTCGTAGCCGGAGTCGATGGCAGACTTCAGGTAGCGTCCGGCGGCTTGCGCGGCGACGAGGTCAGTGATGACTTTGCCGGTTTGGCGTTTCATCTCGATCCAGGCGAGGTTGGGCATGGCGATCCAGACGGCGCGGCCGTTGACGGCGAAACGGATGTCGGTGGCGTCGGCGTGGCGGGTCGCGATGGCGACGACGGTGCCCTTCCAGGTGCAGTGGAGCGGCTCGCCTGTCCAGCGATCGGTTACCGTGAAGTCTTCATACATGAGAGTAAGAGTAGCTGAGGGGTTTTGTAAGGGCAACTTGGGTTGGGGTGGAAGGAGGTACGGTGGGGGTTTGTGGAGGCCCACCTCAGACGGTGGGACTGTCTGAGATGGGGCACCCGGAGAG
>CAXUNR010000054.1:0-22026 GCA_964252655.1 uncultured Acidobacteriaceae bacterium
CCCCCACTCCCTCATCACCCCACTCCCTCAAAAACTCGAGCAGCTTGCCTCCACCGGCATCGACGCCACCCTGGTCCTGCCCTTCACGCCCACGCTTGCCCAGCTTACCGCCGAGCAGTTCGCCCGCGAGATCCTCCGCGACCGCCTCCACGTCCGCGAAATCCACGAAGGCGAAACCTTCCGCTTCGGCTACCAGGCCGCCGCCGACATGCAGGGTCTCGAAGCCCTCGGCGCCCAACTAGGCTTTGCCGTCCACGGCTACGCCCCCCACCTCCTACGCGGAGCCCCCGTCTCCTCCAGCCGCATCCGCACCCTGCTCGCCGCCGGAGATGTCTCCCGCGCCCGCGCCCTGCTCGGCCGCCCCTTCACCGTTTGCTCGCACCCCGTCTCCGGCCGCGGCTACGGCACACGCTACACCGTTCCCACCATCAATCTCGCGCCTTACCCGGAGCTCCTGCCCGCCCACGGCGTCTACATCACCTCACTCACCGTCGGCAAAGGCCCCGCGGCAGAGTGCTTCGAAGCCGTCACCAACATCGGCAACCGGCCCACCTTCGGTGCGGACTCCTTCACCATCGAATCCCACCTGCTCAACTTTCACCCGCTATCACTTACCGAGCACACCACCCTCGAGCTCACCTTCCTTAAGCGCCTCCGCGCCGAAGTCTGCTTCCCCTCCCCCGAAGCCCTCCGCACCCAGATCGGCAAAGACGTCCGCCAGGCCACCAACTTCTTCCGTCTCACCAACCTTCTCGCAAGTGCCCCACCTCACGCAGCCACACCGCGTGAGGTGCAAAGCTAACCCGAGAACCAGAAAGAATCGGGTGACCAACACCCGAATCCCGAAGTCCCGGAAAAACTCGGATGACCAGAGAACCAAAGAATCCAAAACCTCTAGAAAATGATCGGGTGCCCCATCTCACGCAGTCTCACCGCGTGAGGTGGGAAGGTAGGATCAACCACCGGGCCAGGTCCCCACAAAGCTACCGGTCCGGAGGCGGGGACACCACCGGAGGTGTACTCACCGGAGGCACCGCACCCGGAGGCTCCGCAGCCTTCGGCTCCTCCGGAGTCTCCGGCGCGCTCTCCTCCGGAGCATCCGGCTTCTCCGCATCGTCCGTCACCGCGACGGCCAAATGCTTCTTCGGGGCACCCTCCGCCGCAAACCTCTCGTCGTCCTTACCCTCAATCGCCGTCTGCATAAACTGCATCCAGATCGGCAGCGCAGCCTTCGCCCCCGTTTCTTTCTCCCCGAGCGTCTGACGGCTGTCAAACCCAATCCAAACCCCCGCCGTAACCGAAGGCGAAAACCCAATGAACCAGGCATCCGTATAGTTGTTGGTCGTACCCGTCTTGCCTCCAAACGGATGATGCAGGCTCGACGCCACAGCGGCTGTCCCGTAGGTCGTTACCGCCTTCAGCATCGTCATCATCGTGCGCGCGGTCTCCACCGAGATCACCTCGTTCACTCGAGGCTTCGGTGCGTCGAGCGGCACCCCATCCGCCTGCGTCACCTTCCGAATATAGTGCGGCTCAATCCGAATACCGTCATTCGGAAACACCGTGTACGCGCCCACCTGCTCGGCCAGCGTCAGGTCCGCCGCGCCCAGCGCAACCGGTAGATACGCCGGAAGATTGCTCGTAATGCCGAACCGCTTCGCCACCTCGATCACCGTCTTGATGCCCACCTGGTGGGCCAGCTTCAGCGCCGGAATATTCCGCGACTCGGCAAACGCGCTCGTCAGCGTCATCGCGCCGCGGTAATTCGGCTCGTAGTTGTGCGGTGTATACCATCCGCTCGGCGTCGGAAACGACGTCGGCGCGTCCACCACAATATCGCTCGGCTTCGACCCGTTCTCAATCGCCGCCGTATACACATACGGCTTGAACGACGACCCCACTTGCCGCTGCGCCTGCGTCGCCCGATTGAACTGGCTCAGCGCATAGTCGCGCCCGCCGACCATCGCCATCACTTCGCCATTCGAGTTATCGATCGCCATCAGCGACGCCTGTATCCCCGAATCCTGCTCAAGCGCCGCCTTGCCCGCGCCGTCCAGCTCCATCGACTTCACCCGCACATACACCAGATCGCCCGTCTTCAGGAAGTTCGCAGCGGACACCTTCTCCGTCCACGCCCAATCCTCCTGCCCCATCGTCACCTGCTGCGCCCCCACCTTCACCGTCACCAGCCGCGGCGTCACCTCGGTCACCATGCCGTGCACATAGTCGCCCGCAGCCACCGTTTGCAACCAGTCCGGGTGCTTATACGTCTCCGCGTCCAGCCCCGCCCCGACCACGTTCTGCAGATTACCTTTCCACCCGTGCCGCCGTTCGTACTTGGCCGCGCCCTCCAGCACTGCCTTGTTGGCCGCCGTCTGCAGGTTCATGTCGAGCGTCGTGTACACCCGCAGCCCCGCGCCATGCACCTCCTCGACGCCGTACTCCTTCTCCAGCTGCCGCCGTACCTCCTCGATAAAGTAAGGCGCAATGCTGTTCGGCACCACCTCCAGCTTCAGCCCCAGAGGCTCCGCCTTGGCCGCGGCCGTCTGCGCAGCGGAGATCTTGCCGTCATGCTCCATCTCCTGTAGAACCAGGTTGCGCCGCCGCAGCGCCCGCTCCGGATCCCGAATCGGCGAATAATACTCCGGCCCCTTCGGCAACGCCGCCAGGAGCGCCGCCTCGGCCAGCGTCAAATCCTTTACGTGCTTCGAAAAATAAAACTCGCTGCCCGCCTCAAACCCGTACCGTCCATGCCCCAGATAAATCTGGTTGACGTAGAGCGTCAGGATCTGCTGCTTCGTAAATCGGCGCTCGATCTGCACCGTCAGGAAGATCTCCTGCAGCTTGCGTCCATACGTCTTCTGTGATGACAAAAATAGGTTCCGCGCCAGCTGCATCGTCAGCGTCGACGATCCCTGCGCACGCGAGCGCAGCTGAATGTCTTGGTACGCCGCCTCGGCCGCGCGAAAAAGGTTGACCCCCCAATTCCACTCGAAGCTCTTGTCTTCAATCGAGATGATGGCGTCCTGCAGCACCTGCGGAACGTCCGTGTACGGAATCACCACGCGCCGCTCTAACGCAAACGAGCCGATCTCCTGCCCATTCACATCCAGCAGCTCCGTCGTCGTGTTCGGCCGGTACCGCGCCAGATCTTCCATCTGTGGCAGATCGATCGAATACACCACCACCAGCCCCCACAAAATGCCGAACAGCACGGATAACGTAAGTAGCAGGGGAAACATACGTCGCGCTCGGCTGTGTCCGGCAGGCAGCCAGAACCAGTCGACAATTTCGCGCAGGCGAACACGCCAGGACCTCACTGGCGCGGCAGAAACCGGCTTCTCAGCCTCCCGAGACTCACTTAGAAGCGTATTCACAGCCTTCCCACCTTACCACGGTGGGCCGGCCTCACCCCACCACCCCCAGGTGCTCCATCTCAGACAATCCCGCCATTTGAGATGGGAACCCACCAACCCTAAGCAGTCTTCCCCTTCAACAATTCCAGCCCCTTCGAAAGCTGGTCATCTACCTGAACTGTCGGCTTCTTCGGAGGGACTGGCGCACCGGCCACCGGAGCTCCGTCTTCATCGCCTCCATTATCGTCGAAATTCCCGGCTACCAGCACTCCCGGCGTTACCGCGTCATCCTGCAGCTTCTTGCCCGAGGGAGACTCATACTTAGCCACCGATAAGATCAGTGCGGCCCCGTCCGGAAGCTCAAACGTCTTCTGCTGCGCTCCCTCGCCGAACGTCTTCTCCCCCACCAGCTCGGCTCGCTTCGAGTCCAGCAGCGCCCCCGCCACCAGTTCACCCGGACCCGCCGTACCTCGATTCACCAGCACCACCATCGGCCCCGCCGGTACCAGCGTCTTCGTAGGATCGGCAGCGTACGTCACCTTCTGCACCCGCTGCCCTTCAAGCGTCGCAATCGTGCCCGACTTCAGAAAAAAGTTCGCCAGCCGCGTCGCCTCAAGCATGTCCCCCGCAGCTACATCACGCAGATCCAGCAAAATCTTTTTGTTGCCCCCTTTGTCCTCGCTGCGCAGCTTCGCCTCGACCGCCTGCACATGCTCCCGATCCAAAATCGCTGGCTTCAAATAGAGAATGGAGGAGTTCTCATACAGCGTCTCCGTCACGGCAGGCTCCACCACAAGCGTGCGTGTCATCGAGATCTTGTCCGGAACCGACTTGCGTGGACGCACCACCGACACCGAAACCTGCGACCCCGGCTGCCCATCCAACATCATCTGGATCATCGCCAGCGACAGATCCCGCGTATCCACGCCGTTGATCGCCTCCAGAATGTCGCCGTCCACCAGGCTCACCTTCTCCGCCGGGCTGCCCGGAACCACCGACACCACCGTCGCATACCCGAAACGCTTGGACACATTGATGCCCACCTGCGCCTTGCCCTCACCCCTCGCCCGATCCGCCTTGTACGCCTTGTAGTCGGTCGGAGTCAGATAGCTTGAGTCCGCATCAAGCGACTCGAGCAGACCGCGCAACGCACCGTTGGTCACGGAAGGAATGTTCGGGTCCGAGACATAATCCGACTGAATGTGCCGCAGCACTTCGCTATAGACGTCAATCTGCCGATACGCTCCGTCCGCCTGCTCCGACGCAGCACTCACTGGACTCTCGCGCAAACCGAGAAATACCGTAAGCACCAAAACAACAGAGACAGCCAGCAGCAGGATCTTCGGGGTCTTCGGCATCGATTTCTTCTCCAAAAGCATTCAGCGCGGCCGCGCACTGTGAAAACAGCCCGCCCAACTTTTGGACGAACGCCGGTAGCGAAATGATACTCCCGCGCTCGCCCGGGAGCACTACCACTATCCGGGAATATGCGCCGCAACCGTCGATCTCAAAGAACGGGGCTTCTCCCAGTCATCCTGCCAAAATCCCGGCATCCGCGCCGCGACCCTTACCTCTTCAGGCACCATCGTGTCCTTGGAAGCCATCCACCTCGTCAGACACACACCGCCGGTACGCGGCAAAGCTGTGTAAAAAAAGCTGCCCGGATCCTCAACCACATCCGGCTCTCCAGCGTTCGTACATCGCTGATCGCAGGATAGTTGAACAGCCGCGCATGTCCAGACGCACGCTCGAACCGAAGGTGACCGTTAACGCCTGATCTTTAGGAACTCCTAACGCGTCAGCCCCAGGCTCTCCGGAAATGGCTCACCATCCGCCCAGACCGCCCCATCCACAAACGTCTCTTTCTTCCAGATCGGCACCTGCCTCTTAAGCGTATCGATCAGCCATCGGCAAGCCTCAAACGCCGCCCCCCGGTGCGCGCTTGCCACCACGATCAGCACGCTCGTCTCGCCCACCTGCAGGCGGCCCAGCCGATGCAACAGCGCCACCTCCCGCACCCCGAAACGCGTCACCGCCTCCGCCGCCAGGCCCTCCATCTGCGTCAAAGCCATCTCCCGAAACGCCTCGTAATCCAGGTACAGCGTCTGCCGCCCGCGCGTATTGTTCCGCACAATCCCATCGAACACGCACACCGCTCCATCGCCTCCGTCTTTGATCTCCGCAAGGACCTCCGCCGTCGGCAACACCGTTTCCAGAATCTGCACTCTCATCGCAACCCTCCGCTCACCGGAGGCAGCAACGCCACCTCGTCCCCCTCCTGCAGCACCGTCGTCCTCCCCGCATACTCGCGGTTCACCGCCACAGCCATGAATCCCCACATCGCCGGAATTGGAGAGACCCCATCCTGCAACAACCCAAGTAGATCCTCCACCGAGCTCTCCGCCGGGATCTCCGCCGTATCGCGCTCCACGCCGAAAAGCTCCTTCAACACTCCGAAATAGAGCATACGTACGTGCATACCCTGAGCATACCAACCGGGAAGCCATCTCGGTCTTTCCCGCATCCTAGCGGGAAGGAGTTACACATGGGACAGGATTTAAACTTGGCAAACGCAAAGAAAATGGGCGAAGCCATCAACAAAGGCAATCTCGAAGATCTAAAGCTCTACTTCGCTCCGGATGTAAAAGATCACGACCCCGCCCCCACCCAGGGAAAGGGCCCCGAGGGTTTCATTGACTTCTTCACTGAGTTCCGCACTGCGTTCCCTGATCTGAAGATCGCAGTCGAGCACATCGTCTCAGACGAAAACAACGTCGCCTTCGCGTACACCGTCACGGGTACCCAGGAAGGCTCCTTCCAGGGTATTCCTGCCACCGGCAAGAAGATCAAGGCCCGCGGCATGCAAATCGGTCGCTATAACGAGAAGGGCCAAATCGTCGAACGCTGGGGAAGCTCCGACGAAGCTGGTATCATGCAGCAGATTGGCGTGACGAAGCCCACCACCCCACTGAATGAGATACCGCCCTTCACCATGCCTGCCTCAACCGGCAAGATCTAGCGGCAATTTACTTACTGACCAAACGTCCAGGCCTCTTATCTCGAGACCTGGACGTTTTTATTGCTTCTTCGCTGCCGCCAGTAGTTTCCGACCCTTCGCCGCAAGCTTCTGCTCGTCTGCCTCGCTTTTAGGCACCGGCTCACCCCAGGCCGCCGCTTGCAGTGCCTGACGAGTCGGCTTGCCATCTTTCACCACTGGTCCAGGAGGAGTGGTGAAATGCCGAGTCAAAAAGGATCCCTTACGCTTCATCTTCTCCGGGGTATCCGCAACCCCCTTCACCCCAGGCCGAAGATGCCCTCCCGTCGCTTCGTTATAGACTTTGCGTCCCTCTGCTGTCAGCCCACCCTTAGGGTCTTTGCCCTCTTTAGGCAGCGACACAGACCGCTTGCTCGGCGTCTTGGCAACCACACGTTTCTCGGCGGCCTTCTTGCCTGCCACGGTCTTCGCCGCTGTTTTCTTTACCGACATTTTCTTGGTCGCCATATATCCTCCTGCTGCAGAAAAGCGATTCCTCTTTGCGAAAAAAGCAGCATCGCCTTCATTAACTTCCCGTCGATTCTAGCAGTGCCCCCAACTATCCTTCGATCGCGACAAGGCACATCCTTATAGCTCTGCTCTCCCAACAAAACTGGAATCGTTTGCCGCAGTCAGAGAATTCATTCAAGCAAGTCGCTGCCCAAGAGTGTTTACTCGTCGGCCGCAAGCAGCAGCTTGGCTGAGACAATCTCAAAACCACCAACCCCAGGGTGCTCCAATTACGAAGTTCCACTGTGAGGTACAACCGTACAAAACAAGTTTCAGGGAGAAGCCGTTTAACGGCTGTGCTCCCTTTCTTGTCATTCCCAAACAAACTCTGCGTTAGCACGGGAGTGATCCCGCTCCCGTCCACTTCGCTGTAATGCGCCTCTGGCTAGTCTGATGACAAGCCCTAGGCTGGAGCGACATATAATTTCGCTACTGCATCGTTTGGTGCAGTGGAAGGGCGGGAAGTTTACGGTACGAGTTGAACGAGGTGCAGCGGCGGCGGATCGAGCCGTTGCTGCCTGGTCGGGTTAGGCACGGTGGGCCGCCTGCGACAGACAACCGGTGATTTGTCAACGGACTTCTTTGGGTCATCCGTTGCGGCATGCGCTGGGCGGACCTTCCCGAGCGCCACGGCAAGTACAAGAGCGGGCATAGGTGTTTCTACGCTGGGCAGAGCCAGGCGTTTAGGACCGGCGATTCGGTGACCTGGTGGAGGGTCGAAAGAACCCGTACCGGATGCTGGATTTGACTATCGTCGGGCTCATCAGAAAGCGGCCAAGGCTGCAAAAGCCTGCGAAGATAAGGCTCTGGTGTGTTCCCCAGGTGGATGATACACCAATTCACTTACTGGCCAACGGCCTAGGCGAACCCATCGCCTCTCGGCGGGTTGGAACGTACGCGACGGCGATCTATATTGATAGCGCACGCTCGAGTCCACGCCTAGATCCAGCAGTCCATCGGCAATGACAGAGCCAAGTGAAGCAAGGACTCAAAGGGTACATCCCGCCGCCTACCCACTAGACCACCTGCAGACCTGACTGCCACCCCGGGGATCAAGGTGATGACGACCAAGTTGCACGGTTGACCAAACAGGTTCGGCAGATCTCTGGAAGCACGATTGAGCAGGCTTAGGTCCACCGGGCTACGTTGGCCGGAAAGCCGCCGGAGCCGCAATACTACGTGGCATACGGCTCGAACTAAGCAAGCATCTCATCACCGATGAGACGTCATTCTGCTATCAACTCGCCGACCCGTGGCATTCTTAAGACCAGATGAGCACCCGTACCGAAAACGCCTCGACAACTCCTTCTTTATCTGTAGGACCTCTCAAATCTTCGTAAACCTTTAGAACGAACATCCTTGGCATAAATTTCTACATGGAGAGGGGACGGACCGGCAGGTTCACCCGCGCCCCCTCCCTGTCTCATGCCGCAACAGCGCTTAGTACTTCCTCTCGCACCACCTCATCCTTCTCTTCCTCAATCGCATCCTTCGGCAGCGCCACCGCCAACACGTCCTCAATGCGGCGCGCATAGTGAATCGTAATTCCCTCCGTCTGATCCGGAGTTAGATCCTCATCGACCTGCTGCTTACAATCCACCGGCAGAATCACGTCTCGAACCCCCGCCCGCTTCGCCGCCAGGAACTTCTCCTTAATTCCGCCGACCGGCAATACGTCGCCGCTCAGCGTAATTTCGCCCGTCATCGCCAGCAGCGGACGCACCGGCTTTTCTGTCATCAGACTTACAAGCGCGGTCGCCATGGTCACACCGGCACTCGGACCATCCTTGGGAATCGCTCCGGCCGGTACATGGATGTGGATGTCCTGATCCTTGGTGAAGTCTTCATCCAGGCCCAACATGACTGCATTCGATCGCACCCACGTCAGCGCCGCCTGCATCGACTCCTTCATCACGTCCCCGATCTGTCCCGTAATGTTGAAGCCCCCCTTGCCCTTCATTTTGTTGGCCTCAATGAAGAGAATGTCCCCACCTGCCGGCGTCCAGGCCAAGCCCACAACCACCCCGGCACGTTTGGTCCGCTCTGCAATCTCGGTGTCGACACGCACCTTGATCCCGCCAAGAAACTCGTGCACCACCTCCGGCGTAATCGTCAGCTTCTCCGTCCGGCCTTCAGCGATCTTCCGCGCCAGCTTGCGGCAAATCGTACCAATCTGCTGCTCCAGTTTGCGCACCCCGGCCTCACGCGTGTAATGTCGCGCCACCAACGCCACACTCTCTCGCGGGAAGGCAATCATCTCTGACTCCAGCCCGTTCTCCTTGATCTGCCGGGGAATCAAATACCGCTCTGCAATCGCAACCTTTTCTTCTTCGGTATAACCCGTAAGCTCAATGATTTCCATGCGATCCAGCAGCGGACCGGGAATCGTATCCAGCTGATTGGCCGTGCAGATAAACAGAACCTTCGACAAATCAAAGGGCTGATCTAAATAGTTATCCCGGAACGTATTGTTCTGCTCCGGATCGAGCGTCTCAAGCAGCGCACTCGCCGGATCACCCCGAAAATCGCGGCCCAGCTTGTCAATCTCATCCAGCATGAATACTGGATCCTTGACCTCCACCCGCTTCAAATGCTGGATAACCTGGCCCGGCAACGCACCAATGTACGTCCGGCGGTGTCCTCGAATCTCCGCCTCGTCATGCATACCACCCAGCGAAATACGTGAGAACTTACGATCAAGCGCCCGCGCAATGGAACGGCCCAGGGAGGTCTTACCCACACCCGGAGGCCCAACAAAGCAGAGGATCGGGCCCTTCATATCCGGCTTCAAGCGCCGCACTGACAAGTAGTCCAGAATACGGTCCTTGACCTTCTTCAGTCCATAATGATCCTCATCCAGGCACTTCTGCGCCTTCAGAATATCCACCTGACCCGAACTTGTCTTCGCCCAGGGCAGCACGGCCAGCCACTCCACATAGTTCCGCGTCAGGGAGTAGTCCGCCGCCGCAGGATTCATCCTGCTTAGGCGGCTCAGCTCCTTTAGCGCATCCTTCTGCACCTCTTCCGGCATGCCCGCCTGTTCGATCTTCTCTTTCAGGTCAGCGATATCCTTTTGCGTGTCATCCAGATCCCCCAGTTCTTTTTGGATCGCCTTCATCTGCTCGCGCAAATAATAATCCCGCTGCGAATGCTGCACGGAATCCTGAACCTCGGTCTGGATCTTGTTGCGCAGCTGTTGAACCTCAAGCTCCTTGGCCAAATGTTTATTGATCCGCTCCAAGCGCGCCGCGACCTCCGGCATCTCCAACAACTCCTGCTTATCGGACGTTGTCAGAAAGGGTAGGCTGGACGCTATAAAGTCTGACAATCGGCCCGGCTCATCAATGTTGATGGCAATGGTCTGCAAATCATCGGAAAGCGTAGGAGAAGAAGTCACAATCTGCTGGAATTGGCTCACCACATTGCGCTGCAGCGCTTCGAGCTCCGGTGATTTCTCTGGCTCAATCTCGCCGATAGCTTCAAACTCCGCCGTCATAAAAGGCTGCAACTGCGTAAACTCGCCGAGCCGCACGCGCTCGTTTCCCTCCGTGAAGACGAACAGGCTCTGGTTCGGCATCTTCACTACTTTGTGAACCGTCGCGCGCGTCCCCACCGCGTGCAAGTCGCCGCCCTCCGGCGTATCCAGACGAGCATCCCGCTGCGCAACCACAAGGATTGTCTTCTCCTCGCCCAGCGATTGAATTAACTGGATCGAACTCTCGCGCCCCACCGTCAACGGCAGAACCGCGTGCGGAAACAGAACCGTATCCCTCACCGGCAAAACAGGCACCGAACCCGCATGAATCTTGCTGGTGGACTCACCTGTTTGGGTGCTCGGCTTGATTACACTTACAAAGTCATTTGGCATGCTGAGTGTTCCTCTATCAAGTTATCTACTGTTCGATGCATTAAGGAGAACCGAGGACTCAGCCATCCATGCTGATCTCTATATCGGCACAATCCGCAAAAACTTTAGCAGCCCAAATCATTTTGTTTGTTTGTCAGAGATCGGCACGACAATACCGCCCAAGCACACGCAAGCGTTCACTACATCGCATCAATAAATCAAGCGCCTGATCTAGATCCCCGCTTTGCTCGTAGCGGAGGTCTGCAAAAAAAACGTACTCCCATGGACGTCCGGGAACCGGTCGCGACTCAATCCGGGTCAGGTTCAATCCTTTATCGGCAAAGACTGCCAGAGCCGTTAGAAGCGTTCCCGGTCGATGCTCCAGGCTGAACGCCAAACTCACTTTGTTCGCATTTTGCGGCCAAACAATCCCGTTTTCCCGCTCAAGCACATAAAAACGCGTAAAGTTTGCGGCGTGATCCTCTACTCCTTGCACCAGCACCTCCGCTCCATACTGTTGCGCGGCCAACTCCGGAGCGATCGCGACGGCATCCATCCAGCCAGACTTCATCACTTGTTTAACGCTTCCTGCGGTGTCATAGCTTGGTACCGCTTCCATTTCAGGATGAGCGCGTAGCCAACGCCGGCACTGCGAAAGTGCCACAGGATGCGACAGCACACGTCTCACCTTCGCCAGATCGACCCCCGGAGGGCCGATAACGTTGTGCCGGACCCGCAGCATTCGCTCGCCCACAATCGTCACCGGGTACGCAAGCAGCAGATCGTAATGTTCAAAGACCGACCCATGCAGCGTGTTCTCGATGGGCAGCACGGCACACTCCGCCTCATCGGCTACCAGTCTCTCGAAGACCTCGATAGAGGTAGCACAAGGCAGAATCTGCACCGGTCCGGACGCCTCGCCGTCTTCCCCGAACTCAAGCGCAGCCAGATGACTATTCGATCCCGCTTCTCCCTGAATTGCGATGCGGATCGCAAAACTGTCTCGCTTCTGCACACTTTGCTTCGACCCCACAACCAACTCCTCCAAAAGACTTGATAAGACAACCCTGTCTTTGCAGTCAGCAACTTACAAACAAGCTACTACAAAGCTCACGCATACACATGGGCGAGCAAATCGCCGGGATGACACATTAGGAGAACCTGATGCTTTGGACTATCACCATTCTGCTTGTTGTTCTGTGGGCCATTGGCTTGGTAAGCAGCTATACCCTTGGCGGCTGGATCCACATCTTGCTTGTACTTGCGGTCATTGTTCTCATCTTCAACCTGCTCTCTGGTCGAAGAGCGATCTGACCTGTCCATCCATCCCATCCCGCTGAATCGATCCAGCCCTGGGCAGCTTCGTTCAGCTCGTAAATCTGAAAGCCCGCCCCAGTGGTGGGCTTTCTACGATCAATCGCTCTACCGGTGAACTTCAATCGCCGCCGCAACAAACGCAAAAAAAATCACGGAGATGATCCCGTTCAGCAAAAAAAACGCCGCGTTGATCCGGCGCAAGTCGCGCGGAGACACCAGGGAATGCTCATACAACAGCAGCAGGCCCACCACTGCCGTGCCCGCATAGCCCAGAGGCCCAAGAACGAACAGGTGATCCAGCCACAACGCCAGGCCCATCATCACCAGGTGCATCGCCCGCGCCATCTGAAACGCGCCCTCCAAGCCAAACGCCGCCGGCAAGCTATGCAGACCGACCCGCCGATCATGCTCAAAGTCCTGGCAGGCATACAGCACATCAAACCCACCCACCCACAGCATCACCACCGCCGCCAGCACGAGCACCCGCGCCTCTAGCGTGCCCCGCACCGCAATCCACGCCGCCGCCGGTGCGATTCCTAGCGCGAGCCCCAGCACCAGATGCGACCACCGCGTCACCCGCTTCATGAAGCTGTAGCCAAGCACCACCACCAGCGCCACCGGTGCCAGCGCCAGCGTAAGCCGATTCAACAGCGCCGCCGCCGTCACAAACACAGCGCATGCCGCAATCACGAATCCCAGCACAAACGACGTACTCAGCAGCCCCGCCGGTAAAGCCCGCATCGCCGTCCGCGGATTGTCCGCATCGAGCTTTGCGTCCACCAGGCGATTGAACGCCATCGCCGCCGACCGCGCCGAAACCATGCACACTGCGATCAGCACCAACTTCACCGCCGGAGGCCACCCGTTCGCCGCAAGCATCGCCCCCGTCAGCGCAAACGGCAGCGCAAAGATCGAGTGCTCCCACTTGATCATTTCCAGCGTTGCGGCGGTATTCCTGGCCAGCGTCGTCATGGGTTCAGTCTACTTGTAGCGCTTACGAATCTTGTACACGATGCTGAACACCCCGGTCTCATCGCGCGTCGCCACCACAAACAGATTTGGCGTGAACTCATACTGCACCGCAATCAGTTGCTGCGCGGACGAGTTCACGTTCGTCGCATAGGTCAGAGTGATCTGTCGCGAGAGCTGCTGCTGCACCGTAATGCGCGCGGTCGAGTTCCCCAACGTCCCGATGAACGCCGGATCGATCTTCACACTGCCGCCTCCAAACAACTTCGAAACCCGGCTGCTTACCGTCGCGTTCAACGCCCCACCCAGCAGCGCGCTGGTCGTCGGATCGGTTCCCGCCGCGACCTGCTGCTCCTGGTAGATCTGCGCCTCTTCCTGCGTGCGTCCAAGCGCCAGCAGCGCAAAGATATCCGCCTCGCTCAGCGGAGGCTCAGAGCGATAGGTCGGCTGCAGATTGGTCGTCGTGCCATGCAAACCCACCGTCACGTCGTAGGTCTCGACCCGCGCCGTCGCGTCCAGATCTACCGTCGGAGCGATCCGCACAGGATTGGTAAAGTAGATATCTCCGCGCTGCAGCTGGTATTTGGTTCCGGCAAAGGTCGCACTGCCGTCCGTAATCTGGATCCGGCCCAGCACCGAAGGCTCAGCCACCGTGCCCCGCACCGTCAGCGCTACCGTCCCAGCCAGCTTCGCATAGCTGTTCTGGAAATCCAGCTGCGGCGAGCTGTTCACTTGCACATCCAGCCGAATCTTGTTCGACGGCGCACTCGGATCTGGTGGAGCCTGTACCCCGCCCGATCCGGCAAACGCCGCAAAATCCACGTCCGCACCCACACCAAAGCGCGTCAGCAGCACATTGCCGCTCAGCAGCGCGCCCGAGCTCCCCCCTTGCAAACGCAGCGTCGTGTTGGACGTCGCGCTCAATCCATACAGACGCACCCGCACCGTCTCGCCCGTCGCCGTCAGGTCGGCATAAAGCCCCTCACGATAGGTCAGGAATCCTTTGACCTTCAGCTGCCCTCCGCCGGTCATCGCCGTCAGCGTCTCGACGTTCAGCCGATTCTCATTGAAGACCAGCGTCCCATTCATATTGCTCAGGCCGTTTGGAATCCCTTCCACCGCCGCATTCACGTTCTGGAACTGCACCTTACCGGTCAGCTCTGGATCGCCCAGCGTCCCCCCCGCACCCACCGAGAACACCACCTTGCCGCTCGTGATCAGGTCCGGATCGAACGTCTTTGCCAACGCCATCGACACGCTGCCCAGCGTTTGGATATCCAGCCGCCCGCTCTTGAAGTCCGGCTGCTTCGTCTTCGGATTGATAGCCCCGAACACCTGCGCCGATCCGCTCGCGCGCAAATCCGTATCCGGTCCCGTAATGTGCACCTGGTCGAGCGTCGCCAGACCATTCTTCAGCCCAATCGTCAGCGGTTGCGCCGCCTTGAATGTCAAGCCTTGCGCCGTCACAGAGAACGCACTGAACTGCGCTCGTCCCGTCAATCCCATCGGCTTGGCCGCGGGCCCGCTGATCTCGACCGTACCCGCAATCTCGGACGTCGTCTGCACCCCGCTGCCCGGAGAAAACGCCGCCAGCACCTTGGCCACGTTCAACCCGGACAGCGTCACTTTGGCCGTCGTCTGATAATTCCCCGTCAGCTCCGTCTGCCCATTTGCCGTCACCTGCGCGCCCAGCAGCGCCGTCTGCAGGTTGTAGAACACCAGCTTGCCCCGGCTATACGCGTCCAGCGTCGCATTCCCGATCGGCTGTCCATCCGCAACCAGATTCGTCGCCTTCAAGTCCGCCTTCAGGTTCGGCTCCTCGATCGTGCCGTTCGCATCCGCCACCAGGCTGATCACGCCGTCCGCGTTGATCTTCTGCTGCTGCACCGTCGCAAACTTCGAAAGCTGCAGGTTGTCGCCTTGAAGGTGCCCGTGAAAATGCTTGTTGCCCAGGTCATACCCGCCACTGCCCGCAACCGTCATCCCGTGCAGCCGCACCGAGACCTGCGACGCCTCCACATCCTTCCCCGTCACCGTCAGGTTCACGTTCACCGCGTCATAGGGCTCGCCGTACGCCACCCCATTCACCAGCGCAATCGACCCGCCGCCGTTCAGATTGCCGAACGTCCCCGCCACCTGGGCATTCACATCAATCGTCCCCGTCACCGGAACACTCTTCTGCTGCCCCGCGATCGTCAGCAGATCCTGCACCTTCGCATTCCCGAGCTGCACCTTCGCATTCACGCTCGTACCGTCGTCCCATACATACGTCGGCTTGCGATGCACATAGACCAAACGCGGCTTCACGGCACCCGAGAGATGCAGCACCGCGGACCCCTGCGTGATCGTCGAGCTACCCACCGCCAGCCCCTGCGGCGTGTACTCGGCATCCGCCACTAGGGAATCGATGTGCACGTCGGTCGGCGCCGACGCCGGTGCCGCAGCCGCAGCCGGTGCCGCAGCCGGTGCCGATGAACTCAGCGCCGCACGGATCAGGTTCGTCTTCGCACTCACAGGCGCGGCCGCCGGCGGCGCAGGCCGCCCCAACAACACCTCCAGATTCGTCGCCTCCAGATGCCCCTTCACATCCAGTTTCGCCAGCTCGCCCGTCGCCGTGCCATGAAACTGCGCCGTGCCGTGCAGCGCAATCGGAATCGCCGCCGTACCCTTCTTCCCGTTGCCCGTAAGCCCCAGCGTCCGCAGCAGCTGGTCGTACTCACCCAGATTGCGCACAGCAAGATCGACGTTCAGCTTCGTCAACCGATCGCCCGCATTCACACCCAGCACACCGCTGGCTGCCAACGTCGATTGCGGGGTGTTCAGCGCCACGCGCGGCAAGGTTACCGTCACCGTCTTGCCATCGTAGTGGCCCAAAATCTGGCCTGTCACCGGAATGTCCGACAGCGCGCCGCGCCTCCGCACACCGGTAGGCCTCAACTTCAAATCCGCATCCACCACGACCGTGTCCGAGATCTCCGTCGCCGGCCCGCCCCACTCCGCCTTCACCGGCCCGGAGAACGCCGTGTCGAAGCCCAGATCGCCATAGTCCTTGGGCGCCGTCACATCCATAATGGTCCGCAGCGGAATCCGGTCCGCCGTCACCGTCAGGTAAGCATGCGCCGGAAGCACCTCGGGAGCCGTCGGAGGAGTCACCCCCGCACTCTTCCCCGTAATCGCCGCCGAAGTCTTGTTCGCCGTCGTGGCCGCGCCCTGGATCGTCGCCGACTTCGGAGGAGTCTTCGCCGGAACCTCACCCAGCCAGTTATCGATCTTCAACTCGCCCGTCGCACTGCCCCCTCCCGGAAGGTAGCCCGTCAGCGCCGTAAACAGCAGCTCGGTCGGCGTAATCTGCACCTTCGCGCCACCATTAATGTCGTGCAGCCGCACGCTCGCATTGCGGTAGGCCGCGTCATGCAGCTTGGCAGACCCCACCAGCAGATACCCTGCCTGGCACTCCGGGTCGGGAGGCAGGCTCTTCGGACCCGCCGTCACCGCCTCCTGCTTGCTGCGGAAGCGCTCAAACAACTTCGGCTTCTGCTGCGCCTCCACCGGAGCCACAAAACAGTTGTGCCCGGCCACATGAAGCTCCACCGAGCCCGCCTCCAGCCCGTCCACCCCGCCCAGCACCTGGATCTGCTTCAGATCGAGCGCACCATCCACCTTCGCCTGCCACTCCGGGTTCGCAAAGTGGTTCAACCCGCCAGAAGCCGTCAACTCCGAGTGCTCGCCGGAATGAAAATCAAACGCCTTCAACAGCGCAACATCGCGGCCCACCTCCGCCTCCAGATGCAGGCTGGACTTCGCCTCCGGCTCCTTCGCAATCTGCGTCACCAGGTCCCGCAGATCGACCGTCGCTCCATACCGGTCCGTCTTCACCAGGTAGTTCACCTGCGCATTCAGGTCGTGCGCCGCCAGGTTGAACGGAATTGCGCGATCGTTCACCTGCGCCAACCCATGCACCAGCTCCACATCCTGCGCCTTCAGGTCGAGCAGCGTCGTCATCACGGGCTCGTTCGACTCCGTCTTCTTGCGCGGAACCGGCTGGTTCGTCCTACCCTGCTTGTCGATGATCAAGTGCACCTGTGGCTGCTCCACGCGCAGCAGGTTCAGCCCGATGTGCGAGGCCACCCCACTGCCCGAAACATGCGACAGAAAACTCAAAATCTTGATCCGCACCAGGATCTTGTCCGCCGCCAGATACGGTGCCTCGCCCGGACCTTCAAGACCATGCACCACCAGTCCGTCCACCTCCACCGCCAGGTGCCAAATGTCAAAGTGCACCCCGCCCAGCTCGACCCGGCCCCCAATCGACTCCTCGAGCGTCGTGACCAGCTCTTTGCTCACGCGCCGCTGGAAGTCGGGAGTGCGTGTGTAGTAGGCCGCGCCCAAAAACAGCACCATCAGCAGCAGCGCAAAACTGCCGAACAGCCAGGCCAGCACCAGCGCCAGCCTCCCGCCAAAGCTGCGCCGGCCGCCCTGGTTCAAGGCACGCGCCGGCTCCGGAGCCGCTGCACCTCCGCCGGGTTTGGTCTCTTCGCTCACTCCGACCCCTCATTGGGCTTCATAATGCGCACCGAGCCCTGCGCCTTCAGCGAGCGCAGCCAATCGTCTAGCAGCGCCGTCACCCGCCTCTGCAGCAGCACCACCTGGATCTGATCTGAAATCGCTTCGAACTTCGGCGGAGCAACCTTGCGCCGCGCAAACTCCGGAACCAGCGTCTTCGCGTAGTACTCCTTGATCTCCGCCGGAGTAATCTGCACCCCCATCTGGAACCGCTCTTCCACAAACTTCAGCAGCTCCATCCGCTGCCGCCAGCGCTCCGTCACCTCCGCAACCGTAAACCCTTGAGCCTCGCAAAACTTTGCCCAACCCGCTTCGGTCTCGCAATGGTCGCGCTTGCACGCCGGAATCTCCGCCTGCACCCTCTTCAGCTGCGCCTCCGCCTCGGCCGGCGTCACGGCGTTGCCCGGCTGCAGCTTGGCCTGCTGCAAAATCAGGTCGCGATCCACCAGCCGCTCAATCTCCGCCTGCCGCGTCGCCGGAGGGTCGACCGACGAAAACGGCTGAAACGCCTCAAACCGATGCTCTTCCTCCACATCGCTCTCAAGCACCAGGTCCCCATTCACCACCGCGATCACCTGGTCCACCAGCAAGCCATCCCCGGCACCGGGAGCCGGCTGGTCCGAAACCGCCGTCGGAGCCGGCGCGCCGGCCTCCACCTTGCCCGCTTTGCTCGCCGAAGCAGCCTGACCCGGAGCCGTCTCACCAGAAGCCGTCTGACCAGGAGCCAGAAGCGAAGTTTGGCCAAACTTCGGAGGAGCCCCCCGCAGCGGCTGCGGAGGCGCCGTCTGCGCACCCGCAAACCCCGTCGTCAGCAGCACCAGCGCCATCCATCCCGGATTGTGCAAACGAAGACTCATCCTAAAAACTCTGCCCAATGCTGAAGAAAAAGTTGAAGTGCCCCGCATTGCCCACGTACGGTGGCATATTGTTGAAAAAATGGCCCGGCGTGCTCTCCTGCGTAATCACCGGATAGCTCGGCGGATTCAGGTTATAACTCAGGTCCAAACGAATGGGTCCGACCGGCGTCTTGTATCGAATCCCCAAGCCCACGTCGTGCGAGAAGTAGTTGAAGCTGCACGTCCCCACCAGCACCGACACATTCTGGCAAGTCTGCTCGTTCGGCTGGTGCACCCGCAGAAAGCTCGGGAACATATCCTGATAGTGCTGAAAAACGTTTCCCATGTCGTGAAAGATCACAAAGGCAACGCTGTTTCCCACCACCGGCAGCGTCGACGCTGGAAGACGCAACTCGAAAGTATTGATGAACACCGCCGAACCGCCTACCGGATAGCCGGTCTGCAGGTCGCGCGGGCCTGCATCATTGATCCCGAACCCCCGGATCGAGGTCGCTCCCCCTGCGTACAAACGCTCCGACAGCGGAACCTGGTTGCAGCTCGCGTTCGTATCCACCAGAACTCCTTGGCAGGCAACGTTCGGTGTGCCGTCCGGATTCAGCAAATTCGCATTTGGCCCGTACGACGCAATCACCCCGACCCGCGTATTGCGCGCAAACACGTACTTGTTCTTGCCAAACGTGTAGTACGTCGAGTTCGTCACATCCGTCCGATTAAAATTGGTCTGGGAACCGAACTTCCCCGACGCAAAGAAGTTCTGCACACTCGTATACGTGCCCTTCTCCGCATCAAGCGGGCTCGGCGAACGCGTATCGTGGAACCACGTAATGCCCGGCCCAGCCACCCGCACCGGCTGCGACAGCAGAGGAATCAGACTTGCCGAGATCGCCAGACTGTTCGGATTGACCTGCACCCGGCGGTACTCAAAGTTATAGATAAACGAGTCCTTGCGCCCCACCTTCTGGGTCAGCCGCGCATCCGCCTGCAGCGTCTGCGCCGCAAACGTCGTAATGTCCTGCACATTGCTGTACCCGCCCGAAACCTGGAACGCAAGCTTCGGCCGCCCATACAGATGCGGATTCAGAAACGTCAGGTTCGCCACCGTCTCGAGCAAACCATAGGTCGTATGCAGCGTCAGCGTGTCGTCGGTCCCGTGCAGATTCAGCCGACTCACATCGAGCGACACCCGCGGACTCGCACCGGCCTTGCCCTCCTGCGCTGCCGTCGTGCCTTGCTGCGTGCAATACTGGCACGCCGGCAGCCCCGTCTGCACCTCAAACCCGAAGCCGTACGTCACGTCCCAGCGCTTGGCCTCCGTCACCTGCACAATGACGTTCTTCACCTCGGCATCGCCGGCCGGATTCTGCACCGCCACCACGGCCTCGTTGAACAGCGCCAGATTATACAAATTGCGCTGCGTCTCGAGCAGCGCGCCCTGGTTCAGCGGCTCACCCGCATGCACCGTGATCTGCTTCGCCACCACCTCCGGCCGCGTATAGTGAATCCCACTCTCAAGCACCTTGCCCGTAAATACCTGCTTGCCCTCAATCACGTTGTACGCAATGTCGGTCCGCGTCGTGTCCCCCGCATCGGGAGTTTGCTTCACCTCAATCCGCGCCTGGTCGAATCCATCGCTTAGCAAGTAGCTCAACACCGCATCCCGGTCGCCCGAAAGCGTCAGCAGCGAGAACGGCTGACCCGCCTGCGCCTGCAGCAAACCTTCGAGCACCGCCTGCCTCTTCTCGTCCACGCCCGTCACACGGATCGCGCCAAACTCCTGCTGCGCCCCCTCCTCGATCGTAAAGTTCACCGCAATCGACGCATACTTGGCCGGCTTGCCGCTCGCTGTCGTCGTCACATCCGTCGCCGTCGCGGTCACCTTCGCGTTACTGAATCCATTCGCCCGGTACAGCGAAGTAATCGACTTCTCATCCGCCGTCAGCAGCTGCTGGCTAAACCGTCCGCTGCGCTGGTACGCATCCGCCTTCTGCACCTTCAGGCTCGCCTTCAGCAGATCGCTCGAGAAATACTTGTTCCCGCGCACATTCACCGCCGTCACCTTGTGACGCTCGCCCTTGTCCACCTGAAACAGCACCGTCTGCTCCCCCGCCGCGGGCTTGTCCTGCTTCACCTTCACCACCGCATCGAAGAAGCCTTGCTGCTGCAGATAGTCCTTCATGTTGAAGGTCGCTTCATTCAACAGGTCAATGTCCACGGTCCCTTCTTCATAAATAGGCACCAGCAGATGCAGGCGACTCTTTGAAAACTTCGCCCCCACCACCTCCACCTTCACGACCGGCCCCTCCTGCACCATAAAGGCGTAATTCAGCGTCTTGGTCGCGGTCTCATAGGTCGAGCGCTGCAACGTCACCGTCGCCTCCAGGCGATCCTTCTTCTGGAAGCGGTCCCGCAGTTTGCTCAACGCATTGCTCGCCGTATCCCGCGACACACGGCTGCCCCGCTTCAGCTTGGCTTGCTTGCGAAACTCCTCAAGCGTAATCCCCGGATCCGTTCCTTCAATCGTCACCTCGCCCACTCGCGCCTGCGGACCCACTCCTACCGTATAGGTCACATTCACCTGCTGGCCCGCGTCGTCGCGCACCGTCGTCGCCGTCACCGTCGGCTCGTAGTACCCGTTCTGCGCCAGCGCCAGCTTCACCGCATCCGTGCCCGTCTGCACGTCGGCATTCGTAAACGGAGATCCCGGATTCAGCTTCGTGCTGTACTCCAGCAGCGACGCCAGCCGGTCCTCCTGCACCCCCGCAATCTGTACCCGCCCCACATAAAACCGTGGCACCCCGGCAAAGATCAGCGTCAGTCCCGCTCCCCCGCGCTCCACCCGTACCGCGATATTCCGGTACCTCCCCGTCGCAAACAGCCGCCGCGTCGTCTGCCGCACCTTCTCCGGATCGAGCGGCTCGCCCATCTTCTGCGACAGCTCGCCCTTCAGCCGGTCCGACTCCTCAAACCGCACACCCTCGTACTGAATCGCCGTGATCGGCTGGCCCGCAAACTGAAACAGGCTGTCCTTCAGCGGCGCCAGCTTGGACTCCGTCTGCGCACTCGCCGAGGTTGCCGCCCGCGGAACGCCCGCCGCCTGCGGCACAGTCGAAGCCTCTGGAACCGTCTCGCCCTGAGGAGCTGCAGGAGTCGCCGCGGTCGGATTTGTGCTCTGCCCGCCGGTCACCGGAGACGCCGCCGGAATCCCTTGCGCGCACAATCCCGCTTGGCTCAGAAGTAAGCCTCCCACGAGACAGGCCGTCTCCCACACCGCCGATCTTGCACATCGCCTCAACTCAATTCGCTGCAATCCCAACACTCAGCTGCCCTTCACACACCGGCACGGCGGCCCGGCTCGCCTTTCAACTTGCCTGTTCACCGGCAAGCCTGTCCCATCCTAAATCGCAGAAAGGCTTGCCGGTGATATATACCCACCTTACGGCGTTGAGTTGTGCTTTGGATGTCACCCCAATGGGTCACATCCAGCCCCGAAGCTCTTCCAAACGTCAAAAACGCCTACTCTCTATACTGAAACAGGCCGCCGTCTCGAATGTCTACCCTCCCCTCCCCACATTT